>CAVZEA010000006.1:0-46595 GCA_963774225.1 uncultured Thermoleophilia bacterium
ATCGATGGTCGGTTCCGGTGGACATCGGCATTCCGGTGACTGACGCGCTCCGCGATCCGTCGTTCGCGGACACGCTCGCGCGGCAACCGCGCCTTCCCCGCCTCCATACCGAACGCACGACCGCCTTCTTGCAATGGCGGTACTCCTACCGCGCGATTTCATTATCGAGTACTTCCGCTCGACGATGGATTCGTCGTGTTTCGCGTTCGTCGACGTGGGAGCGCGACCGAGGCGACCGTCTGCGAGCTGGTTCTCGGTAGAGAACGCGATGCATGTCGGCAAGATTCTGCGATCAGTTGTGCGCGCGAGCGGCGCCGACTATGCGATCGTGGCACGCGGCACCCCTTTTCGGGATCGCGCGGTGCCGCTTCCCCGACAGGGCCCGATCCTGACGTTGCGCCTGCTCGCCGAGAAGACCGCGCCCCGCCTCGACGACCTCGCCCTTTCGCTCGGAGACGTCGAGGCCCTGTGAGCCGAACCCCCCTGTTTTGGCGTCGTTTCTCGGCGACTGTCACGGAGAAACGACACCAGAACGAGGCGTTGGACCCGGGAACACTCCGCGTCGCGATCACGATTGCGGCGCCTTCGCCGAAAGTTTCGGCCGCGATGGGGCGACTTCCACTTCGCGCACGGATTTGCGGGCGCCCTCGAACGCCACGGTCATCGCACGAATATTCAGACGTTCGACGAGCGCGAACTTTCCCGCGGTGGGCGCGGCCGACGTGCACTGCGTCGTGCGAGGCTTACGACCAATCGCACCGACACCCGGGACCCGTCACGTGCTCTGGATCATCAGTCATCCCGATGAGATCGACCCGGCCGAATGCGACGAGGCCGACCTCGTGTTCGTTGCGTCGGAGCGATTCGCGGCGGAGCTTCGGCACGCGCACGCGCACACCGGTCGAGGTGCTGCTGCAAGCCACCGACGCGACTCGTTTTTCCCGGCGTCCGGCCGACCCACGTCGACGCGCACGACATCGCGGTCGTTGCCAAGAGTCGCGACGTCTACCGCGGCACGGTACGCGAGGCCATCGCGGCGGGGCTCAAACCTGCGATCTACGGCAGCGGTTGGGAACAGTTCGTCGATCCGAAGCTCGTCGTCGCGCAGTACGTCGCCAACGAGGATCTTGCGACCGTCTATTCGTCGATTGGCGTGTTACTGAACGACCACTGGGACGACATGCGCCGGCACGGCTTCGTTTCGAATCGGTTGTTCGACACGCTCGCGTGTGCAACGCCAGTCGTGTCGGACGACCTCCCGGAGATCGAGGAACTGTTCGACGGCGCCGTGCTCACCTATCGCGACGCGGAGATTCGCCCCGCGGTCGAGACCATTTTGCACGACCGGGACCGCGCGCACGATCGAGCCGCCCGCGGGCGCGCCATCGTCTTGGAGCACCACACGTTCGACCATCGTGCGTCGGAGTTCGTCGCGCGCTTGCAACAACACGACCTGCATCCGAACCCGTTGTAGCTACGCGCCCGCGCCCTCGGGAGCCCACCGCGACAGGTCGAGACCGAACATGGTTTCCAAGCGCGCGACGTCGGCACTGAAGCAGTCCCACAACGCGACGCGGTCGGCGGCGGTCAGCTCGTACTCGGGTCGCACGTCTTTCGTGGCATTGCTGAACACGACCTCTGTCAGGTCAGGCGGCCTGAAGTCCGCCGACGCGCCGACATGTCGCAGCGCGGCGTCGTACGACCCGACCGGATCACGTTTGACGTCGTCGTGCAGCAACACGGTCAACTGGTCGCCGAAGCGGTCGAGGTACGGCTCGAGACTCGCGGCATACCAGCCACCCGAGACGAGGCAGAACCAGTCGCGTTCTGCCGGCTCGCGCGCCCGCACGATGTCGACGAGCCGGTACCCGGGCGCAATGCGACCGCGGTGCACTTGGTGCAACATCGCCGAGTTGGCGCGGTCGATCGGGTTACGCAGGATCGCGATGAGCCGGAGATCGGGGATGGCTTTGCCCATGCGGTCGGCAACTCTGTCCGGATTGTGGCGCCAGATCATGTAGCCGGGCGTCGATTCGCCGACGATCGGTTCGCCGGCCCAGCCCGTGAACAGGGACCGATACGGATCGAGACCCAATTCGTCGTAAGTGCGCGTATTCCAGAAATGCAGCTCTTCGGGCGCAGCAAAGATCTGCGGGTGTTTGCCGAGGTTGACGCGCAGCCATCGAGTCGCGCGTCTTTTGCGCGCCAATGATGACAAACGTCGGAAGTGGACCTTTGGTCATGATGCTGTTTTCGTCGAGCGCGACTTGATGCCCGGAGGCCGAGACGATAGCTCTGTTGCAACGCGCGGTTATACGCGACAACGATGTGGTACGGATTTGCGGAATCTTCTGCATGCGCGCGTTTGTCGATCGACGAGGGGCTTGCTCGATGCGCAATCGTGACCGCAAGAGCGCGACTTACATAACGCGGCTCGTCGCGCGGACCGTTCTGCTGGCCGCAGTCTTGGCGTTCGCCGTACCTATCGCATTCGGCGACGCGCACGCAGCCGCGCCGCCGCTCACCGTCAGCGGATCGTTCGCACTGACGACTTCCAATACGGGGGTGTCCTTCCCGACCACGGCGTCCGCACCGGTGACGCAGGGCACGCACAACCAGTTTCGTTTCAGTCAGTCGGGCCTCAAGTTCACGGCCGTCGACGTGTCATTGGACCCGTCGGACTCGTTCACCGTCACGCTGGTTCCGTCGTCCGACGTCGTCGCGATGATCGATCCGACGGACGGGTCAGGGATCCTGAGCGGCCAGTTCTCGATGACCTGGCAGCAGGACGGCCAGCCCGGACCGCCCTGCACCGTCGGCCCGTTCGACGTGCACGCGTCGACCGCGCCCTTCGGATCTTCGCCGTACTCGCCCCAAACCCACGCAGTTACCGCGGTCGACGGTGCGCCGGCGATCCCGGCTGCACAGGGCTGCGCCTCCGCCGACGTTGTGAACGAACAAGTCCCGCTCCCGGTGAGCGCGCCGACGTCGCCCGCGCCGGCCAACACGACGCCCCAACCCGCGTGGACGACGAGTTTGACGTTCTCGGCCGCGCTGCCGAACGCACCGACCACAACTCCCACGACGACAAAGCCGCCGCCCGCGAGTACGCCGCCGCCCCCGTCGACGGGCACGCCTCCGCCAGCAAGGGCTTCGAGTGGCAACCATGCCGCCGCGCACCACACAACGCACGCCGCCAAGGCGACGGCAAAGAAGACCTCGACAACGCCCACGACTGCGACGCCACCGCCGATCGATCCAAACACGGCCTATTACCAGTTGCCGTTGGATCCGTTGCCGGCGGGAAACGCCAGCATCGCGGGACTGAACGGGACGAACAACGCGATCGACCCTGTACCGCTCAATGCGAAAGACGAAACGTCGACGACGTTCGTGATCGTCGCGCTGGCGTTGATCGTCGTTGCAACCGCGGTCGCGCTGAAGCTCATCGGACGCGACATCCGAGGACTACTTCCGCGCGTTCGCAACAACGGTTGAACGGCCCGGTCGGAGCACCCCGCCTTCCGGCCGGCACGAATCGGTCGCTCGGCCGGAAACTCTGACGAATCAACGCGAAATTGCTGCGCACGTTGCGCGGCGAGGATTCCAAACGAATACGCGCGCGGCAATTGACTGCGTTGCCAGTCTGGCGTCGCGCGCGTACCTTCACGACCGGGCGGCAGCGTGTCACACCTTTGTGTCACGACACACCAACACACCGATCGAACGGGGTGCGTAATGCCGTTCTCGCGCGACGTAGCGATAGTGGGTGGTTGCGGCCGAGTGGGATTGCCACTCGGGCTCGTGCTCGCCGACGCCGGACTCTCGGTAACGCTGTTCGACCGCGCCGAAAGCGCCGTCGAACAAGTGCGTTCCGGATCGATGCCGTTCCTCGAAGCGGGAGCCGACGAGCTCCTCGACCGCGTGCTCGCGAGCGGACGCCTGAACGTCACGACTGACGCGCATTCGGTCAGCGAATGCGAACACGTGATCATCGTCATCGGCACGCCGGTCGACGAGCACCTAAATCCTGATCTCGAATGCGTGCTCAGCGTCGTCGAAGGCATGCTCGATCACCTGCGGCACGGCCAGCACCTCGTGTTGCGCAGCACCGTGTATCCCGGTGTCACGCGCATGGTCGAGAACTTCCTGATCGCGGCCCGCCACACGATCGACGTGTCGTTCTGTCCCGAGCGCATCGCCGAGGGCAAGGCGATCGAAGAGCTGCGTTCACTCCCGCAGCTGATTTCGGCCCGCACCGAGCGTTCGGCCAAGCGGGCCGAGCAGTTGTTCAGCCACATCGCGCCGTCACTCATTCGCCTCGAGGTCGAAGAGGCCGAGCTGGCCAAGCTGTTTACGAACACGTGGCGCTACATCAAGTTCGCAGCCGCGAACCAGATGTTCATGATCGCCAACGACTTCGGCCTCGACTTCGCGCGGCATACCGCGCCGCGTTGAAGGCCGACTACCCGCCGCGCTGCCGATATGCCCGGCCCCGGCCTCGCCGCGGGACCGTGTCTGTTGAAAGACACGATGCAACTTGCAGCCTTCAACAACAACAACTTCACGCTTGGTCACGCAAGCATGACCATCAACGAAGGCCTGCCGATGTACATCGTGGCGCGCCTCGAGCGTGAATACGACCTCTCGTCGATGACGGTCGGCATTCTCGGCATGTCGTTCAAAGCCGGTTCCGACGACACCCGGTCGAGCCTCAGCTTCAAGCTGAAGCGGCTGTTGCGCTTCCGCGCCGCCCGCGTGTTGTGCACCGACCCGTACGTCGACGATGTCGAGTTGTGGCCGCTCGAAGATGTCGTCGCCGACGCCGACTTGCTCGTGATCGCAACACCCCACCCCGAATACGCCGACCTCGAGGCTGACGTCCCGATTGTCGACGTCTGGAACATGTTGGGACACGGCGAGCGAGTGTGACACCCCGCGTTTCGGTCGTCGTACCGGTATATAACGAGGGCGACACGATTGTCGCGTGCCTCGACGGGCTGGTTGACGCAATCTCCACGCCCTTCGAGATCCTCGTCGTGTACGACTCGGCCGACGACACCACGCGGCCGCACGTCGAGAAGTACCGCGGCAAGACGACCGCGTGCAGCCGACGTTGAACACGTACGGGCGCGGGCCCGCGACGCGATCCGGTTCGGCATCGACCACGCGTCGGCGCCGACTGTCGTCGTCACCATGGCTGACGGATCCGACGATCCGACCCAGGTCGACGTTTTGGCACGCATCATCGAGCGCGGTTGTGTCATCGCGGCGGCGAGCCGCTACATGGCGGCAGGCCAACAAGTCGGTGGACCCGTCATCAAGTCCACAATGTCGCGACTCGCGGGGCTTTCGTTGTTTTGGTTGGCGCGTGTCGGGACACACGACGCGACCAGTTCGTACAAGGCCTACAGCCGCGAATTCGTACGTGAGGTCGGCATCGAGTCCGATGCCGGATTCGAGATCGCCATCGAGCTCGTCGCCAAAGCTCGCCGGCGCCGCTTACCAGTGGCCGAAGTTCCGACGCTCTGGCTCGATCGCACGGCCGGGGTGTCGAACTTCAAGCTCTGGAAATGGCTTCCGCGCTATCTCCACTGGTATTTCTATGCCTTTAAACCGAGGATGACATGAGCAGGATCTGCGTCAGCGGTTCGGCCGGCTTCATTGGTGGCTATCTCGTCGAGGAACTTCTCGAGCGCGGCCACGAAGTGGTCGGCATCGACAACCACTCGAAATACGGACCCGTTCGGCGCAGCTACGACGACCACCCGCGCTATCGGCTCGTCGAAGGCGACGCGCGCGATGTCGACCTCATGCGCTCGCTGCTTTCCGACTGCGACCACTTTGTCGCCGGTGCCGCCATGATCGGTGGCATTTCCTACTTCCACGCCTATGCGTATGACCTTCTCGCGACCAACGAACGCATCATCGCCGCGTCGTGTGACGCCGCGCTCGACGCGTTCCGGAACGGTTCGCTGCAGAAGGTCACGTACTTGAGCTCGTCGATGGTGTTCGAGTCGGCCGACGCGTGGCCGTCGTTCGAAGGCCAAGAGCGCGAAGTTCCGCCGCCGCTCTCGTCGTACGGCTTCCAGAAGCTTGCGGTCGAGTACTTCGCCCGCGCCGCGTGGGATCAGTACGAACTGCCCGTACACGATCGTGCGGCCGTTCAACTGCGTGGGTGTTGGCGAAGGACGCGCGCTGGGCGAGGTAGAAGTGCTCAGCGGCAACGTCAAGCTCGCGATGAGCCACGTCGTCCCCGATCTTGTGCAAAAGGTCGTCAAGGGCCAGGACCCGTTGCACATCCTTGGCGACGGCACCCAGATCCGCCATTACACCTACGGCCGCGACCTCGCCAAGGGCATCGCGCTCGCTATCGAGCATCCCGACGCGACGAACGACGACTTCAACCTGTCGACGGACGAGTCGACCACGGTGCTCGAACTTGCTCAGATCATCTGGGAGAAAATCCGCGGCGCCGACGTACCGTTCCGCACCATTTCCGATGAGCCGTTCGAGTACGACGTGCAACGACGCGTGCCGTCGACCGAAAAGGCGAAGCGCATTCTCGGCTTCGAGGCCACGACCAGCCTGAATGACATGCTCGACGAAGTGATCCCGTGGGTTACGAACGCGGTGGTCGAGGGCCGCATCTAGCGGCGTCGAGCAGCCGGCCCGCCACGCGCGCCGGTGCAAGATGCTCGTCGTACCAACGGCGAGCGTTCGTTTGCAGCGCACGACGATAAGGATCGTCGCGCCGGATGCGGTCGAGCGCGTCCTCGATCGAGGCTTCGCTGCCGTCGACGCAATGCACGTGCACGCCGGGCTCGAGTTCGGCCGGCAGCGCAAGCGTGATCGGCAACGTAATGATCGCCTTGCCGAGCGCAGAAACTCACCGAGTTTCCAACCGAGACACCCATGGACGGCGGGATTGTTGAAGGCAACCGCGGAACGCGAGAGCTTGTCGAGATACTCGCCGATGCCGTAACGACGCGGCGCCGAGATCGCCGCAACGTCGGGAACATCTTGTTGGCGCCGGGGCGCGAACCCGCCCTCAAACTCGAGTCCGGGCGCGCGCCGGCACACGTCGACGAAGCGGGCGCGCGGCGGGTTCACGTCGGGGTGCTTGGCCCAGGCCCACGCCGCAAAGAAGACGTAGTCGGGGTCGGCATCACGCGGGACGTAACGGTCGATCGTCGTACGCCGGCGCTCGTGCTTCAGGACGCTGCGGGTTTGACGCCCGCGCCCCGCTGCGAGATAGCGCACCGTCATCGACCGCGAACGCAAGCGCACACCGAAGGTCGGCCCGATCGGCATGAGCGTCGGGTGTTGTTCGACGTCGGCCGGTGCGACGTTGACCATTCCGTACACGCCGGCCCACTGCAGGCCCATTGGGTTCACGCGCGAATGGTCGTGGAGCGAAACGAAGCAGACGCGCACTGGGGTCATCGGCCAGATAGAACGCGAGCACCCGGCCGCCGCGATACTTCGGATCGAATCCCTCGGTCGAATATGTGACCGCCGACGATCCGAGTGCTTCGGCCAGCCCTTCGAGGATGAACGACGCGTACGGCAGGTCGGACGCGGGATGGACGACGACGCGCGTCACTCGGTCGACGAGAGTTCGCGCGGCCGCTTTTCGGCGAGCGCCGGACTGAGTGAGACGAGCACATAGATCGCGGGTAACACCAACGATCTTTGCCGAGTGAGCAGGCCCATGTTCGCGACCGCGGAGAACGCGGTTGCGTAGACGATGAAGAACGTCCAGCAGAAGAACAGGAATGGCGTATCTCGAGACCGGGTGAGCGACAGCTTCACGGACTTGCGGCGGTAGATCGCGAAGGCGATGAGCGCCAAACACTCGGCCGAAGCAAGCAACTGGTTCTTGTCGTGCGCTTGATACGGGAAGGGACGCAAGAGCACGGTCACGATTCCCTTGGGGACGCTGAGCGGGGTCAGACTGCTGTTCCCGACGTTGAACTTCGAGCCTTCCTCCGCGGTCTGGCCGTTCACGTCGGCGAGTTCCTGGTTGATCGACTTGAGTGACAGGCCGTGCATGCCGAGGAGACTCGCCATCTGCGTTGCTGCGAACACGGCAAGGAACGCGACGAGGATCATGCCGAGCGGGCGGAACACCGACGGTCCTTCGTTGCCGCGTCGCGGCGCTCGCCCGATGATGTACGCGACGCCTGCTGCGAGCGTCATGAACGCGAGCAAGTGGGGGCGTACGAGCCACAACAAGTAGCCACCGGGAATCGCGACGATGACGCCGCGCAGGAAGCTGCCGGTCAGCAGGTGCGCGATACCCAGTGCGACCATTCCCAAGGCGAAGAGCATGACCGCTTCTTTACCGATTGCCGCGGGCCAGAACGCGACGCTTGGTGCGAAGAACACCAAGAGGAAGTAGATGCGCTTGTCGAGAAACGGCACGGCAACGGTCGCGGCTCGGTACCAGAGGTAGGCACCGAGGAAGGCGATCAATCCGAACACGAAGAAGCCGACGATGATGTCGATGCCGAAGTGCACGTAGACCACGCCGGTGAACCACTTCAGGAAGTTGGTCTTGTGTAAGTCCTTCAACGGTTGCGCGGTGCCGTGCCGCGTACGCGCGCCCGAACTTGTCGTAGACGCCCGCGTCACCTTTGCCCTGGAACACTTGGTCAGCGCGTGTACGTGGCGATGAGCTTGAACACCATCGCCCAGACCAGATACTTCGGCAGCCAGGTTTCGTCGGGGTGGCGTCGGGCAATCCACGGCCCGACCGCCGCAGCTGCGCACAGCCCGAAGATCGGCAACAGAAAGCGGGCGGCTTCGGGCGCGGCCTTGGCCTGCGCGAGAACCAGGACGAGAAGCAACGCGAGCGCAGCGATGACACCGAAAACGATGGCCATTCCGTTGTCGGCGGGCGGAAGCGCCGGCGGCAGTTCGGATGGTGGCGCGAACTCGGTGTCGGGTTCCGTCCCCTTCACACGCGCGCGCGCCCGCTCGCGCGCGTCGCGACGCCGCGTTGCGCGCCGAGACCTCGGCAAACGGAACCTGGCCGGCGGAGCGATTCGCCCACCAGGGTTGCGGCGACGTCTCGGAAGACCAGTGAAGGTTGTCGTCCGTGCCAAAAGCCTACCGACGCGCCCGCGCCGCAACGCGTGGAATGCGTGCTTCGTGTCAGTACGCGCGCCGTCAGCTCCTGCGACCGCCACAGCGGCACGGCGCTCTGAAGCGGCGAGTGTCACAAGTGGCCAAGACCGCGTGTCCGAGCGGTCCCTAAATACATCAAATGCATTTGATGTATCGTCGACGATGAGGCTAGGGTCCGGCGCGTGCCGATAGCCGCCGTCTCGAAGACGGACGAGCCGCCCGCGTTCGTGCGGCTGGCCGCGCATCCGGTTCGCTGGCGACTGTTCCGCGAGTTGGTGCCGCAGCGACCGGGCCGTGTCGGGAACTGACCGAGCTCGTCGACGAGCCGCAGAGTCTCGTCTCGTATCACCTCCGCCAGCTCCGCGACGGCGGACTCGTCTTCACGCGCCGCAGCACGGCGGACGGGCGCGACACCTACTACGCGATCGATCTCGCCGCCTGCCAACGCGAACTCGACGCCGCGGGCGGCGGACTGCATCCGGCGCTCGCGCTCGCTGCCCCGGCAGCTCCCGCAGCACGAAGGGCGCTGGGTCGCCGCGCACGCGGCGCGTGTTGTTCCTGTGCACGGGCAACAGCGCACGCTCGCAGATCGCCGAAGCGCTGCTCGAGCACATGTCAGCCGGAGGCGCCATCGAAGCCGCCAGCGCCGGCAGCCATCCGAAAGCCGTTGCATCCGAACGCGGTGCGCGTCGATGCAGAAACGCGGCATCGACATCAGCGCCAACCGAACCAAGCACCTCGACGAGTTCGTCGCCCAACGGTTCGACATGGTGATCACGCTGTGCGATCGCGTCCGCGAGGTCTGTCCCGAGTTCCCGTCGCATCCGCAGCTCGTGCACTGGAGCATCCCCGACCCGGCACGCGACGGCGCCGACGAACCGCGCCTCGTACCCGGCGTTCGAACGCACCGCCGCCGAACTCGAGACCCGCATCGGATTCCTGCTCCCCTGATCTTCGAGGAACAACACCGAAGGAGATCAACGCATGCGCAACGATGAAACGGTCAACGTCCGCTACATGGTCGACGACGTCGACGAATCGCATCGCCTTCTACACGAAGCTCCTCGGCTTCGAGGTGCTGACGAGCGCGTCACCCGCGTTCGCCGACGTCAAACGCGGCAACCTCCGGCTCCTCCTCGCCGGACCCACGAGCTCCGCCGGCCGCCCGATGCCCGACGGCACGAAACCCGGGCCCGGGCGGCTGGAATCGCATCCACTTCATCGTCGACGACCTCGACGCCGAAGTCGCACGACTCCGCGCGACCGGCGCGACGTTCCGCAACGACATCGTCGCAGGACCCGGCGGCAAGCAGATCCTGCTCCAGGATCCGTCCGGCAACGTCGTGGAGCTGTTCCAACCCGCCGTCGCTGAGCTCGCCGCCCGACGCGTCCGACGCCGGCCGCGTCGCGTCGCTGTTGACGGTCGCCGGGAGTGGGGACGCATCGGCACCATCGGCTTCGGCGGCCCGCCCGCGCACATCGCCTTGTTGCGCGACCTCTGCGTCGAGCGCCGCCAATGGTTCAGCGCCCACGACTTCGAAGACGCGATCGCCGCGTGCAACCTGCTGCCGGGACCGGCGTCGACGCAGCTCGCCATCTTCTCGGCCTGGCGCGTCGCCGGAAGCGCCGGCGCGATCGTCGGCGGCATCGCCTTCATCGTCTCCGGGACTGGTGATCATCCTCGCTCTCGCCGCGCTGTTCCTCGCGGCCGCGCCACCGACCTGGGTCCTCGGCGCCGGCGCGGGCGCCGGCGCCGCGGTCGCCGCGGTCGCGGTCCGCGCCGGTACCGATCTCGTCCGGCCGAGCCTGAGCGCGTGCGACCGCGCGTGGCGGTGGGTGCTCTACGCGGTCCTCGGCGCCGCCGCGGCCGCGACGCGTCGGCCCGTGGCTCGTGCTCGTTCTCGCTCGCCTGCGGACTGCATCGAGCTCGCCATCACCACGTTCGGACGCGACACGAAACTCGGCACCCACGCTCTGGCCCGCGCTCGCGACGACCGCCGCCAGCGGCGACCGGCGGCCTCCTCGCGTTGGCGTGGGTCGCGTTCAAGGTCGGCGCGCTCTCGTACGGCGGCGGGTTCGTGATCATCCCGCTCATGCAAGCCGACGCCGTCCACCACTACCACTGGATGACCAACGCGCAGTTCCTCGACGCCGTCGCGCTCGGCCAGGTCACGCCGGGACCGGTCGTGCAGACCGTCGCCGTCGTCGGCTACGCCGCCGCCGGGATCGCCGGTGGTCTCCTCGCGGCCGTCGTCGCGTTCACGCCGTCGTTCATGTTCGTGCTCGTCGGCGCGTCCGCAGCTTCGACCGCCTCCGCCACGACCCGACGCGCACGCGCGTTCCTCAACGGCGCCGGCCCCGCCGCCATCGGCGCGATCATCGGCGTCGCGATCCCGCTCACGCTCGCGCTCAGCGATGCCTGGCAGTACGCGATCCTCGCGGCCGCGGTCGTCGCGCTCTTCCCGCTCCGACGCCCCGTCGTCGTCACGCTCGTCGCCGCCGGTGTCATCGGCGCGCTCGCGGCGGTCTTCGGCGCGCCGCTCCCGTAGTTCAGGTCAGCCGGCGACGGTCGTCTGTATCGGATTGTCCGCGTCGGCGTCGAGCGCGGCCGCGTTCGAGGCCGAAAAGTGCGGGCCTTCGAAGTAGCGGTAGCGGTGGACGACGAACGTACTGGGTGTGGCAGTGAGCGTCGGATCGGTTGGCGGCACGTTGCCCACCGGCGAAATGACATTCATTCCGTTCTCGCCGTACGCGGCCGCATCACCGGTGCATTGCGCGGGCGACGCCGGGTTGCGGTCCTGGTACAGCGTCGTAACGATGAGGCCCGTGATGTCGGTGTCGAGGGTGCGCGTCGTGACCACCGAGCCTTGCGCGCCCGAGACCATCTGCCACATCGCCGGCGCGGTCGAACCGGACGTGTAGCTGATCGGGTTCACCGCGTCGCTCTTACCGTCGATCTTCACGCCTGAGTTCTGCGGGTCGGTGTATGTGAGACCGTTCGAGTTGGTGACGTAGTCGTCGGCGCTTCCGTACCCGGGCAGCCCCACGTGCCCGCGCAGTTCGGTCACGGTCTCTTCGAAGTTCGGATAGAAGATGTCGGTGTTGACGGTCATGTCGTAGCTGTTCGCACCGAAGTACGAACGGATCGCGCGCACCGGGCCGGAGATGTTCACGTCGAACGCGCCTTCGCCGGGGTTGTCGGCGCCGCCGTCGAAGGTGTCTTCCGTGCGTACGCAGCCAGCAGTGGCGTAGTAGTGCGTGCGTTCGAGAATGTCGGCGCCGGTCGCGCCGCCCGTCTTCACGGAAAGTCCGTTGTTGAGCCAGCGGTCACCGAATTGCTGCGTGTACGCGGGCGTCACGACCGTGGAGTGTTCCGGGTTGAAGCCCCACGTGTTGTTCGGCGGGAGCGAATCTGATCCCATCTTGTAGGTCGACACGTAGTCGCCAGAGTCGAGCGAGAACGTGTAGGTGACGCCGGTTGTTCCCACGCTGCCACCGGTCAGCGTGTCGCTGTGGAACAAGTACAGGTAGCCGACTTGCGAGGTATGCAGCGGGTCGCGCGCGGTGACCTCTTCACGCGTGCTCGCGTCGACGCCCGCGGGTGGCGCCACCGAATCAGCAGCTTGTTTGCCGGTGTCGTTCGCGAGGAACGACAGCTGGTCGTTTCCATCGAAGGTGGGATCCGAGTCAGGCGGCGTGTAGGTGTCGTACGACGTGTAACCGGCAGTGACAGCCGGCGGCGGCGTGTATACGAGCGGCTTGTACAACGTCGAGGTCCCGGCGAGTGTCGGGTAGTACAAGAGCGGAAGGTGATAGATCACACCGGGGCTGACGTCGTCGCGTTCGTCGACCTGCACCGGGACTTGATTCCAGGCGCTGCCGTCCCACGCGAAGCCCACGACATGCATCGGCGCACCGCCGAGCAGCTTCGGTAACGCGGAGCCGTCGAGCACGACCGGCTCGGCGGGACGCGACAGCGACGCGCCGAATCGCGTACACGCCGCGAGGCCCAACCCGGCGATGACGACCGCAAGCACCGCTCCCAATCCGCGCCGCACACTCATGTTGCACTCCGTGGTCTGGCCCGCCTCCAAATCCGGCCGCAACCTATCGGAGCCCTGAGTGCGCGTGCAGGTCTCCTTGTGCGCGCTTCGTGAGTTGTGCGAATTCTCGAAGCTAACAGTGCGGCGCAAGCGTCGACTTGTCGACCGTCAACGGCAAACCGACCATATTGCTGCTTTCGCAGTAGTCAGCTGACTGGTAATACCGCGACGAGGCGCGAATCGCGTTCTGCGTCGAGTTCCCGATGATACACGAGTTGCGCACCTTCGCCACATCGGCGAGCGTCATGCAACGGATTGGCCCGACCGGTGCCAGGTTGTTTTCCACGAGAAGTCCGTCGATGCCGTAGAACCGCATGGCGGTCGTTCCCGGGCCGGGGCACGTCCCCGTCGCCATCATCGTGTCGCTGGTGTTCCCGACGAACTGGTAGTTGTGCCGGTGGAACGTCGACGGATCATTGGCGTTGATCGTCGTGACGTCGGGCACGACGCTGTCAAGCGAGCAGCCGTACCGTTCAGCGTGTTGTAGTCGGAAGTAGACACCGTCGATGGTGGGGTTTGCGGTGCCGTAGTAGTGGTTCGGCGAACAGGTTGTTGCCGTGAGGGCCGAACGTGTTGTGGTCGATGTAGATGTTTTGTACACGCCCGCGTGAGCTGACGGGTTCGATATCGATGGCGGAGCGGCTCGAGTATTGGATGACGTTGTTTTCGATGTGCAGGTTGGTGCCGATGCCGATGGTGATGCCTTGGCGGCCGGTGCCCATGTAGGTCCGGTCCAACCCGAAGTGACTGTTTTCGACCGTCACATTCTCCGGGTAGGTCAGCGTCTTCGTCGCGTTGCGACGTGTCCTGAGAAGTTGACGTAGTCGCCCCACACGTGATCGACCGTCACGTTCGAGATTACGGTCCCGTCGTTCGTCCCGCTGATCTCGATGCCGTGTTGGAACGCATAGTCGGGGTCGTAACCCGGCACGACTTGCCGCCTTCGATGTGAAGGTTCACGACGACGAGTTTTTTGTTACCGAGTAGGTTCAAGGTGCTCGCGGCGCCGGCGGCCAGTCTGCTTGCGTGCGACCGAGCGCATCGACGGGCGAGGGGTACCGACAGTTGATGAATTATTGGGTCCGACCTGCGTGCCGTCACAACCGTCGGTGTACGACGCCAGCGTCGAGTTGTTGCCGTCAAACACCACGAGCGTCTTCGCACCAATCGTGATCGGATATTCGGTGTGGTAGCACTGGCCCTTGCCGAGGCGTGCCGTCGAGTAGTTCGGCACCGAGTCGATCCACTTTTGCAGGGCTGCACTCACGTCGGGAAGCGACGGATTACACGTCGACGCGTGCGCGATGTTGCTCGGAACGTTGTGAACGGGCAGCCGCGAAAGCGCCCTTCCGACTGCGGCGCGACTCAGCGTCGCCGATCCTCCCGCCGTCGCGACAGTGAGCACGCCGAGCCCGACGAGCGTCGCAATCGACAACGTTCAACAACACGCCGTACGCGTACACGCGGCGCTTTCCTTTGAACACCAACCTCTTTGTGGGCGCGTAACCCCACTGTCGTTTCTCGCGCGACGTCGCGAACACAGCACTCCCCCCTGAACCGCACACCGATGGAGCGACGAACCCGCTTAGGTCGAACGCTCGCGTACTTGTATCGACATACGAAGAGACAGCTCTTGAACATCACACGTTGTGTGTTGTTCGCAATCGCATGCAACACGACACTGCGTCTGGACAGCCACAAACAGCAGCAACTGCAGCGTCGTCCTGATCGGCGCGCTGCTCGAGCTGAAGGCGCGCGCGATGTTCCCGGACGAGGACGCCGAGCTCTCCGAGCTCGAGCCCGAAGAGGCGGCCGAGGAGCTCGCACGCCGGCTCGCCGAGTACCGCCGCGCCAAGGAAGCCGCCGGCTTCCTGCGGCAGCGCCTCGAGGAACGCCGCGACCTGTACTTCCGCCTCGGCCCGGCGCCGCTCGCGCCGAAGATCGAGCGTCGCCTGGCGCCGCAGGAGCCCGAGAAGCTCGCCGCGGCGCTGCGCCTGCTGGCGGTCGAGCCGCCTGCGCCGTCGACCGCGCACATGGGGCTCCGCTTTCCGCCGGTCTCGCAGTTCCT
The DNA here is from genome assembly GCA_963774225.1 of uncultured Thermoleophilia bacterium. Taxonomy (GTDB): domain Bacteria; phylum Actinomycetota; class Thermoleophilia; order Gaiellales; family Gaiellaceae; genus PALSA-600. The sequence continues at coordinate 15,304 of CAVZEA010000006.1, forward strand.
CGAGCGCTGGCGCTCGCTGCTGCGCCGCCGCACACGCTTCGATTTCGACCAGGAAGTCGACGGCCTCTCACGCGTCGAGATCGCCGTCGCGTTCCTCGCGCTGCTCGAGCTACGCAAACAGAACGAGATCGCAATCGCCCAGAGCGCGCCGTTCGCACCGATAAGGATTTCCCGCGCCGACGCAGAAAGGAGCCTTTCGTGGAAAACACACCTCTCCGCCTGATCACCACCGAAGCCTCGCCCGCGCTCGAAGTCGCGCGGACGCTCGAGGCGCTCCTCGTCGTCGCGTCGCAACCGCTGCCGATCGAGGACCTCGCCACCGCGGCTGCGGTTCACGCGGAACAGGTGGAAGAGGCGCTCGAGATCGTCGCGCAGCGCTTCGCGGAGGGGCGCTCCGGGATCGTGCTCGAGCACGTCGCCGGCGGCTACGCGTTCCGCGCGTCGGCCGACGCGTCGGAGGCCTGCTCGCGCCTCTTCGAGAAGCCCGCCGAGAAGGGGCTCTCGCAGGCGGCGCTCGAGACGCTCGCGATCATCGCGTACCTCGGGCCGGTGTCGCGCCCCGAGATCGCCCGCATCCGCGGCGTCAACATCGACGGCGTCGTCTCCGGCCTCGTCGAGCGCGGGCTCATCTCCGAAGGCGGGCGCGACAACGAGTTCGGTGCGATCCGCTACCGGACGACACCGCTCTTCGAACGCATCTTCGGGCTCGAGTCGCTCGCCGCGCTCCCGCGCGTCGACGACATCGCCGAGGACGTGATCGGCATCCGCGAACGGCTCGAAGCGGTCGCCGAGAAGCGCCCCGCCTGAGCTCCGAACAGCTTCAGTCGTGATGGAGGGGGCGGCCCGGCCCCGGCGTCGACCTGTCGCCGGGGCCGGGCCGTCGGTTTCGTCTCTTAGAGCAGGTGCTTCACCGTGTTGGTGACCAAGCCCACCGGGCTAGCGCAGGGCTGCGGCTCGCACGGCTTCGGCGGGCAGGGCTTCTGCTGGCACGGGTTTGGCTTCGGCTCCGGGCACGGCTTCGGCTTCGGCTCGGGGCACGGCTTGGGCTTCGGCTCCGGGCACGGCTTCGGCTCGGGCTTGGGGCACGGCTTGGGTTCCGGCTTCGGGCACGGCTTCTCGGACTTCGGGCCGGGCTTCTGGTCGTAACCGCCGCTCTTCGACGTGTCGCCGCTGTTTGTCTGGGTCAGCGTCGGATCGGCCGAGGAGCTCTGATTGCCGGTGTTGATCAGCGCAACGCTGTTCCCGGAGGCGACCGGGTCGTTGGACAGGATGGCGATGTTCTTGTCGCCGCCCTTCGACTTGCCGCCACTGTTCGTCTGAGTCAGCGTCGGATCGGCCGAGGAGCTCTGGTCGCCCGTGTTGATCAAGGCGACGCTGTTGCCGGAGGCGACCGGGTCGTTCGAGAGGATCGCCACGTTCTTGTCGCCGCGGTTCGACTTGTCGTCGCCCTGCTTGTCGCCGCTACAGCGACAGCCGTCCGAGCTCTTCGACTCGTAGTTGTCCTGCGAGTCACTCGAACCGGCGTTCGTCTGGGTCAACGTCGGGTCGGCCGACGACGTCTGGTTCCCGCCGTCGCAGTTACAGCCGCCACCGTTGATCAGGGCGACGCTGTTGCCGGAGGCGACCGGGTCGTTCGAGAGGACCGCAGTGTTGCTCTCGCCGCCGGAGCCGCCGTTGCCGTCCGGCCCGGTCGGGCCCTGAGGTACGAGCGTAGGCTGAGCCTGATCGGTCGTGCCGGTCGGTGGCTGAGGCGGCGGGGAGCCGTCGGACCCGCCGTTCGTCTGGGTCAGCGTCGGATCCGCCGAGGAGGTCTGGTCGCCGCCGTTGTACCCGGCGACGCTGTTCCCCGACAGCACCGGGACGTTCGAGAGGATCGCGGTGTTCGACTGGCCACCGGCCTCCGGGATCATCGTCCCGGGCGGCGACGGCGGCTTGGCGAACGCCGGCCCCGCGGCAAGCGCCAGCACGAGCGCGCAGAAGCTTGCCGCCACTATGAAGGAGCGTTTCATCTCTATCGAATCCCTTTCTTTTTCGCTTGAGCACGTGTGACCGGGCCGCACTCACGGCCGGTCGGATTCGGACGACCGAGGGCCGCTTAGCCGGGGTGCTCGAGCGGAACTGCCGATGGCGGCACCACGAGCAGGTCGATCGCGAGCCGTAGACGGCGGCTCGTCCTCGGGTGCGCCAGGCAGAAGAACGAAATCAACGCCGCGACGATCGCCGCGGCAAGAGTGAAGCCGGCGCTGCCACCGGCAAACGTCAACGCGCCGAGCGGCGGCTGCGGCCCGCGAGGAGCCAACGGCAGGCGCCGCGGAGAGCGCAAAGACGACGCGTCGGACGTCGTCGCGCCGCGCGAGCCGCCGATCCTTGGGTCGACCGGCATCGTCGGTGCGGAGCTGGTCGTCGCGACATGTACCGCCGACGGCGCGCCCGCGCTGCGGGACGACGAATGCCGATGCGACGCGCCTGAGCCACGGCGGGCGGGAAGCGCGGCCCGGGGCGAGCCGACGCGGACCGCCTGGGGGAGCGCGGCCCGACCCTCGGGAAGATCGGCGGGAAGTGCACGCGTCGCCGTGACGGGCTGCGGCGCCGGCACTGAAGCGGTTGGCTCCGAGGCGCCCGGTTCGCGGTGCGCGACGGTCGGCCGCGCCGGGCCGGTTTCGGCCACCGAGGCGGCGACAGGCGCCGCGGGGAGTTCCGGGGACGAGGCCAGGGAAGCAACCGCAGCGGTGACCGGGCTTGCGACGACAACGACCGGCGCCGCTGCGGCGACGACAGGCGCTGCGGCAGCGACGACCGGCGCGGCAGCGGTGGCGACGACAGGAGCGGCGGTGGCGACGACGGGTGCCGCCGCTCCGGCAGCAGCGGCCGCGACCGGCGCCGTCACCTGCGTTGCGGTGGAGACGGCGTTCTGTACCGGGGTGGTGGTCGCCGCGACCGTCGGCGTTACAGGCTGCGTCACGGGCTGCGTCAACCCGTCAAGCGCGCCGGCACGAGCGACGTGGGGCGCTGCCACCACGCCGAAGGCGACCAGAGCGAAGACGAGCAGGTGCCGCATAGATGACCTCGTGCCGCAGAGCACGAACTGACGGTGCCCGCTCGATCGGGTTCAAAACCCGAGTTCGGCAGGCCGAAACGGTCGCCGAGAAGCGCCCGGCCTAGCTAGACCGGGCGCCTCCCGTCCCCCCTTAGCGTGCCGCAGAAGGCGCGATGTTCTGGTTCTGCTTGAACAGGTTCGTCGGGTCGTACGCGTCCTTCAACGCCTGCAGCCGCTTCAGCTTCCCGCCGTAGCTGTCGGCGAGCTCTGCGTCGCCGATCTCGGTGTAGAAGTTGAGCGCCATGCCTGACGCGAGGTGCGGCCCGAGCGCCTCGGTCGTCCCGCGAACCCAGCCGATGTTCGCCTCGTCGCCGTCGGCGCCCTCCCACATGCAGTTCAAGTGCATGTTGAACTGCGCCTTGCGGTTCGAGAGCGCGGTGTCGTCCTCGCCGACGTTCTCGACGGCTCCGCCCATGTGCACGAGCAGGAACGCCGTGAACGGCGACACGATCGCGTTCGCCCGCTCCTCGTAGGTGTCGATCAGCGCGTCGTCGACATCGGTGATGTTGTGCGCGCGCCAGTAGTTGCGGCGGCCGTACGGGTTGGCCCCGTCGATCAGTCCCTGGAACATCGTGTACGGCATCTGCTGCCAGATCGCAACGACCGGGTTGAGCGCCTTCAGCGGGGCGACGAGCGCCTCTGCGTCGTCGTCGCCGGCGACCATGCCGACCACGCCGATCATGCGCTTGAAGTGCCACTCCGCCGGCACGAACGGCTCCGGAGGTGCGCACACAGACGCCATGCCCCAGCCGAGGCTGTTCGGCGCGGTCTCCGAGATGTCGCGCCACGTGCGCACGACCTCGGCGAACTGCTTCGGGTCGAACAGCATCAGCCCGCCGTGCACCATCGGCCCGATCGGCGAGAGCCGGAACTCCATCTCCGTGACGACGCCGAAGTTGCCGCCGCCCCCGCGCAGCCCCCAGAGGAGCTCGGAGTTCTCGTCCTCGGTCGCCGTGACGACCTCGCCGTCGGCGGTGACGACGTCGACCGAGATCAGGTTGTCGGCGGCGAAGCCGAGCTTGCGCTCGAGCCAGCCGCTGCCGCTCCCCACCGTGAAGCCGGCGATGCCGGTCGTGGTCACGCGCCCGCCGGTCGTCGCGAGCCCGAAGGCCTGCGTCTCACGGTCGAATTCTCCCCAGTTGAGCCCCGCCTGCGCGCGCACCGTGCGGTTCTTCGGATCGACGCGGATGCCCTTCAGGGCGCTCATGTCGATCACGATCCCGCCGTCGACCGACGAGAAACCGGCCACCGAGTGGCCGCCGCCGCGGATCGCGAGCGGGAGCCCCGTGGTTCGCGCGAGGCCGACCGCGCGGATCACGTCCGCCGTCCCGGCCGGCTGCAGCACCACCGCGGGCCGCCGCTCGAACATCCCGTTGAAGACGACGCGTGCCGCGTCGTACCCCGGCGAGCCGGGCTCGTGCACCGAGCCGCGGAAGCCCTCGCGCAGCTCGGTCAGGCTCTCTTCGTCGAGTGCCCCGGTCGTGTCTTTTGCCTGCGTACTTGCCATTTCTACCGCCCCCTGGTTGCGCCGAGCACAAACCTCCCACTGGTCGCAGCGGAAGTCAATGACCACCGGACGCGGCTGGCAGGCTGTTTCTTCCCGCTACGTTTGTACGAATGGACGTCGGCACCGACACGTGGGAGACAGAGGTGATCGAGCGCTCGCACCGCGAGCCGGTCGTCGTCGACTTCTGGGCCGAATGGTGTGGGCCGTGCCGGTCGCTCGGGCCGGTGATCGAGGAGGCTGCGGCAGCGGCGAACGTCGCGCTCGCGAAGCTCGACGTCGACGCGAACCAGGCGCTCGCGAACGAGTTCGGGATCCGCGGCATTCCGGCGGTCAAGGCGTTTCGGAACGGGCACGTCGTCGCCGAGTTCGTCGGCGCGCAGCCGAAGGCGAACGTCGAGGCGTTCCTCGCCGAGCTGACGAAGCCGCCCCTCTCGGAGACAGTCGAGGATCCCGACCTGAAGCGCGCGCTCGACGCCGGCGACTACGCGCGTGCGTTCGAGCTTCTGCTCGGCCGCGTCGACGCCGACCCTCATGGCTCGCGCGAGACGATGGTTGCGCTCTTCGGAGAGCTCGGCTCCGAGCATCCGCTGTCCGCCGAGTACCGCCGCAAACTCGCGGCCGCGCTGTACTAGAGGCGTGATGCGCGCCGTCTGGTTCGACCGGCACGGCGGGCCCGAGGTGCTCGAGCTGCGCGACGTGCCGGAGCCCGTCGCCGGCGAGAACGAGGTGTTGCTCGACGTCGAGGCGATCGGCGTCAACTACCGCGACGTCTATGAGCGCGAGCGCGTGGGCTACGGCGCGGATGCACCGGCGATCATCGGTACCGAGGCGGGCGGCACGACCGCCGACGGCCGGCGCTTCGCGTGGGCGCACGGGAAGGCGTCGTACGCCGAGCGCGTCGCCGCCGACCGCGACACGATCGTCCCGATCCCGGACGGCGTCCCGACCGACGTCGCGGTCGCCGCCCTGCTGCAAGGGATGACGGCGCACTACCTGGCGCACGACTCGTATCCGATCGAGCACGGCGACTGGGTGCTCGTCCACGCGGCGGCGGGCGGCGTCGGCAACCTGCTCGTGCAGATCGCGAAGCTGCGTGGTGCGCAGGTGATCGCGACCACGTCGACGGACGCGAAGGCTGCGCTGGCACGTGAAGCGGGGGCGGATGAGGTGCGTCGGATACGAGGGGTTTGCCGAGCACGTGCGCGAGCTGTCGGGCGGCGGCGTTGCGGCGGTCTACGACGGCGTGGGGCGGACGACGTTCGACGAGGGGTTGAAGTCGCTGCGGCCGCTCGGTCGCATGATCCTGTACGGCGCCGCGAGCGGCGAGCCGAATCCGGTCGACGTTCGCGTGCTCGCCGCGTCGGGCTCGCTGTACGTGCAGCGCCCGACGCTCGCGACGTACACGCGCACACCGCAGCTGTTGCAGGAGCGCGCAGCGGCGCTCTTCGAGCTGGTCGAGCGCGGCGACCTCAAGGTGCGTATCGGGCATCGCTACGCGTTGCACGAAGCACGGCAGGCGCACGAGGATCTGGAGGCGCGCCGCACGACAGGGAAGCTCCTGCTCGAGCCGTAACCTGGTTGCCCGCCACAGGCGGGAACCAGGTTGACTGTCTTTCATGCGCCTGAACGCCTGGCTTGCCCGCGCGGGAGTCGCTTCGCGGCGGAAGTCCGACGAGCTGATCAAGGCCGGCCGCGTCACCGTGAACGGCGAGCCCGGTCAGCTGAACACGTTCGTCGCAGCGCACGACGACGTGCGCCTCGACGGCGAGCCGCTCGCCAAGCAGAAGCTCGCCTACGTGCTTCTGCACAAGCCTGTGGGCACCGTCACGACCGCCAGCGACCCGCAAGGGAGGCGAACCGTCGTCGATCTGGTCGACCATCCGTCGCGTGTCGTTCCGGTGGGGAGGCTCGACGCGGACACGACCGGCGCGCTCCTGCTCACGAACGACGGCGATCTCGCACACCGGCTCGCGCATCCCCGGTACGAGGTCGACAAGGTCTACGAGGTCGAGTCCTGGACGCAGCCGACTGACGCCGACCTGCAGCGGCTGCGCGAAGGCGTCGAGCTCGACGACGGCCTGACACGGCCCGCCGAGGTGCGCCGCATCGCCGGCGCGCGCATCGAGCTGACGATCCACGAGGGCAAGAACCGCCAGGTCAAGCGGATGCTCGAAGCGGTCGGCCACCGCGTGAAGCAACTGCACCGCAGCCGCTACGGGCCTCTGAACGTGGAAGGGCTGGAGCCCGGCGCGTGGCGCGAGCTCCAGCCCTCCGAGGTCGAACGCCTCAAACGAGGCGCGTGACCGTCAGCTTCACTTCGTTGCTTGGCTGGCGAGCGCGTCGGCCGCCTTGTTCACGCCTTCGCAGGCGAAGAGCAATGCGCCTCCCGCTTTCACCGTCGTGTTCTTGAACTCCGCATTCCAGAGCTCGTTCTTGATCTGGGACGCGAGCAAGTCGCGCACGTGCCCCAGCACCTTGATCCCCAAGAGAGCCTTGTCGTAGGTGATGTCGTTCTGCGCGTTGCCGCTCTTCAGCGCAGCCGTCTCGGCGAGCAACACATCGGTACCGAACTCGCCGACGCTCGAGTTGAGCTGCTTGTAACAGACCGCGAGCTTGTCGAACTGTCCCTGAGCCGTCTTGCCGGGACTGATCGTCAGGTCCTCGGTCAGCACGCGACCATCCTCGATGTAGTCGTCCTTGAGACCGGTCAGGGCCATGAGCGTCGGCCGCACGTCGGACTGGTCGGCCCACGTCCCGTTGTTCGGGACCTGCGGGTCGGTCGTCTTCCCGGAGTTCGCGTCACCCGCGGAGCTGGGACCATCTCCAGGGCTCGATCCGTCGACACCGAGCTGTTTCACACCCGGCCCGACGAGACCGATCCACGTGTTGTTGATCTCCGGCGCGTAGTAGCCGTGGTTCCAGGCGTACTGGCTGTTGACCTTCGTGCAGTCGGTTGGTGCACTCGCCGCCGTCGTCGGTGGACGCGCACGAGTCGCTCGTCCCGTCCGAGAAGTAGACGTCCGGGATCGGGAACGCGGTGAACGTCGGCACTCGTGCCGGGTCGGCATTCCCGAAGTGAAGCAGGTTCTCACCGGTGCTGTCGACCATCCACTTGATCGCCGGCTCGGTGGTGCCGTCGAACGGGTCGTTGACGGTGATGCCTCCGAAGTCCCGTTCGAGCTGCCGTATGACCGGCGTCGGTCTGGTTGCCCGTCACGTACACCGAGTCACCCTGCGGCTCGTTGGCAAACGGCGTCGTGTCGTTCTCCTCGTACTTGAGGAGCCCGTGCACGCTGGCCTGGACCTCGCCGACCTGACCGCTCGCGTAACTGCAGATGTAGCTCGTCGTGAGCGGCGTGCCGGTGCACGACGGTGTCTCTGCCCGATCGACGTTCGCACCCGAGAAGTGGTCGCCCTCGTCGGCTCCGAAGACGAACTCGCGTGTTCTGCGGCGTGATCCCGTCGTCGGCCAGCCGCTTCAGGAACGTCGCGAACGCCTGGTCGTACGACGCGGTCGTCTGGTAGTAGCAGTTGTCGCCCGGACCGTCGGCGTAGCCGACGTCCGGGCTTGCCCTTGTAGGTCGAGGCAGGGCTGCACGGCCCGCGTATCGACCGACGCCACCGCGTGAACGTCCGAGATGTAGGCGTAGGTGACCGGGACGCCGCTCTCCTGCATGTCGGCGGCGTACGCCAGCGACTGAGCCGCGGTGATCGGGCCGAAGCCCGGGAAGCCGGGCGTGTGCGTGTACTGCCCGTCGATCTCCGTGCCGCCCAGGTCGGTCAGGTTCCCGGCCGAGTCGATGACCGGGAAGCTGTCGCCGTTGCCGAACGTCGCGGTTGCCGCCGGAGTTGGCGGCGCCTGCAGGATCGGCTGGAGGTACTTGTGGCCGAAGACCGCCTGGAAGCCGCTGTAGCCGCCCGGCTCGTCCGGGAGAACGTCCGGCGACGGCGGTGTGCGACGGCGTCGTCTGGCCGTACTTCACGGCCTCGGCGTTCGCGCAGAACGCACTGCCCTGCGCGCAGTGGACGGCGAGACCGACGTAGTCGTTGGTCTCCTGATCCTTGAGGAGTCGGGATCGCCGTTGGCCTGCGCCGGCCTCGGGCGAGCCCGCGCCGAACACGTTCGCAGATGTCCGGATTGACGTTCTCGAGCTCCATGTTGACCGAGGAGACGCCGCCGACGTCGCAGCCGGCGCGCGTGAACGGCACCCACGGTGCGGGAGGCGAGGCCTTGGTCGGATCGCTCGCCGGAACGGTCGGCGAGTAGTCCAACTGCGGGTAGCTGTCGGCTCCGCCACCGGTCCAGTAGCTGAAGACGCTCTGTTCGGGCGTCACGCCACCGGACGGGGTGAAGGCGTAGTAGTCGTTGGAGACGCCCATGCCCTGGCGGTCGCCGTACAGACCCGTGAAGTTCGTCATCAGGTCGTTCGCCGTGTGGCCGATCAACGGCGTGTGGTTGTTCGTCAGCAGCGTCCCGTTCTGGGTCATGAACTTGTAGAGCGACGGGATCTGCTCGATGTCGGACAGCACGTTCGGGTTGTCGCGGTTCACGTGCACGTTGTCGAACACGATGTCGATCACGTGCGTGATGCCGTTCGCAAGCTGGCAGCCCGATGACGACGCGTGCGTCGTACTTCTGGTCGTTGCGCTGCGCGCGACGGTAGACGTCGTCGCACCCACTCCGGCCACAACCATGCAAGCCGCCGCCAAAGCGACGAGTGCCGCCCTTCTTTTCCCCTTCATCAGGAACCCCCCTGGAGTCGAGGCTGACTGTGGTCCGACTCTACGAAAGGTTGCCTTCGGCCGGTCGCACTAGCCGGGGAAAAGCCGGTGACTATGCGGTGACGAACCCCATCCGCTCGTACATTGCGCTGCAGGGTGGGCGCTGACGTCTCGCGCGCCTTGTCGGCGCCGATGCCTAGCAGCCGGCGCAGCTCAGGCTCGTCGGCTCGCAGCTCCGTGTAGCGCTGCTGCATCGGCGCGAAGAGCTCGACGACCGCCTCGCCGACGTCGCCCTTCAGGTCGCCGTAGCCGCGGCCCTCGTAGGCCGCCTCGACCTCGGGGATCGGGCCGGCCCGATCGCGACCGAGAGGATCTCGATCAGGTTCGACACGCCCGGCTTCTCGTCGGGCGCGTACCGGATCTCGCGGCCGGAGTCGGTGACGGCGGTCTTGAACTTCTTGCGGATCGTGTCGGGCGTCGTCGAGCACGAGCACCGTGCCCTGTGCGCGTGCCGCCGGTCGTCGACATCTTCTTCGTCGGCTCCTGCAGGTCCATGATCCGCGCGCCGACCTCCGGGAAGACGCCGCGCGGCACCTTGAACGTCTCGCCGTAGCGCGAGTTGAACCGCTCCGCGACGTCGCGCGCGAGCTCGATGTGCTGGCGCTGGTCGTCGCCGACCGGGACGATGTCGGTCTGGTAGAGCAGGATGTCGCCCGCCATCAGCACCGGGTAGGTGAAGAGGCCGGCGGAGACGAACTCCTTGCCCTCGCCCTTCTCCTTGAACTGCGTCATACGGCCGAGTTGCCCGAACCCGGTGACGGCCGAGAGCAGCCAAGCCGCCTCGGCGTGCGCGGTCACGTGGCTCTGCAGGAAGAGCGTGCAGCGGTCGGGGTCGAGGCCGACCGCGAAGAGCAGCGCCGCCAGGTCGAGCGTGCGGTCGTGGAGGTCCTGCGGGTCGTACTCGACGGTGATCGAGTGCAGGTCGACGATGCAGAAGAAGGCGTCGCCCTTCGTCCTGCGTCGCGACGTACTGGCGCATCGCGCCGATGTAGTTGCCGATGTGTTTGGCACCCGTTGCCTGGATGCCGGAGAAGACGCGCATGCTGGTCACCTCGTCGAAGTCGTGGATTCGCGCCCGGTCTTCGGTCAGCGGACGAGGCGGCGTCGCTAGCGCAGGGCTCCGCCTCGCCCGCGGCGCCACGACCACCGAATGCGGGAGGCGAAGTTCACAAATCCCAGGATAGAGCAAAAAACGCGATCTACACTTGGAAGATGACGGTCACGCCTTCGACCTGGTCGCCCTCCTCGTGGCGGGACCGCCGGGCGCTCCAGCAGCCCGACTGGCCCGACCCGGCCGCGGCGGCCGCGGTCGTCGAGCGCCTGAACGGCAGCCCGCCGCTCGTCTTCGCCGGCGAGGCGCGAGCGCTGCGCGAGAACCTGGCCCGCGCGATCGACCGGCGCGCGTTCCTGCTCCAGGCCGGCGACTGCGTCGAGTCGTTCAACGAGCTCTCGACGATGCGCATCCGCGAGAAGCTGAAGATCATGCTGCAGATGTCGGCCGTGCTCACGTACGGCGCGACGCTGCCGGTCGTGAAGGTGGGCCGGATCGCCGGCCAGTTCACGAAGCCTCGCTCCGACGCGTTCGAGACGGTCGACGGCGAAGACATCCCGAGCTTCCGCGGCCACATGGTGAACGGCGACGAGCCGAACGCCGCCGCGCGCACGCCCGATCCGAAGCGGATGCTCGAGGGCTACAACCAGTCGGCGCAGACACTCAACCTGCTGCGCGCCTTCACGAAGGGCGGGTACGCCGACCTGACGCAAGTCCACTTGTGGAACAAAGACTTCGTCTCGTCGTCGCCCGAAGGCCAGCGCTACGAGCAGCTCGCGTCGGAGATCGAGCGCGCGCTCGCGTTCATGGCTGCGTGCGGCATCGACCTGACTGCCGAGCGGCGGCTGCACGAGGTCGACGTCTTCACGAGCCACGAAGGGCTGCTGCTCGACTACGAGGAGGGCCTGACACGGCGCGACTCGCTGACCGACGATTGGTACGACTGTTCCGCGCACCTGCTGTGGATCGGCGAGCGCACGCGCGGCGTCGACGATGCGCACGTGGAGTTCTTCGCCGGCGTGCACAACCCACTCGGCGTGAAGCTCGGGCCCGCGGCCACGCCGGACGAAGTCATCGCGCTCTGCGAGCGGCTCAATCCTCTGCGGGTGCCGGGCCGGCTCGACCTTCTACGCGCGCATGGGTGCCGAGCACGTGCGCGAGCTGCTGCCGCCGCTCCTGCGTGCCGTGCGCGACGAAGGGCATCCGGTGCTCTGGGCGTCCGACCCGATGCACGCAAACACGATCCGCACCGCGGACGGTGTGAAGACGCGCCGCTTCGACACGATCATGGGCGAGCTCGAGGGCTTCTTCGCCGCATGCTGGGAGGCCGACGTTTGGCCCGGCGGCGTGCATCTCGAGTTCACGGGCGAGGACGTGACGGAGTGCCTGGGCGGCGCAGACGACCTGCTCGAGGAGCATCTGTCGTCGCGCTACGAGACGCTGCTCGACCCGCGCCTGAACGCACGGCAGTCACTCGACCTCGCGTTCCGGCTCGCCGAGCTGATGCGTCAGGGCCCAGCGGCGCGCTTCACGTAGACCGACCACGAGTAGTACTCGAGGAACGCCGTCGGCACGTCGCGGATGCGGTGCGCGAGGTGGATCACCGCGTCGACGTACAGCGTCGAGCGGTTGTAGGCGAAGAGCGCGCTGCGCGCGTCGTGCGCACCGCCGTTTGCCTGCAGGTAGTTGGCCGCGCCGAGGATCGCGTCGTGTGGATCGCGGACGTTTCCACCGAGGCCGTAGCGGCGCCACGTCGCCGGCAGGAACTGCATCGGCCCTTGCGCGCCTGCCGTGCTCGTGTTTCGCACCTTGCCGAAGGCGCTCTCGACGAAGTTGATCGCTGCGAGGAGCTGCCAGTTGATGCCGAAGCGCGACTGGGCCTGGCGGTACCAGGTGACGAGCTGGGCCGGGGACGCCGGCCGGCCGATCCTGATGTGGGTCTTCAGCGGCGGGCTCTTCGCCGACAGGCGACCGAGGTCGACGCGCGCGAGCAGGTCGTCGCGCTCCCTGGGGGCGAGCCGGATCACGGCGTCGGCGAGCGCCGGCTTCGCGCCGACGGCGCGGATGAGCGCCTGTCGATCCCGCGCGGCGGCGACGAACCTGGCGCCGCTCGCCGTCGCGAGAATCTGCTCGTCGGTCCGGAGTTGCCGCACGATCGCGGGCGGGCTCTGCATCTCGGAAGCGTAGGAGCTTCGACCCAGGACCGGCGGAGCCGGCCCTGGGTCGGGAGTTGCGGGTCGAAGCTCGGGAACCAGGGTCGGCTGCGCCGATCCTGGTTCCGCTTTGATGAGGGGCAATGCGGATCGCAGTCATCGGCACCGGGCTCATGGGCACATCGGCCGCGCTCGCCGCGCGCGAGCGCGGCGACGACGTCGCGGGCTGGGATCCGGACCCGGACGTCCTTGCAGCCGCGGCCGCGCGCGAGGCGCTTTCGCCCGCAGGCTCGCTGGAAGAGGCGGCCGCCGGCGCGGATCTGATCGTCGTCGCAGCGCCCATCGCGCAGCTTCCGGCCGTCGTCGTCGCGGCGCTGGCGGCGAACGACGAGGCCACCGTCACCGACGTCGGCTCGACCAAAGCCTCCGTCGTCCAGGCCGCAGGTGGCTCGGTGCGCTTCGTGGGCGGCCACCCGATCTGCGGCTCTGAGACGCGCGGGCCGGAGAACGCGAGCGCAGGGCTGTTCCAGGGCGCGACGTGGTTTCTGACGCCGGTCGCGCACACCGACCCCGACCGCCATCGCCTCGTCCACAAGTTCGCCGGCGATCTGGGCGCGACGCCCGTCGCGATCGACGCCGACGCGCACGATCGGCTCGTCGCGATGACGAGCCACGTTCCCCACGTGCTCGCGAACGTCGTTGCGAATCAGACCGGAGCATCGCGCGTCGAGGGCCACGAGCCGCTCGCGCACGCCGGCGGGTCACTGCGGGACATGACGCGCATCGCGGGCGCGAACCCGCGCATCTGGGTCGACATCATGCTCGACAACGCGCGCGCGATCAGAGCGGCGCTCGAGGAGCATCGCCGCCGGATCGAGCAGGTCGAGGCGGCGCTCGAGCAGGGCGACGCCGGCTTCCTGGCGCGCTTCATCGGCGAGGCGGCCGGCAACCGCCGCCGTATGCTCGCCCGCGAGTTCCCCGACCCCGGCGAGCTGCAGCGCGTACGCGTCCACGTGCCCGATCGTCCGGGTGTGCTGGCCGGAATCACGCAGGCGCTCGGTGCCGAGCGCATCAACATCGAGGACTTCGAGCTCCACCACGTGTCGCCCGAGCGCGGCGGGACGCTGACGGTGCTGATCACCGGCGAGGACGAGGCGCAGCGCGCCGCCACGCTGCTCGAGAGCCAGGGCTACAGCGTGGTCGTCTCGGCGGTGCTCGATGAGCAATGAGTTGAAGATCGAGCCTGCCGCCGCGCTGGAAGGTGCGGTCGCGGTGCCGGGGGTCAAGGGCATCTCGCAGCGCGCGGCGCTGCTCGGGGCGATCGCCGACGGCGAGACGCGCATCCGCGGCTTCGGCCGCGCCGCCGACACGCTCTCTGCGCTCGATGCTGCACGCACGCTGGGAGCCGAGGTGCATGACGGCGGTGACGACGACATCCGCATCCGCGGGGTGGGCCTGCGTGGGCTGACACCCGCGACGATCGACTGCGGCAACGCAGGCACCGTGCTGCGGCTTCTCTGCGGGCTTCTCGTCGGTCAGAGCGGCAGCTTCGAGCTCGTCGGCGACGAGTCGCTGACGATGCGGCCGCACGAGCGTGTCGCCGCGCCGCTTCGGGAGATGGGTGCGACGATCGAGACGACCGAGGGTCATGCGCCCGTCCGCATCGAAGGGAGCGCCTTGCAGCCGGTCACGTACGAGCTGCCGGTCGCGAGCGCCCAGGTGAAATCGGCGATCCTGATCGCCGGCCTGTTCGCGGCTGACGGACCGACGACCGTGATCGAGCCGCACCCGACGCGCGACCACACGGAGCGGATGCTCGGCGCGCTCGGCGTTCGCCTGAGCCGCACCGGATCGGACCGTCAGCGTCTGGCCGGTCGACAGCCTGCCGCCGCTCGACGTCGAGATCCCCGGCGACATCTCGTCGGCTGCACCGCTGATCGTCGCGGCCGTGCTGCTCAGCGGCTCGGAGCTCATCCTCCAGAACATCAACGTCAATCCGTTGCGCACCGGCCTCCTCGACGTGCTCGAGCGGATGGGAGCGCGCATTTCCCTCTTCAACCGTCGAACCGTCAGCGGCGAGCCCGTCGCCGACCTCGAGGTGCGCTCGACGCCGCTCACTCCGACGACCGTCGAAGCGAAGGAGGTACCGCGGCTCGTCGACGAGTTGCCCCTCGTCGCACTGCTCGGCGCGTTCGCGCACGGGCCGACGACAGTGCGTGGAGCCGAGGAGCTGCGCGCGAAGGAGACGGATCGCATCGAGACCGTCACCGAGGCGCTCCGGTCGATCGGCGTGCGCATCGAGGCACGCCCGGACGGCTTCGTCGTCCGCGGGACTCCTGCGCGGCCGCGCGGCGGAACGATCGATGCCCGAGGCGACCACCGGATCGCGATGCTGGGCGCGATTGCCGGCCTGGTTTCACGCGAAGGGGTCAAAATCGAGGATCCCGACTGCGTCGCAGTATCCTTCCCCGGTTTCTACGACCTCCTGGGACAGCTGACGAGATGATCATCGCCATCGACGGGCCGGCCGGTGCCGGCAAGAGCACAGTCGCGCGGAAGCTCGCGGAGCGGCTCGGCTTCCGCTACCTCGACACGGGTGCGATGTATCGCGCTTTGACCTGGCTCG
Source organism: uncultured Thermoleophilia bacterium (assembly GCA_963774225.1). GTDB lineage: Bacteria > Actinomycetota > Thermoleophilia > Gaiellales > Gaiellaceae > PALSA-600. The sequence goes on from CAVZEA010000006.1 coordinate 30,520, forward strand.
CGATGCACGAGGGACTGCCGCTCGGCGAAGGCGCGCCGCTCGGGCAGCTCGCACTTCGCAATCCGATCGTGTTCGACGACGAGGGCCGCGTGTTCATCGGCGGCACCGACGTGACCTCGGCGATCCGCCAGTCGCGCATCGACCGCATGGTCTCGGTCGTGGCCCGTCATCAGGAGGTGCGCGAGGTGATGCGCGAACGGCAGCGCGAGCTCGGCAGCCTCGGCAGCGCTGTCATCGAAGGCCGAGACATCGGCACCGTCGTCGCGCCGGAGGCGCAGGTGAAGATCTACCTGCACGCAGACCCGGAGGTACGCGCACGCCGCCGCCAGACCGAGCGGCCCGACATCGGCGCGGACGCGCTCGCGACCGATCTGCGCGCACGCGACAACAAGGATCGCGAGCGCATGCAGCCGGCGGACGACGCGATTCAGATCGACACGACGGATCTCGAGGTCGACGACGTCGTCGCGCGGATCGAGAGCTTGATCCGCGAACGTTCACCGGCCGCGCCGTGAGGGGACAAGAGCTCGCGTGGGCGCTCGGCCGGATCTACATGGGCTGGCCGACTCGCTTCGTGACCCGCGCGCGTGCCTACGGGCGCGAGCGCGTCCCGCGCAGTGGCGGCATCGTCTACGCGATCAATCACCTGCACTGGATCGACGTTCCGCTCGTGGGGGTCGTCTCGCCGCGGACGGTTTCCTTCGTGGCGAAGTCGGAAGCCTCCTCATTTCCGCGTGCTCGGCCGGTTCCTGCGCTGGCACGGGACGATCGGCATTCGCCGCGGCGAGTCCGACCGGGACGCGGTGCGTCAGATGCGTGCGGCCGCCGAGCACGGCAGCGTGGTCGGGCTGTTCGTCGAAGGCACGCGCCAGAAGACGGGCCGTCCGGGCGCGGCGCAGCCCGGAGCCGCGATGGTCGCGATCCAGGAAGATGTTCCCGTCATCCCGGTCGCGGTGTACGGAACGCAGTTCTGGCACGTCGGCAATTTCAAGCCCTGCTCGGTCGCGTTCGGCGAGCCGCTCCGCTTCGAGGGGCTGCCGAAGGGCGGGCGCGGCTACAAAGAGGCGACGGCGGAGATCGAGCGGCGCATCAACGTCCTCTTCGACTGGCTCGCGGACGTGCATGCCCGCGGCCGGCCGCCCGGCCTCGTACCCCCTGTATGACGGAAGAACCAGTTCACCTCGAAGGCACCGTCGCGATCGTCGGGTTCCCGAACGTCGGCAAGTCGACGCTCGTCAACCGCCTCACGGCGACGCGTCAGGCCGTCGTGCACGAGACGCAGGGCACGACGCGGGACCGCAAAGAGCTCCTCTGCGAGTGGAACGGCAAGCATTTCCTGCTCATCGACACCGGTGGTGTCGACATCGTCGACCCGAGCCCGATCACGCGGCAGATCGCCGAGCAGGCGCGGCTGGCGATCGAGGAGGCCGACCTCGTGCTCTTCGTGGTCGACGCGCGTGTGGGCATCACGCCGGGCGACGAGGAGCTCGCGCAGATCCTGCGCGAGTCGCATAAGCCGGTGCTCGTGCTCGCAAACAAGATCGACGATCCGTCGCAGGAGGCGTTGGCGCTCGAGTTCCATCGCCTCGGCTTCGGCGCGCCGTTCCCTGTCTCGGCCCTGCACGGCTCCAACACCGGCGACCTGCTCGACGAGATCCTGTCGCTGCTGCCCGGCGAGTCGTCGCGCAGCTTCGCGGGCGACGCGATTCGCGTCGCGATTCTCGGTCGGCCGAACGTCGGCAAGTCGTCGCTCTACAACCGCCTCGTCGGCGCGGAGCGGACGATCGTCTCCGACATCCCGGGGACGACGCGGGACACGATCGACACGCGGCTCGAACACGGGGACGCACGTTCCAGCTCGTCGACACCGCAGGGCTTCGCCGCAAGCGGAAGCAGCGGCAGGGCATCGAGTACTACTCCGAGCTGCGCGCGTTGGAGGCCGCCGAGCGCGCCGACGTGGCTCTCGTCCTGATCGACGCGAGCCTGGGAATCGTCGAGGGCGACATCACCGCGGTCGAGGTTGCGCGGAAGGCGCATTGCGCGACGCTGATCGTCCTCGCGAAGTGGGACATCTCGACCGTGACGATCGAGGATGTGCGCCCGGAGCTTCAGCGCCGGCTGCGCCAGCGCCCCGACTTCATCACCGTCTCCTCGCTCTCCGGTCGCGGCGTCTCGCGGCTCCTCGGCAAGGTCGGTGAGCTCTACGACCGATACATCAGCCGCATCTCGACCGCCGACCTGAACAAGCTGATCGCCGAGCTGAAGGAGCTGCGCCAGGCGCCGTCGAAGGGCCAGCGGCGGCTGAACATGCTCTACGGCGCGCAGGTCGCGACCCGGCCGCCGCGCTTCCGCTTCACCGTCAACGACCCGGGGCTCGTCACGCGCGACTACGGCTACTGGGTCGAAAACCAGCTGCGCGACGGCTCGGACTCGACGGCGTGCCGGTCGTCGTCGACTTCCGCCAGCGGACGTAGTGCGGGCGGTCGTCGTCGGGGCGGGAGCGTGGGGGACGGCGTTCGCGCACCTGCTGCGCGAGCGCGACCACGACGTGTTCGTCGCGCGGCGCGAGACGATCGACGACGCACCGTACGACGAAGCCGACCTCGTCGCGCTCGCCGTGCCGAGCAGTTCGTTCCGCGAGGTGCTCGGCCACGTGCGTGGCACCGCGCCGGTGCTCTCGCTCGCGAAGGGGCTCGACCCCGAGACCGGCTCGCGTCTCTCGACGCTCGTGCACGGATCGTCCCGTTGCCGTGCTCTCGGGCCCGAACCAGGCGGAGGAGGTGCTGCAGGGCCTGCCGGGAGCGACGGTGATCGCCTCCGACGACGAGCAGCTTGCGCTGCGGCTGCAGGACGCGGTCAACTCGTCGCTCTTCCGCGTCTATGTGAACAGCGACGTCGTCGGCGTCGAGCTGTGCGGCGCGGCGAAGAATGTGATCGCGCTCGCGGCGGGCGCCGTCGACGGGCTCGGTCTCGGCGACAACGCCAAGGCCGGCGCTCATCACGCGCGGCCTCGTCGAGATGGCGCGGCTCGGCGAGGCGTGCGGAGCGTCGTCGGAGACGTTCGCCGGCCTCGCCGGGATGGGCGACCTGATGGTCACGTGCTTCCACCCGAGCGGTCGCAACCGCCGGGCCGGCGAGCTGATCGCACGCGGCGCGACGCCGACGAGGCGCGCGCGGAGATCGGCCAGGTTGTCGAAGGGCTGACGACCGCGCCCGTCCTCCGCGAGCTCTCGCATCGCATCGGCGTCGAGCTGCCGATCACCGAAGGGGTGTGCTCGGTGCTCGACGGACGGCCGCTCCACGAGCTCGCGGCGGGCTTGATGGGCAGGCGTCCGACCGAGGAATGAGAGCTTGAGCCGGAGTAATGCTCGTCGGCTGGGTGTGCTGAGTGGGTGCGATGCAAGGACGCAGGGAGCGGCAATAGCAGCGGCTATTGCCGCGACTGAGGACGCGGCAGCGCGCCCGCACAGCGCGGCCAGGCGGCACAGACATCACTCCGGCTCAAGCTCTACGATGAGGCTCGTGAAGAGGCGTCTTGCAGGCATCGCGGTTCTCGCGCTCGTTGCTGCGGGCTGCGGCGGCGGGGGTGGTGGCGGAGGGTCGTCGTCGAGCAGCGCGGAGGGGATCGTCCCGGCCGATGCGGTCGCGTTCCTGAGCGTCGACACCGACTTCTCGTCGAAGGAGATGACGAGCGCGCAGGCGATCCTCGACAAGTTCCCGATCAAGCAGACGCTGCTCGCCGAGATTCGCAAGAGCCTCTCGAGCCAGGGGATCGACGCGAATGCGCTTGCCTCCTCGGTCGGGCCCGAGCTCGACGTCGCGATCCTGTCGGTGAACGGCAAGGTCGGCGCCGTCGGCTTCGCGAAGCCCACCGACGAAAAGGCGTTCGACGCCGTGCTCGCCAAGAGCTCGACCTCCGGGAACGAGCCACACCAGAAGATCGACGGGTGGACGGTGTTCTCCGACACGCAGCCGTACCTCGATGCGGTCACGAACCGGAAGGCAAATCTCGGCGACGATGCGACGTTCCAGGCCGCGATGAAGACGCTGCCGTCGACCGGTGACGCGATCGCGACGGCCTACGCGTCGACGGCGGGAATCCAAAGTGCGGTCGCCGGCGCCGGGGTGGGCTCGTCCGCCGCGGCGAGCTCAGCGCTGCAGGCACTCAATTCCGCGAAGTGGTTCGCCGGCGCGCTCACGTCGTCGAACGGTGCGCTCTCCTTCGAACTGCACACAAAGGCGTCTGCAGCGGGCTCGACGGCCAGCGGGTCGGGGCTCGCCGACGAGATCCCGTCGGGCTCGCTCGTCGCGCTCAGCCTCGTCGGCGGTAGCAGCATCATCCCCGCCAACCTCCAGAGCCAGGTGAACGGCCTCTCGACAACGCTCGGCATCAACGTCACCGGCCTGCTGGGTCTGCTGAACGGGCCTGTGATCGCCTACGTGCGCGCCGGGCTCCCGCTGCCCGAGGTGACGATCGCCGCGAAGCCGAGCAACCCGGCGCAGGCGACGGCCGCAATCGGCCAGCTGATCGCGAGGCTGGGGCAGAAGGCCACGCCCGTCCCGACGCAGGTCGACGGCGGAACGCTCGAGAAGCTCGACCTCGGCGCGGTGTCGATCCTCTACGGCAACGTGAACGGCCAGGTCGTCGTCACCGACAGCGCGAACGCGCTCGACCGAGCTGAAGGGCAGTGCCGGCAAGCTCACGGACGACTCGCTGTTCAAGGACGCAAAGAGCGCGTCTGGGATGCCCGACTCGACCCAGGGCTTCCTGTTCGTCGACCTGAAAGACGCGTTGCCGGCCGTGACGGGGTTCGCCCAGCTCGCGAGCCAGCAGCTTCCGCCGACCGTGCAGAAGAACCTGGCACCGCTTCGGTCGCTCCTCGTCTACGGCTCGCAAGCGGGCGGCATCGAGAACGGCGTCTTCTACCTGAGCACCAACTAACCATCCGGCTGCCTCCGCTACCCTCAGGCGCAATGGCGGGGCGCACCTTCCTCTTCACATCCGAGTCGGTGACCGAAGGTCACCCGGACAAGATCGCCGACCAGATCTCCGATGCCGTGCTGGACGCGGCGCTTGCGAACGACCCAGGTAGCCGGGTTGCGTGCGAGACGCTGATCACGACGGGCCTGATCGTCGTCGCCGGTGAGCTGACGACCGACACGTACATCGACATCCCTCGCCTCGCGCGCGAGACGGTGCGTTCGATCGGCTACACGCGCGCGAAGTACGGCTTCGACGCCGAGACGTGCGGCGTGGTCGTCGCGATCGACGAGCAGTCACCCGACATCGCGCAGGGTGTCGACAACCCGTACGAGATGACGCATCACCACGCCGGCGACGATCCGCTCGACAAGGTCGGCGCCGGTGACCAGGGAATGATGTTCGGCTACGCGACGAACGAGACCCGCGAGCTGATGCCCCTGCCGATCATGCTCGCGCACCGCATCGCGAAGCGGCTCTCCGAGGTTCGCAAGGCGGACGTGCTTCCGTATCTGCGACCGGACGGAAAGGCGCAGGTCTCCGTGCGCTACGAGGTCGATGCCAACGGGCATCAGCGCCCGATCGAGATCGAGCGCGTGCTCGTCTCGACGCAGCATCGCGAGGGGCTCGACCCGGAGTCGATGATCAAGCCCGACCTGATCGAGCACGTGCTGCGGCCGATCCTGCCGCGCGAGCTGTACGACGAGAAGCGCCTCAACGACCCGGACTTCGTGTACGTCAACCCGACGGGCAAGTTCGTGATCGGCGGTCCGATGGGTGACACGGGTCTCACCGGGCGCAAGATCATCGTCGACACCTACGGAGGCGCAGCCCCGCACGGAGGCGGCGCGTTCTCCGGCAAGGACCCGACGAAGGTCGACCGTTCGGCCGCGTACGCGGCGCGCCACGTCGCGAAGAACGTCGTTGCCGCGGGTCTCGCAGACAGGTGCCAGATCCAGGTCGCGTACGCGATCGGCGTGGCGCATCCGTTTTCGGTGCTTGTCGAGACGTTCGGGACGGAGCACGTGGACGTCGCGCGGATCGAGGAGCTCGTGGCGGAGCACTTCGACCTGAGGCCCGGCTGCGATCCTGCGCGACCTCGACCTGCGCCGGCCCGTGTATTTCAAGACGGCTGCGTACGGCCACTTCGGCCGCGACGACCAGGACTTCTCGTGGGAGCGCACCGACAAAGCGGACGCGCTCCGTGCAGCGGCGGGTCTCGCCGCACCGGCCGTGGCGTAGCTCGACCCTGGATCGCCGCAGGCGACCCTGGGTCGAGAGTTGTGGTCTTACGCCGCGCGCCTGACGAACAGGCCGGCGGCGGCTTTCTCGCCGATCGCCTTCTCGGTGCCGCCGACGTCGACGCGGAACTGGCCTGCCGCCGGCTCGGCCGCGCGCAGCTCGACGATCGCGCCGGGGACGAGCCCCTCGTCGTAGAACCAATGCAGGAGGTCGCCGTCGTGCTCTGCGAGCCGCACGATCGTCGCGCTTGCCCCGGGTGGAAGCTCCGAGAGCGGTTCGAGCTCGCGGTTCTCGATCTGCTCGACGTCCGGGTCGATCGGCCAGCCGTGCGGGCAGCGGTCCGGGTGCCCGAGCTTCTCCTCGATGCGCACGATCATCTCCTCGCTGAAGGTGCCGCCGAGCTCGTCGGCGTGCACGTGCGCTTCGGCCGCCGTGTAGCCCATGAAGTCGGTGAGCAGGCGCTCGATCACGCGGTGCTTGCGGACGACGGCGCGGGCGCGCTCGGCGCCGGCCGGGGTGAGGATCGCCTCCTTGTGCTCGCCGCGCTCGACGAGACCCTCGGCTTCGAGGCGCTTCAGCATCTCGCCGGCCGAGGCCCGCGACACGCCGAGCATCTCGGCGACCCGCGAGGCGATCGTCTGCGACGTCCCGGACACGCTCGGCCGGTATTCGCCGATCGGAAACGCGAGGAAATAGATCGTCTCGAGGTACTCGTCGACGCCGTGACTGACGGACATGGCTCGATCGTAGCGGTGGTCGCCCCGATCCGGCCCACCATCTAGCCTGGCCCCTCTTGGGCCACTTCTTCCACGCGGTCGCCGTCTTTGTCCACCACCTCGCGGCGGTGAAGTGGCAGTTCCTCGGCCTCGCGCTCGCGTGTCACGTCGTGAAGCTCCTGTTCCGCGCGGGTGCCTGGCGCGCGATCGTCGACGCGGCGTACCCCGACGCGAAGTTGAAGTACCGCTCTGCGCTCGGCGCGTACGTCGCGGGCGTGGGGGTGAACTCGATCGTGCCGGCGCGCGGCGGCGACCTCGTGAAGCTCTACCTCGTCAAGACGCGGTTGCCGGAAGGCACCTACGCCACGCTCGCACCGACGCTCCTCGTGGAGACGTTGTTCGACGCGGTGACGGCCGGGCTCGTGATCATCTGGGCGCTCACGACGGGTGTCCTGCCGACGCACGAGGTGTACTCGCGCCTGCCGGACGTCGACTGGACGTTCTTCCTGCGGCACGAGCACTTCACGCTGTACCTCCTCGCTGCGCTTCTTGTCGCCGGCGCGGTGGGCTTTGTCTTCCTTCGTGCGAGTGTGCGCGAGTTTCGCGAGCGCTTCCGGCTCGGCTTCGCGGTCCTGCGCGACCGGCCTCGCTTCATCCGCTCCGTGCTCGTGCCGCAGGCGATCTCGTGGGTGCTGCGCGTCGCCTCGCTGTACTTCTTCCTCGAGGCATTCGACGTGAACGCGACCCTGCGGAACGCGTTGCTCGCGCTGACCGTCGACTCGCTCTCGACGCTCTTTCCGGCGACGCCCGGGTGGCGCAGGGACGAAGCAGGGGCTCACCGAGTTCCTGTTCCGCGGACGCGGTGAGTCGCACACGCTGCTGCTCGCGTTCAGCGTCGGCATGAACATCGCGATCACCATCGTGAACCTGATCCTCGGACTGATCTCGATCGGTCTGATGGCGCGCACGCTCTCGTTCAAGAAGCTCCGCGGACAGGCGCGCGCGGCCGAACAGCAGCCCGTCTAGATGGCGTACGCGTCTGTGTATCCGCTCGTGACGGCGCGCGCGGTCGCGCGTGCGTTCACCTACGAGGTGGACGACGACGTCGGCGTCGGCGCGATCGTGCGCATTCCGTTCGGTCGCTCGCGCGCCCGCGGGATCGTGACCGAGCTCGTCGACGCACCGCCCGCAGGTGTCGAGGCGCGCCCGGTCGAAGCGGTGATCGGCGAGCTGCCGGAGACGCTCGTGCGCCTCGCGCTCTGGCTCGCCGAGTACTACGGCTCGACGCCTGCCCGTGCGCTCGCGCTGATCGCCCCCGAGTCGCCGAAGCGCCGGAAGGAACAGGCGCCGCCGGCCGAACGACATTCGCTCGCCCGCCGAGGCGGCACCGGCAACGCTCTCGCCGCCGCAGGAGGCCGCGCTGAAGCGGATCCTCGGCGGGACGCCGGGCAACTTCCTGCTGTACGGCGTGACGGGGTCGGGGAAGACCGAGGTCTACCTGCGCGCGTGCGCAGCGATGCTCGAGCGCGGTCTCGGCTCGATCATCCTCGTGCCCGAGATCGCCCTCGCGCCGCAGACGGTCGGGCGGGTGCGTGCGCGCTTCGGCGACACCGTTGCGATCCTGCATTCCGGTCTCTCGGTCGCCGAGCGGCGCGACGAGCGCGAACGCGTCGAGCGCGGCGAGGCGCGCATCGTCGTCGGTGCGCGGTCGGCGGTGTTCGCGCCGATGCGCGACGTCGGCTTGATCGTCGTCGACGAGGAGCACGACGCGTCGTACAAGCAGGACTCGGATCCGCGCTACGACGCGCGAACCGTTGCGGTGAAGCGCGCGTCGCTCGAAGGCGCGGTCGCAGTGTTCGGCTCCGCCACGCCGCGCCCCGAGAGCTGGGCGTCGCTCGAGCGGCTCGAGCTCGGCGGCCGACTCGGCGCCGAGCTTCCGCCGGTGCGCGTCGTCGACCTACGGCGAGAGGCGGGGTACCCGCTGTCGGCACCGCTGCTCGATGCGCTTCGGCGTGTCGCCGAGTCGCGCGGCCGGGCGATCCTGCTGCTCAACCGCCGCGGCATCGCACCGGCACTGCACTGCCGCGCCTGCGGCACGACGATTCGCTGCCCGAATTGCGATGTCGCCCTCGTGCTCCACGGCGACTCGTCGCTCCGCTGCCACCACTGCGGGTTCGAGCGTGACGCGCCGGCGACGTGTCCGACGTGCGGTTCCCCCGATCTGGCCCGGATCGGAGCGGGCACGCAGAAGCTCGAGCGCGAGCTTGCCCGCGAGCTGCCCGACCTCGAGCTCATTCGCCTCGATGCCGACGCGGTCGCAAAGCCCGAGCAGCTCGCTGCCCTGCTCAGGCGGTTCTCGGAGACCGACGGGGCCGTGCTGCTCGGCACCCAGATGGTGGCGAAGGGCCATCACTTCGCGGGCGTCGAGCTCGCCGCTGTCGTGGATGCAGACACGGGCCTCGGCCTGCCGGATTTCCGGGCCGAGGAACGCACGTTTCAGCTGATCACGCAGCTCGCGGGCCGGAGCGGCCGGGACGCACCGGGCCGGGTGCTCGTGCAGACGTTCCAGCCGGACGCGCGGCCGATCGTGCATGCGGCGCGGCACGACGTCGAGCGGTTCCTCGCCGAGGAGCTCGAGCGCCGCCGCGCGCTCGACTATCCACCCTTCTCGCACCTGGTGCGCATCGTCGTCACGGGGCCGTCACTCGAGCCGGTCGTGCGCGCTCTGGACGAGCTGAAGGCCGGCATCCGCGGCGCCGAGCTGCTCGGGCCCGCGCCGCTCCTTCGCCTCCGGGGCCGCTACCGCGCGCAGCTCGTCGCGAAGACGAGCGAGCCGAGGCGGCTGGCCGCGCAGGCCGGGCGGCTCCTGGCCGCGGCCGCGCCGAACATGCGGCGCGCGGGGTTGACGGCGGTCGTCGACGTCGACCCGCAGAGCCTCTGAGGCCGACGGTTCGGCACGATGGGGTCGTGAAGCGGCGGCCCGAGGAGATCATCGGCGAGTGGGGGATCCGCGACGTGACTCCGCCCTCGCAGGCCGAGCGGCGCAAGCTCGCGGAGGAGAGCGAGCTCAATCCGCTGTCGGGGCGCCGCCTGCCGCGCCGCATCCGCAGGTTTCGCGTCGAGGCAGACCGCTACTTCGCTTCGCTCGGCGGACCGCTTCCGTACATGCGCCGGCTCCGGCAGATCGACGAAGCGGTCGACGCTCACCGCGCTCGCCTCGCGGCGCTGTACGCCCAACAGGGGAGCAATCCCGACGTCTGGCGTCGGGTCGCCGCGCGCTGGGACTTCGGCGAGGTGAACGACCTGATCGACCGGCACAACCGCTGGTACCCGGCGGAGGCACGGCTGCCGATGGATCCGCGTACGCGCGACTACGTGAAGGTCGGCGGCCGGTCGTACCGCCGCGAGCGGCTCGACGCCGCGTGGATCCTCGAGCAGTTCCCGCCCATCTAGACTGGCGGCCGCCATGGCTCACGATCACGATCACGACCACGATCACGACGACGCGCACGAGCACGACCACGACCACGACGACGAGCCCGTCCTCGATCCGGAAGAGGTGCGCGCCGAGGCGGAGGCCGAAGCGCGCCGACGGTTCGCGCTCGCGCAGATCCGTCAGTACGGCGACCCCTCCCTGCGCTTGCAGGCGGCCGAGGTCACCGACTTCGATGACGACTTGCGGCGGCTCGTCGACCGGATGACCTCGCTGATGCACGACGCGCAAGGCGTCGGGCTCGCGGCTACCCAGGTCGGCATCCTGCGGCGGCTGTTCGTGTTCGAGCCCGACGAGGAGGGGCCGCGCACGCTCGTGAACCCCGTGATCGTCGAGCGCGGCGACGAGCTCGCGACCGACGAAGAAGGCTGCCTGTCGCTGCAGGGCGTGCGCGTGCCGGTGGAGCGGTCGACGACCGTCGTGCTCGCAGGGAAGGACCCGAACGGCGAAGACCTGCGGATCGAGCTCGAGGGCTACAGCGCGCGTGTCGCACAGCACGAGCTCGATCATCTCGACGGCGTGATGATCATCGACCGCACCGACCGCGAGCATCAGAAGGAAGCGCTCGCGACACTGCGGCCGCGCGCCGTCCTCCGGTAGGGGCGCAAAGGATGCGGATCGGCGTCGCCGCGACCGCACCGCTCGGCGCGGACGTGCTCGAACGTCTCGCGACCGAGCACGAAGTCGCGTTCGTGCTGACCCGGCCCGACGCGCCGCGCGGCCGCGGCCGAAAGCTCGCGCCCCCACCCGCCAAGGAGACCGCGGAGCGGCTCGGCATCCCGGTGCACCAGCCGGACCGGCCTGAGCTGCCGACGGCAGTCGAGCGCGTCGTCGTCTGCGCGTACGGCCTGTACATCCCGCCGCGGCTGCTCGAGCAGTCGCTCTTCGTGAACGTGCATCCGTCGCTTCTTCCGCGCTGGCGCGGCGCCGCGCCCGTGGAGCGCGCGATCCTCGCCGGCGACGCCGAGACGGGCGTCACGATCCACGAGACGGTCGAGGCGCTCGACGCCGGGCCGATCGCAGCCCGCGCAGCGTTCGCGATCGGCGACCTCGACGCGGGCGCGGTCTTTGCACACGCCGGCGAGCTCGCGGCCGAGCTGCTGAACGAGGTACTCGAGGCGCCCAGCTTCGAGCCGCAGAGCGAGGACGGCGCGACGTACGCCGAGAAGATCGCCCCGGCCGACCGCGAGCTCGACCTCTCGAATCCGCTCGATGCGTGGCGTCGCGTGCGCGCGCTCTCCCCGCACATCGGCGCCTGGACGGAGCTCGAAGGACGCCGCGTCACCATCTGGCGTGCGCGACTCGAGGACGGCGCGTTCGTGCCGGAGCTCGTGCAGCCGGCGGGGCGCGCGCAGATGAGCTACGACGAGTTCCTGCGCGGCGTGCGGTGATCGCACCCGCGCGCAGAGCGGCATACGCGGTCGTGCTGCGGGTCTTCGAGGAGGACGCATACGCCGATCGCGCGCTCGGGTCGGCGGTCGAGGGTTTCGACGCGCGCGACCGCGCGCTCGCGCAGCGACTCGCGTACGGCACGGTGCAGCGCGCGCGGACGCTCGACCTCGGCATCGACCGGCTCGGCAAGCGGCCGGTGCGCAAGCTCGACCCGCCCGTGCGCGCAGCGCTGCGGCTCGGCGCCTACCAGCTCGGCTTCACCGACCTTCCCGAGCATGCGATCGTCGACGACACGGTCGAGCTCGTGCGCGCCGCGCGGCTCGAGCGCGCAGTGCCGTTCACAAATGCCGTGATGCGCCGGCTCGCACAAGGGTTCCGGGGTCTTGTCGCGTCGTTGCCGGAGGGTCCGGAGAAGCACTCGTACCCGGACTGGATCTGGGAGACCTGGCTGCGCGATTTCGGCCGCGACGACGCGTTGGCGTTGATGCGGGCGCAGAACGAGCCGCCGGCGCTCGAGGTGCGCGCTGACGAGGCGGTCGGCGAGCCCACGGACGTCCCCGGCGCCTACCGCGTCGACACGGTCGACATCTCCCGCATGCGGCCGATGAGCCGCGCATCGCAGCTGGCCGCGCTCGTGGTCGGTTCGCAGGACGGCGAACGGATTCTCGATGCCTGCGCGGCGCCCGGTGGCAAGACCGCGATGCTTCGAGGCGAGATCACCGCCGTCGAGGTGCACCCAGGCCGGGCAAAGGCGCTGGCCGACCAGTCGATCCCGAACGTTCGCGTGGTGACCGCCGATCTCCGAGAGTTCGCCGAAGACGGCTTCGACCGAGCGATTGTCGACGCGCCGTGCTCCGGTCTCGGTGTGCTCGCCCGCCGACCCGACCTGCGCTGGCGCGCCCAGCCGCTGCCCGAGTTGCAGCTCGAGCTGCTGCGCGCGGCAGTCGCACGCACGAAGCCGGGCGGCACGATCGTCTACTCGGTCTGCACCCTGAACCGCGACGAGAACGAGGCAGTCGTCGACGCGCTCGGCGCCCAGGTCGAGCCGCTCGGTGAGGAGTGGCCGCAGTACGCGCACCCGACGCGGCCCGAGTTCCTGCTGACGCGGCCCGACCGCGACCACACGAGCGGCTTCTTCATCGCGCGGCTCCGTACGATCACCCCATGAGCTGGGACGACTGGGTCCGCGGTGCCGAGATCGAGCCGTCGCTCTACGCGGCTGACTTCTCGCGCCTCGGAGAGCAGATCGACCTGCTGGTCTCCGCCGGCTGTCGTTGTTTCCATTTCGACGTCGGCGACGGACACTTCGTCGAGCCGATCACGATCGGTCCGATTGTGCTGGAGTCGATCTCGCCGCTACTGCGCGAGCGCTCGACGAGGGTCGACGTGCATCTGATGGTCGAGACGCCTGCGAAGTACTTCGCCCCGTTTGCGAGCGCCGGTGCCGACAGTGTGACGTTCCACTTCGAGGCGGTCGACGATGTCGCAGCGACGATCGCGGCTGCGCGCGCGACGGGGCTCGGAGCGGCCGTGGCGTTCAACCCCGAGACCGAGCCGGAAGCAGTTGCGGCCGCTGCCGCCGATGCCGACTTCGTCCTCTGCATGTCGATCCATCCGGGCTACTCAGGTCAGAAGTTCCGCCAAGAGACGTTCGACCGTGTGCGGCGGTTGCGCAACGCGCTGCCCGAAGTGGTGCGGATCCAGATCGACGGGGGCGTGAACGCCGGCAACATCGAGGCGTTGCGACGTGAAGGCGCGACGCTGTTCGTCGGCGGAGCGTCCATTTTCGACGCGGACGATCCGACGCGCGCGTATCGCGAGCTTGCGCAGCTCGTCTCGTGACGCTCGCGCGCGCGATCGAGCTCGCACGCGGTGCCAGGCACCGCGCGTACCCGAAGCCGGCGGTCGGCGCGGTCGTCGTGGCGAACGGTGAGGTCGCCGGCGAGGGGGCGACCGAGCACGAAGGCCGTCACGCGGAGGTCGTCGCGCTCGCAGCAGCCGGCGAGCGCGCGCGGGGGGCCACGCTCTACGTGTCGCTCGAGCCGTGCAACCACCACGGCACGACGCCGCCGTGCACCGACGCGATTCTCTCCGCCGGTGTCGAGCGCGTCGTCTACGGCGCCGCCGATCCGAACCCGGAGGCCGCGGGAGGCGCCGAGCGTCTGCGGGCCGAGGGCGTGGACGTCGAGTACGCCGACTCGTTCCCGGCGCGCCAGGTGAACGAGGAGTGGCGGACCTGGATCGTCGAGCACCGGCCGTTCGTGATCTACAAGGCCGCGGTGACGGTCGACGGCCGCGTCGCGGTGCCGGGCGAGCGCTGGGTGACCGGCGAGGAGAGCCGCCGCGCGGTCCACGAGCTGCGGGCCGAGGTGGACGCCGTGGCGGTCGGTGGCGGGACGGTGCGGGCCGACCTCCCGCGGCTCGACGCTCGCGATGTCGAGACGCCGCGCGGGCAGCCCCGGCGGCTCGCGTTCTCGCGCGGGCCGCTGCCGGCCGGGGTCGATCTCGAGCTGCGGCCGGGCCCATTGCGAGACGAGTTGGCAGCGCTCGGCGCCGAGGGCGTCCAGTCGCTCCTCCTCGAGGGCGGCCCCACGCTGGCGGCCGCCTTCCTCGAGCAGGGGCTCGTCGACAAGCTGCTGCTCTTCGTCGCACCGTGGCTCGCCGGGGCCGGGCCGAGCGCCTTCCCGGCTGCGCTACCCTCACCGCGCACGCTGACCCGGCTCGCGAGCCGTGGGATCGGGCAGGACGTGCTCCTCGAAGCCTATGTCCACGAGCTCTGACTCCCAGCGCGCCGACGACCAGATCGTCACGAACCTGAGCCACTGGCTCACGCGCCAGATCGGGAACGACGAGCTGCGTCGCAAGGTCGGAGACATCGGGACGGACGAGCTCGCACCCGGAGGCCGCGACGCGGTGCGCGAGCTGCTCACGCAGCTCGAGACGGCCGTGCCCGGCGAGCGCGCACAGCTCGAGGTCTACGTGCGCGAAGCCGTCGAGACGCTCGTCTACGGCGACTAAGGGCGCATGTTCACCGGGCTCGTGCGCGAAGTCGGGACGGTTCGAGCGCTCGATGGCAGCGGACGCCTCACGATCGCTGCCCCGCTGATCGCTGCAAACACGGAGATCGGCGATTCGGTCGCGATCGACGGCGCGTGCCTGACCGTCGTCGCGCGCGACGGTGACGTGCTCGCCTTCGAAGCGGTCCCCGAGACGCTCGCGCGCACGTGCCTCGGCGGTCTTGCGGCCGGAAGCCGGGTCAACCTGGAGCCTGCGCTCCGCGCCGGCGATGCGCTCGGCGGCCACTACGTCCAGGGGCACGTCGACGGTGTCGGCGCGGTTCGCTCGGTCGACGACGAGGGGCAAGGCCGCCGCGTGTGGTTCGACGCACCGCCGGAGCTCCTCCGCTACGTCGTCGACAAGGGCTCGATCACCGTTCAGGGAACGAGTCTCACCGTCGCGGACCTGGACGAGACCGGGTTCGCGGTCGCGCTGATCCCGCACACACTCGAGGCGACCACCCTCGGCCGGCTCGAGCCCGGTGCCGCCGTGAACCTCGAGGCCGACGTGCTGGCCAAGTACGTCGAGCGCCTGCTGCCCGGTGACCCCCGCTAGCCTTTTGAGATGGCGGTCGTGACCCCATTCGCCACCATCGAGGAGGCGATCGAGGACATTCGGGAAGGGCGTATGGTCGTCGTCGTCGACGACCCCGACCGCGAGAACGAGGGCGATCTGACGATCGCCGCGCAATTCGCGACGCCGGAGGCGATCAACTTCATGGCGACGCACGCGCGCGGCCTCGTCTGCCTGTGCCTCACGGAGGATCGCGCCGACGAGCTGGGGCTGCGTCCGATGACCGATCACAACGAAGCGCCGCTCGGAACGGCGTTCACCGTCAGCGTCGAGGCGCGGAGCGGCGTGACCACGGGCATCTCCGCCGCCGACCGCAGCCGGACGATCCAGGTCGCGATCCACCCGGACTCGACACCGCACGACCTCGTGCAGCCCGGCCACGTGTTTCCACTGCGTGCCAAGCCGGGCGGTGTGCTGGAGCGCATCGGCCAGACCGAAGCGGCGGTCGACCTCGCGCGGCTCGCGGGCCTGACGCCTGCGGGCGTCGTGTGCGAGGTGATGAACGACGACGGGACGATGGCGCGCGTGCCCGATCTCGTTCGCTACTGCGAGCGGCACGGCCTGAAGATGATCACCGTCGCGGACCTCGTCGAGTATCGCCGCCGGCACGAGAAGCTCGTCG
>CAVZEA010000007.1:0-794275 GCA_963774225.1 uncultured Thermoleophilia bacterium
GCGACGAGCTGGTGGTATCGATCGCCAATTCGGACGTGACCAACAAGCGCTCCGAGGTCGATCGGCGCACCTATGAGCGTGCCAGCGCCGTCATCGTCAACGATTGGGAGAGCGTGATCGACAACGATCAGACCGACTTGCTCGATCCGATCGCAAGGCGTGATCCGGCGCAGGAGCAGGTTCACGAACTCGGCGCACTCGTCGATCGGGACAGTTCGATCACGCAGCCGCGCGCGGCAACGGCCGAGGACCGGGAATCATCTATTACAAGAACAATTCGGGCCTGGCGATCCAGTTCGCCGCGGCCGGCGGCATCCTCTATCGCAAGGCGATCGCGGAAGGCAACAACAAGACCATCCCGACCGAATGGCTGGGGAGCGATCTCTCCGCCTATTACAAGGCCGGCTTCCGGCCTTCGCCTTGACGGAGATCGCGATGAAAGTCACTCGCATGGTCGCACGGCCGCGCTGGCCGATGCTCGCCGGCGGGCTGCCGCTCGCCTGACGCCGCCGGCCGCGCCGACGATGATGTCGCGGATTTCTACCGCGGCAAGCGGATCAATCTGGTCATCGGCTACGGCGCCGGCGGCGGCTACGACCTCTATGCCCGCCTGCTCGGCCGTTTCTTGGGCGATCACATTCCCGGCAAGCCCACCATCGTGCCGCAGAACATGCCGGGCGCCGGCAGCCGCAGCGCCGCGCAACTGGCTCTACAACGTCGCTCCCAAGGACGGCACCGTGATCGCGATGCTGAGCCAGACGACGCCCACCGACCAGGCGCTCGGCCAGCCCGGCGTGCAGTTCGACGTGCGCAAGTTCAACTGGATCGGCAACATGGTGGTGGTCAACAATCTCATGTTCGTGTCGGCCGCGAGCGGCGTCAGCACCATCGCGCAGGCCAAGACCAAGCCGCTGGCGATCGGCGCGACCGGCGCGAGCTCGCCCGTCGGTGCTCTATCCGCAAGTCTCGAACAATCTGCTCGGCACCAAGTTCAAGATCGTCTCCGGCTATCCGGGCGGCGGCGACATCAACCTCGCGGTCGAACGCGGCGAGGTCGACGGGCGCGGCAGCAATTCCTGGGCCTCGCTGAAGACCGACCCATCCGGACTGGCTGCGCGACCACAAGATCAACATCCTGTTTCAGATCGGCACCAAGCGCGAGGCCGATCTGCCCGACGTGCCGCTCTGGAGCGAGCTCGGCGCAGAACGACGAGCAGCGCCAGATTCTCGAAATGCTCTCCGGCGACGTGGCGGTCGGCCGGCCGATCCTGACCGCGCCCGACGTTCCGGCCGACCGGGTGAAGGCGCTGCGCCGGGCTTTCGACGACACGCTGCCGACCCCGCCTTCATCGGGCGGCAAAGCAGGCCCACATGGAATTCAACCCGATCGGCGGCGAAGAGCTGCAGCAGATCGTCGGCAGGATCGCCAGCCCGCCGCAGGTCATCGCGTGGTCAAGGAGGCGATCAAGATCAAGGATTTGACGCCCAAAAAGTAACCGACCCGAAAAATAACCGATCAGGCGGCGTGATAATCCGCCGCCACGGTCTCGTCGGACTGCTTGCCCGCCATGTTGCCCGCCATTTTGCCCGCCATGGCGTTGAACACAGGCGTCAGCACCATCGCGAGCCACCAGTTGAGGATCACGGTGTAGAACGCGGTGTATCCCGGGAACGTAACGCCGCCGACATCAGCGCGATAGGTATCGGCGAGGTTCGAGGCAATGCGATGCAGGTGCCGGCGGCGGTGCCCGACTGCCCATCCGATCAGCAGCGCCCAGGCATTGAACCAGCGCGTATAGAGCGCCGATCATCACGGCCGGCAGCGTCTGGATGATCCAGATGCCGCCCAGCAGCTGCAACTGGATGGCGTACTGGGTCGGCATGTAGATGATGAATACCAGCGCGCCGATCTTGACCACCAGCGACATCGATCTTGGCGACCTGCGCTTCCTGCCGATCGCGATGCATTGGCGATTGATGAATTCGCGATGGATGTTGCGGGTGTAAAGATTGGCTGCCGCGATCGACATGATGGCCGCCGGCACCAGCGCGCCGATGCCGATGGCCGCGAAGGCGATGCCCACGAACCAGGCCGGGAACACTGTGCAGGAACAGCGCCGGCACCGCGAAATTGTTGCCGAATTGCTTGAAGCCCGCGGCATATTCCGGCAGTTTGTCGACACCGGCCGCGAACGCCATGAAGCCGAGCAGCGCGATCAAGCCCAGCATGAGCGAATAGGCCGGCAGCGATGCACGGCGTTGCGCCGGATCACGTGGCGGCTGGACGAGCACAGCACGCCGGTCACCGCATGCGGATACAGAAACAGCGCCATGCGCCGAACCGAGCGCCAGCGTCGCATAGGCCGCGTAGCAGCCCGGATTGGGGCCGCGGCGGCGCCAGCAGCAGCTTTGCCGGTGGCACTGCGGCAAACACCTTGCGCAAAGCCACCGAGCTTCGACGCGGAATCACGATCATGGCCGCGATCACCGTGACGTAGATCAGGCATGTCCTTGACGATCGCGATCATGGCCGGCGCGCGCAAGTCCGCTGGAATAGGTGAACGCCGCCAGGATCACGAAACGCGATCAGAGCGGCAGATCGCGCAGCGAGGCCGCTAGCCGGACACGCCCAGGCCGCCGATGACCACCTCCAGGCCGACCAGCTGCAGCGCGATATAGGGCATGGTGGCGACGATGCCGGTGACCGCAACCGCGAGCGCGAGCCAGCGATTGCCGAAGCGGCCGCGCACGAAATCGGCCGCGGTGATGTAGCCGCGCTTGCGGCGACCGACCAGAGTCGCGGGAAGACCATGAACAGGATCGGATAGATCGAGCGATGGTGTACGGCACCGCGAAAAAGCCGAGCGCGCCGGCGCCGAACGCCAGCGCCGGAACGGCGATGAAGGTGTAGGCGGTGTAGAGATCGCCGCCGAGCAGGAACCAGGTGACGACGGTGCCGAAGCGTCGGCCGCCCAGACCCCATTCGTGCAGCTGATTCGAGATCGCCCGCCGCCAGCGCGCCGCGGCAAAGCCGAGCCAGGTGACGAGCCGAACAAGGCCATGAAAACGATGAGGGCGATCCAGTTCACGTCGTGCACTGCGGTTCTCCCGAAAACATTTATTCTGCTTTGTGGCTTTATGTGCGGCGCCGGATCGCGCCCGCGGCCGCGTCAGCGATCGGTGGCGAAATAAACGATCGCGGTCAGGATCGCCCCCATGACGACCCACAGCATCTGATACCAATAAAAAAACGGAATGCCCGCCCAGGCGGGCTCGATCTTGTTGTAAAATGGCGGCCAGACAGATCGCGAGCAATTGCACCACGAAGAGCAGGTACCACCAGCTCCAGGCCGAACGCTTCTCGGTTTCCCGGTCCATGATTTCGTCTCGCCCCAAATCCGTCGCCGGGGCTTTTACGCCCGCTTCGGCGCAGAATAGTGACGGCTTGCGTCGAGGCAAGACGCAATAAGCCGCGATGCCCAGATTATCGCCGTTGCTGCGGCGCACACCGAGCGCGCAGGCGTTGCAGCGGCGGGGGTGCAAGCGACAGAAGTTGGCGGGGGCAACCGGCAGAGCAGGTGTTGGAGCGGGCGGCGGGAATCGAACCCGCGACATACAGCTTGGGAAGCTGTCGTTCTACCACTGAACTACGCCCGCGGGGCGCTGCCTGGAATGCGGTCTTTGTTAGCGCCGATATCATTCTGCAGTTTGGCTCGGATCGCAACTACGGCATTGCCGATTGCCGTGCAAGAGGCGACGGCAACTGGATTTGGCGGTATGCGTAACCGTCGTATCACCGGCGCGAATGACGTCGCGGCGGTACGGGATCGGCGTAGAGCTCTTCGACCAGCGCCGCGCGATGGCTCAGCACCGCGCGCTGGTTGATCGAGCCCTTGTCGGTCATCTCGCCGCGGTCGATCGATGGCGGCTCGTCGAGCAGCAGAGCGCGCGGTCACCCGGTTGGAGCTGCCGGTGCTGTGCGCGGCGAGACTTGCAGGCGCTCGGCCGAACGCGGCGCGGCGCCGCGCTGCGCCGAGCACCACGCCGGTGCGGCGGGCACGACCTCGGGCAGAGAAGCGCGGCACGCCGCGAGATCGGCGAAAGACCAGCGCGCCGATCTCGTCGCGGTCGAGCCCGGCGATGACGACGTCCTGGACGCAGCGGCGCGAAATGCGTCGATGAACGCCGCGCGCAGCGGCCCGACATTGACCCAGGTGCCGGTCGCCAGCTTGAAGTCCTCGGCGACGCGGCCGTCGAAGATCAGGCCCTGCGCGCGTCCGCGGGATCGGCGAAGCGCAGCGCGTCGCCGAATCGGTAATAGCCCTCCTCGTCGAACGCGTCGCGCGGTCAGCTCGGGCTGCGCGCCAGTAGCCGGGCGTGACGTTCGGGCCGCGCACGCGCGCCTCGAGCTTGCCCTCGACGGGCACGAGCTTGAGCTCGCACGCCGGCGACCGGCAGCCCGACCAGCCCGGCGCCGCTCATGCCTGCGCCGGCACGATGAGCGCGAAGGGCGCGGTCTCGGTCGAGCCCAGACCGCGTCAGCATCAGGATGCGCTCGCCATAGGTCGCGGACGGCGATCTCGTCGAGCGCGTCCCAGACGTGCTGCGCCATGCCGGCGCCGGCGTAATACGAGCACTCGCAGGTCGCGGAAGAAGCTCTCGCGCAGCGCGGCGGTCCTTCGCGCAGGTACGGGATCAGCGCGTCGTAGCCGCGCGGCACGTTGAAGTACCAGCGTCGGCGAGACCTCGCGCAGATTGCGCACCGTGCGCCTCGATCGCGCCCGGCGCCGGGCTTGCCGTCGTCGATGTAGAACGTGCCGCCGTTGTAGCAGCACGAGGTTGAAGTTGTGGTTGCCGCCGACGGTGTGATTCCACGGCGACCAGTCGAGGATGACCGGCGGCGCGTCGCCGAAGAACGGCGAACAGCTGCGCGAGCTGCTCCTGGTTGGCGCAGAGCATGCGCTGCGTGTTGATCACGCCCTTGGGCATGCCGGTCGAGCCCGAGGTGAAAAGGATCTTCGCGATCGTGTCCGGCCCGACCGCGCGTGCGCGCGCGTCGACCGCGGCGCGGTGCCGCCGTCTCCGAGCAGCGCGGAGAACGGCGTGGTGCGGCGCCCCGGCGGCCGGTTGCGGCCGACCACGATCTCGACATCCGCCGGGATCGCCGCCTCGATCGCGCGGCCGAAGCGGTCGCCGTCGGCCGCGAAGACGAGGCCCGGCGTGATCAGCTCGACGATGTGCCGCAGCTTGCCGAAGTCGCTCGACATCAGCGAATAGGCCGGCGACATCGGCACGTAGGGGATGCCGACATACAGCGCCGCGAGCGCGAGCAGCGCGTGCTCGATATCGTTGCCGGAGAGGATCACGAGCGGCCGCTCCGGCCGACAGCCCGCGCTCGAGCAGCGCGCCGCCGACGCCGCGCACCGCGTCCAGCGCCTCGCGCATAGGTGAGCGCGCCGCCACGCGCCGCGCGGCTCGCGCTCGGCCAGGAAAATGCGCTCCGGCGCGCGCTCCGCCCAGTGACGCAGGCGCTCGGTCAGGCGATCCGGATAGGCCGGCAGAGCGGACCGGTGTTGGCGATAGATCGTGCCGTCCGGGCGCCGCTCCACCGCGACGTCGAGCGGCCCGAGCCGCACCGCCCATGCGGCGGCCGTCGCGGCGCGGCGTGCAAGTCGGTCATCCGCTCCTCCCACCGCCGGCCTTATGTTCGGCTGGACGCCAGGTCGTATCAGTTATTTGTTATAACGATATCCCCGTCAAGGACCGGCACGCCGCAAGGCTGGTTCCCGGCAGATTCTCGGAGCCGACTGTCATGACGCAGCACCTGACCAGACGTGACCTACGCGCATGAGCGCGACCGATCGCGCTCATCGGCCTCGAACCGGCCGGCCAAGCGCAACGCGATCAACGATGCGCTGGTCGAGGGCTGCAGCGCGGTGCTGGCCGCGCCGGCAAGGAGGCCAAGGCGGCGGTGTCTTCGGCCACGGCGACGCATTTCTCGGCCGGCCTCGACCTCGCCGAGCATGTCGAGCGCACGCCGATCGAGGGCATCCATCATTCGCGCAAATGGCATGCGATCTTCGACCGGATCGAGCGCGGCCCGATCCCGTTCGTCGCGGCGCTGCACGGCGCCGCGGTCGGCGGCGGCATCGAGCTTGCCGGCGGCGCGCCAGATCCGCGTCGCCGACGAGCGCGCGTTCTTCGCCCTGCCGGAGGGGCAGCGCGGCATTTTCGTCGGCGGCGGCGGCTCGGTGCGGGTGGCGCGCCTGATCTCGGCCGCGCGCATGGCCGACATGATGCTGACCGGCCGCGTGCTCGTCCGCCGCCGAGGCCGAGCGCGCCAATGTCGTGCAGTACGTGGTGCCGCCGGGCGCGGCGCTCGCCAAGGCGAAGGAGCTTGCCGGCGCGGATCGCGCGCAACGCGCCGCTGTCGAATTTCGCCATCCCAGCGCGCTGCCGCGGATCCAGGATCTGGCGCACGACGACGGACTGTTTTTGAGATCGCTGATGGCGGCGCTGACGCAGACCAGCGCCGCGGAGCGCAGCAGCGACCGGTTGACGGCATTTCTGGAAAAACGCGCCGCGCCGCTGACGGCGGCGACAGATAAGAACCCGCCGACACCGTGATGGCCGCAACACCGCTCCCGCGGGTTAGCGCGATGAAGACGTCGAACGCCAGGATTGCGGATGCGGCGAGCGAAGAAACCGCGGCCGCCGCGGACGTCGAGCCCTCTCGGCGCTGCAGCAGTTGATCGGATTTCGCGTCCGCATGTTCGACATCGGCATGCATCAGGCGTTTTACGACAGGATCACCGATCGCGCGTTCACGCCGGCGATTTTCTCGACGCTCGCGGCCATCCGCCGGAACCCCGGCGTCCGGCACGCGCGCTCGCCGACGCGCTGCGGGTGCAACGGCCGAACATGACGTCATTGCTCAACGAGCTGGAGCGCAAGGGCTATGTCAGCCGCCGGCCGTCGAACGCCGACAAACGATCGATTGCGCCTTCCTGACCGAGCGCGGCGAGCGGGCGGTCGCCAAAATGCAGGCTGCGATGCTCGCGGCTTTCGATCGCGACATGACGGCGGGCCTGACGGAGCGCGAGCGCAAGACCCTGCTCGAATTGCTCGGCAAGGCGTTGCCGGGCGCGCGCTGAGCGCTTCAGGCGCCTATTTGCGCCGATCTCGCGGGCTTGCGGCGTCGCCGATATCGTTATATTTTATATATAAATAACAACCGACCCACGGTGAAAATCTTCACGGGAGGGCTCTATCGCGTCACAGCCTTGTGCGTCACAGCCTTGCGCGTCACAGCCTTGTGCGTCGCAGCCTTGCGCCTTTCAGATTTGCGCTCCACCGCCTTCGGCCTGTTTGCGTTCCTGCTGTTCGTTGCACCGCTGCATGCGGAAATCCCAACGCACGACGCCTGTCCGGAGCGTCGAGGAGCTCGGCGAGCGCAGATTGCAGAGCGTCGGCGTCTCCGGGAGCAACGAGCAAGGCGTCTCGCTCGTGCTGCACGAGCTCCGGCACGCCGCCGACGGCGGTGGCGACGATCGCCCGCTCGAGCGCCATGTACTCGAGCAGGGAGAACGGTGCCCCTTCGCGGTCGGAGGGAAGGACGGCGACGTCGAAGCCCGCAGCAAGGTCGGTGGCGTCCCGACGAAACCCGATGAACGCAACCGAGCCGTCGATGCCGAGCTCATGTGCGAGGCGTCGCAGCGGTGTTTCTTCAGGCCCGCCGCCCACGATTGCCACGTGTGCCTCATGGCCCGCGGAGGCGAGCCCACTGACGGCGGTCAGCAGCAGGTCGACCCGCTTCTCGGGGCGGAGCCCGCCGACGAATCCGATCACTGGGAGGTCGTCGTTCCACCCGAACTCGCGTCGCAGCTTCGACGGGTCGGCTGGTGGGACGACGTCGATCCCGTTCGGGATCACCGTGATCTTCGCGCGTGGGATTCGCTCCAGCTCCGCCATCCGGCGAGCGTCCTCGGCTGAGACCGCGATCATCGCCGCTGCCGCCGGTGCGATCAGACGACGATCGAGGAACATCCGACGACGATCGCCGGAGAACGACCAGGAGTGCTCGTGCGTGATGAGCGCCGAGATGGGAAGGACGCGTGTTGCCAACGCAGCCCAGACGTTCGAGCCGAACTTGTGGCTGTGCAGGATGTCGACACGCTGGGCACGAACGTAACGAACGAACGTGCCCCAAGCGGCAACATCCAGCCTTCCCCGGCGATTCAGCTGGACAACGCGGACTCCGGTGGCTGCGACGTCGTCGAGCAGCTCGGCACTCGACGGACGTGTCACGCAGAGCGTCCTGTCGAAACGTTCCGGGTCGATGCGTGTTGCGAGCATTGCCGCCGCGCTCTCGCCACCGCCGGCATCTGCAACGCGGTCGACCAGGGTGAGGACGTGAATCTTCGGGGGCACGTCGCGCGGAGCGGGGTAGGCCAAGCAGCTTGGTACTCTCGTCGCGGAGCCGTGGATGCAGGCTATTTCAGCAGTGTTCGACGCCTGCGCCTGCTCCCTGGGCATCAGGTAGATCGGTCGCGCCTGCGAGGGTACTACATCGACTTTAGGCCGAAGATCGGCACCGGCGAGCCGTGGCCACCGACCTGGCTGCGCTCCGGGTTCGACCACGTCAAGCTCGCGGAGCTCGGGCTCGGTCACTTCGAGCGGTTCGTAACGGACGGCGACGAAGCAAGCCTCGCGTTCGCGATAGCGGCGGCCGACCATTTCGTTGCGACACAGGATCGATCGCGCTCCGCAACGCGGGGCGGGTGGCTGCACTCGTTCGAGTTCACATACCGCGCGAAGCTGCGTCCACCGTGGCCCTCCGCGATGTCCCAGGGGGAAGCCGCGAGC
This sequence comes from uncultured Thermoleophilia bacterium, assembly GCA_963774225.1. GTDB lineage: Bacteria > Actinomycetota > Thermoleophilia > Gaiellales > Gaiellaceae > PALSA-600. The sequence goes on from CAVZEA010000007.1 coordinate 8,866, forward strand.
CTCCTGCTGCGGGTGTACGGCGAGACGGGCAGGGAGGAGCTCGTCGAGGCTGCGCTACTCGCGATGCAACCCTTCCGGCTACCCGTCGAGCGCGGCGGAGTAGTTTCCGACACACCGGCGGGCCACCTGTTCGCCGAGGAGTACCCGACGATCCCCGCGACGCATGTGCTGAACGGCGCGATTTTCGCTGTCTGGGGGGTTCACGACGTCGCACAGGCCCTGAACGACGGCGAGATCCGCTCGCTCCACGACGAGCTCTACACCGGCCTATTGGCCTCGGTGGCAGCCTTCGATCTCGGTTACTGGTCGAGGTACGACCTGTTCCAGGAGCCGCCCGTGAACGTCGCGAGCTCGTTCTACCACGACCTCCACATCAACCAGCTAGACGCCCTGGGCAGGCTCTACGGCGACTCGTCCTTCGCGGAGCTCGCAGAGCGCTTTCGGCGCTATCAGCGAAATCCGGTGCTACGAGCCGCCGCCTTCGCGCGTAAAGTGCGATTCCGGCTGGCCGTGCCGCGGTATCCGATCACGGCCGATCCGCCGAAGGCCAGGAAAATGCTCAAGATTCTCAACTTTCTCCCGATACGTCGATCATGAGCGACGCTCGTCCCGACCTCGGCTCGAAGTCGATGTCGACGAACTACTTCCGGGTTCTCCGGGAGCAGTGGATCATCGTTGCCCTCGCGGTGGTGCTGTGCGTCGCCGGCGGCGTCATCGGCCGGAATCTCATTCCGACGTCGTACTCCGCCCAGACTGACTCCTTATCTCGCCGGTCGACAGCACCGACGACACCTACGTCGGAATCGACCTGTTCCGCAATCTCTCGGCCGACCCGACGTCGAACGTACTCACGCTCGCTCGCTACATCGACACACCAGCGACCGCGCAGATCGTCAAGTCGACGCTTCACCTGAGCGAATCGACGTCGGCGCTGCTCAACTCGGTGACGGTCAAGCCCCTGAGCCAGACCGACATCGTCTCCGTCAAGGCGTCGGCTGACGTCACCTCGCCTCGCCGTGCGGATCGCCGATGCGTTCGGCGACGCGACGGTGCAGCGGCGGACCGCAGATGTTCACGCGGACGTCGGTCCGTGCTGGGCGTCTTGCAGACGCAGATCGCGAACACCAGCTCGTCAGCGCTCGTCGCGGCGCTCCAGGCGAGAGTCGCCGCGCTCAAGTCGCTGACCGGCCTGCCAGACCCGACCGTCTCGGTGCTCAACCGAGCGCAGGTGCCGACCGCCCCGAACAAGCCGTCGACTGCCCTCGTCGGGATCGCGACCGTGCTGATGGGCCTGCTGATCGGGTTCGGCGCCGCGCTCTTTACCGACGCGCTCGGCGGCAAGATCCGGCGCGAAGACGAGCTGCTCATGAGGGACCGGCTGCCCGTGCTCGCACGCGTGCCGCGCATGTCGGAGTTCGACATCCGCGAGTACCTCGCCGGGCGCGACAACCTGCCGCCTGCTGCATGGGAGGCGTACCGCACGCTGCGCACCAACGTGCTCCGCTCGCAGCCGTCCTCCGAGACGCCGGTCATTCTCGTCACGAGCGCAATGAGCGGTGAGGGCAAAACCCTTACGGCCGTGAACCTTGCGATCACGCTCGCCGCACAGGACATGCAGGTGCTGCTCGTGGACGGTGACTTCCGCCGCCCGATGGTCGCGAGCATCTTCCGTGTCGCACCGCCGCGCAACGGCTTCGGCGCAGCGTTCATGAACGGGGACGTCAATTCCGCGATCTTGCGCGTTCCTGGCTACGCGAATCTCAAGGTCCTGCTCCGTCGCTCTGCGAACATGTCGCAGATCGACCAGCTCGATCCCGACCGGATCGACGCGCTCTTCAACAAGCTGCGCAGCATGGCCCACGTGGTCGTCGTCGATTCGGCGCCCGCGACCGAGGTGTCTGACGGCCTGCTGCTGGCGTCGGCCGCCGACGTGACGATCATCGCCGTCCGCATGGGGTACACGAAGCGAACCCGCCTCGACTCCCTGCGTGACTCGCTGGCGCAGTACGGCGTGCAGCCTGCCGGGCTCGTGCTGACGACGCGGAGCTCGCCCGACTACGTCGCCCACGGCTCGACGATGCCCGTCCCAGTCGAGCTCAAGGTGCCGCGCGGCCGCGCCGCCGCCCGCTCGAAGCAGACGAAATGACCACCGGCGCTCCTCTGGGGCGCACCGCCGTCCCGCCACTGATTGTCGCCTCGGGGTGCATCGCGCTCGGGCTCGTGGCGGCCGCGCTGCCCGACCCGCTCGTAGCAGTGGCGGCGCTTGGCGGCATCGCCTTTCTCGGCATCACGATCGTCGCGCCGGTGGCCGGGGTGACGATGTTCGTGGTCTTGACATTCCTCAGTCAGATCTCCGGTATCGGGGCGACGGTGTCGGTCGCAAAGGGCGCGGGAGCCGCCCTCGTGCTCGCGTGGCTCTATCGCGGCTTCAGCGAGCGCCGCTTCGTCACGCACCCTGCGGCGCGAACCTTCGCATTCGCGTCGCTCGCGTTCCTTACCTGGAGCCTGCTGTCGGCGCTGTGGGCGAGCGACCCCCACGAGGCGCTCTCCGACACGGCGCGGCTCGCTCAGGGCCCGCTACTCGTGGTCGTCGTCTCCTCGTTTGTGCGCACACGGAAGGCATTCATGAGGCATCTGCGATCGCGTTCATCCTCGGCGCCGCCATCAGCGCGCTCGCCGGCATCGGCGGGTTGACGCAGTCCGATCCAACAGGACAAGGGAGCAGCCGACTGACGGGCGGCATCGGCGATCCGAATTTCCTGGCGGCCGTGTTGGTACCCGCGGTGATCATTTGCCTTTTCATGGCGCTGACCGCCGAGACGCCGCGACTCCGGCTCACTGCTGCCGCCTGCGGCCTGGCCTCGGTCGTAGGGGTCTTCCTGACGCAGTCGCGCGGGGGTGTGATCGCGCTCGCTATCGCCGTCGTCGGGGCAGTGATCGTGGCGGGCCCGCTTCGCCGGAACGTTGTGCTCGTGATGGTGCTGGTTGGCGCCTTCGCGTCCTTCTACTTGATCCTCGTCGCTCCGCCGCAGTCGGTGAGTAGGTACACCGCGTTCACCGCGGGCGGCGGTGCCGGTCGAACCGACCTCTGGACGGTCGCCGCGCACGCGTTCCGACGACACCCTGTGCTCGGCATCGGCGACGCGAACTTCACGGTCGTCGAGCAGCAGTATGCGGTCAACGTCAATCAGAACCTGCCTCTGGCCACCGACGTGATCCAGCTGCGCGAGCCGGTGCACAACACCTATCTCCAGATCCTCACCGAGCTCGGGGTCGTTGGTCTCGCTGCTTTCATGGTGATGCTCTGGATACCGCTGCGCGCTTGCTGGCTGGCCGCGAGCAGACTCGACGTCTTGGATGTCTGGGCGATCGGGCGCGGCCTCGTCGTGGGCAGCATCGGCATGCTCGTCGCCTTCGGCTTCTTGACCGCGGAATACCAGAAGCAGTTGTGGCTCGTGATCGCGATGCTGCTCGTCGTCGCATCGTCGATGGAGCCCGAGAGCGAGGCCCCGGTTGAGCGACCCGTCCGGCTGCGCGCGCTGCCGAGCCCTGCGAACTGAGCACGGTGCAGGCTCAAGAACGTGCTCGCCCTGACAAACGGGCGATGAGACTCGTGTACGTGACTTCGCGGTATCCGTTCGGGCAGGTGGAGGCGTTTCTCGGGCCGGAAATCGCGGCGCACGTCGATGCCGGCTGGCCGGTCTCGATCTTTCCCGCGTACCCACGCGGACGCGTCGTTCGCGAGGACGCTTCAGCGCTCCTCGGACGCGTGTCCGCACCCGGGGCCGGGCGCTCGGCGGTCGCGCTCGCCGCGTCCCTCGTCTCCCAGCCTCGCACACGACGAAGCCTGGGCAGCGCGCTGCGCGCGCGGCAGCCGGCGCGAATCCGCGTGAAGAACGCTGCCGTGCTCTCGCGCGTCGGCGCGCTCGTCTCCCATCTGCAACGGGTGGACGCGGAGCATGTGCATGTTCACTGGGGCGGCACGAGCTCGACGCTCGCCATGGCTGCCGCGGACGCCGTCGGCATTCCGTGGAGCATGACCCTTCACCGATGGGACATCTACGAGGACAACCTGCTCGCAGAGAAGATCGATGCAGCGACGTTCACGCGAGTGATCAGCTCTGCTGCCGCCGACGACGTTCGGAAGATCGTTCCGTCCGCTGATCCGCTCGTCCTCCACATGGGTGTCGAGGTTCCCGCCGCAGTGAGCGCACGCGCGGTGAACGGTGCGTGCAGGCTCGTGTGCGTCGCGTCACTCGTGCCGGTGAAGGATCACGCCAGCCTCGTCTCGGCCTTCGCGGAGCTACGCGACGTCGACGCAACGCTCGAGCTGGTCGGCACCGGCCCGCGCGAACAGGCGTTGCGCGACTGCGTGAGCGAGCTCGGCCTCGAGCGTCGCGTGACTTTCGCCGGCCACCTTGATCACCGTGAGTTGCTCGATCGGCTGCGCTCGAGGTGCTGGGACGGAATCGTGCTCACGAGCAGCGCGGGCGCGACCGAGCACGAAGGCATCCCCGTGTCGCTGATGGAGGCGATGGCAGCGGGCCTGCCGGCTCTTGCGACGGACAGCGGCGCGACGGGGGAGCTTGTCGGCGATGGGGCAGGGATCGTCGTTCCCGCCGGCGACACGCCGGCCCTTGCCGTAGCGCTTCGTCGCTTCGCGACCGATCCCGAGCTTCGGTCCAGGCTTTCGATCGCGGGGCGTCGCCGGGTGGAGGCGGAGTTCGACGTCGCGAAGATCGCGCAAGAGCTTCGCGAGCTGTTCACTGCCGGTGCAGCGACATGAAGATCGCGGTTGTCGCGCAGTTCTTCCCGCCCGAGACGTTCGCCGGCGCGAACAGGGTCGCCGCGATCACCGCGGCGATGGGGGAGATCGCGGAGGTGACGGTCTGCGTGCCGGATCCGAGCTACCCGGATGCGAGCGCCTATGCGGGCGCGCCCGAACCGGTGCCGGCACCTGGCACACGGGTCGCCCGCATCCCGCCGATGGGCCCGCGGCACGGCGGGTGGACGGCGCGCGCTTTGCGGGAGCTCTCGCTGTGCCGCCGGCTCGCGCGCGTGGCTGCCGCCACCCGCCCGGACGTGATCGTTGCGTCGTCACCCAGCATGTTCCTCGGGCCGACGGTGCTCATGGCCGCTCGACGGCGGCGGGCCGCGTTTGTCTGGGACCTGCGCGACCTGACGTGGGAGTACGGCCAGGACAGCGAGCTCTTTGCGAGCCTCGCGTCGCGTGTGGCGATCGGCGCGGTCGCGAAATGCATGTGGTGGGCGGCGCGCCGCGCCAATCTTGTGACGTGCGCGAACGAAGGTCTGGCTGTCGTTGTGCGCAAACGGCTCCCGGGCCGGCGCGTCGAGGTGGTGCCGAACGGGATCGAGCCGGACCTGCTTCTCAGTCTCGACCCGAGCCCTCCTCCTCCGAGCTCGAGAGTACGCGTGCTGTACGCCGGGCTCGTTGGACACGCACAGGGGCTCGAGGTGCTGCTCGACCTCGCGGAACGGGCGCCCGAGCTCGAAGTCAGAGTCGCGGGGGATGGCCCGCGCCGCGCCGAGCTCGAAGCGGAGGCTCGCCGCCGCGGCCTCGAGAACATCGAGTTTCTCGGGTATCGGTCGCGAGCCGAGCTCGCCCGTTGTTACCACGAGGCCGACGTGCTGTTCGCGCAGCTCCAGCAGAGCGAGCTGCACACGACGACCGCATCGCCGTCGAAGCTGCTCGAGTACATGGCGGCAGGCCGACCGATCGTGTACGCAGGCGAGGGTATGGCTGCCGACCTCATTCGGGACTCCGGCGTCGGCAGAGCCACCGCACCCGGAGACGTGGAGGCGATCCGTACCGCGGTGTTGTCGATGGATCACGACGAGCGTCTCCGCCTCGGGGTGGTTGCGCGAACGTACGCCGAGAACGCGCCGACTCGGCTCGAGGAGATGCGACGGTTGGCGCGGCTCGTAGAGAAGCTCGCGTGAACGTGGACGTCCTTCTCGGGTCGGACATCCAGCCGTGGCAGCAAGCGGTGCTCGAGCTTGTGCGAACGAAGCACGAGGTGCGGCTCCACCACGTGCTCACCCCTTCACGCCGCTCGCGTTCGCCGGTCGTCGCGCTCTATGCGCGAATCGACCGCTGGGTCGCGCCTTCGCGTGAGGTGCCGGACAGCACGGCGGCGCTCGACGAGCTGCTCGCATCCGCGCAGGTCGTTCTGGATCTCACCGAGGCCACCGTGTCGGACGGCCGCGAGACCGCGGCAACGGTCCTCGTGCCCCGGCCGACACGACTCGACGAGGAAGCGATGCTCGAGCTGCTCGTCGCGCGTCGGACGACGCTCGGGCTCGAGATCACGACGGGAGACGGAGGGCCGGTCGCGGCGAGCACGATCGCACTCGCGCGCCTGTCCGCGCGCCGCAGCTCGAGCCTGGCCGCGCACCGGCTCGGCGCGCTCGTCGAACGCGCGCTCGAAGGCACGCCGGGAGGTGAGCGCAACGAGGTCCGGTCAGAGCGGGCGGCGAAAGCTTCATTCTTCGGAACGGCGCCGCTGCTCGCCCGTGCGGCTGTCGCGGCGGTCCGCGTCGCGGTGACGCGGCCAACCTGGCGGGTTGCGCTCGGCACGGCGGCCGGAGACGATCCGTTTTCGCTGTCGACCAGCTGGCGTCCAGTCGAGGCACCTCCCGGTCACTTCTACGCCGACCCGTTCCTCGCGCGCAGCGGTTCGAAGACGTACCTTTTCGTCGAAAACTTCGACGTGCAGCTCGGACTGGCCGGAATCGCCGTGGTCGACCTCGAGAGCGGGGAGGGCCGAACGGTTCTCTCGGCCGCGCATCACCTCTCCTACCCGTTCGTGTTCGAGGTCGATGGCGTCTGGTACATGGTTCCCGAGAGCGCGGACGCGTTTGAGCTCGTCCTCTATAGGTGCGATGCGTTTCCTTACGCCTGGTCACGCGACAGTGTCCTCCTCGATTCGACCGCCGTCTACGACGCGACGCTGCTCGAGCGAGACGGGCTCTGGTGGCTCTTCTACGCTGCCGGAACCCGCGGTGCAGCCGACGACGACGAGCTCCACGTCTGGTTCTCCGAGGAGCTTCGTGGGCCGTACAGGCCACATCCGCTCAACCCGGTCAGGTCGACGGCGGTCGGCTCGCGTCCAGCAGGCCGCGTGGTCGAGCGCGACGGCCGGCTTCTGCGGCCCGCCCAGGACGGAAGCCGCGAGTACGGGGGTGCGATCGTGATTCAGCTGATCGATCGGCTGTCGACAGCAGAGTACTCCGAGCGAACGGTCGGTCGCATCGACGCCGCGGTGGTGAACGCTCGTGGTATCCACACGATCGAACGGCTTGACGAGCTTGTCGTCGTGGACACGAAACACGTCGTCGCGAAACGACGCCTTCGCTGAGTGGCAGCTCTAGCTCGAGGCTGCACCGGGCGTGCGCGCAATGATCTCTCGGTCAAGCGTCGTCGCGTTCACGCGTTTGTGCGCTCGCACCTCGGCGAGCGCCTGATCTATCAGCGGTTCGAGAGGATCGAGCAGATGGGCCTCCTCGAGCTCGCGCTCGGCCGCCTGCGGGCCGCCGCGGTTCGAGAGCGCGACTCCGAGCTCGAAATGCGAATACCAGTTCCCGCTGTCGCGCCCGAGGGCATCGCGGAAGTCGGTCTCGACGGCGTTCCAAGCTCCGACACGCTCGGCGATCGTCCCGGCGACGACGTACGGATCGTCGCTCAGCGGGTTGAGACGCGCCGCCTGGTGGAGTTCCGCGTACGCGCGCGTCGGATTCTCGTGCCACGTCGAGAGGGCGGTCGCAACGTCTCGCGCCGCGATCCAGGCGGGGCCGAGCAGGATCGCGGCCGCGCCGACGGCGGCGACGCCGGCCAGCCGCAGAGTCCGTGAGGCGCGAATGCCGAGCTTTCGTTGCGTTCCCGGTTCAGCGGCGGCGGCGCACCCGACTGCGGCGACCACCGGGCCGGTCAACCCGGGAAACTCCCACAGCCAGTCGACGCTGCCGTGGGCGAGCCAGTACGTGAACATGGCAATCGCGGCGATCCCGATCGGCATGAACTGGTTCCGTGAGCGGGTCGCACGTGCGGCCAGTCGGAGCGTCGCGACCGCGAACACGCCGAACAGCAGGAAGCCGACGATGCCAGTTCCTCCGAGGAGGCGCGCCTCCAGGCTGTGCGGGTAGAGCGGCTCCTGGTCGTACCGCCGCTCGCGCACGTACTGGGCCCCGAAGTTATCGATGCCAGCGCCGCCGATCGGCGAGTGCTCCACCTGATGCGCGGCCACTCGCCAGAGGTCGTAGCGGTGGTTGCCGGCGCTCGACGTGAAGTGGGACTGCAGATCGGTGGCGGCGGGCGCCTTGAACGAGTGCCAACCGTGCTTCACGGCCGCGACGGGCCCGCCGTAGTGTGCGGTGACGGCAAGGACCGCAACTACAGCGCAGAGCACCCACGAGCTGACGAATGCGATCCCTGCAGTCCGCAGGTGCGGCACGAGCCCCGCTGCGACGCGGGCGTCGCCCGCCGCGAGCGCTGCGCCCACCACGAGCGCGCACACGAATGATGCGGCGACGGCAATCGTCGCGTGCACGACGGCGTGGTGATATTCGCCTACCGGGGGGACTGTGCGGTAGACGTTGAGTGCGGTGTAGGCGTGCAGAAGCGGACCGCTGAACGTCGCGACGATGCAGGCGATCGCAAACGGCGGCACCAGCGCGCGGGCCGGTGCTCGAACGACGGCCGCCACGACAATCAACGTGACGGCGGTTCCGAGCGCAGCGCCTTTGCTCTGCGACAGGAGGGCCAGGTCGACGGCCACTGTCGCCAGGCCGAAGCACACCACGCGTACCGGCCACACGAACCGGCGCTCCTGCGTTGCGAACGCGAGCGGCAGGGCGGCGAGCACGAAGAGCGCTGCGTTCGCGTTCGCGTAGTCCACCGGGCTCGACAGCCGCCCTCCGTAGAAGTCGTCGAGCGGATTGGTCGCACCCGTCGCACGGCCGAGCGCCACGCAGCCCGAGATGACCGTGATCGTCCCCCAGGCCAGCACGAGGACGAATGCATCGAGACCCCGCCACCGCCGCCGGATGCAGACGAAGAAGACGATCAGATACAGCAGGGCCCTGTTGGCCCCGGTCAATGCGATGCCCTGGTCACCCGCCCAGAGGATCGAGAGGTACGCCCACACGACGTACGCGGCGAGCGCGGCAAGCGCGGCAAGCGTCCAGTTGCCCAGGCGTCGCTGTGGAGCGCTGAACGCGAGCATCGTCGCCAGCAAGAGGAGGATCAGCGCGACCGGATACCAGAGGATCTCCTCGTAGCCCGCGTCTGTCGCCGACCAGAGTGCGAAGCAGGCGACGATCGTGACGGACGCGACGACGACATCCGCCGTGGCGGCGACTCTCACGCCGTGTCGGTCGAGTGCGTCGGCGGGCTCGTGGCCGAGCGCGCGACGTAGTGGAGCTCCGTGGACGTCGCGTCGTCGGCCTCGGGCCCGAGCAACGAGCCGTCTAGACCGAGCACCTCCAGCAAATCGAAGCCCGCCTCAGCGAGTTGGCGGCGCTGAGCGTCGCGATCGATGTAGTAGTGCAAGAGCCCCCAGTAGTGCGCGGGGTCGTTCAGGATCGCGTACTCCGTCTGGTACTGCTGATGTTGAGCGAGACGGTGGTGGTTGGCCTTGCTCACGAGGAACGCGGCGGCTGCTCGTGCCTGCCGGTACGGGTTGGCGCTGCGCCGCATCCGGGGCCCGTGCGCTACGTAGTCGCGTGCATCAACCGAGTTTCGATTGTGTGACGAGAAGTAGAACACACCGGACTCTTTGAGCAGAGCTCGAATCGATGCAAACGTTTCGATGCGGTCTTCGTGGGTGACTGCGTCGAGCACGTTCGCGCCGGCGATGACGACGTCGAAGGTCTCACCGTCGTAGGCGGAGAGGTCGCGCAGGTCGAAGACGGCGAAGGATCCCGTCTCGAACGTTCGCTGGCAGTAGTCGACCATCGCCGGAGAGACGTCGATGCCGACGACGTTCGGTGAGAGCTCGAGGAGCCTCCGCGTGATTCGGCCTCCGCCACAGCCCAACTCGAGAATCCTCGCGCCGTCGAGCGTGTCCCGAAACCGCTCCAGGAACGCGCTCTCCACCGGCCTCAGGTCGCCTTGCGCGTACGTCGAGACCAGGCGGGGAGAGCTATAGACCTTGCGAGTGGCCAACTCCTGGACCGCGTCGGGCCGCTTGCTCACCCAGTGAAGGTCAGCGCCCGCCCTCTCTCGCCGCTCCTGCTTCTCCCGCCGCACCTACCGCAGATCATAGGCCGACGCCGAGAAGCAGCGCCGGCAGAGTGCGGCAGCAGATCATCAAGTCGACGATCAGGCTTTGGTGTCGCAGATACCAGAGGTCGTGCTCGAGCTTGTCCTCGGTCGCGTACGAGTCGGCGGCATAGCCCGAGCGGAGCTGCGCCCAGCCGGTGATCCCCGGGCGCAACAGGTTCCGGCGCGACCAGAACGGCACCGCCTCTTCCAGGAGCTCGAGGAACTCGGGCCGCTCGGGGCGTGGGCCGACGATCGACATCTCGCCCCGGATGACGTTGAAGAGCTGCGGCAGCTCGTCGAGACGCGTTCGCCGGAGGACGCGGCCGAGCGCAGTGATGCGGGTGTCGCCGCGTGCCGCCCACACTGCGCCTTCCTGCTCCGCGTTCGTTCGCATCGACCGGAACTTCACGATCTCGAACGGCTTGCCGTGCTCGCCGACCCGGGTCTGCTTGTAGAAGACCGGGCCGCCGTCGATGAGTACGAGGATCGCGATCAGCGGGAAGAGCGGAGCGGTGAGGAGAAGGCCGAATGCCGCGACCAGGAGGTCGAAGGCGCGCTTGACCCGCTGGGGATACGAGCGCTGGTAGAGGTGGAGGATCGACATGAACCAGGCGTCGGTCATCCCGCGGATCGGGACGCGGGCGAACGCGTGCTCGTAAAACTCGGGAAGGCCGACGACGCGAAAACCGACCTCGGCGGCTTCGGCGAGCTCGCCGAAGATCTCGGGCCGTCCGCGATCTGCCGCCACGACCACCAGATCGGGTGCGTGCTCGCGCAGGATCGAGCCGAGGGCGGGGATCCGACCGAGCACCGGAATGCCTCCGATGGTCTCGAACGTCGTCTCGTCGATCACTCCGATCACGCGGAACGCGTGCCGCGGCGTGCGGGCGAGAACCTCGAGCAGGTCCTGCGTCGGCTTGCCGCCACCCACGACGAGCACCTGGGAGCGCAGCTCGGGCAAACGCTCGCGAACGCTCTCGATGCCGAGAATGACTCCGAGGACGAGCAGCGACATCGTGACCATCTCGATGCGCTTGGGGAGGGCTTCCTCGAGCCAGAACGAGCCGGCACCCGCAATCACGAGACCCGCAGCAGCGCAGAACGCGGCCAGGCCGAGCTTGCCGACGACTGCGCGGACCGTTCGCAGCGAGCGCGTCACCACGTAGGTGCCGAGGAGCCACGAGACAAAGAACAGCGCTGTCTGGACGGCTGCCTTGTAACGCGAGTGCTCGAACGAGAAGGCCGACACCGCGGCTGAGGTCGCAGTTGCGATGAGCAGGAACTGGCCGTTGTGCAGCGCACGCCGCGCGTGGGGGGATACCGCGCGCTCGCGGGGCGCCGGCGCGGCGATCGTTCCGGCAGCTTCGACTTCGAGTTGAACGTTCCCTATCTCAACCGTCACGTGATCTCGTCTCTCCCCGTCAACCCGGGCGAGCCACAATCGGCTGCCCGTGCGTCCTCACTTGTGACGTCCATCGACCGCTCGCGCGCGGAGCTTGAGCCGCCGTCCACCAGACCCTTCTTCCGAGGGGCACTGACGGATTTGACACGGCGTGGCGGACGTCAACGCTCGGCCGCCGGCGGCCGAGCGTCTTGCCGCTAGCTGTTCGAACGAGCGGTGCGCTTGCGAAGTGCGATCCCCGCGGCGACGAGCACGAGCCCGACGACCACGAAAGCGGTGAGGCTGAGACCCGTGAAAGGCAGCGTGCCGCCCTTCTGAACCGTCGTTTGCACGGTTCCGGCCTTCCCGGCGTATCCCGCAAGGGTCGACCCGCTCCCGGCCCATGCGGCCGGGACGACGAGAAACCCAAGGACCACGCTCCCGAGCGAAATGACTTTCTTCATCGATTTCTCCCCAATCTCTCCCGCGGACTCACCGAAACCGAGTCCTCAGTCGAATATAGCCGGACACTTTCAGGAAAGACAGGATCCGGGCCCGGCGCCCTAGCCTTTCGGGTGGTACTCGGCCAGCCATCGGCCGAAGTTCCCTCAAAACGGCCGATTCGTGCGGTTTCGCGGCGGACTAGACTCGCCGCTGTGACCGTGACCCGGGCGCTCACCGGCGACGATCTCTCGCTCGCGGACGTCTGGGCGGTCGCTGTCGACCGTGCCGGCACCGCGGCGCTCTCCGCGGCTGCGCGGACCCGGATGGAAGCTGCGCGAGGTGTCGTCGAGCGCGCGGCGCACGGGTCGAAGGAGCACACGTACGGCGTCAACACAGGCTTCGGCCGGTTCGTCTCCAAGCAGATCCCGGAGGAGCTGACCGAGGAGCTTCAGCTGCGACTCCTTCGCTCACACGCCTGCGGCGTCGGCGACCCCTACCCGGAGGCGGTCGTCCGCGCGGCGATGCTTCTACGTGCGAACACCCTCGCGAAGGGAAACTCCGGTGCGCGTGTCGAGACGGTCGAGCTGCTGCTCGACTGCCTCAATCGGGGGGTGCTCCCGCATGTTCCCGCACGTGGCTCCGTCGGGGCGTCGGGCGACCTGGCCCCGCTTGCGCACCTTGCGCTCCCGCTTGTCGGTGAGGGCCGCGCGTACTTCGAGGGCGAGCTGGTCGACGGCGCGGCGGCGCTCGAGCGCGCGGGCCTGCGTCCGGTGCAGCTCCAAGCGAAGGAAGGGCTCTCGCTGATCAACGGGACGCAGTTCATGTCGGCTCAGGCGTCGCTCGCGCTCGTGCGGGCGCGCCGACTGTCGAAGGTCGCAGACTGCGTGTGCGCGCTATCCCTCGAGGCGCTCCAGGGATCGAGGACGTCGTTCATCCCACAGGTGCACGAGCTACGGCCGCTTCGCGGTCAAGCTGCCTCTGCGCGGAACGTGCTTCGACTTCTCGACGGCTCCGCGATCATGGAGTCGCATCGCTGGTGCGACAAGGTGCAGGACGCCTATTCGATCCGCTGCGCGCCGCAGGTGCACGGCGCATCGCGCGACTTGCTCGACTACGTCGAGTACACGGTCGTCACAGAGCTGAACGCCGCGACCGACAACCCGCTCGTGCTGGTCGAGGACGACATGCTCGTGTCTGCGGGTAACTTCCACGGCCAGCCGCTCGCGTTCTCCCTCGACGCGCTGGCAATGGCTGTCGCCGAGCTGGCGAGCATTTCCGAACGGCGGGTCGAGCGGCTCGTCAACCCGAACCTGAGCGACGGCCTGCCGGCGTTCCTGACGACGGACGGCGGTTTGAACTCGGGCTTCATGATCCCGCAGTACGTGGCGGCGGCACTCGTCTCCGAGAACAAGTCGTTGTGCCATCCCGCCTCGGTCGACTCGATCCCGACGAGCGCCGGCCAAGAAGATCATGTGTCGATGGGGAACGCGGCCGGTCTCAAGGCGTGGCAAGTCGTGGCGAACTCGGAGCGTGCGCTCGCGATCGAGCTGCTGGCAGCAGCACAGGCCGTCGAGTTCCTCGCACCGCTCGAGCCGGGCCGTGGTGCGCGCGCGACGCATGCAATCGTCCGCTCGCTCTCGCCACGGCTGCGCGACGACCGGTCGCTCAGCCTGGACATCGAAGCCGTCGCCGACGCCGTGCGAGACGGCTCGGTCGTCGCAGCCGTCGAAGAAGAGATTGGAGAGCTCGAGTGAGACCTCGTCGCAATCTGCGCTGGGGGCTGCCCGACGGGCCGATCCCCAAGCATCCCTACCGCGACACGCTGCTCGTCTACGGCGTGCTTGCCATCCTGTTCGTACTGTTCGCATGGGCAACCGGAGCGTCGGTGGAGAAAGCCGCGATCGTGATGGCGGTCGTCTTCGTCGTCGCGTCGGCCTGGAGTCTCGTGCGGTGGCGTGAGCGGCTGCGCAGTAGGTCGCGCATGTTCGATGGGTCGGACGGCGAGGAATGACGGTCACGTCTTCCGTCGATTCGCTCGTCGAAGCGCTCGCAGGTGATCTCTCGTCGATTCGCGCGCCGCGCGGCACGAACCTCAACGCGCGCTCGTGGTCGACGGAAGCGCCGCTGCGCATGCTGCTCAACAACCTCGACCGTGAGGTGGCAGAACGCCCGGAGGATCTCGTCGTCTATGGCGGCAGCGGCCGCGCAGCCCGGTCGCACGACGCGTTGAAGGCGATCGTGCGCGCGCTGCTGCGGCTCGGCGAGGACGAGACACTGCTCGTCCAGTCGGGGAAGCCGGTTGCGGTGTTCAGGACGACGCGTGCATCGCCGCGCGTGCTGATCGCGAACTCGCTCCTCGTGCCGCGGTGGGCGACGTGGGACGAGTTCCGGCGGCTCGAAGCGGAGGGGCTGACGATGTTCGGTCAGATGACCGCCGGCTCGTGGATCTACATCGGCACGCAGGGGATCCTGCAAGGCACGTACCAGACGTTCGCAGCCGCGGCGCAGAAGCACTTCGGGGCGCCGACGCTCGCCGGGCGGACGATTCTCACCGCGGGCCTCGGCGGAATGGGCGGCGCGCAGCCGCTCGCTGCCACGCTCGCCGGCGGCGCGATCCTCTGCGTCGAGGTCGACCCGTCGCGGATCGAGCGAAGGCTCGAAACGCGCTACCTCGACGAGGCGACCGAGTCGCTCGACGATGCGCTCTCCCGTGTCCGCGCCGCCGCCGCCGAAGGACGCGCGCTCTCGGTGGGATTGCTCGGGAACGCCGCCGACGTCGTGCCGGAGCTCGCGCGGCGCGGTGAGCACTTCGATCTCGTCACGGACCAGACCGCGGCGCACGACCCGCTGACCGGTTACGTGCCGAACGGGCTCACCCTGGCGGAGGCAGACGCGCTTCGGTCGTCCGATCCGGACGAGTACCTCCGGCGGGCGCGGGCTGCGATCGCGGTGCATGTCGAGGCGCTCCTCGAGTACGTCCGGGCCGGCAGTTACGTTTTCGATTATGGCAACAACCTGCGAGGTGAGGCCGAAGCAGCTGGGGTAGCGGACGCCTTCTCATACCCGGGCTTCGTCCCGGCCTATATCCGGCCGCTCTTCTGTCGCGGCATCGGGCCGTTTCGCTGGGCGGCGCTGTCCGGGGACCCGGCCGACATCGCGGCGATCGACGAGCTTCTGCGCGAGCTCTTCCCGGACGACGAGCTGCTGCAGCGGTGGCTCGACCTCGCGCCGGGACGCGTCGCCTTCCAGGGCCTGCCGGCACGCATCTGCTGGCTCGGATACGGCGACCGTGCGAAGGCGGGCCTCGCGATCAACGAGCTCGTCCGTAGTGGACGCGTGCAGGCGCCGGTGGTGATCGGGCGCGACCACCTCGACGCAGGCTCCGTTGCCTCGCCGTACCGCGAGACCGAAGCGATGCGCGACGGTTCGGATGCGATTGCCGACTGGCCGATCCTGAACGCGCTCGTGAACGTCGCCGCCGGTGCGACCTGGGTCAGCGTCCACCATGGCGGCGGCGTCGGCATCGGCAACTCGATCCATGCGGGCATGGTCGTGCTGGCCGACGGCACGGCCGACGCAGCCGAACGACTCGAGCGCGTGCTCACCACCGACCCCGGCATGGGGGTCGTGCGCCATCTCGATGCGGGGTATCCCGAGGCGGAAGACGCTGCGCGCGAACACGGATTGTCGACCCCGGGCTTCGACGCGGATGCACCCGCACACCGCTGAGGGCAACGCGCGACGCGTCGTCGCGATCACGATGGATCAGGTGGACTGGCGGACGACGTTTTCGAAGTCGGGCGGGATCTTCCCGGCGCTCGACCGGCGACTCGACCTCGTCGACGTCGTTCACCCGCCGATCGGAGCGCTCGACCGGCTGACGTACAACGTCGCGCGGCGCGCCCGGCCGGTCGGTCCGCTGCTCGGGGCTTTGCGGATGAGCGTCCGCGCCCTCGATCGGCGGGCCGCGCGCGTCGAGCAGCTCCTCAAGGGCGTCGGGCCTCACGATCTCGTCTTCGCCGACGAGACGCTGGCGTTCCTTCCGCCCGGGCGTCCCGACCGGCCGTACGTGATCTACACGGACAACACCTACGCCCTTGCCGACCGTTGGTTCCCGAATTGGGAGCCGTGGGGGCGTGGTGAGCGCGCACGGCTGATCGCGTACGAGCGCGACGTATATGCGCGGGCAGCGCGAGTGTTCGTGTGGAGCGAGTTTGCTGCGCGATCGGTGATCGACGACTACGGCTGTGACGAGGATGTCGTTCACGTCGTCGGCGTGGGAACGCGCAAGGTCGAGCTCGAGCCCTGGCCGCGCGAGCCGGCGCCCACCGCGCTGTTCGTCGGGATCAACTTCTACGCCAAGGGCGGCACGACTCTGCTCGCGGCGTGGAACGAGGTCGTCAAGCGCCTGCCGGAGGCGCGGCTCTGGATCGTGGGGCCGCCGCCTCGAACCGCGCATCCGTCGATCCAGTGGTTCGGTCACCTCGGGAGCCGGGAGGCGCTCGAGGATCTGTATCGCCGCGCGCACGTCTTCGTTCTCCCGTCGCGCTACGAGCCGTTCGGGATCGTGTTTCTCGAAGCGATGATGCACGGCCTACCGGCGATCGGTACCAACCGGTGCGCGATGCCGGAGATCATTCAGGACGGTGAGACCGGAGCACTCGTCCCGGCCGACGAGCCCGACGCACTTGCCGAGGCGCTCGTGGGGCTGCTCGGCGACCTGCCGCGCGCCCGGCGGCTCGGCGAAGCGGCGTACGCGTCTGTCGTCGACTCGATGACCTGGGACGCGGTCGGGGACCGGCTCGTCGCGGAACTACCCTGAACGGCGTCACCGACCTGCTCGTGCGCGACCTCACGCAGGTCGTCAGCCCGTCGGGAGCGACGGCTGCGCTGCGCGGCCGTGCTCTCCGTGACGTCGACATCGTCGAAGACGCGTTCGTGTTCTGTCGCGGCGGTGCGATTACAGCCGTCGGGCGGATGCGCGACCTCGGAGACGTGGGTGACGTCGAGGAGCTCGACGGCCGCGGCCTGTGCGCGGTGCCGGGGCTCGTCGACTGCCACACACATCCGGCGTTCGGTGGCGACCGCGTCCACGAGTTCTCCCTGCGGGCGGGTGGAGCGAGTTACGAGGAACTGCACGCGGCCGGCGGCGGGATCCTCTCGACCGTCGCTGCAACGCGAGCTCTCGCGACCGACGAGCTCCAAGAGCGCGTGGCGCTGCACGCGCGCGAGATGCTCGCCCACGGCACTGCGACGTGGGAGGGGAAGTCCGGCTACGGCCTCGACCGCACGACCGAGCTCGCGTCGCTCGCGGCGGTTCGCGCTGCGGGCGGCAGTCCGACGTGGCTCGGCGCGCACGCCGTGCCGCCGGAGGCCGACGACGCGGACGCCTATCTCGACTGGGCCATCACAGAGGTGCTGCCGCCCGCCGCCGAGCTCGCCGACGCGGCCGACGTCTTTCTCGAGCGTGGAGCATTCGACGCAGGCCAGGCGCGGCGCTACCTGGAGGCATGCCGCGCGCGCGGTCTCGCACTTCGGCTCCACGGCGACCAGTTCACGGAAAGCGGTGCGATCCCACTCGCGGTCGAGCTCGAGGCGCGGAGCGTCGACCACCTCGAGGCAACGGGAGCAGAAGGCCTCGCCGAGCTCGCAGCGAGTGACGTTGTCGGCGTGCTTCTGCCGGCAAGCGCGCTCTTCCTCGACCGGCCGATGCCGCCCGCGCGCGCTCTTGTCGACGCGGGCGCCGCGATCGCGCTGGCGACCGACTTCAATCCGGGCAGCGCGTTCACGACGAGCCTGCCGCTCGTTGCATCGCTCGCGTGCACGCAGCTCCACCTTGCGCCGGAGGAGGCGCTCGGCGCGATGACGGTGAACGGGGCGCACGTGCTTGGTCTCTCGCGCACGCACGGGCGGGTCGCGCCGGGTTTCGCCGCGAACCTGACGCTGCTCGGCGCACCGGACTGGCGCTACCTCGCATACAGCCTCGGTGGCGACATCGTCGCGGCGGTCGTCCGCGACGGCTCGCTTGCGTTTCGGGGGTAGTCTGGATTCGTGCCGAATCGCAAGCAGCGCCGCCGCCGGGAAAAAGACTTTCGACACGACATGCGTGTGTTCGAGGTCGACGACGACGGGAACGAGGTCCCGATCGCCGAGCTCCGCTCGCGGGACGAGAGCGAGAAGCCGAAGGTCAAGCCGCAGGCGAAGCAGTCGCGCCGCGGTGGTGGAAGCCGCGCGGGGCGTGAGGTCCCGCCGCCGTCCTGGAATCGCGCAGTCAAGCGTGGAGGCCTGATGGGGAGCCTCATGCTCGTCGTCTTTGTGTTCGTTCTGAAGAACGGCCCGATCGCACAGCGGCTCGCGATCGGCATCTTCTACGCGCTCGCCTTCGTGCCGCTCACGTACTACGTCGACCGCTTCGCCTACCGCGGCTACCTGCGGCGCCAGGCGCGCGGCTCCGGCTCGCCCAAGTCGTCGGCGAAGAAGAGCTAGAGGCGTTAGCCGCCGCGGTAGTGGCCGTCGCCCGGCCACGGCGCGAGCAGCAGGAGCACACGCGCGCCCCCGGCGCTCCCGAGCGAGTGGCGCTCGTCGGGATCGAAGCGCACGAGCGTGCCAGGAGGAGCCGTCACGCTTTCGCCGGCCGTCGAGATCTCGACGTCACCTTCGAGCACTGCGACCCACGCGTTCTCCTTCACCTGGTGGTCGCCGAGACTCTGACCCGGCTGCAGCACGATCAGCACCGCGCGGGCGCCGTCGTCGGAGTGCAGGACAACGGGATCGCGCGTGCCGGCCGGCGCTGCGAGCTCGAGGAGGTTCCAGCGCTGCACGAAAGACACGTTACCCCGTCTCGTTACACTCGAACGCCTCTATGCCACTCGTCGTCGACAGCTTCGTGATGGGGCCGTACAGCTCCAATTGCTACGTCATCCGCAGCGAGCGCGGTGCGGCCGAGGCGGCGGTGGTCGACCCGGGCGACGACCCGACGCCCCTCAGGCTCGAGCTCGCGCGGATGAGCGCAAAGACGGCCGGCATCCTCGTCACGCACACCGATCTCGACCACATCGGTGGCGTTGCTGCGCTCGCCGAAGGCTCCGGCAGCGAGGTCTGGGCGCCGATCGGCGAGGTGGAGGCCCTCCGGACCGGAGAGACCCGAGGCGGCCACCGCGTCGCGCCGCACGATCCTGCACACACCGTGTCCGGCGGGGACGTCTTCACCGTCGCCGGAATCGAGTTCGATGTCGTCGACATTCCGGGCCACAGCGCTGGGCACGTCGGTTTCCACGCCGACGGCGAGCTCTTCTCGGGCGACCTGCTGTTCGCCGGCTCGGTCGGACGCGTCGACATGCCCGGAGGTGACTGGGACACGTTCCTCGCGTCGGTGCGCATGCTGCTCGACCGCTTCCCCGCAGAGACGGTGGTCCGTCCCGGGCACGGGCCGGCGACGACGCTGGGCCACGAGCTCCGCTCGAATCCGTTCCTGCGCGAGCTGCGCGCCGAGCGCTCCGAATGAGCCCCGCCGGCGGGAACACGTTTCAGGCACCGCGCGGCACGCATGACGTGCTGCCGGGCGACGTCGTCTGGTGGCACCTCGTGCGCACGATGGAGGCCGTGGCCGCCCTCTATGGGTTCGGCCGCATTCAGACCCCGGGCTTCGAGGACACGGGGCTCTTCGCGCGCACATCCGGCGCCGCGTCTGACGTCGTGCACAAGGAGATGTACAGCTTCACGGACCGCAGCGACCGGCCGATCACGCTGCGTCCCGAAGGCACCGCGCCGATCTGCCGCGCGTACCTCGAGCACGGCATGCACCGCGAGCCGCAACCCGTGAAGGCGTTCACGATCGCGCCGATGTATCGGTACGGCGCCCCCGGCCGCGGGCGATACCGCGAGCACTATCAGCTGTCGATCGAAGCGATCGGATCGGCAGACCCGGCGGTCGATGCCGAGATCATCGAGCTCTACCGCGAGCTCCTCCGCCGCCTCGGCGTGACCCAGTGGGAGCTCCGCCTGAACTCGATCGGCGACGCGAACTGCCGTCCGGCGTACGTCGCGCGTCTCGACGAGTGGCTCGACGCTCACGCAGACGTGCTCGACGACGATGCCCGCCACAAGCGGACCACCAGCCCGCTGCAGGTGTTCGACGTCAAGAGCCCGCAGGTTCGCGCCGCACTCGAGTCTGCGCCGAAGATCGGCGAGTCGCTCTGCGCCGCGTGTCGGGAGCACTTCGACGAGGTGCGACGGCTGCTCGACCTGTACGGGGTGCCGTACGTCCTCGATCCGACGCTCGTACGCGGGCTCGACTACTACTCGCGCACCACATTCGAGTTCATCGGTCCCGACGAGAACGCAAACTCGACAATCTGCGGCGGGGGGCGTTACGACGGCCTGATCGAGCAGATCGGCGGGCCACCGACCCCGGCGATCGGGTTCGGCGCGGGACTCGAGCGCCTCCTGCTCGCGATCGAGAACGAGGGTCGATCGGTGGAGGCCGAACGCCTCGACGTTTTCGTCGTCGTCGACAAGGGCGGACCGCGCGACCGCGCGCTCGGGCTCGTCACCGCACTCCGCCACGCGGGTGTGTCGGCGGACCTCGACCATGCGGGCCGGTCGCTCAAGGGCCAGCTGACGCAAGCGGGTCGTACGCGCGCGCGGACCGTCGTCGTGATCGGAAGTGACGGCGCGACCATTCGCCGCGAAGGGCACGACGACGAGACGGTGAGTCTCGACGAAGTCACCGCTACGCTCACGGCGTGAGCTGGCGCGACGTCTACTGCGGCGAGGTCACACGCGATCGCATCGGGGAGCGCGTGACCGTCGCCGGCTGGGCGGACACGCGCCGCGACCACGGCGGGCTCGTGTTCATCGACCTGCGCGACCACACGGGCAAGCTGCAGCTCGTCGTGAACCCGGAGCGGCGTCCGGAGCCGGCGGCGATCGCTCACGACATCCGCAACGAGTTCGTGTTGCAGGCGACCGGTGCCGTCGTCGCGCGGGCGCCTGAGGCCGTCAACCCGAACCTGCCGACCGGCGATGTCGAGGTGCAGGTCGACGAGCTACGCATTGTCTCTCGGTCGTCACCGCTGCCGTTCCAGCTCGACGAGGAGAACGTCGACGAGACGCTTCGGCTCCGTTACCGCTGGCTCGACATGCGGCGCGACCGGATGCAGCACAACCTGCGCCTCTCGCACACGGCCGTCTCCGCCATTCGGCGCACGATGGACGACCTGGGCTTCGTCGACATCTGGACCCCGAGCATGACTCGCGGCACGCCAGAGGGCGCGCGCGACTTCCTCGTCCCGGTTCGGCTGCAGCCCGGGAAGTTCTTCGCGCTCGCGCAGTCGCCGCAGCTCTTCAAGCAGCTCTGCATGGTCGGCGGCTTCGACCGCTACTTCCAGATCGCAACGTGTTGGCGCGACGAAGACTTGCGGGCGGACCGGCAGTTCGAGTTCCGGCAGCTCGATCTCGAGATGGCCTTCGTCGAGCGCGAGGATGTGCTCGACGTGATGGAGGCCGCGGTCGTCGGTGCGTTCGAGGCGGTCGGCCGTCCCGCGCCTTCGAGACCGTTCCCGCGCATCGGCTACGACGAGGCGATGGCGAAGTACGGGAGCGACAAACCCGACCTCCGCTTCGGACTCGAGATCCAGGATGGGACCGACGTGACGCGCGGCTCCGGTTTCGGCGTATTCGGCAACGCAGCGACGGTTCGATATCTCGTCGTCCCGAAGGCGTTCTCCCGCGCAGAGCTCGGACGGTTCGAGGAGCTCGTCAAGGAATGGGGGGCGAAAGGGCTTGCGTATCTCGTGTTCGACGGCGGCGAGGTGCGCTCGCCGATCGCGAAGTTCCTCTCCGAAGGCGAGCTCGAGGCATTTCGTGCAGACGACGGCTCGACTGTTCTCTTCGGTGCCGGAGACGAGGCGAGCGTGCTGCGGGTTCTCGGTCTTCTGCGCCTGCAGCTCGGGCGTGAGCTCCAGCTCGTTCCTGCCGACCTCGACGTGTTCCACTGGGTCATCGACTTCCCCCTGTTCGAACAGGAAGACGACGGCCGCTGGACGTTCCTGCATCACCCTTTCACCGCCCCGACCACGGACGAGACCTGGGACGAGGCGAACCCGGTCGGCGTGCGAGGGCAGCACTACGACCTCATCTGGAACGGTTGGGAGCTCGGCTCGGGCTCGATCCGAATTCACAACGCAGACGTTCAGAGCCGTGTCTTTCGGACGATGGGGCTGTCGGATGACGACGCGCAGTCGAAGTTCGGGTTCCTGCTCGACGCGCTTTCGATGGGCGCTCCGCCACACGGCGGTTTCGCGATGGGGATCGAGCGGTTCGTCGCTCTGCTCGCAGGCGAGCCCGACATTCGCCAGATCGTCGCGTTCCCCAAGGTTTCGAGCGGGTACGACCCGCTCACCGGCGCGCCGACGCCGATGCCTCCCGAGGTTCTCGCCGAGAGCGGTATCGCCGCGCTGCCGCAGCCCGAGGGATGAGCGATCGGCGCGGATCGCAGTTCGTGCTCGAGGTCGTGTTCCTCGTCGCCCTCGCCGCTGCGCTCGCGTTCGCCAGACTCGATGCGTTCGAGATCGTCGCCGGGATGCTGGTCGGCTGGGCGGTCGTCGCTGCGCTCGAGTGGGCGACGTGGCGCGCGAGGCCACACTACGGAAGCGGCGTCCCGCCGAAGTACTACGTACCGGGCATCCGGCTCCCGCCGGCGCAGCCCCTCGAGCAGGTTGCCGTCGGCTACCCGGAGGCGCGGGACGAAGCCCCGACCTGGATCGCGTCTGCCGACCTGCGCGCCGAGGTGCTCGGCGAATGGCCCGTGAGCGCGCCGCGGGCCGACCGCCAAGAACATGCGAGCGAGGACGTTCGCGACGACCCGTGGACGATCGTCGAGCTCCCCGCCGAGCCGATCGCCGCACTCCTACCGCTTCCCGACCCCGAGCCCGAGCTCGAGCGACCGGAGCCCGAACCGGAGCCCGAACCGGAGCCCGAACCGGAGCCGGAGCCGGCCGCGCCGCCGGCGATCGCGTCTGCAGCCACCGGCAGGACGGCGCACTACCACCTCGAGCCGCTCGCCGAGCCGTCGACGCGTCGCGTGTTCGGCCGCCGCAACGCCGCCTCCGACGCCGCGCCGCTCGAGGTGCCCGACCGTCCCCGCGGCGTGCGCGGGCTCCCGGGAACCGCCGCCCGGGGCTAGCGGTGCCGGCGCTCGCACCACGCGAGATCGCGTTCGGTGGGCTCGCCGTGCTCGCAGGTGCTGTCGCACTCGCCGTCGCAGCGCAACGCGATCACCACGCGCCGTCCGGTCCGAAGGCGGTGGGGTCGTTCGCCGCGCTTGCAGGCTCGAGCGGACCGCAGGTGTTCGGTCGCAAGAGTGCCTGCGGTGGTGTGATCACCGCGCAGACGGAAGGCATCTCGCATCCGACGCTGCCGTGCGGCGCGCGCATCTTCATCACCTTCGACGGCAGGACAGTGCTGACGGACGTGGTCGACCACGGCCCGCTTGCTGCCGGTCGACAGATCGACTTGACCGATGCGCTCGCGCGACGTCTTGGGTTGCGTGGCGTGCAGATCGTCCACTGGTCGTATGCCCAGGCGGGTTGATCTCGGATACCGTGCGAGCGGTGCTCGACGCCGTTCGCACCGCCGCGTATCCATGTAGAACCAACACCATGTGAAAGGGAGCCCGAGTCGGGGATAGGTGAGTTCCTGCCGACGCCCCGCACGGCACCCACCTGGCTTGTCCAGGTTCACACGGACGTGGCACCGCCGGCGGCGTCGGAGCACTTTCGTCGGGGGGAGCTCGCTCCCCCCGACGCATTCCTCGGTCTACTCTGGCCGCATGATCGAGCTGTTCGGCGACTCGACGCGCGACGGTGACTGGGCGGCAGTTCGCCTCCGTGTGACGGACGGCGTGATTGCGGACGCGGACGCACCCGGGCTCGACGACGACCTGCGGGGGCTGACCCTCCTCGAAGCGGCTGCCGTGGGAGGTGAGCTGCTGCCGGTCGACGCGCTCGCGAACGCCATCGGCCCGGAGGTGCGCGCGGCCGCCGACCCGTCGCGCGTCGCGGTCGCGATGAGCGGTGGCGTCGACAGCGCAGTCGCATTGCTGCGCTCGGGTGATGCGCCGGTCGGTGTGACCTTGCGTCTCTGGCTCGACCCGAACGGCCCCGATTCCGAGCGGGCGTGTTGTTCGCCAAATGCCGTGCTGGCCGCCCGCGCGCTCTGCCACGCACGCGGTGTGCCGCACGTGACGCTCGACCTGCGCGAAGAGTTTCGCCGTGCGGTCGTCGCACCGTTCATCGACGGTTACCGGCGCGGCGAGACTCCCAACCCCTGCATCCGCTGCAACGGCAGCTTCCGCTTCGCGGAGCTCCTCGCGTTCGCCAGGCGAATCGGCGCGGCACGTCTCGCGACGGGCCACTATGCGCGCATCGTCGAACGCGACGGCCGAGCGCTGCTCGCGCGTGGGGCCGACGCCACGAAGGATCAGAGCTACATGCTGGCGCGGCTCGATCCGCGGTTTCTGACGCGGATCCTGTTTCCGCTCGGCGGCCAGACGAAGGTCGCCACGCGCGCCGAGGCCACCGCAGCCGGGCTCGCCGCGGCGGGCCGTGCAGAGAGTCAGGAGGCGTGCTTCCTCGCCGGCGACGACTACCGCGCATTTCTGGAGCGCCACGGGCTTCCTCAGGCGAGTGGCGCGATCGTCGGTCTCGACGGCGTGCCGGTCGGCGAGCACGCCGGGTTCTGGCGGTTCACGCCTGGACAGCGCCGGGGCCTGGGGGTCTCTGCCGCCGAGCCCCTCTACGCGGTCGAGACGGTCGCGCGGACGAACACGGTCGTCGTCGGGTCGCGGGAGGCGCTGGCGCGGACGGAAGTGACCGCGCGGGGCCGCCTCTATCTGTCGGTGACGCAGGCCGAGGCGAAGCTCCGCTATCGCTCGCCGAGTGTTCCCACGCAGGTGGAAACGCACGTCGTCGGGGTTCCGGCTCCGGCTCGACAACCCTGTTTACGGCGTGGCACGCGGTCAGTCGGCCGTTCTCTACGACGACGATGTCGTCGTCGGGTGCGGCGTTGTCACGTCGTCTAGGCTGGCACCGTGATCGTTGCCTTTTCCTTCGGAGACCTCGCCGATCTCGCGCTTGCCGTGTTTCTCGTCGCGGTTGGCCTTGGTGTCGGTTGGGCGTTTCTCCGTCTCGCCGTAACGTTCGACAGGCTTTCTTCGTTCATCCGGGGAACCGAACGTGAAGTGCTTCCCGTCATCAACAAGGTCGGGGGATCGGTGGACCGGGTCAACGCTCAGCTCGACAAGCTCGACACCGCAACCGACAGCGCCGTCGATGCCGTCGAGGCTGTCGACGAGGCGGTTCGGACGGTCAGCTTCGCGGTCAAGCGCCCGGTTCAGAAGCTGGCCGGGCTGACGGCGGGTGTGTCGCACGGCTGGTCATCGCTACGCGCACGACGCAGCTTCGGCGACGCCGTCGCCGATGGGAAAGCGGCAGCCGCGCGTCGCGAAGAGGATCTCGAGGAGGAGCTCAAGGCGACACGTGGCTGACGAGATCACGCTGACGCTGCCGCGCGTGCGGGATTTCCATCGCGTCGCGCATCTCGTTCTCGGTGGGCTCGCTGTGCGTCTCGACCTGACGATCGAGAACCTGCAGGACCTCGAGCTGGCGCTCGACTCGATTCTCGATCGGACCGATCCGGGCGCGGGCGACATCACGATCAAGATGTGCCTGCACGACGGCGAGCTCGAGACCGTGATCGGCCCGCTTACGCGCGCACTGCTCGACGAGATCGAGGCGGAGCCCGAGGGCGCCCTCGATCTTCGGCGTGTTCTCGAGTCGACGGTCGAGGACGTCCGCGTCGAAGCGGACCGCGTGCACCTGACCAAGAAGGTCGCCGTTCGTGGCTGAGAACGACAAGGTTCTACTCCGCCGCTATCACGAGCAGGGCGATCTCCAGGCCCGCGAACAGTTGATCGAGCAGTACATGTCGCTGGTGCGGTCGCTGGCGCGCCGGTACAGCTATCGCGGCGAGCAGCTCGACGATCTCGTCCAGATCGGCTCGATCGGGCTGATCAAGGCGATCGACCGATTCGACGTGAACCGTGGCGTCGAGCTGACGACGTACGCGACGCCGAACATCATCGGCGAGATCAAGCGTCACTTCCGAGATCGCGGGTGGGCGGTACGCGTTCCGCGTGGGCTCCAAGAGCTGAACGTTCGGCTGTCGAAGTTGATCGAGCAGTTGACGGTCGAGCTCAGCCGCTCGCCGACGGTGCCGGAGCTCGCGAAGGCGGCAGGCGTCGACGAGGAAGACGTGCTCGAGGCGCTCGAGTCGGGACGCGCTTATTCGTCGGTCTCGCTGTCGTCGGGGGGTGGAACGGAGGACGGCGAGGAGCTCGATCCGCTCGAGTCCCTTGGCGACATCGAGCCCGAGTACGAGGTGTCGGAGAACCGCGCGGTGCTCGAGCCGGGATTCCGCGTGCTCGACCCGCGCGAGCGCACGATTCTTCACCTGCGGTTCTTCGAGGGGCTGACGCAGTCGCAGATCGCGCAACACGTCGGCATCTCTCAGATGCACGTCTCGCGGCTGATCCGCCGTGCGCTCGAGAAGATCCGCGCCGAGATCGCCGCGGACGAGCTCGACCCGCACCGCGCCGCCTGAGCCTCGTCGCGCGCGGACACCAGTTCCCAAGCAAGGGTGTCCAGTTCGCAACAAGCTGTCCACAGGCTCGCGAGACCCGCATGGATGCTTGGTTCCCAGCACCCCCGTTGCCAAGCAAGGGTGACGGAACTGCAACAAGCAGGTGGGTGCAATTGCACGGGATCGTCGGCACGACCGGCCCTGCGCTCGGCGACGAGATCGCCGAGTGGCTCGCGTAACCTGTCTTCGTGCCCATGACAACAGCCGAACTGCGCGAGGCGTTCCAGCACTTCTACGAGGAGCGGGGTCACCTGCGCGTGCCGGGGCACTCGCTGATCCCACCCGCCGACGACCAGTCGACGCTCTTCATCGTGGCCGGGATGCAGCAGTTCAAGCCGTATTTCCTGCGCACCAGGGAGCCTCCATCGAATCGTGTCGTGAGCGTTCAGCCGTGCCTGCGTGCAGGGGGCAAAGACACCGACCTCGAGGACGTCGGCCGCACCGACCGGCACTGCTCGTTCTTCGAGATGATGGGCAACTTCTCGTTCGGGGACTACTACAAGGACGAGGCCGTCGACTTCGCGTACGAGTGGGTGACGGACGTCCTCGGCCTCGAGCCCGACCGCCTGTGGGCGACAGTGCACGAAGGAGACCCCACGCTCGGGCTCGGCGAAGACGAGGTCGCGATCGCCGCCTGGCAGCGCAGGGGAATCCCGCCCGAGCGCATCGTGCGGCTCGGCAAGGACAACTTCTGGCAGGCGGCAGAGACGGGGCCCTGCGGCCAGTGCACCGAGATCTTCTACGACCGCGGCGAGCAGTACGACTGCGGCGACCCGACCTGCGGTCCGGGTCACTGCGACCGAATCATGGAGATCTACAACCTCGTCTTCATGGCGTACGACCTCCAGCCCGGCAACGTGCTCGTCGAGCTGCCGAACGCGAATGTCGACACGGGCAACGGGATCGAGCGCACCGCGTGCGTCCTCCAAGACGTCAGCTCGGTATTCGACACCGACGGGTTCCGGCTGATCATGGATTGGGTCGAGCGCGAGTCCGGCGTGCCGTACGAGCAGGACGAGATCTCTCGCCGAGCGCATCGCGTGCTCGCCGACCACGCGCGCGCCGTCACGTTCCTGATCGCCGAGGGCGTCACGCCGTCGAACGAGGGTCGCGGCTACATCTGCCGGCGCCTGCTGCGCCGCGCGATTCAGCAGGCGAACCGCATCGGGCTCGAACGTGTGCATCGGCTGCCGTCCGTCGTCATTGAGCAGATGGGCGCGGCCTACCCGGCGCTGCGCGAGCACGCGGACCAGATCGAGCGCGTGGTTCGTGAGGAGGAGGAGCGGTTCCGCGAGACGCTCGCGCGTGGCATGAAGGTCTTCGACGAGCTCGCAGCGAGCGACGCGATCTCGGCCGACGACGCGTTCACGCTCGCCGCGACGTACGGCTTCCCGATCGAGCTGACCGAAGAGCTCGCCGAGGAGCGCGGGCAGGCGGTCGATGTCGACGGCTTCCGTGCGTTGATGGCGGACCATCGCGTGGTCTCCCGCGCGGGCGGTGAGAGCACGACGCAACAGATCGCCTCACAGCTGGTCGAGGCGGGCCGTGCGACGACGGAGTTCGTCGGCTACGCCAAGACCGACGTACTGACGGCAGTCGTCGAAGTCGCGCCGCTCGCCGGCACGCGGCAGCTCGTGAAGCTCGAGCAGAGCCCGTTCTACGCGGCGGGCGGCGGTCAGGTGAGCGACCAGGGAACGTTGCAGGTCGACGGTGACGAGGAGCTGCTCGAAGTCGTCGAGGTGCTGAAGTTCGGCGAAGACCAGGTGCTCGTCGTCGAGTTGGCAGGCCGCTCGCCTCTGACGACGGACACACGGGTGCATGCGGTCGTCACCTGGTCGACGCGCTTTCCGACGATGGCGAATCACACCGCGACACATCTCCTGCACCAGGCGTTGCGTGACGTGCTCGGCGACCATGTCAAGCAGGCCGGCTCCGCCGTCCGTCCCGACAAGCTTCGCTTCGACTTCACGCACGAGCAGGCGCTCACGCCCGAACAACGCGATCGGGTCGAGCGGATCGTCAACGAGAAGATCTTCGAAGCGATCCCGGTGCGCACGTTCGTGACTCCGATCGAGGAGGCGCGAAAGCTCGGGGCCATGATGCTGTTCGGCGAGAAGTACGGCGACGAGGTGCGCGTTGTCGAGATCGGCAGCTATTCGAGCGAGCTGTGCGGCGGCACGCACGTGCGGTCGACGGCCGAAATCGGCTCTTTCGTCATCCTCGGCGAGGGCTCGGTCGGCTCGGGCGCGCGACGCATCGAAGCCGTTACCTCCGGCGAGGCGTGGTCGGTGCTCGAGGGCCGCTCGCGCGAGCTCGAGGCGGTGCGCAGCGAGCTCGAGACCGCGCGTCGCGAGGCGAAGCGCCCGAAGGCGGAGGCGGAGGGCCCCGACATCGTCTGGCAAGACAGGCAAGGCGCTGTCTTCGTCGCCGAGGTGAAAGGCGCGCGAGGCGGAGCCCTGCGCGATCTCTCGGATCAGCTCCGCCAGCGAGAGGCCGCGCAAGCCGTCGTGCTCGCGTCCATCGACGACGGCAAGGTCGCGCTCGTCGTGAACCTCGACAACTCGCTCGCCGAGCTGGATGCCGTGCGAATCGTCCGGGAGCTCGGCCCGATCATCGGCGGAGGCGGCGGTGGCCGGCCGACGCTCGCCGAGGCGGGCGGCAAGAACGTCGACGCTGTTCGCGACGCGCTCGAGGCCGGCCGCGACCGGCTCGCCGCCGCCCTGGAGTGAAGATCCTCGCACTGGACTTCGGTGCCGCGCGCACCGGTGTCGCGGTCACCGACCCGACGGGCATCCTCGCCCGTCCGCTGATGACCGTTCTGCGCGTGGAGACAGCAGACGGGTTTGCGAAGCTGCTCGCCGTGATCGCTGCCGAAGCGCCCGAGGTCGTCGTCGTCGGCATGCCGCTGACGTTGCGCGGCGCCGTCGGCGAGCAGGCTGCCGAGACGCAGGTGTTCGTGCAGCGCTTGCGTGCCGCGATCGGGCTGCCGGTCGAGACCTACGACGAGCGCTTCACGTCGGTGCTCGCCGACGGCGACGACGCCCGGGCAGCCGCGCACCTCCTCGAGAGCTACGTCGCGTGGCGAGGGGCGCGGTCGTGACCGAGCCGCGCCGGCACGGGGCATCGCCCCAGCAGATCCGCCGACGTCGCGTGATCGCGAGCTTCGTGGGAATCGTGGCGCTCGTTGCCGTTGTCGCCGCGGTCGCCGCCGCGTTGCCGCGCCATCACCATCCCGCTGCCGTTACGACGCCACCGGCGGCGCCGGCGCCGTTTCACGTCGTCTTCCCCGAGGGCTTCACTCGCGCGCAGATGGCAGCGCGCGTCGCCGTGGTCGCGCAGATCGCACGCCACAAGAGCGGCAAGCCCGTGAAACTGGCGCGCGCGTCCTATCTCGCAGCCACTCGCACGGTGGTCGTGCCGTGCTTCATGCCGCACCGGCGCGTATCGGTCGAAGGGTTCCTGTTTCCGGCGACCTATCCCTTCTTTGCAGGAACACCGTCGCGAGCTCTCGTGCGTCAGCAGGTCGTCGCCTTCTGCCAGAACTGGAACAAGGTGAACCTCACGTACGCGAAGTCGAAAAACCTGACGCCGTACGACGTGCTGAAGATCGCATCGCTCGTGCAGGGCGAGGCGGTGGTCGAGAGCGACCGAGCGAAGATCGCCGCTGTGATCTACAACCGTCTGCATCTGCGGATGACGCTCGGCATCGACGCCGCTCTTCGCTACGCGCTCGATATTCCGGGGACCAAGTCGATCCTCGAGTCAGAGCTCCAGAATCCGACCCCGTACAACCTGCGGCTCCATCAAGGCCTGCCGCCGACCCCGATCGACAACCCGGGGCTTGCGTCGATCCAGGCAGCCGCGCATCCGGCGCATGTGAACTACCTCTACTACGTTGCGAAGCCCGACAAACGACACCACTTCTTCACCGCGAGCGCCACAGCATTCGAGCATTACGAGTGCGCGCACGGCTACGGATGCTGAGATGAGCGTCACCCATGTCGCACTGCTCGGGTAAGCCAGTCGAGCACTCGCTTTCGCCGCCGATGCAAAACGCGGCGTTCGCCGCGCTCGGGCTCGACTGGCACTACAGCGCGTTTTCCGTCGATCACGTCGCGGAGGCCATCGCGGCGCTACGCGTGCTTGGGTTCGCCGGCGCGAACGTCACGGTCCCGCACAAGCGCGCGGCGGCGGTCGCGTGCGACGAGGCTGCGGGCGACGCTGTGAACACACTCGTCTTCCGCGACGGCCGCGTGCTCGGCTTCAACACGGACCGCGAGATTCTCGCCGGCATCGACGCGTCGTCTGCGTGTCTGATCGGTGCCGGTGGTGCTGCCGCCGCGCTGATGCCGGCCCTTCCCGACGACACCCGCGTCTTCACGCGGAGCGGCAACTGGCCGCCGAACGCGGAGGGTTGCGACCTGATCGTGAACGCAACCCCTGTCCGGGACGAGACGCTGGTGCAGCCGGTGGCCGGGCAGACCGTCGTCGATCTCGCGTACGGCCCCGAGGAGACCGCACTCGTCGCGGCCGCGCGCGCCGCGGGCTGCGCGGTCGTCGACGGGCGCGAGGCGCTCGTGCGGCAAGGCGCTGCGAGCTTCACGCTCTGGACCGGGCTCGAGGCGCCGGTCGACGTGATGCGCGCCGCCGTCGCTCTAGGCTTGGCTGCATGAGCCTCCGTCTCGCAACCGCTGGTGAGTCGCATGGGCCTGGGCTCGTCGCGATCCTGACCGGACTGCCCGCCGGCCTCGAGCTCGACCAGGCTGCGATCGACGCGGACCTGGCGCGCCGCCAGGCGGGCTATGGCCGCTCGCCGCGGCAGCAGATCGAGCAGGACCGCGTCGACGTCCTCGCCGGCTTGCGACACGGGCGGACGCTCGGAACGCCGCTGGCGCTCGTCGTCTGGAATCGCGACCACAAGAACTGGACGTGGGGGATGGCTCCCTGGCCCCCTGAGGGCGAGCCGTCCGGCAAGGGCGTGAAGCCGGTGACGCTGCCCCGGCCGGGTCATGCGGATCTCGCAGGGGTGCAGAAGTTCGGCCACGACGACGTCCGGAACGCGCTCGAGCGCGCCTCCGCGCGCCATACCGCCGTGCACGTCGCCGCGGGAGCAGTCGCGAAGGCGCTGCTCGGCGAGATCGGCATCACCGTCACCGGGTCCGTCCTCGATGAAGAGGCCATGCGTGTGGCCGTCGACGAGGCTCGGTCGGAGCGCGACACGGTCGGCGGTGTTGTCGAGGTGCGCTCCGACGGCGTGCCGCCCGGGCTCGGCTCGTATGCGGCGAAGGAGGATCGTCTCGACGCTCGGCTCGCCGCCGCGCTGATGGGGATTCAGGCTGTGAAAGGGGTCGAGGTGGGCGACGGGTTCGCGCTCGCGAAGCTGCGTGGCTCACAGGCCCACGACGAGATCGGCACCAACAAGCGCCGCACGTCGAACCGCGCCGGCGGGATCGAAGCGGGTGTGTCGAACGGCGAGCAGATCGTCGTGCGCGTCGCCATGAAGCCGTTGCCGACACTGATGAAGCCACTCGCCTCCGTCGATCTCGCGACCGGGGAGGCTGCGACCGCGCTCGTCGAGCGCTCCGACGTCGCCGCCGTCGAGGCGCTCGCGGTCGTCGCGGAGGCGGCCGTGGCGTGGGAGCTCGCAGTCGCGGCGAAGGAGAAGTTCGGCGGCGACGCCGTCGGCGACTTTGTCGAGGCGCACCGCTTCTACTGCGCGCGCATCGCATGACGCTGAATGCTCTGGGGCGCCATGTGGCGCTCGTCGGCTTCATGGGCGCCGGCAAGACGACCATGGCGGGCCGGCTCGCGAAGCGGCTCTTCAGGCCGGTTGTCGATGTCGACCAGGAGATCGAGCACCGCTACCGCGAGTCGATCCCGCAGATCTTCGAGCGGGATGGCGAAGTGGGGTTCAGACGCGTCGAGGCACACGTGATCGGCGATGCGATCGAGCGCCGCCATCCTGCGATCCTCGACCTCGGTGGCGGTGCTGTGACGTTCGAGGACAACCACGGGCCGCTCGGCGAGGCGTTCACGTTGCTCGTCGATCTCGACGTGGAGACGGCGTGGCGGCGCGTGCGGCGGAGCGATCGCCCACTGGCCCAGGACGAGGCCGAGTTTCGGCGGCTGTACGACGAGAGACGCCCGCTCTACGACGCTTTCGCCGATGCGGTCGTTCGAAGTGGCGACGTCGACGGAGCTGTGCTCGCGGCGGCGGGCGTGCACCACGAGCGGGGTGCAATCGACCGCTTGGGCGAGCTCGTCCCCGGTGACGGCCCGGTCGCGCTCGTCTCCGAGGCGACTGTGCACGCGCTCTACGGCAAGCGCGCGCAAGCCGCCCTGGGTGATCGCCTCGTCTCGACGCACGAGCTGCCTGCGGGCGAGCCGGCGAAGGCCTGGCCAGTCGTCCAGCGTCTCTGGAGCGAGCTGACCCTCGACCGCGAGGGAACGGTCGTCGCGCTCGGCGGCGGGGCGCTCACCGATCCCGCCGGCTTCGCGGCGGCGACGTACCTCCGCGGCGTTCCGTGGGTTGCGGTGCCGACGACGCTCGTCGGCCAGGTCGACGCGGCGATCGGCGGCAAGACGGCGATCGACATTCCCGAGGGAAAGAACCTCGTCGGCGCATTCCATTGGCCGGCGCGGGTCGTGATCGACGAGAGCCTGCTCGACTCGCTGCCTGAGCGCGAGCAGCGGCAAGGGCTCGCGGAGCTCATCAAGACCCGCTTGCTCGTGGGTGCGGAGGTCGACGTCCGCGGCGCCGCCGCCTACAAGGGCGCGGTTTGTCTCCGCGACCCGCACGATCGCGGCGTCCGCCGGTACCTGAACCTCGGCCACACGTTTGCGCACGCCCTCGAGGCGGCAGCCGACTTCGATCTCCCACACGGCGAGGCGGTCGCGCTCGGCCTCCTCGCGGCTCTCCGATTGTCGGAGCGCGAGACAGCTGAGGTGGAGGCGGCGCTCGACCCGCAGCCCGTCGCGGTCGACCGGGAGCGGGCATGGAGTGCCCTCGGCCGCGACAAGAAGCGGAGCGGCGGCGAGATCAATCTCGTCCTCCTCGGGGACGACGGGCCGTTCGTCGCGCCTCGTCCCGCCGCAGACGTGCGTGCCGCGCTCGATACGCTCATCGCCGACTGACATGCAGGTATTGATCCTCAACGGCGCGAACCTCGACCAGCTCGCGCGTCGCGACCCGAAGCTCTACGGCGGCGTGAGCTTGAACGAGCTCGAGAGCCGCATCTATGCGTGGGCGCATGCGCTCGACATCTCCGCGCGCTGCCGCCAGACGAACAACGAGGGCGAGTACATCGACTGGATCCATGACGCGTACTCGAACATCGACGGCGTCGTCGTCAACCCCGGCGCCTGGAGTCACTACAGCTGGGCGATCCGTGACGCGCTCGAGCTCGTGCAGGTGCCGCTCGTCGAGGTGCACTTGTCGGACATCGAGCACCGCGAAGAGTGGCGGCGGTTCAGCGTCGTCGAGGAGATCGCGTCGCATCGCGTGATCGGCAAGGGCCCCGATGGCTACCGCGAGGCTCTCGAGTATCTCGCAGGAAAGGTGGAACCGTGACCCGACTCGAAGCGCTCGCTGCGCAGCTCGATGCGCCGCTCCTCGTCACCAACCTGACGAACGTCCAGTACCTCACCGGCTTCCACACCTCGAACGGCGCGCTCCTGGTCCGTCCAGGTGGCGAGACAACGCTCTACACCGACTTCCGCTACGCCGAGGAGGCGAAGGACGTCACAGGCGTGGAGGCAGTGATCACGAAGCGCTCACTGATGGCCGATGTCGGCGCGCGACTCTCGGGCCGCGTCCAGTTCGAAGCCGACGTCCTGCCGCACCTCGAGTGGGAGCGTCTTTCGTCCGGGGGCGCAGAGCTCGTGCCGACTCGCGGCCTGGTCGACGGCGTGCGCGCGATCAAAGACGAGGCAGAGGTCGCGAAGATTCGCAAGGCGGCGCGCATCGCCGACCGCGCACTCGAGGCACTGACGGCGGAGACATGGGTAGGAAGGAGCGAGCGCGAAGTCGGGTGGCGGCTGCTCGAGCTCTGCCACGCGCACGGCGCCGATGACCGCGCATTCGAGTCGATTGTCGCGTCAGGCCCGCGCGGTGCGCTGCCGCATGGCCGTCCGACGAGTGCGGTGATCGAGAAGCGCACACTCGTCACCGTCGACTGGGGCGTGCTTGTCGACGGCTACTACAGCGACTGCACGAGGACGTTCTCGACGGGCGCAGCTGCCGGACCGCTTGCGCGAGATCTACGACGTCTGTCTCGCTGCGCAGGAGGCGGCCGTTGCCGGCATCCGCGCGGGCATGACCGGAGTCGAGGCGGATGCGCTCGCCCGCGAGCCGATCGAGGCGGCGGGTTACGGCGCGAACTTCGGCCACGGGCTCGGACACGGCGTCGGGCTCGACGTGCACGAGGCGCCACGGCTCTCGACGGAGTCGTCGGACACGCTCGAGGTGGGCCAGTGCATCACGATCGAGCCCGGGATCTACCTGCCGGGCGAGGGCGGTGTGCGCATCGAGGACCTCGCGATCGTCCGCGCGGACGGTGTCGACGTGCTCACGAGCTTCCCGAAGGACTTGATCGAGGTGGGGTAACTCGGTTGCCGGCGCAGCCGGAACCGAGTTGTCTGTCTTAGGCAGGGCGGACAGACACAAACCCACGGCTACACTGCTGCGCCGATGGCAGAGGTCGTCTCCACCAACCAGTTCCGCAACGGGATGCACATCGAGCTCGACGGGCAGACCTGGCGCATCGTCGAGTTTCAGCATGTGAAGCCCGGCAAGGGCGGCGCGTTCGTGCGGACGAAGCTGAAGTCGCTCGGCGCGGGATCGGTCGTCGACAAGACGTTCCGCGCGGGGGAGAAGTTCCCTCGGGTTCGCACCGAGCAGAAGAACATGCAGTTCCTCTACGACTCAGGTGACGAGGTCGTCTTCATGGACGAGGCGACGTTCGAGCAGCTCTCGCTGCCGCACGAGGACCTCGAGGACGAGCTGCCGTTCATGCAGCCGTCGTCGTCGGTGCAGGTGATGTTCGTGGGCGGGTCGCCGACGGGCGTCGACTTGCCGGCATCCGTCGTGCTCGAGGTGACAGAGACCGAGCCCGGGATCAAAGGCGACACCGTGTCCAACGTGACGAAGCCTGCGACGCTCGAGACCGGAGCCGTGATTCAGGTGCCGCTGTTCGTGAACGTCGGCGACAAGCTCAAGGTCGACCCGCGCGAGAAGCGCTACATCCAACGCGCGTAGATCGACCGGCGCAGAACGCTCAACCGCTGGGCCCGTAGGCGATCAGCTCGCCGTCGTCGTTGCCGACGACGACGTTGTTGCCGGCGACCATCGGCGCGTTGTAGTCCGGGCTGCCCGTCCCGAGCGTCGCGAGGATCTGGCCGTTTGCAGTGTCGATCGCGTAGAGCTTCGCCTGGCCGGAGGCCGAGGCGAACGCGACCGCACCCGCAGCGAGCGGCTGCGGCTCGATGGTGCCGCCGCCGATGTTCGCCCCCCACGCGGAGACGAACGTGCACTTGGTGGTCAGGTGGAACGCGATCACGCCGTTCCCGCCGCTCGGGAGCCCTGCGCCGTCGACGAGGAGCATCTTGGTCGAGGGGAACCAGGTCGGCTGTGCAAGGAACGTCGAGCTGACCGACGCGGCGAGCTTCCGCCGGAAGACCGGCGTCGTGAGCGCGTTTCGACGCCAGACGTAGGTGTACGCATCCTTCGAGTTGACGGCGAGGAGCGGCGCGCAGCCCGGCGGTTGGAAGAGCATCGGCGTCGAGCCGAAGCCCTGATCGCTGATCTCGGCCCGATTGAAGTCCGGCTGGCGGACGCTTCCCAGTACCTTCAGCTTCGCGCTCAGATGAATCACGCGCTCGGCGAGTGGTTGCGCTTCGAGGATGACTCCGCCCTTCTGCAGGATCCTCGAGTTCGCCGTGGCCGTCCAGAGCGAGCCGTCCTTCGGGTCGATGGAGACGCCGCCGGGCCCCCAGATGCCGCCGCCGTTGTCCTTGCCGGGCACGACGTCGAAGACACGGTCGATGCGATGCTTCGCGACCGAGATCTGCACGAGACGTCCGTCCCAGGGGCCTTGGGCGTCCGGCTTGTCGCACCACGCGCCCACGCCGACGTACAGCTCACCCGCGGAGATCCTGAGTGCGTCCCAGGCGACCTCGATATCGGTGCGGCTGATCACGGGAACGCTCCAGCCCGGAATCGGCTGGCCGGTCGAGAGCGACAGGGCGACGACGACGCCGCTTCCTCCAAGCACGTAGATCCGGCCCGATGAGGCGTCGATCACCGGTGTGGACTCGATCCCGCCTTGCCCGGAGCACCCATTCGGCACGGTGGGGCCGAGCGAGTGCTGCCAGACCTGCGCTCCCGTTCGCGCGTCGAGCGCGTACACGACGTTGCCACCTGTCGCAGCGATCACGAGGGGCAGCGTCTGATTCCCGACGGCGACGGCGGGAACGTAGAGCGGCTGTGCGGGCATCAAGCCGCCGCCGAGCTCGGCCGTCCACTTTCTCGTGAACGTTTTCGCCTGGGCGACGGTGATCGGGCTCGCCGCTGCGTTGGCCGCGGTCGCCGTCCGGCCGTACGCGAGCCACGGCGCAGCGGGAGGTGCCTGTGCGTCCGCGGAGCTGCAGAGGAGCAGCGCGAACGCGAGCAGGTGTGCCACGACCAGTCGCCGTCCGCGAGGGGAGCGCACCTCAGAATGATGACAAGCGCCTAGGTCGACGGTCAGCCGCGTGCCTGCGCCGGCTCGAGGAGGGCGCGCGGACGATCCTCGCCGGGCAGTCGCAGCGCGACGAGCACACCGAGCAGCGGCGCGAACGCGACTACGAGCAATGCCGCACGCAGGTCGATCGCATCCGCCACCACGCCGAGCAGCACAGCTGCGACGCCTCCGAGCCCCATGGCAAAGCCGACCGTCATCCCCGACGAGGTGGCGATCCTGGTCGGCAGGTACTCCTGGCCCATGATCGTCGTCAACCCGAAGCTGCTGACGGTCGTGGCGCCTGCGAGCACGATTGCGACCGCGCTGGTGACGCCGCCCGTCAGGACGAAGAGCAGGATCAGGAACGGTGTCACCCCGAGCGTCGCCGCGAGCATCAGCCGGTGGGGGTAGCGGTCCGCGAGCGGGCCCATGCAGAGGGTCCCGAACGCGCCGCCGAAAAGGACGCACGACAGCAGCACGGTGCCGTAGCTCTTCGAGTGGCCGTGCGCCACCTCCCAGAGCGGGATGAACGTGAAGAGGCCGTAGTAGGCGACGCTACGCAGGCCGATCGCCGCCAGGAGCAGCTTGAACGGGCCGCGGCGGTCGGCGCCCCCGCGTCGCTGGAGGTCGGCGTGCCCGGCGCGCCGTGTGTCCGAGAGGGACGCGAAGTCGCGCAGCATGAGAGCCGCGACGAGGCATCCCGGCACGAGCAGGAGCAGCGCGCCCTTCGAGCCGATCGCCGCCAACGCGGCTCCCGTGAGGAGCGGCCCCAGTGCGATCCCGAGGTTGCCGCCGGTCTGAAAGAGGGCGATCCCACTCGCCCGGCGCTCGCCGCTCGCATGTCGGGCGAGCTTCATCGCTTCGGGATGGAACGCCCCGACGCCGAGCCCCGAGATCCCTGCGAAGACGAGCACGGCCGCGTAGCTGTGCACGATTGCGGCCACCGAGATGCCGGCTGCCGAGACTGCGATTCCCGCCGGGAGCAGCCACGTCATGACGTGCGTGTCGGAGACCCGTCCGAAGAGCGGCTGCGCGAGCGCCGACGTGACCGTGGCCGCGAGGACGACCGCACCCGTCTTCGTGTACGAGAGATGGAGCACCGGTTTCAAGAAAACGAGCACGGCCGGCAGCGCGCCGGATGCGAGGTCGGCTGCGAGATGCCCGAGCCAGAGCTCACCCATCACGCGCCGTCGTATTCCGGGCCCCACGCCTCGACACTAGCCACTCACCCCCGCGTGGGGGATGGCGAGGCACAGCGCGACGAAACAGTGTGCGTACGGCTCGAGCGCACCTCTTTGGGGAGAGGCAGCTCGGGCTTGTTCTCGAAAGCGTAGAGCCGCCCGGGCCAGGGACAGCGCGGGCGGCTCCGCCCACTCGTGAATCGTTCGCCGCGACGCCGGTAAGGTCCCCGACCGTGCCACGCCTTGTCGATACGACGATCCGGGTCCTGAGCCAGGACCCGCTCGCCGGGCGGATGCCGACCGCCGAGCTCCTGCGTCTCGCCGAGCTGCTCGACGGGGCGGGCTTCGCCTATCTCGAGGTCTCGGGCGGCGGCGTCTTCGACAGTGCGGTCCGCCGTGGCGTCGAGAGCCCGTGGGAGCGGCTGCGCGCACTGAAGGCGCGGACGTCGACGCCGCTCGCTCTGGCATTGCGCGGTCGCTTCCTCGTCGGTTCGCGGCCCGTCAGCGACGACTTCGCCCGACGATTCATCGCGAGCGCCGCGGCGAGCGGGGTCGACATCTTCCGGCTGCACGATCCGCTGAACGACGTCGAGAATCTGCGCGAGGCGGCGAAGGCGATCGTCGAGTCCGGCAGCGAGTTCGAAGCCGGCCTGCTCTACGGCAGCGGCAGGCACGAGGCGCTCGTCGACGCTGCTCGTCGCCTGCCGGAGCTCGGTGCAGCGCGACTTCTTCTCAACGACCCCGCGGCGCTGCTGCAGCCGCATCGCGCGAGCGAGCTCGTGACGGAGCTGCGCGAAGTGTCGGGCCTGCCGGTCGGGCTCTACGCCCAGGGCGCCGCCGGCAACGCGCTGGCCGCGGCGATCGAAGCCGCGCGGGCGGGTGCCGACGTGATCGCCGCCGCGGTCTATCCGGTCGCGTTGACGATGCATCGCGTGTCGGCGGAGGCAGCCACACAGGCGCTCGCCGGGCTCGGGCTCGCGACCGGCGTCGACATGGACAAGCTGTGGGCGGCTGCCGACCTCGTCGACGAGCACATCGGCGACGAGCCCATTGCGCCGGTCGCACCGCGGATCGCCGTGCGGGCCGCCCAACAGAAGCTCCCCGTCGGGCTCGTCGCAGCGCTCGACCAGCAGCTGCGTGCGCAGGCAGTCGGGTGACCGTCTCGACGAGGTGCTCGACGAGGTAGCGCGCGTCCGCGACGAAGTGGGCTCGCCGCCGCTCGCCGCGCCGATCGGCCAGATCGTCGCCTCGCAGGCGCTGCTCAACGTGCTCACCGCGAACCGCTACTCGACGATGGTCGACGAGCTGCGCGACCTTGTCAGCGGCCGGTTCGGCCGGACGCCCGCACCTGTCGACCCTGCGCTCACGCGCGCGGTCGAGTTGCGCGGCGGCAACGACATCGAGCCTCCGGTCGATCTCGAGACGCTGCGCGACGACGCGTCAGGGCTCGCGGCGAGCGAAGAGGAGCTGTTGCTGCTCGCGCTCTTCGGCGAGGAGGCGGAGCCGCTACTGCGGTCGATCCGCGAACGGTCCGGCGGCGAGGAGTCACTCGCGGCGCAAGGCGTCGACCAGGAGCGCGCCGAGCGCATCCGCGAGCTCGTGCGCATCGTCCAGGAGACGGGCGTGGGCGAGATCACGATCGAGGAGAACGGGATGCGCGTCTCCGTGCGCCGCACACCGGACGGGCCGCAGGCGCCGGCGCTGCCGGCTCCGGCGGCCGACGCCGACTCGCAGGCGGCGGGCGCGCCCCGCGACGACTCGCTCATCCGCGTCGAGAGCCCGATGGTCGGCACCTTCTATCGCGCGCCGGCGCCCGGAGCGGCGGCGTTCGTCGAGGAGGGCGACGCGGTTGCGCGCGGACACACGCTCTGCATCCTCGAGGCGATGAAGCTGATGAACGAAGTGAAGTCGGAGGTCGAAGGCGTCGTGCGGGCGATTCACGTGCGGAACGCGGAGCCGGTCGAGTACGGGCAGCTCCTGTTCGAGCTCGAGCCCGTCAACGGCCCGCCGGCGCTCTAAGGATCAGCTCGATGTTCTCGCGCGTGCTCGTTGCAAACCGAGGCGAGATCGCCGTGCGTGTGATCCGCGCTCTGCACGAGCTCGGTGTCGAGGCCGTTGCGATCTATTCGACCGCGGACCGCGACGCGCTGCACGTGCGCATGGCCGACCACGCCGTGTGTGTCGGCCCGCCGTCCGCGACCGAGAGCTACCTGCGCATCCCGAGCGTGATCGCCGCGGCCGCCACCACCGGCTGCGAGGCGGTGCATCCGGGCTACGGGTTCCTGGCGGAGAACCCGGCGTTCGTGACGGCGTGCGTCGAGAACGAGCTCGTGTTCGTCGGGCCGCCGGCGGATGTGATGGCCCTGATGGGAGACAAGATCTCAGCGAAGCAGACGATGCGAGCCGCCGACGTCCCGACGGTTCCGGGGACGGAGGGGGCAACGAGCGCGTCCGAGGTGCGTTCGGTCGCACGGGAGATCGGCTTCCCGCTGCTTCTGAAGGCGACGGCGGGCGGTGGTGGCAAAGGGATGCGTCTCGTGCACGCGGAAGCCGAGCTCGACGACGCCTACCGGATGGCGGCGGGTGAAGCCGAGGCGGCGTTCGGCGACGGGACGATGTACGTCGAGAAGGCGCTCGTCCCGGCACGTCACGTCGAGATCCAGGTGCTATGCGATCTGCATGGCAACGTGCTGACGCTCGGTGAGCGCGAGTGCTCGATCCAGCGTCGTCACCAGAAGTTGATCGAGGAGTCGCCGAGTGCCGCCCTGACCCCCGAACGGCGCGAGGAGATGGAGGCGGCAGCGGAGCGCGCCTGCCGTTCGGTCGGCTACCGCAATGCGGGAACGTTCGAGTTCCTGCTCGGTCCCGATGGAAGCTTCTACTTCATCGAGCTGAACGCTCGACTCCAGGTCGAGCATCCGGTGACGGAGATGTGCACCGGCGTCGATCTCGTTCGCGAGCAGCTACGCGTCGCCGCGGGCGACGAGCTCGTAGCGACTGGTCGCGCGGAGCGTCGCGGGCACGCGATCGAGATCCGTCTGAACGCAGAGGATCCGGAGCACGACTTCCGACCGTCGCCGGGACGTGTCGCGCGCTTCCGGCCCCCCGAAGGGCCGGGCGTTCGCGTCGACACCTTCATCGAGTCCGGAGCGTCCGTGCCGCCGAACTACGACTCGCTGGTCGCGAAGCTCGTGGTGTGGGATGCCGACCGCCCGGCGGCGATCGCGCGTGCCGAGCGCGCCTTGGGCGAGACGATCGTCGAAGGGATTCCGACGA
This sequence comes from uncultured Thermoleophilia bacterium, assembly GCA_963774225.1. Lineage (GTDB taxonomy): Bacteria > Actinomycetota > Thermoleophilia > Gaiellales > Gaiellaceae > PALSA-600. The sequence continues at coordinate 50,848 of CAVZEA010000007.1, forward strand.
CACGCGACCTCGCGCTCGAGGTGCTCGCCAGCGAGCCCTTCCGAAGCGGCGTGTACTCGACGTCGACGCTCGACGAGCTGCGAGCCGAGCCCGGCTGATGCTGTCGCGGCGACAGGCAAGGCGCCAGGCGCTGATGCTGCTTTACCAGTGGGATCTCTCCGGGCAGGAGATCGGATCGCAGTACGCCGGCGAGATCGATCCGTGGGCGCGCGGCGTAGCGGTGGTCGTCGCAGAGCACGCGGCTGCCCTCGACGAGCGCATCACTGCCGCGTCCGACGCCTGGACTGCGGACAGGCTCGGCACCGTCGAACGAAGTGCGCTCCGCGTTGCGGTACACGAGCTCCACACGGGTGACGTTCCCGCAGAGGTCGCGATCAACGAAGCGGTCGCGTTCGCGAAGCGCTACGCATCCGACGAGGGGGCTCGGCTCGTCAACGGGATCCTCGGTCGCATCCAGCGCGAGGACGGGCCGGAGACGGAGCCGTCAAGTGCGGAGTAAGCCCGCAGAGCGGCTCGTCTGCTCGGTCGCGCTGGGGGTCGCGGTCCTCGCGCTCGCGGGGCCCGGCACCGCAGCGCGCACTGCGCCCGGAGCGACGCTCGCGACGTTTGCCGGGCACTGGCTAGGGCACACGCGCGACTTGACGATCAAGCGCAGCGGCCGAGCCGCCGAGTCGATCTACTCGGGCTGCTGCGACCCGGCGCTCAACCTCGACTTCCGTCTCTCGCGACCCCGCGGAACCGTGAGAGACGCAACTGCGATCGCGACCGTCACCGCGGTGTGGGTTCGTGACCGCAGCGCGTTCACCAAGACGAGCCCTGCGCCTCGCGTCGGCGAACGACGCACCATCCGTCTTCGCAACGGTGTGATCACCGAGACCCTGACGGGTACGAACTACTGCGGGCCGGGCGTCTCCCAGTGTGGCGCTTGAAAGGCTCCGGCGCATGCACCTGCAAGGATGAGCTGACCCGACGAGAGGACGCTGGATGACCGCGGAAGAATCGCTCAACAACGCAGAGAACCTGCTCGCCCGGCTGGAGGCGGCACGGACGCGGCTCGAGCAGACCGAGGATCCGGACGCCGCGATCGAGATCCTGCAGGAGCTCGCCGAGCTCGCGAAAGAGGTCGAGGGCGAGCTCCAGCGCGCGAAGCGAGCGGCCGAGACCGAGGCCGTCGCGCCGCCGACTCCGCCGGCCCCGGATGCCCCAGCCGCCTGACCGGCTTCGCGCGCTGATCGAGAGCTACCTGGGCGAGCTCACGCTCGCGCCGGAGCTCGGCACCCTCGAGCAGCCGATGCGCCATGCGCTCGGCGGCAAGCGCGTACGCCCGGTGCTGCTGCTCGCGACGGGCGACGCCGTCGGCGCGCGCGTCGAGAGCCTGCTGCCCGCAGCGGCGGCGGTCGAGCTCGTGCATTCGTTCTCGCTCGTCCACGACGATCTGCCGGCGCTCGACGACGACCGCGAGCGTCGCGGTGCGCCGTCGGTGTGGGCGCAGTTCGGCGAGGCGGCCGCGATCCTTGCCGGCGATGCGTTGCTCGTCGAGGCGATCCGACTGGCGCTGACCTATCCGACGGGCGCCGTCGCGCGCGAGCTCGTCGACGCGACGCTCGCCATGATCGGCGGCCAGCAGCTCGACCTCGAAGGTGGTGCTGCGCTCGACCGGCTGCACTCGCTGAAGACCGGTGCGCTCTTCTCCGCTTCGGTGATGTGCGCCCTGTGGGCGGCGGAGGTGCCGCTCGCCGAGCACGCGCCGTGGCGTGAGTTCGCGCAGGAGCTCGGCCTGCTGTTCCAGATCGTCGACGACCTGCTCGACGGTGACGGCTACGTGCTCGAGGTTGGTGCCGAAGGCGCCAGGCACCTTGCCGACGAGGCCGCCGAGCGCGCGGAGGCGAGGCTCGCTGAGATCGTCGAGGCGGACACCGACGTCCTCGCGGCGATCGTGCGTGACCTCGCGGTCCGCACGGCATGAAAGACAGCATCAGCGCACTCACCGAGCGCGACTTCCGACTCGTGTTCTCGAGTACCACGATCTCTGCGATCGGTGACGGCGTCGCCGCGATCGCGCTCGTGTTCGCGGTGCTGCACATCTCGCACAACTCGCCGACGGCGGTCGGGATCGTGCTCGCCTCGCGCCAGGTCGCCGCGGCCGTGATCGCGCTCGCAGCAGGCGTCGTCGCGGACCGGCTTCCGCGCCACACCGTCCTCGTCGCGGTCGCCGCGGTCCAGGCCGTCGTGCAGGCGATCGTGGCAACGCTCCTGCTGAGCGGGCACGCGACCGTCGGCCTGCTCGCCGGCCTCGGTGCGGTCTACGGGCTCGCCGACGGCTTCGTCATCCCGGCGACGAACGGCCTGATCCCAGCCGTCATCAGCGCCGGGCGGCTGCAGCAGGCGAACGCGCTGATCGGGCTCAGCCGTTCGATTCTCGGTTTCGCCGCGCCGGCGCTCGGCGGCATCCTCGTCGCGGCGGGGAGCCCGGGCGGCGCGATCCTGATCGACGCGGTGAGCTTCGCGTTCGCCGCGATGCTGCTCGCACGCGTGCGCGTCGAGCCACGCGCGGACGTCGTGGAGCCGGAGCCGTTCCTCCGCGAGCTTCGTCAGGGTTGGACCGAGTTTCGGAAGCAGCGCTGGATCTTCAACACGATCGTCTTCTTCGGCATCGGCAACTTCGCGGGCCAAGCATGGGGCGTGCTCGCACCGCTCGTCATGAAGGAGCACTACGGCGGCGCGTCGACGTACGGCATCGTCCTGTCGTTCTTCGGCGCCGGCCTCGTACTCGGTGGGCTGGTCGTCCTGCGCTGGCACCCGTCGCGGCCACTCCTCGTGTCGTGCTTTGCGGCTCTGCCGTTCGGGCTCGGCGTCTGGTTGATCGCATTCCTCGTTCCGCTGCCGATCCTGCTCGCGGCGCAGCTGCTCGCGGGCATCGGGCTCGCCATCCACATCGCACTCTGGTTCACGGTGTTCCAGCAGCAGGTGCCGGAGGCAGCGCGTTCGCGTGTCAGCTCGTACGACGCGCTCGGGTCGTTCGTCCTGATTCCCCTCGGTACGGCCGCGGCCGGCCCGATCGCAGGTGCGATCGGTGTGAAGGAGACGCTGATCGCCTCCGGCGTCGTGACGGTGCTGACGAACCTGCTCGTCGTGGCGCAGCCCGTCGTCTGGACGATCAGACGCCCGGCCGAGGCAGCGTCATGATCCGGAACCGCTCGCTGGTCGTGCTGACGAGCGCGGAGTTGATCTCGGCGCTCGGCTCGAGCTTCTCCGGGCTCGCGCTGCCCTGGTTCGTCCTCGTGACGACACATTCGACGACCCGCATGGGCATCGTGTTCGCCGCCGAGCTCCTGCCCTTCGTGCTGTTCGGGCTGCATGCAGGTGTTGTCGTCGACCGGCTGGGACCGCGGACGACGATGCTCGTCTCGGATCTCGCACGGGCACCCACGATCGCGCTCGTCCCGTTCCTCCACGAGCTCGGTGGGCTCTCGTATGCCGTGATCCTCGTCGTCGCCTTCGCGATGGGGCTCTTCTCGACCGCCTACTTCACGTGCCAGCGCGCCTTGATACCCGCGATCGTCGGGACGGACGAGCAGGCGGTCTCACGCGCGAACACGTTCCTCGAGGGCGCGACGAATTTCACGAACTTCGCCGGCCCGGCGATTGCAGGTGTGATGATCGCCGTGCTCGGTGCTGCGAACATCATGTGGCTCGACGCAGCCTCGTTCCTGGTCTCCTTCGTGCTCGTCAGCCTCTTCGTGCGCGTCGTTCGCGAGGTGCACGACCGGAGCGAGACCGGGGGTGTGCTGGCAGGTCTGCGGTACATCGCGCGGCGACAGCTTCGTTCGGCGAACGATCTTGTCGCCGTTCCTCTTCGGCATCGCGTTTCCGCTCGTCTTCGCGTCGTTCCCGGTGCTCGCCTACCGCGACTACCACCACAACCCGCGGGTCGCCGGTCTCCTGCTCGGCGCCTACGGCGGTGGCAGTGTCATCGGCTCGTTCGCGACCTATGCAGCGCTCGCCAGGTTCCGCGCCCCGTCGATCGGCATTGCCGCCGCGATCGCGATCGCTGCGCCGTTCTGGCTGCTCGTCCCACACGTTCCGCTCGTCGTGATCGTCGTCGCGATGGCGGTCATCGGCTTCGCCAACCCGATGACGAACGCACCGTTCTTCGGGATCCTGACCTCACGCGTGCCGCCGCCACTGTTCCCGAAGGTCCTGCAGGCGATCATCGTCTCGAACCAGGTGATCAGGCCCGCCGCCTACGCGACGGCAGGCATCCTCTTCGCCGCAGTCGGCCTGCACGCGGTGTACGCGATCGCCGCAGCGGTCTCGACTTTGGCGTCGCTCAACTTCATCCTCGCCCTGGTGTCGGAGCGCCCACGCCTTGCCAGAGAGCTCATTTCACGATGACGGTTGTGCCGCCCGGACGCGCTCGGGTCGACGAACATCACCGTGAAATGAGCTCTAAACGACGACTTGACGTCCTCCTCGTCGAGCGCGGCCTCGCGGAATCACGCGCGCAGGCGCAGGCCCTCGTCATGGCCGGGCGCGTGCCCGGGCACACGAAGCCGGGCGAGCAGGTCGACGACGAGGCACCGCTCGAGGTCGACGCGCCGCCGCCGTACGTCTCGCGAGCAGGGCACAAGCTCGCGAACGCGCTCGACGCGTTCGGCATCGACGTCGCCGGTCTCGACGCGCTCGACCTCGGGGCGTCGACCGGCGGTTTCACCGATGTGCTCCTCCAGCGCGGCGCACGGCGGGTGATCGCGCTCGACGTCGGCTACGGCCAGCTCCATTCGCGGATCCGCGACGACCAGCGCGTCACGGTGCTCGAACGGGTCAATGCCAGGTCGCTCGTCGAGCTGCCGTTCGCGCCGCAGCTCGTCACGTGCGATGTCTCGTTCATCTCGGTGAGGCTCGCGCTCCCACCGGCGCTCGCACTGGCCGCACCTGGTTGGCAGGCTCTCGTGCTCGTGAAGCCGCAGTTCGAAGCAGGGAGAGCAGACGCGCCGAAAGGTGTTGTGCGCGACCCTGCGATCCGCCGTCGCGTCGTGCACGACGTCGCGACGAAGCCTCCTCGCGTTCGGAGCGGAGCCGCGCGGGGTCGTAGACTCGGGGCTTCCGGGACCGAAGGGAAACCATGAGTTCGTCCTCCACCTCGTCCAGCGAGAGCAGCCGCAGCTCCCAGCCGACTTCGACGGCTGGACCGCCGATGCCGTCGGTTGAGCGCGCCGCCGTCGTCACGATCGACCGTGCCGGCGTCGGTGAGGCACTCGCGCGGCTGCGGGCCGTCGCCGCCGCCCGGGGGGTCGAGCTCGTCGACGACTCGGACGACGTCGACCTTGCGATCGTGCTCGGGGGCGACGGGACGATGCTCCGCGCGCTCGGCCGATTCCTCGGCACCGGTGTGCCGGTCGTCGGCGTGAACTACGGGCGCGTCGGCTTCCTCACGGCGATCCCCGCAGCGCGCCTCGAGCAGGACGTCACACGAGTGCTGGCCGGGGAGTACCGAACGGTCGAGCTGTCGACACTCGACGTCTCCGTCGGCGGGGAAACGAGGACGGCTGTGAACGACGTCGTCGTCGCCGGCGGCAAGCTCGGCCGCATGATCGAGGTGGGCTATGCGATCGGCGACGAGCAAGTCGGCTCGCAGCCGTGTGACGCGCTGATCTGCGCGACACCCACCGGCTCGACGGCCTACAACCTGTCGAACGGCGGGCCGGTGCTCGTCTGGGGGCTCGACGCGATGGTGCTGACGTTCGTCGCGCCGCATGCGCTTCACATCCGGCCCCTCGTCGTGCCGCGTGGCCCGGACGTGAGGATGACCAACCTGACTCCCGACCTCGAGACCAGCGTGCTCGTCGACGGCCAGCAAATCGGGATGCTGGGCAGTGGGGACTGGGTCACCGTCCGCGTCGGACAGCGGCCGAGCCTGCTCGCGACCCTTCCCGAGGTCACGTTCTTCTCGCGCTACGCCGCGACGTTCGGCCGCTAGCGAACCTCGATTCGGCACGCGGAGCGAACACAGCGCGCCCAACGGGTCCGAACGGACACCTGACGACGGCTGGCGGCCTTTCTACGATGGCAGTGTGCTCAGGCGTCTCCGGATCTCCAATCTCGTCTTGATCCACGACGCGGAGCTCGAGCTCGGGCCCGGCCTGAACGTGATCACGGGCGAGACCGGCGCGGGGAAGACGATCTTCACGAATGCGATCGGGCTCCTGCTCGGCTCGCGCGGTGACGCGTCGTTGCTCGGCGCCGCCGGCGACGAGGCGTATGTGGAGGCGGAGTTCGAAGACGCAGACGACGCGTCCCTCGGTCCGCTCGCCGACCTGCGGCCGGAGGGTGAAGACGCGATCATCCTCGCGCGGCGGATCTTCGCCGACGGCCGCACGCGTGCGTACGCCTGGGGCCGGAGCGCCGCACGCGAAGACGTTGCGGGTGCTGTCGAGGCGCTGATCGCGATGAGCGGCCAGTTCGAGCAGCGACGGCTGGCACGGCCGGCGTACCAGCGCGAGGTGCTCGACGCGTTCGCCGGTGTGGATACGCGCGGCGCGGCGGAGGCGTGGCGCGCGCTTCAGTCGGCACGCCGCGCCCGCGACGAGCTGACGCGCGACGCCGAGGGCGCGGCCGCGCGGCTCGACGAGCTTCGCCGGCTGGGCGAAGCGACGGACGGGCTTGTCGAGGGACGCGAGGACGCGCTCCGGGCCGAGCGCGAGCGCCTCCGTCACGTGAGCGAGCTCGCCGAGGCCGCGTCGGTCGCTGTCACGGCGCTGGCGCCGGAGGACGGCGACGGGGCGAGCGACCTGACGGGCCGCGCCGAACGCGCGGTCGCGCCGCTCGAGAGCCTCGCGCCGGAGCTCGCCGTGGCGGGTGACGTGCTGCGCCAGGCCGAGCTGCAGCTTCGCGAGACCGCATCGGACCTGCGGGCGTTCCTCGCGTCGCTCGAGGCGGAGCCGGGGCGGCTCGAGCAGGTCGAGGCCGAGCTCGAGGAGCTGTCCGACCTGAAGCGGCGTCACCGCGTCCAGACATACGCCGAGCTGCTCCACCGGGGCGAGGAGGCGCGGCGGGAGGTGGCCGCGGCCGACGACGGCCGCGATCCGGTCGAGGCCGCAGAGGCAGCCCTCCTGGTCGCAGAGGAGCAGCTCGGCCGTGCGCATGCCGCCCTCCACAAGGCGCGGGTGAAGGCGGCAAAGCCGTTTGCCGCCGCAGTCGCCGGCGAGCTGCGTGGAGTCGGCCTCGGAGACGGCGAGTTTCAGGTCGTGCTCTCGGCACGTGACCCAGGCCCGAGCGGGGCCGACGAGGTCGGGTTCCTGATTCGCCCCAACGCCGGGCTGCCGTTCGGGCCCGTGGCCGAGACTGCCTCGGGCGGCGAGCTGTCGCGCGTGGCGCTCGCGATCGCGGCGGTCGCAGGCGGCTCGACGATGGTGTTCGACGAGATCGACGCGGGCATCGGCGGTACGACGGCACATGCCGTCGCCGAGACGCTTCAGCGCCTCGCTACGCGTGCGCAGGTGATCTCGATCACCCACTTGCCGCAGATCGCCACGGTCGCGGACCGGCATTTCAGGGTCGAGAAGGTGCCGGGCGACCCGACTCACACCCAGATCGAGCAGCTCGACGACCTCGAGCGCCGCGACGAGGTCGAGAGGATGCTCGGCGGCGCGGAGTTCCTCGCGTCGCTCGAACGGTGACGGCGCGCAGCGCGACGCTGGAGCTACTCGCGCCGCGTGCCGACGTCTGGGCGTTCCTGGCGGAGCCGTACCACCTGTCCGACTGGTGGCCGGGCATCTCCGGCGTCGAGCCCGATCTCCGCGGCTTCGCACCGGGCGCCCGGTGGAAGGTCCATACAACGAAGCGAAACGTGTTCACAGGCCGCCGTCGCGTCGAGACGATGCTCCTCGTTCGCGAGATCGATCCGTACGAGCGCTGGAGCTGGCACCTGCTCGAGCCCGCGCTCGACGTCGAGGTCCGTCTTCGTTCTCTCGCACCCGACCGGACGCAGGTCACCGTTTCCGCAAGTCGCGGCAAGCCCGCGGTTGCAGTGAAGCGGCTGTACGACCTCGTACAGACTGCCGCGTCCGCCTAGGTCCATACCATCGACGCGATGGTCCGGCCAAGCCAGCTAGGATGGTGTCCCGTGGGTTGTGCCACGGAGATCGGCGTGTAGATGGCGAAATTCGTTTTCGTCACCGGCGGCGTCGTTTCGTCTCTCGGCAAGGGGATCACCGCCGCGTCGCTCGGCCGGCTGCTGAAGGCGCGCGGCCTCAAGGTGCAGGTTCAGAAGTTCGACCCGTACATCAACGTCGATCCGGGGACGATGAGCCCGTTCCAGCACGGCGAGGTGTTCGTCACGGAGGACGGCGCCGAGACCGATCTCGACATCGGGCACTACGAGCGGTTCATCGACGAGAACCTCTCTCGCGCCGCGAACCACACCGCCGGTGCGGTCTGGGATCGCGTGCTGCGCAAGGAGCGCAAGGGCGAGTACCTCGGCTCGACGGTGCAGGTAATTCCGCACATCACGAACGAGATCAAGTCCCGCATCCGCTCCGTCGCCGAGGCGACCGACACCGACGTCGTGATCACCGAGATCGGCGGAACGGTCGGCGACATCGAGTCGCAGCCGTTCCTCGAGGCGATCCGCCAGTTCCGGCGCGAAGTCGGCCCGGAGAACGTCGTCTATCTCCACGTGACCCTCGTTCCGTACATCGACACCGCCGGCGAGCTGAAGACGAAGCCGACCCAGCACTCCGTGAACGAGCTGCGGCGCATCGGTATCCACCCGGACGTCCTGGTCTGCCGTTCGGCAGAGCCGTTGCAGCGTGACATCAGGGACAAGATCGCGCTCTTCGCCGACGTCGACGTCGATGCTGTGATCACGAACTCGGATGTTTCCGACGTCTACCTCGTCCCGCTCGAGCTGCGTGAGCAGGGGCTCGACGAGCTCGTCTGCCGCAAGCTCGGAATCGACGCGCCCGAGCCCGACATGGAGGACTGGATCGAGCTGACGCAGCGCATCAACGAGCGTCGCGAGTCGATCGAGATCGCGCTCGTCGGCAAGTACGTGAAGCTGCACGATGCCTACCTGTCGGTGCATGAGGCGCTCAAGCACGCCGGCATCGCGAACGGTTGCCGCGTCCACGTGCGGTGGGTCGACGCGGAGGACATGAGTCTCGAAGAGGCGCGTCGCGAGCTTGCGGACGTCGACGGCGTCCTCGTGCCGGGAGGCTTCGGCTCGCGCGGCTGGGAGGGGAAGATCCTCGCGTGCCGTGTCGCGCGGGAGGACGGCATTCCATACCTCGGCATCTGTCTCGGCATGCACGTTGCGGTTTCGGAGTTCGCGCGTCACGCCTGCGGCCTCGACGGCGCCAACTCGACCGAGATGGATCCCGAGACGCCGTTCCCGGTCATCGACCTGCTGCCGGAGCAGAAGGAGGTCGAGGATCTCGGCGGGACGATGCGGCTCGGCGCCCAGGCCGTCGAGCTGGCCGAGGAGACGCGCACGCGCGAGCTCTACGGCAACGAGCCTGTGATCGCCGAGCGTCACCGGCACCGCTACGAGGTCAACAACGCCTACCGCCAGCAGCTCGTCGACCACGGCCTCGTGATCAGCGGGACGTTCCAGGAAGGCAGGCTTGTGGAGATCGTCGAGCTACCCGGCCATCCATGGTTCGTCGCCTCGCAATTCCACCCGGAGTTCAAGTCCCGCCCGACGCGGCCCGCGCCGCTCTTTCGTGAGTTCGTCGCCGCAGCGCTTCAGCGCGCTCGGCACCGCGACCACGTCGGCGTCGAGGTCTAGATAACGGACGTACTCGAGCTGTTCTGCGAGCTCGCCGCAGTGGCGAGCCCGCCCGGAGAAGAGCGCGGTGTGGCGGATCTCGTTGCGCGCTATCTCCACGACTGTGGCCTCGACGTCGACGAGGACGCGAGCGGGCCCGGCACGGGCTCGACCATGGGCAATCTCTACGCACGGCTCGAGCCGACGACGGCGGGCGAGCCGCTCCTCCTCTGCGCGCACCTCGACACTGTCCCGCCGACCGCAGCGATCGAGCCGGTCGTCGAGGACGGCGTCGTGCGAAATGCCGCCGGGACGATCCTCGGCGCCGACGACAAGGCTGCGGTCGCGGCGATGCTCGAGGCGACCAGGCGTGTGGTCGCAGAGAACCGCCCGCACGCGGGCATCGAGCTTCTCTTCACCTCGAAGGAGGAGGTCGGGCTGATCGGTGCGTACGCGTTCGACCACACTCGCCTGCACGCGCGCATCGGCTACGTGTACGACCAGGCGGCGCCGATCGGCGTCGTGATCCTAGGGGCCCCGTTCTCGCAATCGCTGGAGGTGACCTTCCACGGTCGCGCGGCCCACTCGGGGATGCATCCCGAGGACGGACGGTCGGCTATCGCAGCGGCTGCACGGGCAATCTCGGAGCTGCGCCTCGGGCGGGTCGACGAGCTCTCGACCGCGAACGTGGGCACGATCAGGGGCGGGACCGCCACGAACATCGTCCCCGAGTGGTGCACGTTCGTCGCGGAGGCGCGGTCGCACGACGAGCGCCGTCTCGCCGACCTGGTTCAGGAGATGCAGGACGCGATCACCTATGCGGCGGGTGTCGCGGAGTGCGACGTGGAGACGACGATGCGGAAGAGCTATCGGGGCTATCGGTTCACGAAAGGCGACCGCGCGGTGAAGCTCGCTGCCGAGGCGCTTGCACGCTGCGGTCACGAGGTCTCGTACGAGCTGTCGGGCGGTGCCGCCGACGCGAACGTCTTCAACGAGCGTGGTCTCGAGTGCGTGAACCTCGCGAATGGGATGATCGACATCCACACACCGAACGAGCACATCGCAACCGGCGACCTGGAGGCGATGGTGGACGTGACGCTCGCGCTCCTCGATGCGGCGGTAGGCTTCCGCGCGGCATGAGGATCGGCGTCGCCAAGGAGATCAAGCCCGACGAGTACCGCGTGGCGCTCACGCCTGCCGGCGCGCTCGAGCTGCTGAATCGCGGCCACGAAGTCGTGGTCGAAGAGGGTGCCGGCGCCGGCAGCGCATTCCCCGACGACGCGTACCAGCGCGTCGGCGCCCGGATTGCCGGCGTGGACGACATCTGGGGCACGTCGGATCTGGTGCTCAAGGTGAAGGAGCCGATCGCCACGGAGTACGCGCGGCTGCGCGAAGGCGCAATCCTCTTCACGTACTTGCACATCGCAGCCGACGAGCCTCTGACGCGCGCGCTGATCGATTCAGGAATCGCCGCGGTCGCGTACGAGACGGTCGAGGTCAACCGGTCGCTGCCCTTGCTCGCGCCGATGTCGGAGGTCGCAGGCCGTCTTGCGCCACAAGCAGGCGCGTACTTCCTCGAAAAGCCGATGGGGGGTCGCGGGCTGCTGCTCGGCGGCGTCCCCGGTGTCGCGCCCGGCAAGGTCGTGATCGTCGGCGGCGGTGTGGTCGGCTACAACGCAGCGGTGATCGCGCTCGGGCTCGGCGCCCAGGTGACGATCCTCGAGCGCTCGATCGACCGCATGCGCCACCTCGAGGAGGTGCTCTCGGGTCGAGTGACGCTCCTCATGAGCTCGAGCCTGCAGGTTGCGGCGTCTGTCGAAGAGGCCGACCTTGTGATCGGCGCGGTGCTGATCCCCGGCGCGGTCGCGCCGAAGCTCGTCACGCGCGCGATGATCGCGTCGATGCGCGAAGGCGCCGTCGTGGTGGACGTCGCGATCGACCAGGGCGGCTGCTTCGAGACGTCCCATGCGACCACGCACGCCGACCCCGTGTACGTCGTCGACGGTGTCACGCACTACTGCGTCGCGAACATGCCCGGCGCGGTTCCGGTGACGTCGACGCGAGCTCTCACGAACGCGACGCTGCCGTACGTCGAGGCTATCGCCGACCACGGCCTGGCCAGGGCTGTCGCCGCAGATGCCGCGCTCGCACGCGGCGTCAACGTGATCGAGGGCAAGGTGACGTACGAGGCGGTTGCCGAGGCGCACGGCCTCGACTACACGCCGCTCGACATCGTGCTCCCGCTCGCAGCGGCCTAGCTCGAGCTCTTCTTCTGCTTCTTCGCCGGCGAGGGGCTCAGCCGGACGACGAGCCAGGTCACCCCGGCCGAGAGAGAGATCATCACGGTGATGAAGAGGGCGATCCCGACCAGTCCGAGCGCTTCGGTCACGGAAGTAGGATAGCTCGGATGGCCGACCGGCACCCTCTTGGGGTTTTCGCACACGCGTGAATCGCCGGTCCACCATCTGATGCCGAGAGCCTGTGTGATCGTCCTCGACGCCGTCGGGGCTGGAGAGCTGCCGGACGCCGACGAGTTCGGCGACGTGGGCTCGAACACGCTTGCGAACGTCGCGCGCGCGGTCGGTGGGCTCGACCTGCCGACCCTCGAGGCGCTCGGCTTCGGCAACATCGAGCCGCTCGAAGGCTGCGCGCCGCAACCTGGTGCGCCGGCGATCGCCGGTCGGCTGCTCGAGCGCTCGCGCGGCAAGGACACCACGACCGGTCACTGGGAGCTGATGGGAGTCGTCACGCCACAGGCGATGCCGACGTACCCGCTCGGGTTCCCGGACGAGGTGATCGACCCGTTCATGAATCGCACCGGGCGCGGCGTGATCGGCAACCGGCCTGCGAGCGGGACGGAGATCATCCAGGAGCTCGGTGAGGAGCACCAGGCGACGGGCAAATGGATCGTCTACACGAGTGCGGACTCGGTCTTCCAGATCGCAGCGCACGAGGAGACGGTGCCGCTCGAGGAGCTCTACGACGGCTGTCGGGTCGCGCGCGAGATCTTGACGGGGAAGCATGCGGTCGGCCGTGTGATCGCGCGCCCGTTCGTCGGTGAGCCGGGCGCATACGAACGGACGCCGAACCGCCACGACTTCTCACTCCAGCCGAAGCGGCCGAACTACCTGAGCTTGATTCGCGACTCCGGCCAGAAGGTCTACGGCGTCGGGAAGATCCCGGACATCTTCGCGCACCAGGACATCGACGACGAGTTCCCGACGAAGTCGAACGTCGACGGAATTCAGCGAACGGAGGAGCTGCTGCGCACGGTCGACGACGGTTTCATCTTCACCAACCTCGTCGAGACGGACTCGCTCTGGGGTCATCGCAACGACCCGGTCAACTTCCACCGGTGCCTGCAGGACTTCGATCGTCGCTTGCCAGACCTGCTCGACGCGCTGAGGCCGAACGACCTGCTGATCCTGACGTCGGACCACGGGTGCGACCCGACGACGCCGTCGACCGATCACAGTCGCGAGTACGCCCTGCTGCTGGCCTACGTCGAGGGCAGAAACGCTGCCGGGCGCATCCACGAGCACGGCGAGTTTTGCGGACGTCGGTGCGACGGTGAGCGCGTGGCTCGGGGGCAAAGCGACGCCGCGCGGCATTCCGGGCTCGACCATCGTCGAGCGGTGAGCCGGCTCGACGACCCGTCGGTCGTCGCCGCGGAATACGCGGACGAGACGCGGCTGCGGCGGCGAGCCTCGATGTTCACGGGCGCGGGCACCGGCGAGGACGCGCGCGTTCCGGCGGTCGCTGCCGTGGTCGAGGCGAGCCCGGAGCGCATTCTCGAGGTGGGTTGCGGCTGGGGCGAGCTCGCCGAGTGGCTCGCGCGCGAAACCGGGGCAGAAGTGGTTGCCACCGACCTCTCGCCGCGCATGGTCGAGCTCGCCCGGGAGCGCGGCATCGACGCCCACTTCGCCGATGTCCGGGCGCTCCCGTTCGAAGACCATGCGTTCGACGTCGCCGTCGCGGCCTGGATGCTCTACCACGTGCCGGAGCTCGACGCTGCCGTTTCCGAGCTTGCACGCGTGTTGCGCGCGGGAGGGACGCTTGTCGCAGTCACGAACTCCGCGTTCCATCTGGACGAGTTGCGCGAGCTCGTGCGCAGCGGCCCGTCGCCGAGCACGTTCACGCGCGAGAACGGCGAGGAGATCCTGTCCCGCGGGTTCGCCTCGGTGCGTCGCCTCGACCTCGACGGGACGTTCTCGTTCGGATCGCGGGCCGACGTCGAGGAGTACGTTCGCGCGTCGATCTCGATGTCGCCGTACCTTGAGAACCTGCCGGCGGAGATCGATCTTCCGTTTACGGTCCGGCGCGGAACGTCGGTGTTCGTGGCGAAGAAGGCCGTGTGACCAGGTTCGACGATCCCGTGGTCGTTCGTGCGCAGTACGCGACGGAGGAGAACCTGCGCGCCCGGCAGGCGCTGTGGGCGAATGTCGAAGGCGAGAACGCGCCGATCGTTCTCCGGCGCGTTCTCTCTGCGCAACGGCCCCGAAAGGTGTTGGAAGTCGGCGGCGGACAGGGCGAGCTCGCCGAGTGGCTGCAGGGCGAGCTCGGTGCGCTCGTCACGTTCGTCGATCAGTCCGAGCGGATGGTCGAGCTCGCGCGGGCGCGCGGCGTCTTAGACGCGCAGGTCGGCGACGTCCAGGCGCTGCCGTTCGCCGATGGATCGTTCGACCTCGCGGTTGCAGCCTGGATGCTCTACCACGTGCACGACCTCGATCGTGGCCTCGCCGAGCTCGCGCGCGTGCTCGAGCCGGGTGGCAAGCTGGTCGCCGTCACGAACTCGGTTCGCCATCTCGAGGAGCTCGGCGACTTGCTCGGCGAGGTCATGCCGGGGTTCGAGCTGCAGTTCAACGCAGAGAACGGCGAGCAGATCTTGCGTCGCCACTTCTCCGATGTCGCGCGGATCGATACGGAGGTCGTCGCGGTCGTCGAAAGCCGCGACGTGCTCGTTCGCTACGCAGAGTCGGTGTCGTACGACACCGACCCGATTCCCGACGACGTGTCGCTGCCGTTCCGTGTTCACGGCCGAACAACCATCTTCGTGGCGACGCGATGATCCGTCCTGCAGAGGTCATCCAGCGCAAGCGGGACGGTGTGGAGCTCGACGACGACGAGCTCTCCGAGCTCGTGCTCGGCTATGCACGCGGCGAGGTGCCCGACTATCAGATGGCGGCGTTCTGCATGGCCGTCTACTTCCGCGGGCTCTCGGCGCGCGAGACGTTCGTGCTCACCGACGCGATGATCCGAAGCGGCGAGACGATCGATCTCGGCGCGGCGCTCGGCCGGAAGGTCGTCGACAAGCACTCGACCGGCGGGGTGGGAGACAAGACCTCGCTCGCGGTCGCGCCGATCGTCGCCGCATGCGGCGTCCCGCTCGGAAAGATGAGCGGCCGCGGGCTCGGGCACACGGGCGGCACGCTCGACAAGCTCGAATCGATCCCCGGTTACCGCACCGAGCTGACCCTCGACGAGTTCGTCGCGCAGGTTCGCGACGTCGGGACGGCGATCATCGGACAGACCGGCGACCTGGTGCCGGCGGACAAGCTTCTCTACGCCCTCCGCGACGTCACCGCCACGGTCGACCAGCAGTCGCTGATCGCGGCCTCGATCATGTCGAAGAAGCTCGCGGCGGGTGCGCAGGCGATCGTCCTCGACGTAAAGGTCGGCGACGGTGCCTTCATGCGCACGCTCGACGATGCCCGCGCGCTGTCCGAGACGATGATCGCGCTCGGTCAAGAGGCCGGTCGCGAGGTCGTGTGCCTGCTCACCGACATGGACCAGCCGCTCGGCGCGGCGGTCGGCAACAGCCTCGAGGTGCTCGAGGCGCTCGAGACGGTGCGCGGCCGCGGGCCCGCCGACTTCACGGAGCTCGTCCTCGACGCGTGCGGCAAGCTGCTCGGGCTCTCCGACCTCGGCATCGACGAGGCCGAAGGACGCAGGCGAGCCGAGCGCGCCTGCGCGGACGGCTCGGCCGAGACGACGTGGCGGCGCTGGATCGAGGCGCAGGGCGGGATCGCGGACGAAGCTGCGCTCCCCGTCGCACCGGTCGTGCGCGAGGTGCCGGCCACCCGAGCCGGCCACGTGACGACGCTGTCGGCGATCGGGATCGGCAACGCCGCCGTGCATCTCGGCGCCGGCCGGCGCGCGAAGACCGACTCCGTCGATCACGCAGTGGGCATCGTCTGCCTTGCGAAACGCGGTGCCGAGGTCGCCGTGGGCGAGACGCTCGCCGTCGTGCATGCGAGGACCGATGACGCGGCGGTGCACGCCGCCGACGAGGTATTGGCTGCGTACGCGATCGGCGAGGAGCCGCCGCAGGCGCGCGACGTCCTGCTCGAGGTCGTCACCTAGCGGCACCTCGGTACGGTGGCGGCATGCCCGAGCTGCCCGAGGTCGAGACCGTTCGCCGCCGGCTCGCGCCGGCCCTCGAAGGCAAGGTGTTCGCCGGCGTCGAGATCACAGACGCGCGGCTCACGCGTCCCAGCGACCCGAACGAGGTCGCGGCTGAGCTGGTCGGCGAGCGGGTCGCCATTGTCGACCGTCGCGGCAAGTATCTGATTGTGCGGTTCGAGTCGGGGCGCTCGCTGCTCGTTCACCTCCGGATGACGGGATCATTCCTGCACTCGCCCGACGGAGACCTGCCGACGGACCCACATCGTCGAGCCGTTGTCAGACTAGACGACGGCTCGGACGTCGCGTACCGTGACGTCCGACGCTTCGGCACCTGGCTCCTCCTGGAGCCCAACGAAGCAGACGTGTACATCGACGCGAGGGTGGGGAGGGAGCCGCTCGAGCGCGCGTACCGGGTGCAGCATCTCGCGGAGAAGCTCGCCGGACGGCGGGCGCCGGTGAAGGCGGTGCTCCTCGACCAGCGCGCGGTCGCGGGGGTCGGGAACATCTACGCCGACGAGGCGCTGTGGCGGGCGTGCATCCATCCGCTCACCCCGGCCGCGTCGCTCGACCTCGACGACGCGAAGGCGCTGCATCGCGGTGTCCGCGCAGCGCTCCAGGCCGGGGTTCGCCGGCAGGGCTCGACACTCCGCGACTACCGGCTGCCCGACGGGGCCGAAGGGGGCGCGCAGCACGAATTCAAGGTCTATGGACGCGGTGGCGAGCCGTGCGAGCGCTGCGGAACGCCGATCGACAAGATCAGGGTCGCCGGACGAGGGACGTGGTACTGCCCCTCGTGCCAGCGGCTCGGTGTCTGCCTACGCGGCGAGCAGCTCGCCGAGCCGGCCCACGCGGTCGAGCCGCCAGAACTCCGTGTAGCCGTTCCCACGGGACCGCGCCCTAGACTGGCGGGACGTGGCCGGGCGGACATATAAGACGGAAGCTGTCGTTCTGCGCTCGCTGCGCTTCGCCGAGGCAGACCGCATCCTCCATCTCTACACGGCCGAACGGGGACGCGTGGGGGCGATCGCGAAGGGCGTCCGCAAGACGAAGTCGCGCTTCGGCGCGCGGCTCGAGCCGTTGTCGCACGTCGAGTTGATGCTGCACGAGGGGTCGGGGGAGCTGCAGACGGTGACCGGCGCGCAGCTCGTGCGCTCGCACCATGCATCGCGTGAGGACTCCTACCGGCTGAACGTCGGACTGACCGGCGCCGAGGCGATGCTCCGGCTGTTCGGCGAGCCCGAGGCGAACGAGCGCGCGTTCACGGCGCTCACGCGCTTCCTGGACGTGCTCGACGAGACAGTCCCGCGTGACTCGCGCCCTGCCGTCGACCCACTTGCGCTCTCGTTCCAACTCAAGCTCCTCTGGCTCGCCGGCTACCTGCCGCATCTGACGAGTTGCGTCGAGTGCGGCACCGGCGAGCTCGTCGGCTTCTCGGCCCGCGCGGGCGGCGCGGTATGCGCGGTGCACGGGACCGGTGCGCTGCGACTGTCGGCGGAAGGGCTCGCAGGGGTCGAGCAGCTGCTTTCGACGCCGCTCGCGGATGCAGTCGCCGCCGAGTTGTCCGACCGGGCTCGCCGCGACGCGCTCGCGGTTGTCACGTCGTCGTACGAAGAGCACGGTGGATTCCGCCTCAGGACGCTCTCGGCATGAGCGACGTCGTCGAACGCGTGCTCGGGTTGATCGCCCGGGAGCGCCTGATCGCGTGAAGCGACAACTGGCGGACGAGCTCGAGCTCGACGACGACAAGGAGCGAATCGACCGCACCGAGGTGCATCGATTCCTGAGCGAGGTGAGCTACTGGGCCGCGGGTCGTGCGCGCGAGACGCAGGACCGGCTGATCGACACGGCCGCGCGCGTTGTCGGGCTCTACGACGGCGGGCGGCAGATCGGCTTCTGCCGCGCGGCGACGGACGGTGTGTCGTTCGTCTACCTCGCCGACGTCTACGTGCTCGAGGAGTACCGCGGGCGTGGGCTGGGTGAAGCACTCGTGCGCGAGATGGTGGAGAACGGCGAGCTAGGACATCTGAAGTGGCTGTTGCACACGAGCGACATGCATCCGCTGTATCGCAAGTTCGGCTTCGACGTGCCGAGCGCCAAGGTGATGGAACGCGTCCCGGCCTTCTAGGAGAGGCGCTCGACGAGCCACGCAAGCGACGCCGGATAGCGGCCGCTGACGCCGCGATGGCCGCCGTCGAAGAGCTCGAAGTGAAGACGCTCCTCGGGAAGCCCCGCAGCAAGGAGTGCGTCGCGCAGCGCGACCGCACCGAGGTCGAGGTAGTACTCGTCGCGGCGCCCCGCATCGAGCCACACTCCACGGAGAGCCTGCACCGCGTCGGCGCGCTCGGCCACGATCCGTACCGGGTCGCGCGTGAGCCAGCGCTCCCAGACGTCCGGGATGAGCGCGCCCGTGTCGACACGGAACGGCAGCGTGCCGCTCGAGAACGCATGGGCGAGCGCGCCGGTCTCGACGAGCACGACATCGCCGACCGACTCGAGCGCGTCGATGCGGGTGAGCGCGTCCTCGAGCGAGCTTCCCCGCTCGCGAAGCGCACGCGCCGCGGCCGGAAAGTCGTGTGCGACCGTCACTTCGAAGAGCGCCATCGGCGCATGTGCCGCGACCGCCGCGAACACGTCGGGATGCCCGAGTGCATTGACGAGTGCGCCGTAGCCTCCGGAGGACTTGCCCTGCAGACCGCGGAGGCCGTTCGCCGGATAGGCGTCCTCCACGAACGTGACGACGTCGTCGCGCAGATACGAAGCGAACGCGCCCAGCTCGGAGTCGATCCACTGCGAGCCGCCGACCGGCGTCCAGCCGTCGACGAGCGCGACGATCGCGTCCGGCGCGAGTTGCTCGATCGCCTGGGGGTACGACTGCTCGAAGGGCTCGACGTTGAACCACGACGGCCCCGACCGCATGTGGGCGTGAAGGACGTACACGACCGGGTAGCGACGAGAGTCGTCGGCGGGCGACCAGACCCAGAGCGGCCGCTCGTCGCCGAGCGCCGCCGAGGCGATCCGATGCTCCAGCCAGCTCAAGAGGCGAGACGGTCGAGCAGGAGCTGCTTGGCTCCTTCGATCGGGATGCGCTCCTGCTCCAGCGTGTCCCGGTCGCGCAGCGTCACGGTGCCGTCGGCGAGCGTCTGCTCGTCGATCGTGAGCGCCCACGGCGTGCCGATCTCGTCCTGCCGCCGGTAGCGCTTGCCGATGGCGGCGGCATCGTCGTACTCCGCCGACATCGAACCGCGCAGATCCTCGTAGAGTGGCCGCGCCTTCTCCGTCATCGGCCCTTCCTTGCCGATCAGCGGTAGCACCGCGACCTTCACCGGCGCGAGGCGCGGATGCAGCCGCAGCACCGTACGCGGCCGGTCCGCGACGACCTCTTCGTCGTAGGCGTCGCAGAGGAAGGCGAGCGTCGAGCGGACGACACTGATCGCGGGCTCGATCACGTACGGGACGTAGCGCTCCTCCTGGCCGACCCACTCGAGCTTTGTTCCCGACGCCTCGGCGTGCTGACGGAGGTCGTAGTCGCCGCGGTTCGCGACGCCCTCGAGCTCCTGCCAGCCGATCGGATAGAGGTACTCGATGTCGGAGGTTGCGCTCGAGTAATGCGACAGTTCATCGGTGTCATGTGCGCGCACACGCACGTGCGAGGGACGCAACCCGAGTCGAAGGTGCCACTGCAGCCGCTGGTCGATCCAGTACGCGTGCCACTCGGCCGCGTCGGCGGGCGGCACGAAGAACTCCATCTCCATCTGCTCGAACTCGCGCATACGGAAGAGGAAGTTCCCCGGCGTGATCTCGTTGCGGAAGCTCTTGCCGATTTGCGCGATGCCGAACGGTGGCTTGACGCGCATCGAGGAGATCACGTTCTTGAAGTTGACGAAGATGCCCTGCGCCGTCTCGGGGCGGAGATATGCCCGCGAGGCGTCCTCGAGGACAGGCCCCACGTGTGTCTCGAACATCAGGTTGAACTGACGCGGCTCGGTCAGGTCGCACTCGGAGTACTCACCCGGCCGCTTCGAGGGCCGCTTGCCGCACGCGCTGTCTTCGAGCTTGTCGGCGCGAAAGCGGAGCTTGCAGGTGCGGCAGTCGACGAGTGGGTCGGAGAAGCCCGACACGTGCCCGGACGCGACCCACACCTGCGGGTTGAGGATGATCGCGGAGTCGAGTGCGACGACGTCGTCGCGCTCCTGGATCAGCGCGCGCCGCCACTCGCCCTTCACGTTGTCGTTGAGCAGGACGCCGTAGTGGCCGAAGTCGAACGACGAGCCGAGGCCGCCGTAGATGTCCGACGACGGGAAGACGAAGGCCCGCCGGCGGCACAGCGCCGCGACCTTCTCGATCGTCGCGGCGCCTTCGAACTCCTGGAGCTCCATGGCTCCGAAAGTACCTACTCCCGCGCCTCGCCGTCCCAGTAGTCGACGTGCTCGACGCGGCCGATCACGCCGAGACCGCGGAACGAGATCTTGTTCGAGCGCGGGTAGAAGCACATGTCGTTCGGCTTGCGGGTGCCGTAGATGAGCATCGTGCAGCCTTCGTCGCCGGCCTGGAACCAGTGTGAGACGCCGGTGCCGGGTGGCCGCGCGACGACGTGACCGGGTCGCAGCTCATGCTCCTCGCGCTCCGCTCCGCGATCCGTCTTGAGCGGCGACGGCCAGAGGTGCAGCGTCGCGCCGCCGTCGAGGATGACGAAGATCTCCTCCTCCTCGGAATGGCAGTGCGGGATCGCGCCCGTCTTGCCCGGCAGGATCTGTTCCCAGTGGAAACCGGCGAGCTGGGAGCGCTCGCGCGTCGCGAGCGGTGCGCTGACGATCTGCCCGCCGTACGGCTCGTGCTCGACCTCGTCGACGTTGAGGATGTTGTCGGGACGCGGCTTCGGCTCACCGACCTCGAGCGGCGGCTGGCTCGCCTCGATGTCCCAGGGGTCGTCGTCTCGGCCCTCGACCCACGGCCAGCTCGTCCGGATGGCACGCGACCGTGGGAGCCACGCCAGCTCGGTCGCATGCCGCGTCCCGAACACGAGGTACTCGAGCCCCTCAGCGCCGGCGACGAACGTGTGCTCGAAGTGGTCGGCAGGCTGGATCACGCAGTCGTTCGCGCGCACCTCGTGCACGTCGCCGTCCTGCCAGGCGAGCCCCGAGCCGGCGACGACGAAGTAGACCTCCTCGGACGCTGCGTGCGAGTGCGGCGGCGTCGGGAGCTTCCCCGGCGCCACGCGAACGCGGTTGAGGCCGACGCCCGCGGTGCCGGCCGCGTCGCCGAGCCGCTGCCAGACGGCGTCCATCTCGCCCTTGGCCGAGCGGTGTTCCGGGACGTCGTCCCAGTGCGCGAGACCCACGCCCTGACCATAACTAGTCTCCGCGCAGTGAATCCGGTCGAGCTGCACATGATCTCCGACTCGACGGGCGAGACCGCTCAGCGGCTCGTGCAGGCGCTCGAGGCGCAGTTCCCCGACCAGGAGTTTCTCGAGATCCGGCATCCGCGCGTCGAGAACGTCTCCGACCTCCAGCTCGCCGTCGACCGCATGAAGGGGCGTCCGGCGGTTGTCGTCTACACGCTCGTCGAGCCGGAGCTCCGTGACGCGATGCGCACGTTCTGCCGGAAGGCGAAGCTGCACTACTGCGACCTGCTCGGCCATCCGATCGACGCCGTCGCCAGGGTGTCGGGTCAGACGGCGCGGATGAAACCGCGTGCGCGACCGCCTTTGAATGACGCCTACTTCCGTCGCATGTCCGCGATCGAGTTCGCGGTCAAGTTCGACGACGGCGTCGGCTCGGGCCTGCAGGAGGCGGACATCGTGCTCGTCGGTGTGTCGCGCACGTCGAAGACGCCGCTGTCGATCTACCTCGGCTATCTCGGCTACAAGGCAGCGAACGTTCCGCTCGTGAAGGGCATCGACCCGCCGCCCGAGCTCTTCACGGTCGACCAGTCGAAGATCGTCGGGCTCACGATCGACGCGCAGCGCCTGTCCGAGATTCGCGGCGAGCGCATTCGCTGGATGCGCGGCGACCGCAAGTACGCCAGCCTGGTCGAGATCTACGACGAGCTGGAGTACGCCGCGCAGGTGCACCGGCGGCTCGGCTGTCCCGTGATCGAGGTCAGCGAGCTGTCGATCGAGGAGATCTCGCACCGGATCATCCGTGTCGTCGAGCAGCGTCGCGACCAGGCGCGCGCGAGCACGGGCGCGTGAAGCCGAAGCCTCCGGTTCCTGCCTGGCGCTGGGGCGTCTGGTACACGGCGCTCGGGGCGGCGCTCGTCCTGTTCTACGGCCTCTTCACGCCGTTCTGGTTCGGGCTGCGGACTCTCGCGTGGATAGCCGAGTTCCGCGCTCGGCGACGCCGGTAGATTGCGGCCGCAGTGGCGACGAGGTACGTCTACGACTTCGACGAGGCGGCGCCCGGCGGCCGCGACCTGCTCGGCGGCAAAGGGATCGGCCTCGCCGAGATGACCCGCCTCGGCGCGCCTGTTCCCGCCGGGTTCACGATCACGACCGACGCCTGCCGCGCGTATCTGGCGGCGGGCGACCTGCCTGCAGGGCTCGAGGACGAGGTCGCCGAGCACGTGCGCCACCTCGAGGAGAAGACGGGCAAGCAGTTCGGCTCGCACGACGACCCGCTCCTCGTCTCGGTGCGGTCGGGCGCAGCTGTGTCGATGCCCGGGATGATGGACACGATCCTGAATCTCGGCCTCGACGACGCCGCGACGGAGGGGCTTGCTGCGCGCACGTCGAACCCGCGCTTCGCCTACGACTCGTACCGGCGGCTGATTCAGATGTTCGGCGAAGTCGTCGACGGCATCGACGCTCATCGCTTCGAGGGCGCGCTCGCGTCGGTGAAGAACGAGCGTGGGGCGACGCTCGACACGGAGCTGTCGGCAGACGACCTGCGCGAGCTCGTCGAGACGTTCAAGCAGATCTATCAGGAGGAGACGGGTCAGGCATTTGCGGCCGATGCGAGCGGACAGCTGATGCGCGCTGTGCGCGCCGTGTTCGAATCGTGGGACACGCCGCGCGCGCAGGTCTACCGACACGCGCACGAGATCCCGGACGACCTCGGGACGGCCGTGAACGTGGTGCAGATGGTGTTCGGGAACAAGGGCGACAGCTCCGGCACCGGCGTCGCGTTCACACGCGATCCGTCAACGGGGGAGGCGGGTGTCTTCGGCGAGTTCCTCGCGAACGCGCAGGGTGAGGACGTCGTCGCTGGGATTCGCACGCCTCAGCCGCTCGAGACGATGCGCGAGGTCGCGCCGCAAGCGTTCGAAGAGTTCCTCGAAAACGCGCGTCGGCTCGAGGAGCACTACCGCGACATGCAGGACGTCGAGTTCACGGTGGAGGACGGACGGCTCTACCTGCTGCAGACGCGCGCCGCGAAGCGCACGGCAGCCGCGGCTCTGAAGGCGGCGGCGACGATGGTCGACGAAGGACTGATCGGCCGCGAGGAGGCAGTCGCGCGCATCGACCCCGCGCAGCTCGACCAGCTGCTTCACCCGATGATCGACCCCAACGCGACGCTCGAGGTCGCAGCGCGGGGCTTGAACGCGTCGCCCGGCGCGGCGAGCGGGGGAATCGTGTTCGACGCCGACACCGCCGTCGAACGCGCGAAGAGCGGTCCGGTGCTGCTCGTCCGCTACGAGACGACGCCGGACGACATCCACGGGATGATCGCGGCGCAGGGGATCCTCACCGTGCACGGTGGCATGACCTCGCACGCCGCCGTGGTCGCGCGCGGCATGGGCAAGCCTTGCGTGGCGGGCTGCGACGAGCTCTCGATCGGGAACGGTCAGGCGACGATCGGCGATGTCACGCTCAGCGAGGGCGATGTGATCACGATCGACGGCGGCACCGGGAGGGTGTTCATCGGCGAGGTGCCGCTCGTCCCGCCGCAGATCAACGAGGACTTCGAGCGCGTGCTCGGCTGGGCGGACGAGCTGCGCCGCTTGCAGGTTCGCGCGAACGCGGACAATCCCGAGGACGCCGCGCGGGCTCGTGAGTTCGGCGCACAGGGCATCGGCCTCTGTCGCACGGAGCACATGTTCTTCGGCGACGAGCGACTGCCGGTGGTGCAGGAGATGATCCTCGCCGACAACGAAGCGGGCCGCCGCGCGGCGCTCGACCGCCTGCTGCCGTTCCAGCAGTCCGACTTCGAAGGGATCTTCGAGGCGATGGCTGGGCTGCCGGTGACGATCCGCCTGCTCGACCCGCCGCTGCACGAGTTCCTGCCGTCGGAGGAGCAGGCGGTGGACGAGAAGATGCGAGCGCGGATCCGTGCGCTGCACGAGTCGAACCCGATGCTCGGGACGCGTGGGTGCCGGCTCGGGTTGCAGTACCCGGAGATCTACGAAATGCAGATCCGCGCCATCGCACGTGCCGCGCGCGCCGTTCGCGACCGCACCGGCGAGGCGCCGCTCGTCGAGGTGATGCACCCGCTGGTCGGCTTCCGCGAAGAGCTCGCCCGCCTGCGCGAGCTCACCGAGGTCGTGTGGGCCGAGGAGGCACCTGATGTCGACTACCTCGTCGGCACGATGATCGAGGTGCCGCGCGCCGCGCTGCGCGCCGACGAGATCTCCGAGGTCTCCGACTTCTTCTCGTTCGGCACGAACGACCTCACGCAGACGACGCTTGCGTTCTCGCGCGACGACGCCGAGGGGAAGTTCCTCACCTACTACCTGCAGGACGGGATCATCGAGCGGAACCCGTTCGAGTCGATCGACATCGACGGTGTCGGTGACCTGATGCGCATCGCCGTCGAGCGTGGACGCGGTGCGAAGCCCGGCCTGAAGCTCGGCATCTGCGGCGAGCACGGTGGCGAGCCCCGCTCGATTGCGTTCTGCCACGGGCTCGGGCTGGACTACGTGAGCTGCTCTCCGTTCCGCGTGCCGCTCGCCCGGCTCGCTGCCGCACAGGCTGCGCTCGCCGAGTCCGGCGCGGGTGCGTACACCGCCGCGGGCGGGTAGCTCCAGGCGCTACTGGTAGCCGTGCACCTTCGCGTACGCGAGCAGCACGCTCGCGGCGGCGACACCGAGCAGCGCTACGACGCTCCAGAGGTTCGATCGCCGCACCTGAAGGAGCAGCCACATCGCGACGACGCCGCCGAGCAGCCCACCGACGTGACCGCCCAGCGAGATCTGGAAGCCGGTGACGCTGCCGCCGAGCGCGAAAGCCGGAGAAGGCGAAGGTGATGATCAGGTTGAGGACGATCAGCCCGGCGATCTGACCGCCCGAGTGGATGTGGCCCTTCCGCTCGAGCACGTAGAGCGCGCCGAGGATGCCGAAGATCGCGCCGGAGGCGCCGACGGTCACGGCGTTCGGCGTCGCGATCAGCGCTCCGGCCGAGCCGGCGAGCCCGGATGCGAGATAGAGCAGCAGGAACTTCCAGCGGCCGATCACATGCTCGAGCAGCGAGCCGACCCAGTAGAGCGAGTACATGTTGATCGCGAGATGGAAGATGCCGAAGTGCAGGAACGCGGCGGTCATCAGCCGCCACCAGTCGCCGGCCGCGACGAGCGGTAGATAGAGCGCGCCGTGATCGAAGATCGTGTTGCCGGTGCCGTCCTGCCTGCCGCCGGTCGCAAGTTCCGCAAGGTAGACGCCGACATTGAGGGCGATCAGCCCCATCGTGACGGCGTTGACGCGTCGTCCGCCAATGCCGGTCACCGTGCGCTGGGTGGCGCGCGTCACGCGCTGCAAACCCTGCGGCTTGCCGGAGTGCTCGGGGCAGCGCAGCCCGACAGGCGCGGGCGTCATGCACTCGTAGCAGATCGGCCGACCGCACTCCGAGCAGGAGAGGCCGGTCTCGCGGTCGGGATGGCGATAGCAGTAGCGCGGCTCGTCCAAGGCGGTGTCTAGCGTATCCACCGTGCGTGTCGACGTGGCCTTCACCCCGGCTGAGAACGCCTCGGCCCGCGTCGGCATCGTCGTCGACGTGGTCCGCGCGACGTCCTCCATCGCCCAGGCGCTCGCGTCCGGCTACGACCGAGTCCTCTGCTGCGCCGAGATCGACGAGGCACTCGCCCTGCGACAGGAGCTCGGCGACGAGGCCGTGGTCGGCGGCGAGCGCAACGCAATCGTCGTCGACGGGTTCGACGTCGGCGCCTCGCCGCGCGAATTTGCGCTCGAGCCGAAGGCACGCACGCTCATCCTCACGACCACCAACGGCACCCGGGCGATCCTCACCGCGGTCGCTCGCTGTGAAGTCGTCCTGCTCGGCTCGCTGCTCAATCTGAGTGCGGTCGCCAGAGCTGCCTACAGCGCGGGCGGAGACGTCGCGATCGTCTGCTCCGGGTTCAAGGGAAGCTTCGCGCTCGACGATGCGTACTGCGCAGGTCGGATCGTCGACGCGCTGGACGGCGACTCGACGGACGCCGCGATCGCAGCCTCGGTGTTGGCGCGCGCATGGCCCGACCCGCTTGCGGGTCTCAATGCCCGCACGTACGGCCCGCCCGGGCTGGAGGCGGACATCGAGTACTGCGCTCAGGTCGATCTCCTCGACGCCGTCCCGCGCTTCGCACGCATGATTGGGACGGCGGCGGAGATCACGACCTGAGACTGCGAACCGAGGGGGAACGGATGAGCGACGCAACGAAGCTGTTCGGGAAGGAGCATGTGCGGCGCTATCGCGAGACGGGCGGGGAGGTCGGGCATATCTGGAAGGAAGGCTCGACCATCCTGTTGCTGACGACGACAGGCAGGAAGAGCGGCGAGTTGCGCACGACGCCGCTCATCTACGCGCGAGACGGCGACCGGTACGTGATCGTCGCGTCGCAGGGCGGCGCTCCCGACCATCCGGGGTGGTACAAGAACCTCGCGAAGGACCCGCACGTCGAGCTACAGGTGCTGGACGAGGTGTTCTCCGCAAACGCGCGCACGGCGGAGGGCGACGAGCGGGAGCGCCTGTGGCGCAAGGCGAACGAGGTCTGGCCTCACTACGACGAGTACGCCGAGAGGACCGACCGCGAGATCCCGGTGGTGGTTCTAGAGCGGTAGCCGGGATGACGCTCGCCAGGCGACACAGACTTCATTCCGGCTAGCGCTCTAGAACGCGCGGCCTAGCATCGTGCCGGCGTAGACGGCGAGGACTCCGGTGACGACGCTTCCCGCCGTGTAGGCGAGGGCGATCCCGAGGTCGCGCGAGTCGATCAGCGTGTAGCTCTCCTGCGCGAACGTCGAGAATGTCGTGTACCCCCCGATCACGCCGACGATCAGCCCGATGCGAATCCACGCGGGAAGATGGTGACGGTCGACGAGCTGCTCGGTGAGGATGCCGATCAGCAGGCAACCGGTGATGTTGATCGTGAACGTCGCCCACGGGAAGATCGACTCCGTGTGCTGCTCGACCAGGCGGTCGAGCCCGTAGCGGGCCGACGCTCCGAACGCTCCGCCGAGTGCGACACCGACGATGACCGGCATGCGTGACTCCTTTGGTTCGAGGTAGGAGCCATCAGCCATGCCGGCGGTCGAGGGCGAGCCCCATCGCCCATGAATCGTCGCGGCAGCTTAGACGGCGCGTCGGAGCGAGACGTAGAGGACGAGCGGGACGGCGACGGGAAGGAGCCACCACGCGGCGACGTCGAGCGCTGCAAGGCCGGCGGTCGCGCCGATCGCGGCCACGACGCATACCGCCGACAGCAGATCGTCGCCGACGACGAACTCCCACCAGAACCGCAAGAACCTCATACGGTCACCGCTTTTGGTGTGCGGAGCGCGAGGACGAGCAATGCTGACACGACGCACACGAAGGCGAGCACGCCGGGCAGCGCGGCGTCGGAGCCCGGCCAACTCGCACCGGCGCCTTCCGCCGACCAGAAGATGCCGAACGTCGTCAGCATCAGCCCGACCGCGAACTTCATCGCGTTCTCGGGAACGCGTGCGAGCGGCGCGCGCACCGCGATGCCGACGGCCGCGACGAGCACGACGGCACCGGCGGCGCCTGCTGCTGCGAGCGGGATGCTGCCCTGCGTGCTGCCGAAGGTGAGCACGATGAACGCCACCTCGAGCCCTTCGAGGAGCACGCCCTTGAACGAGAGGGTGAATCCGTACCAGTCGATCCCGGCGCGCTCGACGTGCTCTGCGTCTCGGGCCTGCTCGAGCTCGCGCGCGAAGATCGCGTCCTCGTCGTGCAGTGCCTTGTGCCCGCTCGCGCGCAGGATCGCCTTTCGCAGCCACTGGAGGCCGAAGAGCAGCAGAAGGGCGCCGACGACGAGCCGGAGCGCGTTGATCGGCACGACGGTCAGCGCGGGGCCGAGGGCGGCGACGATCACCGTGAGGACGACCACTGCGGCGCCAAGACCGGTCAGCGAGGAGCGCCAGCCGCGCGTGAGGCCGGAGGCGAGCACGATCGTCAGGGCCTCGACCATCTCGACCGCGCTCGCGAGGAACGCGGAGAGGACGAGAAATACCGCGCTCATTGCGATCCAGTCTGACCACTTGACAGGGGAACAGGTGTTCGTGTAGAACATACGTTCCCGTGATCGCTGCAGTCGTCATCCCGGCTTTCGATTTGCGGGCGGCGCTGCGCCTTCGGCCGCGGCTCCAGGGGCAGCCCGCGGCGCTCGCTCCGCTGCCGGGCAAGGAGCCGCTCATCGGCTCGGTGACCGGGGCGGCGGAGGCGAAGGGTGTGCGGCCGGGGATGCGTCTGGGAGAGGCGCTCGCGACGTGCCCCGAGCTCGAGCTCGTCGAGCAGGACCCGGCGACCGTCGAGCAGGCCTGGGAGGAGATCTTGCGGCGGCTCGAGGATGCAGGCTTCGCCGTCGAGCCGGCCGAGCCGGGGCTCGTCTACTTCGAGTCGAAGGGCGTCGAGCGGCTCTACGGCGGTCTCGAGCCGGCCCTCAAGCGGGCGCTCGCGGCCGTCGGCACCGCCTGGGACGCGCGGGCCGGCGCAGCCGAGCGGCGCTTCGCCGCGCTCGCCGCCGCGAACGTGGCGCGACCGGGACAGGCGCTGATCGTCTCCGACGATCGGGCGCGGTCGTTCCTCGCGCCGCTGCCGCTTCAGCTCCTGCCGCTCGACCGCAGCCGCTATGAGGAGCTGGAAGAGCTGGGAGTACGCACGATCGGACAGCTTGCCGGGCTGCCGGGCAGCGCCGTGGCCGAGCGGTTGGGGCCGGACGGCCGGCGTGCCTGGGGCCTGGCGAGAGGCGAGGAGCGTGGAGGAGTCGTGCCGCGGCAGCCCGTGCAGCCGCTGCACGAGACGCTCGAGTTCCCGGAAGCAGTCGGCAACGAGCTGACGCTCCGCCGAGGGCTCGGCGTCCTGCTCGACCGCGTCCTCGCCCGACCGGAACGCGCGGGGCGGCCACCGAGGAAGATCGCGCTCTGGGCGCGGCTCGTCGGTGGTGCCTCGTGGCGCCGGACGGTGACGCTCCGCGAGCCGACGAGCGACCCTGCCAGGCTCCGGGCCGCACTCGCGCCCAAGCTCGCGGAGCTGCCGGCGCCCGCGCTCAAGCTCCGGATCGAGGTGTCGCAACTCGCCGAGCACACGGGGGAGCAGCTCGAGCTCCTTGCAGCTGAAGGGGACGTGCTCAAGGGGCGTCTCCGTGAAGGCCTGCGCCAGGTGAAGGCAGCCGTCGGCGCAGGCGGAGTCTCGACGGTCGTGGAGGTCGCGGCATGGTCACGTATCCCGGAAGCGCGCGCACTACTCGTGCCGCGCGACGACTGAACGCACCGCGACCCGTGCTCGTCGAGGCGCACGCCGACGGCACACCGAGACGTGTGAACCGCTGCGGCGTGGGAACGGTTCGCGAGGAGTGGCGGGTCGTCGATCGCTGGTGGACCGACGAGCCCGTGCACCGACGCTACTTCGACCTCGTGCTCGAGACCGGGGAGAACACCGTCGTCTACCACGACGACGACGGGGGGTCGTGGTTCACCCAGCGTGCATAGAAGAGCTAGTCGCCGCGTGTGGACTGGCGGATGCTCTCGGTGAAGCCTCCGCCGGGCGTGTGGAGGTTCAGCACGCGTGCACGGCCACCGGCGCTCCGGAAGCCGTGCCTTGCACCCGGCGGGGCTGTGATGAATGACCCGGGGCCAAGGACGACGGTCTCGTCACCGGTGATGAACTCGACCTCGCCCTCGAGCACGAGGAACGAGTCGGCATGGTCCGCGTGAGTGTGGGCGTCGACGACAAGCGTGTCGTCGAAGTCGATCTCGATCGCGCCGAGCTGCTCGGTGTCGACGCGGATCAAGCGGTACCCGTCGGCGCGCTCGTGCAACTCGCCTTCGCCCGGACGGCTGACGATCGGATCGGGCACGGACGGATCGTACAAACGTCTCGTACTTCTTGGGAATGACGCTGAGCCGTAGGCTCGACGGAGGCTCACAAAGAGCGCAGATGCCGGCTTTGCCGGCGCCGAAGCGGGGTTATGTCGAGCTGCACGCTCACTCGGCGTATTCGTTTCTCGACGGAGCTTCTTTGCCGGAGGAGCTCGCCGCGCGCGCCGCCGAGCTCGGCTACGACACGCTCGCGCTGACCGACCACGACGGCGTCTACGGCTCGCTCGAGTTCGCGCAGGCGGCGAAACAGTTCGGCGTGCGTCCGATCACGGGCGCCGAAGTGACCGTCGCGACCGAGGCGGGCCTCGCGCACGTGACGCTGCTTTGCGAGTCCCAGCGCGGCTACGCGAACCTGTGTCGCATCCTCACGGACGCCCACGCGGGCACGCGCCTGCCGGGCAGAGAGCGTGAGCTGCTGCCGGCGCAGACGACGAGCGACGTGCTCGAGGAGCGGGCGGAAGGGCTCGTCGCGCTCTCTGGCTGCGCGCGACATGGGCTGGGCATGCTCGATCCGAACGAAACGGCGAGGCTCGCCCGTGCGTTCGCGGGCGCGTTCTACGTCGAGCTGCAGCGGCCGTACGAACGTGGCGACGCGCGTCGCAACGCACAGCTCGCCGACCTCGCCGAGACGCTCCGAGTTCCGACAGTCGCGACAGGAGACGTGCATTCGCATCACGTGCGCCGTGTGCGCTTGCAGGACGTCCTGGTCGCGATTCACACGCGGACCTCGCTCGACGGCTGCGAGCGCGAGCGGCGCGGCAACCACGAGAGCGTGCTCATGCCTCCCGGCGAGATGCTCGATCGGCTGCCGCGCGATGCGGCTCTCCGCACACGCGAGATCGCCGAGCGCTGCGAGTTCGATCTCACGCACGAGCTTGGCTATCGCTATCCGGACTTCTCCGACGGACCGGATCCCGCCGACGTGCAGCTACGCACGATCTGCGACCGCGCGTTTGCCGACCGGTACGCGACACGGGAACACCGACGCGAGGCCCGGCAACGACTCGACGACGAGCTTGCGCTGATTGCGAAGCTCGGGCTCGCAGGGTTCTTTCTGTTGCACTGGGAAGTGCTGGAGCTTGCGCGCGAGTGCGCGCTCGAAGTGCGCGGCCCCGACAGCCCACGGCACGCGCTGCCACCGGGGCGAGGGCGAGGCTCGAGTGTCGGCTCGATCGTCTGTTATCTCACAGGGCTCTCGCACGTCGACCCCGTCGAAGCGGGGCTCTCGCTCGGGCGCTTCATCAACGAAGAGATGGTCGCCGTGCCAGACATCGACCTCGACTTCCCGCGCGACATCCGCGAGAAGCTGATCGTGCGCGTGACCGAGCGCTACGGCCACGAGCATGCGGCGCTCGTCGCGAGCTTCGCGACCTACCGGAGCCGCGGTGCGATCCGCGACGTCGGCAAGGCTCTCGGACTGCCGTTCGCCGAGCTCGAGCGGCTCGCGCGCGTGACGGACGGCTGGGACGCGACACGCGTGGGCGATGAGCTCGCAGGTGTGCCCGGAAGACACGCCGGTCCGCGTTGGGAGGCGTTTCGCGAGCTGACGAAGGAGATCGCGGGGCTGCCGCGCCACCTCAGCCAGCATCCGGGCGGCATGATCATCTCGACGCGGCCGCTCGTCGACCTGGTGCCGGTTCAGCCTGCGGCGATGGCCGGCAGGCAGATCTGCCAGTGGGACAAGGACAGCTGCGGGGACGCCGGCTTCCTGAAGATCGACCTCCTGGGGCTCGGGATGCTCTCCGCGGTCGAGGACGCGATCGACCGCATCGCACGGTTGCGCGGCGAGACGATCGACCTCTCGCGGATTCGTCTGGACGACGCCGGGGTGTTCGAGGAGATCCGGGCAGCCGACACGATCGGCGTCTTCCAGATCGAGAGCCGCGCGCAGATGCAGAGCCTGCTGCAGACGCAGCCGGAGACGCTCGACGACCTGACCGTGCAGGTGGCGCTCGTCCGTCCCGGGCCGATCCAGGGCAAGGCAGTGCATCCGTACGTGAAGCACCGGCATGCGAAGCGCGCGGACCCGTCGTTCGAGCCGCCGGTCGAGCACGAGTGCCTGCGCGAGGCACTCCGGGACACGCTCGGCGTCGTCGTCTTCCAGGATCAGGTGCTCGACGTCGCGATGGCCGCTGCACGCTTCTCGATCGGCGAGGCGGAGGGACTGCGTCGCGCGATGAGCCGCAAGCGAAGCGAAGAGGCGATCGAGGCGTTCCGGCCGCGGTTTGTCGAAGGATGCATCGGCAACGACATCGACGAGCAGGCGGCGCACGCGATCTACGACAAGCTCGTCGGGTTCGCGGGCTTCGGGTTTCCGAAGTCGCACGCCGCCGCATTCGGGCTGCTCGCCTACCAGTCGGCGTGGCTACGTCGCTATTACCCGTCCGAGTTTCTCTGTGCACTGATGAACGCGCAGCCGATGGGGTTCTATCCGCCGTCATCGCTCGTGCGCGACGCGCAACGGCGCGGGGTGGAGGTGCGGCCACCGCACGTGAATCGCTCAGAAGCGGAATGCACGATCGAGGACGGCCAGGTGGTGCGGGTCGGAGTGGGCTACGTCAACTCGGTCGGTGAGGAGGACGCGAAAGCAATCGCTGCGGGCCGTCCGTACCAAGACGTCGGCGATCTCGTGCGCAGGTCGGCGGTGCGGAACGGCACGCTCGAGGCGCTCGTCGCGGCGGGCGCGTGCGACGCGTGGGGGCCACGCCGGCAACTGCTCTGGCGGTTGGGCGTCACGGCCGGCGGTGCGAACGTGGGCGGTGGAAACAGACAGCTCGCTCTGCCGATCGAGCCGACGGCACCGATCCCCGAGCTGCCGCCGCAGACGCCATGGGAGGAGATGCTCGCCGACTACAAGCACACGTCGCTCTCGGTCGGCGTGCATCCGCTCGAGCTTCTGCGGCCGCATCTGCCCGCGGGAGTTGCGACGAGCACCGAGCTCGCTGAGACGCCGAACGGGACGCTGCTCACACTCGCGGGAATGGCAGTCGCGAGGCAGCGTCCGGCGACCGCGAACGGGATCGTCTTCATGCTGCTCGAAGACGAGCACGGCCAGGCCAACTTGATCATCCTGCCCCAGGTGTACGAGCGCTACCGCGCGATCATCCGCGGCGAGCCGCTGTTGCTCGCGAGCGGGAAGCTCGAGCGCCTGGGTCGAAACGTGAACCTGCTCGTGACGGAGGTCGAGTCGCTCGGACCGCTCGCGCGTGAGGCGGCTAGCCAGGCGGAGGTGACACGCGCGCTACCGCGCGCGCACCACTTCGGCCACCGTTAAAAGCTTTAAGAGCTTAAGCAATCGCCGGACGCTGGTGGATCGGGCCCTGGTGGTGCGACAGGTTGTACGCCGCATTCACCAGACCGACGTGCGTGAAGGCCTGCGGGAAGTTCCCGAGCAGTCGCTTCGCGGCCGGGTCGTATTCCTCGGAGACCAACCCGAGATCGTTCGACACGCCGAGCAGCTTCTCGAACAGCGCGCGCGCTTCGTCGTCGCGCTCGAGCATGAGCAATGCATCGACGAGCCAGAACGAACAGGGGAGAAACACACCTTCGCCGCCTTCGAGCCCGTCGACCTCGTTCTGCTCATGCGTCTTGTAGCGCTCGACGAATCCATCGCGCATCAGGCTCGTTCTGCACGGCGGCGATCGTCCCGATCACACGCGGGTCGTCCGGCGGTAGGAAACCGAGGATCGGGATCAGCAGAGTCGAAGCGTCGAGCTCTTTCGAGCCGTACGACTGCGTGAACGAATTCAGCTCCGTGTCGAACCCCTCGCGGCATACCTCTTCGTGGATCTCGTCGCGCACCCGCCGCCAGCGATCGACCGGCCCCGGAAGCCCGAAGCGCTCGACGTCCTGCACCGCCCGGTCGAACGCGACCCACGCAAGCACCTTCGAATGGGTGAAGTGACGCTGGCCTCCACGCACCTCCCAGATGCCGTCGTCGGGCTTGTTCCACGCGCCCTCCAGAAACTCGAGCAGCATCTCCTGGAGGGACCACGCCGGCGCGTCCGTGGCGAGCTCGTGCACGCGCGCCTGATGCAACGCGTCCATCACCTCGCCGTAGACGTCGAGCTGGAACTGCCCGGAGGCAGCGTTGCCGATGCGCACGGGCCGCGAGCCGGCATAGCCGGGAAGCCAGTCGAGCTCGTACTCGGCGATCCGCCGCTCGCCCGCCGATGCCGTAGAGGATCTGCGTGTTCGCCGGATCGCCCGCGACGACCGCAGTAGCCAGTCTCGCCATGCTGTCGCCTCTTCGCGGAACCCGGCGTTCATCATCGCGTACAACGTGAAGGTCGCATCGCGCAGCCAGCAGTAGCGGTAGTCCCAGTTCCGCGCGCCACCGATGCGCTCGGGCAGCGACGTCGTCGGCGCCGCGACGATGCCGCCGGTCGGTTGATACGTGAGCGCCTTCAGGGTGATCAGCGACCGTCGCACCGCGTCCGGCCACTCGCCCTCGTAGCTGCAGCTCGAGAGCCAATCGCGTCCAGAAGCTCTCCGTGTCACGGAGCGCCTGCTCGGCGTCGATCGCCTTCGGCGGATCCTCGTGCGACGGAAACCACGTCAACACGAAGGGAACGCGCTCTCCTTCACGCACGGTGAACTGCGCGACGTGTGTGTTTCCCTCTGGCTCGAGGTCGATCTGCGTCCGGAGCACCAGTCCATCGGGGCCGCCGAGCGCGAGCAGCGACTCCGTGTCGAGCCGCCGCACCCACGGCACGACCGAGCCGTAGTCGAACCGGATCACGAGCTCCGTGCGCATGGCGACCGTGCCCGACAGACCTTCGACGATGCGCACCATGTCCGGCTTCGTCTCGCGCGGCGGCATGAAGTCGATCACGCGGACGCGTCCGGTCGGCGTCTCCCACTCCGATTCGAGCACCAGGGTGTCCTCGCGATAACGCCGGTCGTCGGCAGCGCCGCCGGCGACCGGCCCGAGCAGCCAGCGGCCGTGCTCACTCCCGCCGAGCAGGGCGGTGAAGCACGAGCTCGAGTCGAACCGCGGAAACGGCAGCCAGTCGACCGAGCCGCTGCGGCCGACGAGCGCGGCGGTCTGCAGGTCGCCGAGCAGGGCGTAGTCCTCGATCCGCTCGGCCATTATCTGTTCTCCAGCTCGAGCGAAAACTCCGGCAGCTTGCGCGCGACGGCGCGGTTGAAGTCGGCGACGAATGCGTCGGCGCTCTCGTCGTCGAGCGTTTGTGCGTAGTGGTCGCGCATGTCGGCGAGGATCTCCGTCCCGGTCTCGACTGCATCGACGTAGTCGCCGTAGAGCTCCTCTGCCTCCGAGCGGTCGGCGCGCACGTACGCCTCGTGACGTTTCGCGACATCGACGAGCACTTCGCGGTTGTCGCGCAGAAAGAGCTCGAGCTGCGCCTCGATCACCTTCGTGTACGGCGACCGCCGCAACCTCATGCGAGCTCCCGATACAGCTCGAGGTGCTGAGCTGCCGCGGCCTGCCAGGTGAGCGATTCGCGTGCGCGCTCGGCACCTTCGCGCGCGGCCGCGAGCGCGTCGGGGTCGCCGAGCAGCTCACCGAGCGCTGCAGTGAGACCGTCGATGTCGCCCGGCTCGACCACGCGGCCGGCCCCGAAGGCACGAATGGGCTCGCCGAGGCCTGCTACGTCGTAGACGACGGCCGGCACTCCGGCGCCGAGCGCCTGCAGCAGTGCTCCGGACTGGTCGAGCTCGTCCCGGTACGGAAACGCGGCGACGGTCGCCGCCGAGAGTGCCGCGTCGAGCTCCGCCTGCGAGAGGTACCCGAGCCGCCATTCGACGCGCTCGGCATCGCGCAACCCGTTGAGGGGCATCGCGGGATCGCCGGCGACGATCAGCCGAGCGTCGGGCAGCCGCCTGGTCGCCTCGATCGCGTCGGGCAGGCCCTTGTAGGGCCTGATGACCCCGAGCGAGAGGATCGTCGCGCCATCGTCGCGGCGGGTGGCGCCACTCGGGTAGACCGGATGCGGGATCACGCGCGCGTCGATACCGAGCTCGGAGAGCGTCTCGCGGCCTCGCGCGGTGTGCACGACGACGCGATCGAACTTTCGCAGCAGGCGCTGCCAGAGATCCCGGCGGTTCGCCGTCCGTCTCGGCAGCAAGTCGTGCGCCGTGAACACTGCCGGCGACCGGAAGCTGAGGCGAGCATCGACCTGTGGGAGCGCAAGCCACTGCAGGTGCAGCACGTCCGTACGCGCGCGGGAGAGCGACCTCACCACCTCGAGATGCTCGACCGCCTTCAGTGGCAAGCGCAGAGGCGAGCGTTTGAAGAGCCGCGACGAGAGCGGATAGAACCGCTCGGTGCGTCGATAGCCGTCCGCCACCGGGGGATCCGCCGAAGCGGAACCGCGAGGTCGCGAGCTCGACGTCGGCGCCGGCGTGCGCCAGGGCGGCCGCGAGCTCGTGGTCGTACCACGGGGTGAACGCCGGCGGATCGGCGAGAAGGACGCGCAAGTCAAATAGCGTAGACGGGTGCTCGTCCGGAGCTGGAACCTCTTTCACGGCAACAGTGTCCCGCCGCAACGCGCCGGGTTCCTCGACGAGATGCTGCGGATCGCGACCGCCGACGATCCAGACGTCCTGTGCGTCCAAGAGGTTCCGGCCTGGGCGCTACCGCGGCTCACGGTCGGAGACATCGCCGCGCGATCGCGCATCGGGCCGGTGCCGATCACCGCCGAGCTCGGCGGCCGCCTGACCGCGCTCAACCAGGGCTTCCTTCGCTCGGCGTTCTCGGGTCAGGGCAACGGCATCCTGCTCGCCCCGCGGCTCCGGATCCTTGCCCATGCGAGCCTCACGCTCAACCCGAGCCGCTTCCGCGATCGTTGTGCGAAGGAGCTTCGGCTGCCCCTGCGGACGCGGCTCGCCTGGGCGAAGGAGCGGCGCATCGTCCAGGCAGTTCGCGTGGCGGACGGCGACGGACGTACCTTTCTGATCGCGAACATGCACTGCACGAGCAACGACGACCTGCGATTGCCCGACGCCGAGCTCATGCGGGCGGCGTGGTTCGCGACGTCCGAGGCAAAGCCGGGCGACGCGGTCGTGCTCGCGGGCGACTTCAACCTGACGGCTGCAGCGCCTGCCGTGGCGCGCCTCGCGAGCTCCGAGTGGGGCTTCTCCGCGCCGGGGCCCGGCATCGACCACATCGCTCGTCCGCGGCGCGGAGTGTCGCCGGTCGACGTGTGGCCGACGGCGCGCCGCACGGTCGACGGCAGGCTCCTTTCCGATCACGCGCCCGTGGAGGTCGAGATCCGATGACGTGGCCGGAAGTCCGCGCGCGGTTTCCGGTTCTCGATCGGTACCGCGTATCTGAACGCGGGCACGTACGGCCCGCTCTCGCGCGCGACGCTCGAGGCGATGCGAGCAGCTCCGCGCGTGGGAGGGGCTCCACGGTCGTGCCGGACGCGCGTACTTCGAGACGATGCTCGAACGCCGCGAGCGCGTCCGCGCGCTTCTCGCCGAGCAGATCCGCGTTCCGGTCGACAACGTCGCGCTCACGGAGTCGACGACGCAGGGCGTCCACGTCGTCGTCATGGGTCTCGGCCTCGGCCCGGGCGACGAGGTCGTCACGACGGACGCCGAGCACTTCGGGCTGACCGGGCCGCTTGCTCGCGAGCGGCGCGACGCTCCGGATCGCGAAGGTGCGCGACGCGCCGCGGCCGACGTGCTCGACCTGATCGCGCGCAGAGGTCACGCCGACGCACGCGGCTGATCGCGCTGTCGGCGGTCTCGTGGATCGACGGCACGGTCTTCCCGTGGCACGACGCTGCGCGACGCGACGCAGGTCCCGGTGCTCGTCGACGGCGCGCAGGCGTCGGGCGCGATCGACGTCGACGCCACCGGCGCGGACTTCTACACCGTGAGCGCGCAGAAGTGGCTGTGCGGGCCGGATGCGACCGGTGCGCTCTACGTCGCCGATCCCGAGTCGCTGCCGGCCTCGTCTCGTCGCGTATCCGAGCGCCGAGAGATACGACATCGCCGCGGCCACGTGGAAGCCGAAGGACGGTGCGCGCCGCTTCGACCCGGCGTTCACTCCGGCGCACGTCGCTCGCCGGCCTCGAGGCGGCGCTGACCGATCTCCCCGACGGCCGTTTCGAACGTGCCGCGAGCTGACCGAGCGTGCCGCGAGCTGCTGCTCGGCGCGGCTTCGACGTCGTCACGGAGGCCGACCAGGCGACGCTCGTGTCGTTCCGCGTCCCCGGCGACACGGCAGCGGCGGCGCTCACGATCGCGGCGTCGTCGTGCGCGAGCTGCCCGGCACCGGTCTGCTTCGCGCGTCGGTCGGCTGGTGGAACGACGAGGGACCTCGAGCGCCTCGTCGAGGGGCTCGGGGTGACCGGTGGACGGCATCGTCGTCGCGAACGTCGTCGTTCTGCGGCCGGCGGCGGACGACCGTCGTCGCCCGTGATCGAGCTCAGATCGAACCGAGAAGCGGAGCTATGCGGCCTGCGTGCTCGCGACGAATCCGAGCAGGCGCCGAGGAAGTGCGGTTCGACGTCGCCGAACACAGGACGCGCCTTCAGGCGACGTCTTCGCGGTCGTGGCACTCGGTCCGCCGACTTGCTCGTGTGGCGCCGCGCGGGCCAGCGGCGCAAGCGCCTAACCACGGGGTCAGCCCGGGTCTGACCCCCGGGCTACGCCGCTGCGCGGGAGCCCAGCTCACCGGCGATCGGCTGCAGCGCGGCGATGACGTTCGCGATGTGCTCGTCGAGGTCGAGGCCGAGCAGCTCGGCGCCCTCGTAGACGTCGTCACGCGAGACGCCCGACGGCGAACGACGGCTGCTTGAGCTTCTTGCTTGCACGGACTTCGGCTCGAGCCCTTCGAGCCCCGTCGGCCGGACGAGCCCGCACGCATGGACGAACCCCGACAGCTCGTCGCAGGCGAAGAGCGTGCGCTTGCAGCGGCGTGTCGCGCGGCAGTTCGAGGTGGTTCGCGTGCGAGAGCACTGTCGTCGATGACCACCTCCGGGTAGCCCTCTTCGCGCAGGATCGGCGCTCCGTCCTGCGGATGCTTGTCGAGCGTCGGGTGGATCTCGTAGTCGAAGTCGTGGAGCAGCGCGGCCACGCGCCACAGCTCCTCGTCCTCGCCGTACCGGCCCGGCGTACGAGGCCGTCGACGCCTCGACGGCGAGCGCGTGGCGCAGCAGCGCCTCGCTCTTCGTGTAGCGCGTCAGCGTCTCCCACGCCTCGGAACGGGTCGTCTCCAAGTCCGTGGCTAGCATAGATCCGCCCGTGTCCGACGACACTCGCCAGGCCGGTGGCCGAGTCGTTCGTGATCGAGGGAGGACGTCCGCTGAGCGGGCGTCTTCGCGCGTCCGGCAACAAGAACGGCGCGCTGCCGATCCTCGCCGCGTGCTCTCCTGACGGACGAGCCCGTACTGCTCTCGAACGTGCCGCGCATCCGCGACGTCGAGACGATGATCGAGCTGCTGCGGAATCTCGGCGCCGAGGTCGAGTGGACGGGTGACAACGAGGTTCGCGTCCATGCGCAGGACATCGGCTCACGACGTCGACGAACGAGCTCGCGAGCCGCATCCGCGCGTCGTTCCTGCTCGCCGGGCCGCTGCTCGCGCGCATCGGTCGTGCCAGTGTGCCGCCGCCGGGCGGCGACGTGATCGGCCGGCGCCGGCTCGACCCGCACATCCACGCGTTCGCGGAGCTCGGCGCGACGATCGACATCGGCGAGCGCTACGAGCTCGTCCGGCACGCTCAGCGGGCGCGCACATCCATCTCGACGAGGCGTCGGTCATGGGCACCGAGAACGCAGTGATGGCCGCGACGCTCACGCCGGGCAAGACGATGATCTCGAACGCCGCGTCGGAGCCGCACGTGCAGGACCTCTGCCGGTTCCTCGTGCTCGCTCGGCGCGAAGATCGACGGCATCGGCTCGAACGTGCTCCACGATCACCGGCGTCGAACGGCTCGGCGGCGGCGCAGCACTGCGATCGCGCCCGGAGCACATCGAGGTCGGCAGCTTCATCGGCATGGCCGCGCGTCACCGGCGGCGACGTGACGATCGAAGGCATCGCGCCCGACGACCTCTGGCCGATCCTGCCCGTCTTCCGGCGGCTCGGCATCGAGGTCGAGCTCGGCGACGACTGGGTGCGCGTGCCGCCGGACCAGCAGCTCGACGATCTCGACGATCTCGGCGGCGCGATTCCGAAGGTCGAAGACGGACCGTGGCCGCAGTTCCCGGCCGACCTCACCTCGATCGCCGTCGTCGTCGCGACGCAGGCGAAGGGCACGGTGCTCGTGTTCGAGAAGATGTTCGAGAGCCGGCTGTTCTTCGTCGACAAGCTCGTCTCGATGGGCGCGCGCATCATCCTGTGCGACCCGCACCGCGTCGTCATCACCGGACCGACGCCGCTCTACGGCCAGCGCATGTCGAGCCCCGACATCCGCGCCGGCATGGCAATGGTGATCGCCGCGCTCTGTGCCGAAGGGACGCTCGACGATCGGCGACGCGTACCAGATCGACAAGGGCTACGAACGGATCGACGAACGCCTACGCGCGCTCGGCGCGCAGATCGAGCGTGTCGAGGGCTAGGCCCTCGGCGGCACCCGATACCCTCAGCGCCATGGCGGGCACACCCAGCGGTGCGCGGGTCGCCCTCGCGGCAGAGGGCAGCTCGAACGTCGAAACCGGGCTCTCGGTCCTCGATCACCTGGTCGGCGAGCTCGCGCGCGCCGGACGCTTCAGGTCGACGCTCGAGGTCGCGCCCGACAGCAGCGGGCGAGGCCGTGGCGGCTGCCGGCGCCGCGCTCGGTGCGGCCGTGCGCGAGCGACTGGACACGCCCGGCGCCGCAGGTCCCGGCTGGGCGCTCGTGCCGGCGGACGAGGCGCTCGCCTCCGCGGCGCTCGAGCGGGCCGACGAGTCCGCGGCTCGTCACGAACGTCGACTTCTCCGACATCCGCGTCGGCGGCGTCGTCCGACGACGTCGCGTCGCGGTTTCTCGGACGAGCTCGCGCGCGCGGCCGGGCTGAACCTGCACGTGCGCGCTCGCTCGAGGGCGACGACCCGCAGCACGTGCTCGCTGCGATCTTCAAGGCGGTCGGCGCTGCCCTCGGCCAGGCGTGCCGGCCCGTGCACCCAGTCGACCGAGGAGGAGGCTCGTGAGCAAGGAAGTCGTTCGCACCGAGGCGGCGCCGGCACCGTTCCAGGGCGCGCCGTACTCGCAGGCGATCAAGGCCGACGGGCTTCGTGTTCGTCTCGGGTCAGGTGTCGCTGCAGCCCGGGCGAGAAGGATCTGACCGGCGGGCGAGATCGGCGCCGCAGACCGAGCAGGTGCTTCGCGAATCTGAAGGCGATCCTCGAGGCGGCGGGGTCGTCGCTCGACAAGCTCGTGAAGACGACGGTGTTCCTGCAGAACCTCGACGACTTCGCCGGGATGAACGAGGTCTACGCGCGCCACGTCGGCGACACGCCGCCGGCGCGCTCGACCGTCGAGGTCGCGAAGCTGCCGTCAGGCGCGCTCGTCGAGATCGAGGCGATCGCCCTCGTCTGAGCGAGCTCGTCTGGAGGACTACGTCCGTTCGCTCGGCCTGGACGCGTACGTCGTCGGCGGCGCCGTGCGCGACGCGCTGCTCGGCACGCGAGTCGAAGGACGCCGACTTCCTCGTGCCCGGGCGTCGACATCGACGGTCTGCGCGCCGCGCTCGCGCCGCACGGTCGAACCGAAGAGCTCGTCGTCGCCGGTCGTGCGGTCGGCGTCCGCTTCTATCCCGCGCGACCCGCGATCCGCGAAGCTCGTGCGCGCGCGGGCATCGAGCTCGCGCCGCCGCGGCGTGAGGTCTCGACCGGGCCGGGCCGTCACGACTTCGAGATCGTCGTCGACCCGACGGCATCCGTCGAGGACGATCTCGCGCGCCGCGACTTCACGATCAACGCGATGGCCCGTCGCCTCGCCGACGGCGAGCTCGTCGACCCGTACGGCGGGCCGGACGACCTCGCAGGCGCGCGTGCTGCGCACCGTCTCGCCGACGAGCTTCGCCGAGGATCCGCTGCGGCTCGTTCGCGGGCTCCGCTTCGTCTCGCAGCTCGGTCTCGACCCGGACGAGACGACGCTCGAGCAGATGCGCGCGGAGGCGGAGGGTGTCGAGCTCGTCTCGGGCGAACGCATCGGCGGCGGCATCGCCGCCGACGGGCTCGGCGAGCTGTCGAAGCTGCTGCTCGGCACGCAGCCCGCGAAGGCGCTGCGAATCGCACGCGACACGGGCGTGCTCGTCGCAGCTGCTGCCGGAGTTCGAGGCGGCGATCGGCTTCGACCAGGAGAGCCGCTACCACGCCCTGACCGGTCGACGAGCACACGTTCGCGGTCGTGCAGGCGGCGGCCGACGCACGGCGTACCGCTCGCGCGTCCGGCTCGCGGCGCTCTTCCACGATCTCGGGCAAGCCGCACGTCGCCTGGCGCGGCACGGACGGGCGCCTGCACTACTACGCGAAGCAGGGCTATGCGAAGCGCAGCCACGAGCAGGTCGAGCG
Organism: uncultured Thermoleophilia bacterium; assembly: GCA_963774225.1. Lineage (GTDB taxonomy): Bacteria > Actinomycetota > Thermoleophilia > Gaiellales > Gaiellaceae > PALSA-600. Next base: position 93,749 of record CAVZEA010000007.1, read on the forward strand.
CCGAGCTCGCCGACCAGGCGCTCGCGCGCCTGCGCTACCCGACCGAGCTGCGCCAGCGCGTCGTGCGGATCGTCCGCGCGCACATGCTCGACATCGGCCGCTCCGATCCGCTCCGCGCGCGAAAGCTGCTCGCGCGCTACGGCGACGGCATGCTCTGCGACCTGCTCGACCACAAGGAAGCCGACCTGCGCGGCAAGGGCGAGGCGCCGTCCGGCGACGACCTGGCAGAAGCTCGAGCGGCTGCGCGCCGCGGTCGCGCCAGGAGCGTCGAAGCCCGCACCGTCTGCGCGATCTCGCGATCGAGCGGCGACGACCTGATCGCGCTCGGCTACACACCGGGGCCGGCGATCGGGCAGACCCTGCACGACCTGCTCGACGACGTCGTCGACGAGCCGGAGCTGAACACGCGGCGACGAGCTGCTCGACGCGGGCGAAGGAGCTGCTCGCGTGATCCACTGGGAGCAGCCGGGGTACGTCGTCGCGTTCACGACGCGCGTCGGCGGCGTCAGCGACGGCGTCTACGACGTCGCTGAACCTGACGGTCGGCACCGGCGACGATCCGCGGCGTGTCGAGGAGAACCGGCGCATCGCGTGCGCGACGCTCGGCCTTCCGGCCGACCGGCTCGTCGTTCAACCGCCAGGTGCACTCGCCAACGGTGCACCGCGCCGGCCGAGCGCGGCGAGCCGGGCGACGGGCTCTGGAGCGACGAGCCGAGAGCTGCCGATGCTCGCGTTCGCGGCCGACTGCCTGCCGATCGCGATCGCGCGCGACCGGCGAGCGTCGGGCGCTCGCAGTGCTGCACGCCGGCTGGCGCGGCCTCGCGGACGGCGTCGTCGCCGCCGGTGTCGCGGCGCTCGGCGCGGGCGGCGAACTGCGCGCGATCGTCGGGCCGGCGATCGGCCCGTGCTGCTACGAGGTCGGGGACGAGGTGTCGTCGCTCTTCGACGCCGACCTCACCGTCGACCGGCAGGCTCGACCTCTGGTCGGCCGCCGAGCGCGCGCTCCGGCGCGCCGGAGTCGTCGGCAGGTCGAGCGCGTCGATCTCTGCACGCGCTGTCACCCGGAGCTCTTCTTCTCGCATCGCCGGGACGGCCGAGCGCGCGGCGCGCAGGGGGTGCTCGGTGCTGTCGCCTGACGCGATTCGCGAGCGACTCGCGCGCGTGCAGGCGGAGGTCGGGCCCGACGTGACCGTCGTCGCGGCGACGAAGTACGTCGCGCTTGCCGACATGGCCGTGCTCGTCGAGGCGGGCGTGACGGTCGTCGGCGAGAACCGCGCGCAGGATCTCGAGGCGAAGCACGCCGAGTACGGCGACGCCTTCCGCTGGCACTTCATCGGCCATCTGCAGTCGAACAAGGTGAAGGTCGTGAACCGGATCTGCGAGCTCGTGCACTCGCTCGACTCGGAGTCGGCGGCGCGCCGGCTCGAGGTGCCGGCGCTCGTGCAGGTCAACCTCGCCGGCGAGGTGTCGAAGTCGGGCGTCGCGCCCGGAGGAGATCCCGTCGCTACCTCGGCTACGACGTCCGCGGGCTCTCGACGATGCCGCCCGGCGGCGCCGACGCAGAGGACTCGCGGCCGTGGTTCGCGCGGCTGCGCGAGCTCGCCGCCGAGCACGGCCTCCAGGAGCTCTCGATGGGGACGACGCAGGACTACGCCGTCGCGGCCGAAGAAGGCGCGACGTACGTCCGCGTCGGATCGATCCTCTTTCGAGGACTAAGATTCGCCGCAAATGGCTCTAGGAGACCTCTGGTCGCGCACGCTCGTCTACTTCGGCATCGCCGAGGAGGACGACGACTGGGAGGACGAGGACGGCTACGCGGCCGAGGAGAGCCTCGAGCAGAGCTACCGCGAGCGGCCGAACGTCCGCCGGCTGACGCCGCGCCGGCGCGCGCCAGGACTTCGACGACTGGACGGAGTCGGAGGCCGACCAGCCGACCGCGCGGACGCCGGCGGCCAGGTCCGTCGCGAGTCCGCGAGATGCGGCCGCAGATCGAGGCGGTGCCGAACCCGTCGAGCGTCCGGGTGCACCTCGTCCTGCCGCGCAGCTTCAACGACGCCCAGCAGATCGCCGACAAGTTCAAGCAGGGGATCCCGGTGATCCTCAACCTCCAGAGCGCCGACACCGAGCTCTCGAAGCGCCTGATCGACTTCACGAGCGGGCTCACCTACGCGCTGAACGGCGGGATGCAGCGGGTCGCCGACAAGGTGTTCCTGCTCACGCCGCGGAACGTCGAAGTCTCCGCCGAGCAGCGCGCAGCGCTGCTCGAGCGCGGCGGCTTCTTCAACCAGGCGTAGGAAACGCTCGCCTGCGCCGCGAAGGAGGCGCGGACCATGCCTGCTCGACGCAATCACCCAGGTCGAGCTGTTTCTGAACGTCTTCGTCGGCGTCTACGTGCTCGCGATCTTCGTCTACATCCTCGACGTCGTGGATCCAGCTGCCGTACTCGCTCCGGCCGGTCCAGCGCTTTCTCTACGACGCCTGCGAGCCGTACCTCCGCTCTGGCGGCGGATCCTGCCCTCGGCAGGGCCGCTCGACCTCTCGCCGATGGTCGGCCGTGATCGCACTGATCGCGGCCGAGCGGATCATGATCGCGATCCTCGACCGGCTGAACTGAGGAGGAGAGGACGATGCGCTACACACCGGTCGAGCTGAGACACGTCCAGCCCGCCGCGCAGGTTGCTCGGGTACAAGCGCGACGAGATCGAGCATGCTGCTCGAGGACGTCGCCGACAGCTTCGAGGAGGTCTGGCGCGAGCGGGGCGAGCTCACCGACAAGCTCGAGGACGCTCGAGAAGCGGCTGGACGAGATCCGGCAGCGCGAGATCGCTGCTCGCCTCGACGCTCGTCGCCGCGGAGCGGACGGCGGCCGAGGCGATCGAGAACGCGAAGACGCGAGGCGGAGCTGATCGTCGCCGAGGCGCACCAGGAGTCGCGCTCGATCACGCGCACCGCGCAGGGCGAGCGCGAGCGCCTGTTCGCGCGAGGTGCGCCGCATCGAGACGCTGCTGCGCGCCGCGCTCGGCATGGTCGAGGAGACGCAGTCACGAGGCGTGCCGGGCGCCGATGCAGCGTCGGAGAGCTGGCCCAACCGGCAGGACACGCGGGAGTTCGAGGCGATCTCGCTCGAGGAGGTCGAGGCACGCGTGCAGGCGCAGGCGGGCTCGGATGCGGACGGACAGACGGACGCGGATGTGGACGCGGAGCCGCAGCCGCCGACGGGCGCGAGGCCCGATCTGCCGGCGCCGCTGCCGCCTCTCCTCGACCCCGAGCACGGCTTCGAGGACGACGAGCCGCCGCACAGCGACTTCTCCTGGTAGCAGAGGCCGACCGAGTACCCTTCGCGCCGATGAGCGCGAGCGACCTCGACACCGACGAGCTGCGCCGGAAGCTCGAGGAGGAGCGCGGGCGCCTGAGCGCAGCGTGTGCGGTTCCTCGAGCGCGAGAACTCGGGCAGCATCGAAGACGAGCTCGGGGAGGTCGGCGGCCGGCAACGACAACCACCTCGGAGATCTCGCGAGCGCCACGTATGACCGTGAGCTCGAAGAAGGGCTCGAGGAGGGTGCGCAGCAGACGCTGGACGACGTCGAGCTCGCGCTGCGAAAGCTGGACGAAGGAAGCTACGGCGTCTGCGAGGTCTGCGGCGAGCCGATCGGGGCGGCCCGGCTGTCGGCGATCCCGTGGGCGCGCTTCTGCATCGACGACCAGCGGCGGCGGAACGGGTGACCGAAACGGACATCCGGGTCGGTTCGTCGACGGACGGCCTCACACCGCTCTCGGTCGCCGAGCGCTCGCTGGCTGCCGGCGCCTGGCAGTGGGCGGGGCTGGGCGTGGTCGCGATCGCCGCGATCGTCGCCGACCAGGTGACGAAGCACATCGTCACGGCGACGCTCGGGCTCGACGACTCGGTGCACGTCGTCGGCCCGCTCTCGATCCATCACGTTCAGAACTCGGGCATCGCGTTCGGCCTGTTCGCGAGCGCGACCGTCGTCGTCACGGTCGTCACCGCAGGCGCCGTCGTGTGGATGCTCGTGTTCTTCGCGCGCTCGGGTGCGCGGCACCCCGTGCTACCGGCCGCGCTCGGCCTGCTGATCGGCGGCAGCGTCTCGAATCTCGTCGACCGCATCCGGCTGCATCACGTGACGGACTTCATCGACTTCAAGTGGTGGCCGGCGTTCAACCTCGCGGACAGCTTCATCGTCGTCGGCGTCGCGATCCTGCTCGGCGCGCTGGTTGCCGCCGACCGGGCTCCGACGCCCGCCACGACGCACGCTCGACGTCGCGGCGCGGTGACGACGATCGTCGCGCCGGCCGAAGCGGCCGGCGAGCGTCTCGACCGGTTCCTCGCGACGCGGCTCGGCTCTCGCTCCGCCGCCGAACGGGCAGTGTCGGCCGGGGCGCTCGTCGACGGCGTCGCACGTGCCAAGAGCCACCGGCTCGAGGGCGGCGAGCAGATCGTGCTGGCCGAGATCGACGACCGCGTGACGCCGATCGACGTCGCGCCGCCGAGGATCGTCGTCGAGGACGAGCACCTGCTCGTCGTCGACAAGCCTGCCGGGCTCGTCGTGCATCCGGGCGCCGGCCACGCGTCGGGCACGCTCGTCGACGCGCTCGCCGGCCAGATCGCCGGCGGCGACCCCGAGCGACCCGGCATCGTGCACCGCCTCGACCGCGACACGTCGGGGCTGACTGGTCGTGGCCCGCTCGGAGGACGCCCACGCGCGCCTGCAGCAGCTCGTCCGCGACCGAGCGATCGAGCGGACCTACCTCGCCCTCGTGCAGGGAAGCCCGCGCTCACACACCGGCACCGATCGAGGCGCCGATCGGCCGCGACCGCGGCGACCCGACGAGAGTCTCGCTCGAGACGGACTCGCCCCAAGGATGCGGTGACGCACTTCGAGGTCCTCGAGCGCTTCCCGGAGCACGCGCTGCTCCGGGTCCGCCTCGAGACCGGGCGGATGCACCAGATTCGCGTGCATCTCGCCGCGATCGAGCTACCGGTGGTCGGCGACCGCACCTACGGCGTGGCGGAGCCCATGCTCGGACGCCAGTTCCTGCACGCGTCGGAGCTCGCCTTCCCGCACCCGTTCACGGACGTTCGCGTCGAGGCGCGCTCCGAGCTGCCCGTGGAGCTCGAGCGCTACCTCGCTACCATGGGCAGCTGACACGTCCCACCGACCCGGTGGGGGACGCCCGCGGACGGTGGCCGGAACTTATCCGGTTTCCGCGCGACGCCCACCGGCTTGCTGCAAATCGAAACCGAAGAAAGGGGCTCTCATGCCCGTCGTTTCCATGAAGGAACTGCTGGAGTCCGGAGTCCACTTCGGTCACCAGACACGCCGCTGGAACCCGAAGATGAAGCGGTTCATCTTCAACGAGCGCGGCGGCATCTACATCATCGACTTGACGCAGACGCAGGAGCTGCTCGACGACGCGCACGCCTTCGCCCGGGCGATCGCGGAGCGCGGCGGCTCGATTTTGTTCGTCGGCACGAAGAAGCAGGCGCAGGACGCAGTCCGTGACGGAGGCAAGGCGCGTCGGCATGCCGTACGTGAACAACCGCTGGCTCGGCGGCCTGCTCACGAACTGGCGCACGATCTCCGACCGGATTCAGCGGCTGCACGAGCTGCGCTCGCTGAAGACGGAAGCACAGCTCGACCTGCTGCCCGCAAAGGAGCGCATCTCGATGGAGGCCGAGCTCGAAAAGCTCGAGTCGAACCTTGGCGGCGTTGCCGACATGCGGCGCCAGCCCGATGCGATCTTCATCGTCGACCTGCGCAAGGAGCAGCTCGCAGTCCGCGAGGCGAAGCGTCTCGGCCTACCGGTGATCGCGCTCGTCGACACGAACTGCGACCCCGACGAGGCGGACTACGTCATCCCGGGCAACGACGACGCGATCCGCTCGTGTGCGCTGGTCGTGAGAGCGATCGCCGACGGGATCGAAGCCGGCAAGCAGAAGGTGACCAGCGGAGAGCTGCGCACACAGCGGAACGGCAACGCCAACGGCGCGGCTGCCGAGGCCGATGTCGAGCCCGAAGCCGTCGAGACGCCGGCAGCGGAGGCTGCACCCGAGCCCGCGGCCGCACCCGAGGCCGAGGCTGCACCCGAGGTCGAGGCTGCGCCGAGCGAAGGAGACACGGCGTGACGGACATCACTGCCGCGATGGTGAAAGAGCTTCGCGACGCCACGAGCGCCGGGATGATGGAGTGCAAGCGCGCGCTCCAGGAGACTGGTGGCGACTTCGACGAAGCCGTCAAGCTGCTTCGCGAGAAAGGCATGGCGTCTGCGGCGAAGCGCGCCGACCGTGCGACGAGCGAGGGCAAGGTCGGCGTCATGGTTCGCGACCATGCGGGCGCGATTGCCGCGGTCGGCTGCGAGACGGAGCCCGTTTCGAACAACGAGGACTTCCTTGCCTATGCCGAGAAGGTCCTGCGCGCGACGTTCGACGGCGGCGATGCATCTTCGCTGGAAGACGAGCGCGTCGCGCTCGCGGCGAAGCTCGGCGAGAACATCCAGGTCGTCGGTACGAAGCACTTCGCAGCCGAGGACGGTGAGCTGATCTCGTTCTATGTGCACTCGCCCGCGAACAAGGTCGGCGCGATCGTGAAGACGAAGGGTGGCGACCCGGCGGTCGCAAGGAGCCTTGCGCTGCACCTCACGTTTGCGCGACCGACGTACGGCTCGCGCGACGAGGTACCGGCCGAGCTCGTGGACGCGGAGCGCGACATCCTGTCGAAGTCCGAAGAGGTGCTTTCCAAGCCCGAGAACATCCGCGACAAGATCGTCGAAGGTCAGCTCAACAAGAAGTTCTTCGGCGAGTCCGTTCTCACCGAGCAGACGTGGTACCGCGCAGACGAGTCCACCGGCACCGTGGCGCAGTACCTGAAAGAGCGCGGTGTCGAGCTCCTCGACTACGCCTGGTACGCCGTCGCGTAGCGGCGGATTCGCGTGGGCTTCAACCGCATTCTGCTGAAGCTGTCCGGCGAGGCCCTGATGGGGTCGAAGGAGTACGGCCTCGACGCGAAGACGGTCGACGACCTCGCGCGCGAGCTCGTCGAGGTTCGCGCGAGTGGCCTCGAGGTCGCGCTCGTGATCGGCGGCGGGAACATCTACCGCGGCATGTCGGCGGCGGCGCAGGGCATCGACCGGGCGACCGGCGACTACATGGGCATGCTCGCGACGCTGCTCAACGCCCTCTCGGTCCAGGAGGCGCTCGAGCGGAACGGCGCCGACACGCGCGTGCTCTCGGCGATCGTCGTCCAGGAGGTCGCCGAGCCGTACATCCGCAGGCGAGCTGTCCGCCACCTCGAGAAGGGACGCATCGTCATCTTCGCGGCCGGCACGGGAAACCCGTACTTCACGACCGACACCGCGGCTGCTCTGCGCGCGCTCGAGATCGGCGCCGAGGCGATCCTGATGGCGAAGAACGGGGTGGAGGGCGTGCTTGACGGCGACCCGCGGGAGAATCCGGACGCGAAGCTGATTCCCGCCCTGACGCACCTCGAGGCGATCGAGCGCGGCTTGAAGGTGATGGACACGACCGCGCTCTCCCTCTGCATGGAGAACGGCCTGCCGATTCACGTCTTCGAGCTCACACCCGGTAACGTCGCCAGAGTGGCTGCAGGCGCGCGGGTGGGCACCATCATCTCGACCCCGGGAGGAGCAACCAGGTGATCGAAGACTTCATCAGAAACGCTACTGGGCGGATGGACAAGTCGGTGGAGACGACGCACGAGCACTTCAACTCAGTGCGCACCGGGCGCGCCGCGCCGGCGCTCCTCGACCGCATCTCGGTCGACTACTACGGCACACCCACGCCACTCAAGAACCTCGCGACGATCAACGCGCCGGAGCCTCGGATGCTGACGATCCAGCCGTTCGACCCGACTTCGGTGAAGCAGATCGAGAAGACGATTCAGGAGTCCGACCTCGGACTGACACCGTCGAACGACGGGAAGGTGATCAGGCTCCCGATTCCCCAGCTCACCGAAGAGCGCCGCAAGGAGCTCGTGAAGGTCGTGCGTCACATGGCGGAGGAGGGGCGCGTTGCCGTTCGCAATGTGCGCCGCGACGCCATCCGGCACCTCGAGGAGCTCGTCAAGAACGGGGACGTCGGCGACGACGAGGAACGGGCCGCCGAGGGGCGCGTGCAGAAGCTGACGGACGATCACACGTCGAAGATCGATGACCTGTTGAAGCGCAAAGAGGCCGAGATCATGGAAGTCTGAGGGGCTTCCATGAAGCTCCTCTCACGCATCAGGACGCTCAGCCGTGTCCGCGGCGCCGTCGAGCCGGATCTGCCCGAGGTTGCGAGCTCGGTCGCAATCATCCTCGACGGCAACGGCCGCTGGGCGAGGCGCCGGAAGCTGCCCGTCGCTGCCGGTCACCGTGCGGGTGCGCGCAACGTGCGTCGTGCGGTCGAAGCGGCGATCGATCTTGGCATTCATGACCTGTCGGTGTTCGCGTTCTCGACGGAGAACTGGTCGCGCCCGCAGGACGAGGTCGACGCGCTGATGGAGATATTCGCCGAGACGATCGAGCGCGAGCTGCCGGATCTCGCAGAGCAGGGTGTGCGCGTTCGTTTCATCGGCCGTCGCGACCGAGCACCCGAGGAGTTGCGCAAGCGCATGGACGCGATGGAGGACCGCACCGCGCTGAACGCGCGCATCAACTTGTGGGTTGCGTTCGACTACGGCGGTCGCGCGGAGCTCGTCGAGGCTGCGCGGCGAATTGCCGAGAGCGGCGTCGACCCAGCCGAGATCGACGAGAACGTTTTTGCAGCGAACCTGTACGCGCCGGAGCTGCCCGATCCCGATCTCTTGATCAGAACGAGCGGGGAGTTGCGTATTTCGAACTTCCTGCTCTGGCAGCTTGCGTACACCGAGCTCGTGTTCGCCGACCAGCTCTGGCCCGACTTCGACGCGAAGGACCTGCGCGCAGCCCTGGCCGAGTACGCCTCACGGCGGCGCAATTTCGGCGGCCGCTAAACCGCGCATGGCGAACTGGCTCAGTCGTATCGTCGTCGCGCTTGCGTTGATGCCGCTCGTGCTCGGCGCGGTATATCTCGGCGGGTGGTGGCTGTTCGCACTCGTCGCTGTCGCGACGGCGTTGTCGCTGCACGAGTACTGGCTAATGGCGCGCGTGCTCGCACCGCTCGCACCGGCCGGCTATATCGGCGCCACGCTTGCGCTCTTGGGAGCACAACTCTCCGGCGTCACCTGGCTCCTTGGTGGCGCACTCACGACGTTTGCACTCGCGTTTCTCTTGAAGGCGATCTCAGAAGCGCGGGCTGCGTCGACGTCGGCGATCAGCAGTACCGTGATGGGTGCGCTGTGGATCGGCGGCGGGCTTGGATTCCTGCTGCTTCTGCGCGACCTGCCAACGCATGGTCGCCTGGCGCTGTACACGCTCTTGCTCGCCATCTGGGCCGGCGACACGTTCGCCTATCTCGGTGGACGGCTGCTCGGCCGGCACAAGATGGCGCCGTCGACGTCGCCCGGCAAGACGTGGGAGGGGTTCCTCTTCGGCACCGCCGCGACGGTGTTCGTGTCGTTCGTGGCGCTCTACAAGCAGCACTTCCTGACGATTCCGCAGTCGATCGCGCTGGGCGGGCTGCTCGCGGTGGCGGGGCCACTCGGCGACCTCTTCGAGTCGCTGCTGAAGCGTGACGCGGGCGTCAAGGACAGCGGTCACCTCCTCGGCGGGCACGGCGGCATGCTCGACCGTCTGGACGCGTTCCTGTTCGCAGCTCCGGTCGCGTACTTCGCGATCCTCGCTTTCACGTAGGGCTACTCGCTCAGGCGTGAGGACGCTCGCGCAGCCCACAGTGCTCGCGCCGTCCTCACGAGCGGCCTACTGTTTGAACATGTATCTCGATCCCACCGAGAGCAGCGCGCGCCGTCTCTTCGAACGCGGTATCGCGGGGCCGTTTGTGATGCTGAACCTCTTGCGGTTCCGTCCGGTGGCCGACTATTCAGATTTCCCCGAGCTCGCCCCGTCGGAGCCAATCTCCGGGAGCGAGGCCTATGATCGCTACGTTCGCCACACCATGCCGTTCCTCGAGGCCTGCGGTGGCTCCGTGGAGTTTTTTGGGGCGGGGGGACACACGTTCGTCGGGCCTCCCGATGAGCGATGGGATCTGGTCATGTTGATCAGGCAGGCGAGCGTCGAGGACCTCTTCGCGTTCGCAGCAAACGACGCCTACCTGGCAGGGATCGGTCATCGAACGGCCGCGCTCGAGGATTCGAGACTCCTACCGCTCGTCGAGCGGCCGCTGCCCTGAACCACGCCTCTCCCACGTAACAGTCGGAAACACTGCCGCAACCGGAGATGGCTGATTGCTCGACGTCAGCCATGATCGCCAGATGGGTCTACCCGCCTCCGAAAGCTCGGCGATCGCGTTAGTGCGCCCCTAAACCGTCTGGCGTCATTCCCGGAACTGTGAGTGTGCGCGGGTCCCGTCTGGGGCGTTTGCCAGGTTGACGCTTGGTGCTCTTTGTTCGTGACTCGATTCTCGAATGACCCGATCGGTCGGTGTCTTTCCAGTGATGTGTCCGAGCGGAGAGCCCGGTGTCGGCCTGGCGTCCGCTTGCTGGCCTGATCAGAAGCCTGTCCGCGTTCTGAGCGCGTGACCCGTCACAGTTCTGCCGCCCGCGGTTTGCACCCAGACCGACACCGGATGTGTCCCCCAACTTTCGCTGGAGGTCGGTGAACGGATGCTCGCAGATCAGCTGGACTACATCGTCGGTGTCGACCCGCACCGCGACTCGCACGCACTCGCTGTCGTCGAGGTCGTCAGCGGCGTTGTTGTGTTCGAGTCGACGGTGATCGCAAACAGCGACGGCTACGCGCAGGCGTTGAAGCTCGCCGAGGAGCATGCGCCGGCTCGGCGCGCGTTCGCGGTCGAGGGCACCGGCTCGTTCGGTGCCGGCCTGACACGCTTTCTGACCGGCGCGCGGTGAGCGGGTGCTCGAGGTCGGCCGGCTGCGACGGGAGCGCCGCTCGGGCGGCAAGACCGACGCGCTCGACGCGGTCCGTGCCGCCCGCAGCGTGCTCGCCCAACAGCGGCCAGCGACCCCACGCGCCGGCGGCGAACGCCAGGCGCTGCAGGCGCTTGGTCGCTGCACGCGAGGGAGCAGTCAACGCCAAGCGGGCCGGACTCTGTCAGCTGCGCGACCTGCTGATCACGACGCCGGAGCCGTTGCGCAGCGAGCTGCGGCCGCTGACACGCGCGCGGCTGCTGCAACGCCTCGCAGCAACACGACCCGACGGTCGCCGCGATCCAGAACTGCGCGGCAGCCTGCTCGCGCTCCGCTCGATCGCCCGCCGCGTCCTGCAACTGACCGCCGAGGAACGCGAGCTCGCACGCGAGATCGAAACGCTCACCCGCAAACTCGCACCACAGCTGCTCGACCAGCCCGGCGTCGGACCGCACGCCGCCGCACAACTCGTGCTCTCCTGGTCACACCAAGGCCGCATCGACCTCGGAAGCAGCCTTCGCCAGGCTCGCCGGCGCAGCACCGATCCCCGCCTCCTCCGGCCAAACGATCCGCTACCGACTCGACCGATCAGGCGACCGCAAACTCAACCGCGCCCTGCACATGATCCTCGTCACACGCAAACGCACACACCCCGCCACGATCGCCTACATCGAACGACGCCACCAGGAAGGCAAGACCCGACGCGAAGCAAACCGCTGCCTCAAGCGCTACCTCGCCCGCAACCTCTACCGGCTACTCGAACACGGACCGCCAACGCGACTTGACAGACATAGAAGCATCACTGGCGCAGGAGAGCGCCAAACGTTCTGGCTGATTTCTCGGCCTGCCGTAGTCGGCGCGGGTTTCTCCTGACGGGACGTGCGCGCTATTGCTGATGTTGGCGACGCTCCGCCCTGTTGGACTGGTCGCCATGATCATCACGCCAGAGACCGCCGCTAAGCTCGGACACGTCCACGAGCGGCTCCAGCACGACTATCCATCCTTGCCGGACGAGGTCGTCGACACCGTCGTCGATAACGCGGCCAGCCGTCTGCTCGCCAACGCGCGCTTCGACCAATTCGTGCCACTGCTCGCACACCGTGCGGCCCGCGAACAGCTGGCGGCTGCGAACAACTAGAACGGAGTCCAGCACCCAGAGAGCTCCTAGCCGTTATGACGGGTCCGGAAAGTAGGACGTCAGGCGCCGCCGGGGATGACCAGCAGGCGCTTCGAGAGTGCGTTGACTCCCGCACCCTGGATGCTGATCGCGGCGTTGAGCGCCGCGTTCGAGGTGTCGCTCGTGTTGCGCGCGACGACCGTCGTGATGCCAGCTTCGACCCGGCCACGGCGAACCTGGGTGATCACCCAGATCAGCCGCTGATCCTTCCGGTAGCCGGTCGTCTCGATCATCAGACTCAAGCTGTCATCGCAGGCACAGCGTGTCGGTCCAAGCTTCTGGTACGCGAGAAGCTTCAGCGGATGCGTCTTCGCCGACCGCAGATCGCACTCGAGCGCCTTTGGGCCCGAGAACGGTAGGTCTCGCGTCCAGTCGGTGTGCGCCATCGTGGCGCTCTGGAAGACGCCTGCCAAAACGTCGATCAGCCCGATGCCTTCTGAGGGGCTCGAGAAGCGCGCTTCGGCGTCGCCGCCGACCACGAGGTCACGCTTCCTCGAGGTGTCGCACGGATCAGTCGACTCGTCCGGTTTTACTGGGCCGCCTTTGAGCTTCAGCCCCGCCGGGTAGTCCTGACGCGTCACGAGGAGCGAGCGCGCCAGCGCAGTGTCCGCGGTCGTGTGCTTGTAGACGTAGTTGTCGGCCAACGCTGTCGCGCAGAGCGCGAGCACGACCGCGAGGATGATCGAGAAGACGACTACCTGCTTACGCACCATCTGGACAGAGGATCGGCCGCCCCGAGCCCGGCACGCGTCCCTCGACCGGGGGAAACATCGTGGGCGGAGCGATGCTCGCCCGCGTAGTCGCGCTAGATGACGCCGCCGGCGAGGCTCTTGTTTCGGCCCGGCTCGATGCTGAAGCGCACGCGCGGATCGATGAACGCGTAGAGCGCGTCCACGATCAGGTTGCCGATGACGACGAGCAGGGCGATGAACGTGACGATGCCGAGGATGACGGGGAGGTCGAGACCCCCTCCGTTGATCAGGGCTTGGATGCCGGCGAGGCCGAGGCCCTGCATGCCGAACGCCGTCTCGATGTAGGCACAGACGCCGATCGCGGTGCCGATCTCCATGCCGATCATCGTGAGGATCCGGAGCGAGGCGTTGGGGAGGACGTGCCGTGCGAGAACGCGGAAGCTGCCTGCACCTTTCGCGCGGGCTGTGCGGACGAAGTCCTCCGGCAGCGTCTCGGCGACGCGGATCCTGATCATGCGGATGTAGAGCGCGAGGAAGAGCAGCGCGAAGCTGGCCCAGGGCAGGATGAGATGAGATACCCAGTCGGCCGGCCCGTTGCAGCCGTGCCGAAGGAGTTGCCGCGGATGGGGCAGTAGCCGGTCGACGGCACCCAGTGCAGGTGGTCACCGAAGATCCCGCGCAGGATGAGCGAGATCACCATCGGGTGTGTGCAGACGCCGATCAGCGCGACGAGAGAGATCGTGCGGTCGGTGAGCGAGCGAAGCCGGCTCGCAGCGATCGAGCCCAGCGGAACAGCGAGGAGCAGGACGACGAGTGCGCCGCCGAGCGTGATCGACAGCGTGACACCGAGCTCGCGCGCGAGATCAACTTGCACGCCGCGGGATGGAAGGCCTTGATCGGCGGCGTCCGGGGAAATACGCGTAGCTCCACCACGAAGGGTTGAAGTGCCAGCGCACGATGTGCCACAGGTAGTCGACGTAGAGGGTTGTCTTCGGCTTGTCGATGCCGAGGATGTGGTCGCCGTGCGGATCTGGTAGTCGTTCAGCTGCGGTGGACGGGGTAGACGAACTGCGCTGGGGTGTTCGGGATCGACCAGAAGATCCAGAACGAGAAGGTGACGAGCGCCCAGATCGTGATCAGCCCGCCGACGGCTCGCCGCGAGCAGGAAGAAGAGGATGCGGCTCAACGTTGCCCCTGTGGTTCGAGCGCCTGCCGGAGTCCTTCGGAGAGCTGGTTGAGCGAGACGACGCAGAGCAGGATCGCGACCGTTGGGAAGACGGTCTGCCAGTAGGTGAATTGCGTGTTGTTGAAGACCTGCGGCTGGTAGATCGTCCCCCACGTCGTCGAGAGCAACGACCCCCAGGTGGGCGTCTCGGGCTGGACTCCGGCGCCGACGAAACTGAGGCCGACCTCGAGCAGGATGTTCGTCGCCGTCGCAATCGCAGCCCAGACGATCAGCATCGGCCGCAGATACGGCAGTAGGTGGTAGCGAAGGATGCGCAAGTTCGAGGCGCCGACCATCTCGGCCGCTTCGACGAACTCCTCTTTCCGCAACGTCAGCAGTCGAGCTCTGATCAGCCGGATTGGGTAGAAGGACGTGAAGACACCGATCAGGAGCGCTTCGGCGACGACCCCTTCCGGGACGATCGATCCCCAGGCGCCGATCGGTTTCAGCGAGGCGTCGAGCTGCACGCTCGCGAAGACGAGGAAGAGAAGCAGTGGAAATGCCATCACCGTGTCGGTGACGCGCGTGACGAGCGTGTCGGCGAGACCACCGAAGTAGCCCGCGGCACACCCGAACGGCAGTCCGATCAAGAGCGCGACGAGCACGCCACCGAGTGCGATCTCGAGCGATGCCTTGCCGCCGTCGACGACGCGGATGAACTCGTCGCGACCAAGCGGCCCGTCGGCGCCGAAGATCAGCAGCGTCTTCGGCGCGCCCTTCGGCGGCGCCTTGAGACCGCCGTTCGCATACCCGTACGAGTCGTGCGTCGCGGGAACCTGCGTCCAGGGACCGACCGGCTTCAGGTTGTCGTTCGCGGCGTACGGAAAGATGTCCGTGCCGTTGTGGCCGAGCAACGCGCTCGCCGTTGCGCCACCGGCGAACGACGTGACGAGAATGACCACGAACACGCCGGCAGCGATGAACGACAGTCGGTCACGGCGAAAGCGCGCGAATGCAAGTCGCCAGTGCGCCCGCGTGCGCAGCAACTAGTGCGGCACCGCGGGGATGACGACCGGGATCCAGAAATCCCCGTCCGCGGCGGAGGTCCCTTTGCGGACATTCAGCCACCCGCCGACCATGATGCGGCCGATGCCGCCTTGCGGGAGGCGTGTGGTGACCCGGTAATGGCCGCGTGCGCCGTACGCCCGGATCAACAAGGGGGAGGTCGGAGCGCCGGTTCTGCTCGCGAGATCGACGAGGAAGTAAGAGCCCCACGGGATGCCTGTGCCAGCGGGCTTGCCCCGCTCGCCGATCGTGAACGTGATCGTGACCATCGGCTGGGCGTATCGCGGGGCGGGCTTGTGAACGAAGGCACCTGTCATCGTTGCCACGAGCTCTGGCCGGTGCGCCGAGTGATGGAGTCCCACGAATGCGCGCACGGTCGCACTGAATGCAAGCGCGGTCGCTGCCGCGAGCACTGCGGTCGCGACTGCCGTGGTCAGGCGAGTGCGGCGCCGCGGCCGCGGCGGAAGCGAAGGCGCGTTGCGACCGGCCGCGCAAGGACGTCATTCCAATCTGCGCGCGAGACCGGCTCCTCGAGCGACAGCAGCCGATCCCGCAGCTCGGGGTCGAGCTCGTGCGCCGCGAACACGCCCAGGGTTCGCCACGGGCTTCTTCCTCACAGGCTCGCCTCCGCTCGCAGCGCGTCGGCGAGCTCGGCTCGTGCGTGCGCGAGCGCCGCTGCGACCGTTCCCTCGCTGATCTCACACGCCTCGGCGATCTCGGCGTAGCTGAAGTCTGCGAAGTAGCGAAGGAAGAAGATCAGTCGTCGACGAGGCGGCAAGTTGCCAAGCGCGCGCGCCAACTCGGGGTCGTCGGCCGGGTCGACCAGGGTCGCGGCAAACGCCTCTTCGAAAGGAACGTCGCGGCCGAGTTCGCGTCGCTCCAGCGAAACGTTGCAAGCGATCCGCCACACCCACGCTGCCAGCGCCGACTCGCTGCGGCATTGCTGCCTGAAGGCGAGAGCGCGCGCGAACGCCTCCTGCACGACGTCATGTGCCGCTTCGTAACTCCCCGCAACCGGAGCCAACGCGCGCCGGAAGCGCGCATACCGCTCGCCGTACAGCTCCTCGATCGCGCGCTTCGACACCGACACGGCTCAGTCGATCCTCGTGTCTACCAAAGCCACTGTCCAGGTCACGAAAGTCACGAGGCCGGATGCCAACTCGGTGGTCAAGGCTGACCCGGTGTGGCCGCCCGATCGCGTCAGCAAGAGGACCCCGACGACAACCGCGGTGACCACACCGAGACCGATCGCCCCCGCCGCGAGCCGACGCCTGAGGCGCGACCCCAGCAGAGACCTCCGCATAGCGGGCGCGCGAAGCTCATCCACCGCGAGCCATCAGCCGTGAGCCGGCGCCGGCCTTCAGCCGCCGAATCTCGAGCCATCCCGTCAATTGGCTGCGACGATCCAACACTGAAGAGAGATCCGCGCAACCCAAAACCTTTATCGAACAGCGAGGTACGGAGCCGCTGTTAGGCGCGGGTGACGCTCCATGAGCGTCGGTGCAAAGAGCCTCAGTGTCCTCCTGCTGAGGCGCCAGGTCCTGCTCTCAGGCCGTTGTTCTGAACGGATCGGGCGGGAAACAAAGCCCGAAACGAACAGTGTGGATCACGTAGGCGCCCGATGCGTACGGATCGGGACCAACGTAGTCAGCGAACTTGCCCGGCGAAAGCTGTTGCACCCACACTCCGTTGATCACGGCGCCGTTCGGGTCGCCGTGGAACAGGATCGACACCATTTGGTCCCGCGTGCGGCCGTCAAAATAGCCGTACTGGTTGAACTGAACCTGGACGGTGCGATCGACACACAACAACGGCAGGTAGCTCTGCGCGTTACCGCCGCCAGTCGCTGCTGCCGAGCCTGCAAACAACGCAGTGCCCAGCAACGCAAGCGTGACGGCGAGCAGAATGATCCTCGCCTTCATCTCTCCCCTTTGTTCGATGCTGCTCGGAGGCGGTCGTACGGGGACTACCTTCCCTCGCCGGCCCGATCGGCCGGTGGCCTCACTGGCCGCTTATACCACTTAGAGATCGCATTTCCCAACGGGCTTATGGAGTCCCGCTGGCGCTGAGGCGATGGTTCCGCGCTCTCCGCACTAGCCGGGAAGACCGTCGCCGTCGGGGTGATGCTTCCTGCAGACCGGATGACCGTTGTCGGGATGCGGGTGCCATTCCAAACGCCAGCAGCGCTGCACATGGCAGTTGTGCTTACGGAGAAAGAGATACAGCGTGCTGGCAAAGGCCGTGATCAGCGTGATGTCAGCCAGCGGCCCACTGATGAAGTTGTAGCCACCGTGTGTTGGCCAATGGACGAGGTGGTGCAGGCTGAACGCGAGAGGCATGGTGGCGAGCGTACGCCGACAGTCGGGCGACAGGCAAGTAGTGGTACGTCATGCCGAGCTCCTGCACGAGCCCGGCCTCATCGACAAGCGCGCTGCGTCCCTCATGCGGAGCGAGGTTGACGACCGTGTCGATACCCGTCGGCCGCGATCGCGCGCAGCTGCTCTTCGGTCGGCTGGCCGCTCGTAAGCAAGCGGTCATCGATCTCGCGGGCGTTGTAGATCTCGTCGATGCTCATGCGTGCAGAAACACTCTCAGAAGTGATTCGTGTACGACAGGAAGCGCCACCCGTCGTGGGGTCGCGAGGAGTTGGTAGCTCGTCCACGTGTCGCGGACGACGTTACCGTCCGAACTCACCGCGTTCCAATGCACGGTCGCGAAGACGGAATGCTCACCGAGCTCGCGTGCGTCCAGCTCGACGCGAGTCCAGGAGACAACACCCGTGGTGACGCGATACGCGATGATCGCGTTGGCGAAATGATCCCGCACCGCGGCACGATCCGGCAGATGAATCGCCTCTCCCTTTCGGATCGCCAGGAACGGCCAGAGGCAGAGATTGGTCACACCCTCGACGTCGCGTTCCGAGTAGCGAAGCGCGTACTCGTCGAAGATCGCCACAACGGAAGGAGGCACCGATCCGACTCTGGCAGTTGCCACCGGAGCCGTCAACGCACGAGCAGCGATGATGCTCGGATCCACGAGGAGGCGACGAGATGAAGAAGCGCACGCTCGGGCAGGGACTCGAGGTCTCTGCCCTCGGCCTCGGCTGCATGGGAATGAGTCAGAGCTTCCCGCCGATCCCGGAGAAGAGCGACTCGATCGCCCTGCTGCGCGCGGCCGTCGAGCGCGGGATCACGTTCTTCGACACGGCACAGGTCTACGGCCCGTTCGACAACGAGGAGCTGGTTGGAGAGGCGCTCGAGCCCGTCCGCGAGCACGTCGTGATCGCGACCAAGTTCGGCTTCGAGCTCTCGAGCGGAGCGGCAAGCGGGCTCGACAGCCGCCCCGAGACGATCAGGAGCTCCGTCGAGGATTCGCTGAGGCGGCTACGCACCGACTACATCGACCTGCTCTACCAGCATCGCGTCGATCCCGAGGTGCCGATGGAGGACGTTGCCGGCGCGGTCAAGGAGCTGATCACCGAGGGCAAGGTGAGGCACTTCGGCCTGTCCGAGGCGGGCGTGCAGAACATCCGCCGCGCCCACGGCGTGCAGCCGGTGACAGCGCTTCAGAGCGAGTACTCGCTGTGGTGGCGCGAGCCGGAAGACGCGATCCTCCCGACACTCGAAGAGCTCGGCATCGGCTTCGTGCCGTTCAGCCCGCTCGGCAAGGGCTTCCTGACCGGCCGGATCGACGTAAGCACGACCTTCGAGAGCGGCGACTTCCGCAACACCGTCCCCCGCTTCACCGACCCCGAGGCACGGCAGGCAAACAGCGCCTTCGTCGAGCTCCTGACCCGCCTCGCCGAGCAGAAAGACGCCACCCCCGCGCAGGTCGCATTGGCCTGGATCCTCGCGCAGCGGCCGTGGATCGTCCCCATTCCAGGCACGACGAAGCTGCACCGGCTCGAGGAGAACATTGCCGCCGCGAACCTCGAGCTCACGAGCGACGACCTCGCCGAGATCGAGGACGCACAGATCGACGGCCAGGGAGCCCGCTACTCGGAGGCCAATCAGCGGATGATCGACCGCTAGGCCATTCTGCTTCGGGCGCACTAGAGTCGCCGCGTGAGCATCGCACGGACCGCTGCGTTCGCCGCGCTGGTCGGCATCTTCGCCGCAGGATGCGGCGGCGCCGGGCACCCCGCGAAGCACGCGGCACCGCCCGTCGCAAAGGAGCCGTGGCCGTACGTCACACCACAGGTCGAGTTCGGGACGATCGACTCGTTCACTCCACTCGGGACGGGCTACGAACTTCGCTTAGCGCTCGTCCTGCGCTTCGGCCCCGACAAGACCGGCCTCGCCGCGTGCATCGACAACCACGAGTGCGCGAAGGGAACGACCGGATTCGACGACGACTCGTACGACCACGACCTGCACTACGTCGTCACCTACTACGTACCGCCCTCGACGCCCGTCACGCTCGTCAGCTTCTCGACGCCGAGCCCGCCGACGGTGACAGCGAAATACTTCTACGGGCTTGCCCACGGTCGCAACCCGCGTCACATCAAGGTGATGGCAGCGGGCGCGGACGCGCTACGAGAGTTCGCGTTCTACGTCCAGGTCGCTCCGCAGGCGCAACGCACGAAGACCTTCGAGTCGGTCCTGCGCATCTACCAGCAGTACCACCCGTAGAGCCGAGCATGCTGGAGCGAACACGGATGCCGGCCATCCGGCTAAAGGGCGGTCTCGGTAACCAGCTCTTCCAATGGGCACTCGCTTGCGCACTGGAACACAAGGGGTACCGGGTAGTGATCGATCCGCGACTCGTTCTGCGCGGCCCCCGTACGTTCGAGGTGGCTGAGCTCTGTCGAGGCTACCGCGTGTCGGTCGCGCCGTCCCGTGGGCTGTCACTCGCCGGTCGGCTGGGGCTGCGCCGAACAGCCAGCGGGTATCGCGTGGTTCGAGAACCTCAGTACCAGTACTGGCCAGGAATCGAATCTGTAGCTGGGCGCTCCCTTCTGGACGGCTACTGGCAGTCACCGCGATATTTCGCTGACGTAGCTGCGCCGGTTCGCGCAAGTGTGCACTCCTTCGCGAAGGCGACGCTGACCACCACGGGGCACGAGCTCCTCGACCAAATGAAGCGAGCGCAAGCCTCAGTCTCAATCCACGTGCGACGCGGAGACTACGTTGCAAAATCCTCTGCGTCTCAACTGCTCGGGTTCGTCGGAGAAGGACTATCTCGCTCGTGCAGTTGACGAAATGCGATCTCGAGGCGCAACGACGTTCTACGTCTTCAGCGACGATCTCGACTGGGTCACGCGACATTTCGTCGCCGACGACACGCACGTCGTTCCCCGCAGCATGAGCGTCGCCCCGGCCGGGGAGCTCGCGCTCATGTCGGCCTGCCAGGGACATATCCTCGCAAACAGCAGTTCAGCTGGTGGGGGGCGTGGCTGGATCTTCGCCATCACTGGGCGTTGTCGCGCCCAAGCCATGGTTTCGCGACGGCCTGGAATCCGTCGACGATCTCTTGCCGCCAAGCTGGCTTCAATTGGAGCGAACCTCCTAGAATCGTTTGATGGGCAGCGATGCGCCGTCGGACTCGCTTCGCGAGATCTACGAGAAGCGCGCCGAAGTCAGGTACGCGAAGCCGGTTCCGCTCCCCGACCCACGCGTCGATCGCAAGTTCGAACGCATGACGGCTCTTGTTCGGAGCACCTTCCCCGCCGAGTCGCTGCTCGACGCGGGTTGCGGCGACGGCCGCTTCTTGGCGGCGATCACGCGAGCCAGAAATCGGCCGGCACGGCTGGTCGGCTGCGACATCTCCCAACGAATCCTCGATACCGCCCGACAGACCGTCGAACGCGAAGGCGTGACTGCCGAGTTCTTCCAAGCAAACATGGAACGACTCCCGTTCGAGGATGGCAGCTTCGACCGTGTGCTCTCCGTGCAGGTGATCGAGCATCTCCTCGACGTCGCCGCGGGAATCAGCGAGCTCGCCCGCGTTCTTCGTCCGGGCGGAATCCTCGTCCTTTCGACCGACAACGCGCAGAACCGCGTGAGCATTGCGCTCAACACACCTCGCCGCCTCCTGGTCGAGGCACTCCATCTCACCGGCAGGCGATTGAAGGTGACTTTCCCGCACCGGAGTTTCCGCCCGAGCGAGGTTACGTCAGCAGTCGAGCAGGCAGGGCTGACGGTCGAGCACGTCGAGACGTTCAAATTCCACATCGACGGGCTCGACGTCGCGGTCGTCAAGAGGCCGCTCAACCTGATCGATCGCGCCCTGCCGGCGCACATGGTCGGCGACATCGTCGCCGTCGTGGCTCGGAAGCGCGCGCGGGCCGGCTCGACCATCACCCGCCAGGCAGCTGATCGACGCCGCTAATACGCGCCGCTTCGCCGCAGCACCGCGAACGGCGTGCGCACGAGGATCGAGATGTCGAGCCAGATCGACCAGTTCTCGAGGTAGTAGAAGTCCAGCCGGCACGAGGTCATCGAAGGTCAGGTCGGAGCGGCCGGCGATCTGCCACAGGCCGGTGATGCCCGGCAGCACGTTGTACCGCCGCCGGTGCCAGTCGCTCAGAAGGTCGTAGTCACGAATCGGCAGCGGTCGCGGGCCGACGAGCGACATCTGTCCGCGCAGCACGTTGAGAAGGTTCGGCACCTCGTCGAGCGACTGCCGCCGCAGCACACGACCGATCGGCGTGACGCGCGGATCTCGGCGAATCTTGAACAGCGCGCCGCTCGCCTCGTTCGCCCGCTCGAGCTCCGGTTGCTGCACCGCCGCGTCGGCGACCATCGTCCGGAACTTCAGCATCTTGAACTCGCGCTCGCCGAGCCCGATCCGCGAATCCGCATAGAAGACGGGGCCGCGCGAGGTGAGCTTGATCGCAAGCGCGACCACTACCCACACGGGCAACCCGACGACGACGATCAGACCTGCAACGACGAGATCGAACGTGCGCTTCACCGCCCACTGCGTGCCGGCAAAGATCGGCGGCCGCAGCTCGAACAGCGGCACACCCTGGCCCGGCACGTACTCGCCGCGCTCGATCAGCAGCTCGGTCGTGCGCGGCGCGACGCGCACTTTCACGCCGCGCCGGTGCGCAGCCTCGACGATCTCCAGCAGCCGCTCCTCGGAGACGTCGGAGTCGGCAACGATCAGCTCGTGGAGCTGGCCTGTGACGAGCACCTCCTCGACGGCCGGACCCGGCTCGACGTCGTCGACGAACTCGTAGTCGATGCCGCCGCGGCTCGCACCAAGCGTCTGACGCAATGGTCGCGCTGGTCGGGGCTCCGACAGCACCACACGGCACCGCACACCGGCGACGCGGAGCAGCACCTCCGTCATCGCCTCGTAGCTCGCGCGGAACAGCGCGATCAGGATCGAGACGAAGACCGCGGCGGTGACGTAGAGCCCGAACGTCGTGAAGTGCTGGCCTGTGCCGATCGCGAACGCCAGCGCAAGCGCGGCGACGAGGAACACGCTCGGGACGACGCGCGCAGCTCCCTCGCGTACCTCGCGCGGCGCATAGAGGCCGGCCTGCCAGAAGACGAGGACGAGGAGCAGGATCAGGAATGCGAGCCAGGTCGTCTCCTGCGTCCAGAGGAAGCCCCAGAGCACCGGGTGCGGATCGCGCAGCCAGGCGCGCAGGGACAGCGCGAGGTAGAGCCCGATCACGAGCCCGCCGATGTCGATCACCGCGAGAATCGCCGCGCTCGCAATCCGGCGCGCGAGCGACTTGAGCGGCATCGCACCGAGGGGGTACGGGCGCCTCGCCCGGACGTCCTCGGAGAGCGCCGCGCCTGCCGCGCTAACCGGCTCCTGCCGGACCGGCTGTTCCACGCGCGGATCGTACCTCGCGGACCACCGAGATCACCTCGGCGGCCCAGTGCTCGAGCGAGTGGCGTTCGACGACGCGCTGCCGCAGAGCGGCCCCCACGGCGCCGCGCACGGCCGGCGTCGCAGTCGCTGCTGCGCGAATCCCGGCCGCCAGCGCGCTCGGATCACGCGGCGCCGCGAGGAGCGGCAGCGCGAGCCCGTCCAGAAGAGACGCGAAGGCGGCGTTCGTCGACAGCACGGGCCGCGCGCAGGCGGCCCCCTCGAAGACGGCCTTGTCGAGGGTGCTTCCGGCTCTCGGCTCATTCGGACTGACGACCAGGTCGGCGCGGGCGATCGCCGCGGGAATCTCGGCTCGAGGCACTGCATCGAGCAGGTCGACGCGTCCCCGCAGGCGGTCGTCGCCGGCGATCCTGCTCGCGAGCTCAGTGCGGTGCGCCACCTCATCGGGCGTCAGCGAGGGGCCGCGGATCTCGAGCGCGACATCCATACCGTCGGACGTGACGGACGCCACGGCGTCGAGTAGCGTGTCGAGCCCTTTCCAGCGCGCTGTCCGACCAAGGGCCAGGAGCCGAAACGGCGTGCCCTCGTTTGGCGGCGACGGGCTGAACAGCTGCACATCGATCGCATGTCCAATCGCACGCAGCTTCCGTGTCGGCACGGGATAGCTCGAGGTATCGACGCTCAGCGCAACGTCGACCACAGCGGTCGCCGCGCGCAACGCGCGGCTCGCGTTCCAGTGCGTATACCAGAGCATGAGCGGCGTACGCCGCAGGGTCGTGATCGGCCGGGCCAGTAGCGCGAACTCCGGGATCATGTGCACGAGCACGCCGTCGAGCTGATGCGTCGCCCGCGCGACCGAACGTTCGAACGCGACCACACGACCGACTCGCGACGACGCATCGAACGTGAATACGGACGCATTCGCAGGCGGAGCGGTGGGCGCACGCCGCGCAACGATCTCCAAGTGATCGACCCGCTGTGCAAGCGCATGGACGAGATCGACCGTCTGCGCGAGAACTGGGTGGTCTGCGTCAAGCTCCTGCGTGATGAACGCGAGCCTCACCGCTCGCCCGCGAGCGCTCGATCGACGAGCTCGCGATACGCGTGCGCGAAGTCCTCCGCCGTCTGATGCCACGGCTCGTAGGTGCCGTGGGCGACCGAGCCGAGCCGCACCGCGAGCTCCTTGTCTTCGAGCACGCGACGAAGGGCGACGACGAGTGCCTCCGTGTCGGCGATCGGAATCAAGATTCCGTCGCTCCCGTCGGTGACGATGTCGCGAATTCCGCCCGCGTTCGTCGCCACCACGGTGCGACCGCGCGCGAACGCCTCGAGCACGACGCGACCGAGACCTTCGGGCCACGAAGGCAGAACGAGCGCGCGTGCAGCGTCGATCTCTGCGGAGACGCGCTCCGGCGGCAACACGGGATGGTGCTCGACCTGGCCCGGAACGTCCTCGACCAGCTTGTCGATGACGTGCCTGCGCGATCCGTTGCCGACGACGACGAGCGTCGCGCTCGGCAGGAGCGACGCGACGCGACGCCACGCCGCGGACAGACCATCGACGTTCTTGTACTGCTCGAGCGCGGCGACGAAGACGACCCGCTGCTCGTCGGGAACCGGAGTGAGTGGCGGATCGCGAAACGCCGACAGGTCGCTGTAGGTAGGGAAGCACGCGGTGGCGGGGAGACCCCGGACGTCCTCGATCAGCGAGGAGGTGAACTGAGAGAGACCGCGCGTCGCATCCGCGTGGCGGATGCCGTAGCGGCTGACAGCGTCGGTCAGGGGCGAGAGAAAGCGACGCGCGGGCGACCCGTAGCCACGCGTGAACGTACGCGGATCGCCGTGCACCTCGACGATCACCTTCGCCGGCACGCGCGCCACCCTTCGTGCGAGCAGCGCGGCGGCGCCGATGTACGGATCAGAGGCGATCACTGCCGCCGGCCGGAAGTCGCGCAACGCGCGCGAGATCTCGTGCTCGAGGCGCGAATAGAATGCGAACGCAGAGTCGGGAAGAAGCCGGAAGCGCTCGTCGCTCTCGCCGGTGCCCGCGTTGAGCAGACGCAGGTCGAGCACGTCTGCGAGTGCGTCCCACTTCTTCAAGAGCCAAGGCGCGAGCGGAAGCTGGAGGCGCCCGCGGCCGACGAACAGTACGCGCGGCTTCATGTCCCAGCCTCGCGCTCGAGGATCTGCTCGAGTCGGCCGTAAATTGCCTCGCGGCCGATCGCCGCGACGGAAGGACGTGCGTTGTCGGCAAGCGCGTTCCGGAGCGAGTCCTCCTTGAGCACACGACTCATGGCAGCAGCGAGCTGTGCCGGGTCGTTCGGCGGAACGAGCAGACCGTTCTCACCATCCTTCACGACTTCGGGAACGCCGCCGACCGCCGTTGCGATCACCGGCACGCCGACGGCGAGCGCCTCGACCGCGGCGTGCGGAAGGTTCTCCCACGCGCTTGGCAGGACGGCGGCGCGCGCCCCGGCAAGCCGTGCCAGCGCCGACTCGCGAGACACCGCACCAGCGAAGGTCACTCGCGGCAGCAGCCCAAGTTCTGCCGCACGCCGCTCGAGGATCGGCCGCTGAGGGCCGTCTCCGACCAGCTCGACGCGCGCCTCGGGCACCTCGACGAGCGCGTCGAGCAACACGGTCAGCGCCTTTTGCTCGGTCAGCCTTCCGACAAAGACGAACGTGTTGTCGGGCATCTTCGACGGCTCGACGTTGCCGGTGACCGGCGCCGGGTTGACGAGAACCTCGACCCGCGCGGATGGGATGCCCCAACCGATCGCAAAGTCGGCGAGGTAGCGGCTCGGCACAACAACCCTGCGCGCGCGACCGAGCGCTGCGGTGCGCAGGTGCTTGAAAAGCCTCACGCGCGCGGAGTGCGCACCCTGGAAGGCCTCGAGCGAGCCGGTGAACGCCCCATAGCGGAAAGCACGCTCGTACGCCGGGTCCGACACGAGCTTCACGACGAGCGGCGTGCGCGCAGCGCTCGAGGCCGCGGCGGCGGCAGCGTACGTCGCCGTCGCATAGACGACATCGGCCTTGCGGGCGCCGCGGAAGCCGGCGACCGCCACCTCCGGGTACCGAACGACGAACGGACGTCGGCGCGAGATGACGTCGACCGGCACGGGGCGCTCCGAGACGTCGTCGTCGGCCATCGTGACGACGCGAACCTGATGGCCGCGATCGCGAAGAAAAGCGGCGAAGTCCGGCCCATGTGTGGCAGGCCCGCCCACATCCGGCGGCCAGATGCCTGTCAGGAACACGATCTTCATTGGTCTATCGTAGAGCGGTGGTGACGGCCGTCCGAGACATCTCGCTCTGGCCGCAACTTCGCTCGCCCCGGTACGCGCTCTTCCTTGTCGCGGTGGCGCTGACTCTCGTCAGGGCACGCGACCTGCCTGCGGTCGACATCGGAGTGGGCGGCACATCAGCGGCGATCACACCCGCAGACGTGGTGCTTGCTGCACTCGCGATCGTCGCGCTCGCATGGTTTGTGCAGAACGGCGTTCCGCGGATCGCATGGCCGACCATCGTCGCCGCAGCAGCGTTCATCGCGCTCCTGCTTGGAAGCGCCGCAGCCAACGGCTCCGCCGCGTTCGTCTCCGGAGCCAAGCTGGTCGAGCTCGCAGCACTCTCTCTCGGCGCGATCGCATTCCTCGACTCACGCGCAAGGCTCGACGCGCTCGCCGACGTCATCATCCTCTTCGGCATCGCAGCCGACATCTATGCGACGGAGGAGTTCCTCGCTCACGGCGGGGGTCGGCAGCCGTCGTTCCTCGGTGAGCACGACTTCGCCGCACTCGCGACGCTGCCCGTGCTCTACGGCCTCTGCGTGCTCTACGAGGGCTCCAGCACGAAACGCGCGTGGGCGGCGATCGTGGCCGGTTCGCTCGGCTGCATCCTCGGCGCCGCGCTCGCCAGCCTGCTCGGCTTCTACCTCGGTGCGGTGCTGCTGCTCACTGTGCGTGCGATGCGCAGGCGTCTGACCTGGCAGCAGGCGGTCTCGACGCTCGCCGTCATCGCAGTCGTCACCGCAGGCACGCTCACGATTCGAGCAGGAAGCCTCGGCTTCCTGCAGTCGTGGTTCGGCAAGCCGCCGTCGCGACCGGGCCAGTACGCGTCGAGTTGGAGCCAGCGGCTGATCTACGTCTACGTCGGCGGCCGCATGTTCCTCGCGCACCCGATCCTGGGCACGGGCTGGTGGAGTGACGTACCGCCGTCCGAGTTCGCGCGCTACCTGCCGGACGCACGGCGTCGCTTCAGCGATCAGCCGCGTCGGTACTTCCCCCCCGCCGACAAG
Source organism: uncultured Thermoleophilia bacterium (assembly GCA_963774225.1). Classification (GTDB taxonomy): domain Bacteria; phylum Actinomycetota; class Thermoleophilia; order Gaiellales; family Gaiellaceae; genus PALSA-600. The sequence goes on from CAVZEA010000007.1 coordinate 120,909, forward strand.
CCGTTCATCCCACAGCAGACCTACGACGAGATCCTGTACGAGCTCGGCATCGTCGGTGCAGCGATCCTCCTGGCGCTGCTCGTGACGCTCGGTCAACGTGCCGCCGAGGCGGCGCGGAGGTCGGCCGATGCAGTCGAGGCGTCGCTGCCGGGCGCGTGGCTCGCCGCGACCGTCGGAGCGCTTGCCGGCGAGGGCCTGTTCGGCGGCACCGCCGTTGCGGCGACGTTCTGGCTCACCTCGGGCGTGATCGTCGCGCTCTCGCTGGCACGACCACCGACATGAAGATCGTCCACGCGATCGCAAGGCTGAACGTCGGGCGGAGCGGCGCTCTCGGTGCTCGAGCTTGCGGCCGGCCAACAGCGGCGCGGACACGACGTGCTCGTCGTCGCCGGACGGATCCCGCCGGGCGAGGAGTCGATGGAGTACATGGTCGAACAGCTCGGCGTGCCGTACCGGTACCTGGCGACCCTCCAGCGCGAGGTCTCACCAGCCGCAGATCTCGCATCGATCCGGGCACTGCGCCGAATCGTCCGGCAGCAGCGCGCGGACATCCTGCACACGCACACGGCCAAGGCGGGTGCGACGGGAAGAGTCGCAGCGCTTCTCCGCGGCCCTGCACGTCCGAGAGGAGTCGTCCACACCTTTCACGGGCACGTCCTCACGGGGTACTTCAGCCCCAGGCGCGAGCGTGCGTTCACGCTCGTCGAGCGAGCGCTCGCGCATGCCACCGACGCGCTGATCGCCGTCAGTGAGGACGTCAAGGACGACCTGGTACGCCTCGGCGTCGCTCCGCCGGAGAAGTTCACCGTCGTCCCGTACGGGTTCGATCTCGACGCGCGTGTCGATGCCTCACCCGCCACGAGAGCGCGGCACCGCGCGGAGCTGAAGGTCGACGATGCGACCTTCGTGATCGGCTGGGCCGGCAGGCTGACGGAGATCAAGCGACCGCTCGACCTCGTTCGCACCGCTGCTCTGGTCGACGACAGCGTGCTCGTGCTGGCGGGCGACGGTGAGCTGCGTGCCGATGTGGAGCGCCTCGCGGAAAGCCTCGGCATGCGTGACCGCGTGCGGCTGCTCGGCTACGTTCGTGATCTCGGCTCGTGGTACGGAGCGTTCGACGGCTTCCTGCTCACCTCGGCCAACGAAGGTGCGCCGGTGGTCGCGATCGAGGCGCAGGCCGGCGGTGTGCCTGTCGTCGCGACCGATGCCGGCGGCACGCGCTCGGTCGTCGACGACGGTGAAACGGGATTCGTCGTGCCCGTCGGCGACCTAGAGGCGCTCGCAGAGCGGCTCGTGCAGCTACGCGACGACGACGAGCTGCGAGAGAGGCTCGGCTCGATCGCGGCACATCGAATGCGCCGGCGCTTCTCGGTCGAGCGCATGGTCGACGACGTCGAGCGCGTCTACGAACGGGCGCTGTCGCGTTGAAAGTCCTGCACACGATGAAGGTGCGCGGCGTCGGCGGCGCGGAACAGCACCTGCTCGCACTGCTACCGGCGCTGCGAGCGCGCGGCGTCGATGCACAGTTCCTCTCGCTCGATGCCGGCGACGACTCGGAGAGGTTCCACCGCGCGCTGCGCGATCGCGACGTTCCGTTCACGACGGTCAGTTGCGGTCCGGACGTCTCGCCCGCGCTGGCGAGGCGAGTGGTGCGCGCGACACGTGAGCATGCGCCGGACCTCGTGCACACGCACATGGTCCACGGCGATGTCTACGGATCGCTCGCGGCCCACACACTCCGTCTGCCGTTCGTCTCGTCGCGGCACAACGACGACCGCTACCTGCTCGGGCCGTTTCGCTACGTCGACCGGCTGTTCATGCACGGCGTACGAAGGATCGTCGCCATCTCCGACGCCGTGCGCACGTTCCACATCAAGGCTGGTCTTCCGGCTGCGAAGCTGGTGACGATCCACTACGGGCTCGACCACGTCCCCGACGCGCCTTCGGAGCAGACGCCTGTCGATCTCGGCGTCTCACCCGACGCGCCGCTCGTGCTCGCGATCGGGCGCCTAATCGCACAGAAGGACCACGCAACGCTGCTCGAGGCCTTCTCGCGCGTCCATCGGGCGCGGCCCGCGGCACGGCTCGCGATCCTCGGCTGGGGCCCCCTCGAAGCGGAGACGCGCGATCGTGCCGTCGCACTCGGGCTCGGCGACGCCGTGCTCGTGCCGGGGAGAGTCGAGCCGAGAGACTGGCTCGCACGCGCCGACGTCTTCGCACACACCTCTCGCTGGGAGGGGTTCGGCATCGTCCTCCTCGAGGCGATGCTGTCCGGGTTGCCGGTCGTCGCGACGTCGGTGAGCGCGGTGCCGGAGATCGTGGTCGACGGCGAGACGGGGTACCTCGCCGCGGCCGGCGACTCCGAGACGATCGGCCGCCGGCTGCTCGAGCTCCTGCAGGATCCGGCCCGCGCAGAGGAGCTTGGGCGCGTCGGCCTCGCGCGGGCCCGATCCGAGTTCTCCGTGGAGCGGATGACCGAGCGGACGGTCGCCGTCTACGAGTCGGCGCTGCCCGGCTGACCCCCGCCGGAAGGTAGGTGTCCAGCACCCGTGCGTACTCGCCGGCCAGCAGGTCCCAGTCGCGCGCAGCGCCGGCCGCCCGTGCGTTCTCAGCGAACCGCTCGCGCTCCTGCTCGTCGACGAGCAGATGCTCCACCGCGCCGACGAAGTCGCGCGCGGTGCCGACGAGCAGACCTGCGTCGAGGTCGCGAACCTCGTCGGTCACCTCGAGGTCGTAGGAGACCACGGGCAGGCCGAGGCCCAGGTACTCGCCGACCTTGGATGCCCGCACGCCTTGATCGACGGTGCGCGGATAGAGCGCAATGTCGAAGCTCGCCGCGGTGTTCAGCGCCTCGTCGCGCTCCAGACGACCGAACATGACGATGTCGTCGCGACCGTCGGTGCGTTGACGGATCCGCTCCGACGCGTCGCCGATCAGCCACAGCTGCGCGTTGGTAACGCGAGCGTGGATCTCGTCCCAGAGGTCGAGGAGATGGTCGGCGTTGTACAGCGGGCCGTCGCCGCCACGGTCCTCTCCGCTCAGCAGCGAGGCCGCCATGTACCCGACGACGGGCCCGGACTTCCGGCTCGCAGCTATCGCCTCAACTCGCAGCGCCGACAGGGAGGCACGTGAGAACCCGAGCGGGATCACGTGCCACGGCTTCTCCACGCCGAGGCTTTCGAGCCGTCGCGCCGCCCGCTCGGCCGTGACCACGTACGCCTGAACCGTGGAGTGATTCAGCAGCAGCGCTTCGCGCGGCGTAAACGATGGATCGTCGACCGCGGCGACGATCGGGCCGGGGAAGAACGGGATCTGCTCGTTGTCGGCGGTGAACAGCGAACGGTACCGCCTCGCCGCGTGCCCGAACAGCACACGCTCGTGCAGCGGTTTCGTCCGCTCCCAGGCTCGATACAGCACGGCACGGGCCAGACGCCGCTGGGGGAAAACCAGGAGGTAGGGGTCGACGCGCTCGAGGCGCGGGATCAACTCCGCGTAGATCGCATTGTTGTGGCCGACGAACCAGCGGCTGTAGAAAAGAACACGGTCGGGCGCCGCCGGCGGCCCGTGGAAGAGGGAGCGCACCGGGTACCGCCTCATCGCGGGGAGTCTAGAAGCCCGAGCCGTCGCCTACGCTTCCAGCCGTGACAGCGCTTCTGGAAACGGCGAGGGTTGCGTTGCCGAGCAGGCTGAGGCAGAAGGTGCGCGCCTTTCGCCGCCAGTTCAGGCCGGAGAACCGGACGCGGACGATCCGGCTGCCGGGGGCGGAGCTTGCGCTGGCGCGCGACGCACGCCGAGTCGCGGCCCGTGCCGCGGAAGGACTGTCGGTGGGCACGGCACGGTTGGGGTCGATCTCGGTGATCAACCTCGCAAGCAGACCGGACCGGCTCAACGCGTTCATGGCCGACGCGAAGCAACTGCGACTCGAGAACGTGCAGCGCTTCGAGGCCGTCGCACATGAGAACGGCTCCGCCGGCTGTGCGCTCTCGCACGCGGCCTGCATGGAGCAGATGTTGGCCGAGAAGTGGCCCGCGATGATGGTGTGCGAGGACGATGCGCTGTTCCAAGTCGGCCGGGCACGGCTCGATGCGCTCGTCGAGCGGTTTCTCGACGACGGAACGGCCGAGGCCGCATGCCTCGCGTACTTCCATCGTGATGCGAGCCCACATAGCGCGCTCTATCTCCGCTCCGTGAACGCTCAGACAACTGCCTGCTACCTGATCAAGCGGTCCCTCGCGGCCGAAATGCTCGAGGCGTCACGCCATGCGGCCGAGCAACTCGCGGAAGGCGGGGACATCACGGTTTACTCACTCGACCAGCTCTGGAAAGAGCTTCAGCGCAAGCACGTCTTCTTGATCCCGATCGTGCGCGCCGCCACCCAGCGCCCAGGCTACTCGGACATCTCGCTGCAGGCGGTGCACTACCGCGTCTAGCGCGGCGGCAGGTACCTGTCGAGCAGCTGCCCGTACTCCTCGGCGAGCACGTCCCAGTCGCGAAGAGCACCGGCAGCACGCGCGCGAGAGGCGAGCTGCTCCCGCGCGTCTGCATCCACCAGGAGATGCTCAACGGCGGCGGCGAAGTCGTGCGCGGATGAGACGAGCTCGCCTGCGCCGAGCTCGCGAAGCTCGTCGGTCACCTGCAAGTCGTACGAGACGACCGGGAGCCCGAGCCCGAGGTACTCACCGATCTTCGAGGCGCGGATGCCCTGATCGATCGTGCGTGGATAGAGCGCGATGTCGAAACTGGCAGCGGTGCTCAAGGCCTCGTCGCGCGGCAGGCGGCCGAAGAGAACGACGTCATCGCGACCTTGCAGCCTCGCACGCACGCGGTCGGACGGCTGCCCGATCAGCCACAAGCGCGCGGAGGGCACCCTCGCGTGTACTTCGTCCCAGAGCTCGAGCAAATGGTCGATGTTGTAGAGGGGGCCGTCGCCGTCGCGGTCGTCGGCACTCAAGAGCCAGGCCGCCATGTACCCGACCACCAAGCCCGTCTTCCACTTCCGCGCGATCGCATCGCGAACATCGGGAGCGACGGTCGTGCGCGAGAATCCCTGTGGAATCACGTGCCACGGCTTCTCGACGCCGAGCTCCTCGAACCGCCGCGCGGCACGCTCGGCGGTAACGACATACGCGCGGACGTTCGCAGAGTTGAGCATTTTGGCTTCGACCGGACTGAAGGTCGGATCGTCGACGTCGGAAACGACAGGCCCATCGAAGTGCGGGATCAACTCGTTGTCGACGGTGAACATCGCGCGGTATCGGCGGCTGCCCAACCCGGCGACGACCGGGTTGTGGAGACGGCGCGTAGCGCGAAAGCTGCGGTACTCGAGCGACCTGACGATGCGCCGATCGGAGATCCGGACGAGAAAGCGATCGAGGCGGTCGAGGCGCGGCAGGAGCTCCGCGTAGCGCGGGTTGTTGTGGCCCTTGAACCAGAGCCGGTAGTAGAAGATTCGGTCGGGAGCCGCGCGGCCGGCGAGCAGGCTCGAGAACGGCTCGGATCTCACCGGCTCTCGATCGCGACCCGAGCCGGTCGCAGTCGCGGGCCGAATACACGCCAGACAGCTCTTCGCTCGTCCGCCGAGAAGCCGAGCCACCACATGAGCGGCGCCGCGACGGCGACCCAGACGCAACCGAGCAGTCCGAGCAGGAACAGCGAGTGCGGCTCCCAGAGGCGTGCGACGCCGACAAGCACGAGGGCCGCGCCGGCGAACGCCGGCAGCATGGGCCGGGCGATCGCGAGGAGAATCGAGCGGACGCGCAGCCCGGCGGCCGGCGCGGCATAGCGCGGCACGACCCAAACGAACATCGCGGCGTCAGTCACGAGCGTCGAGAGTGCAACGCCCCAGATCCCCCACGTCCACGCGAGCGCAAACGACAGGACAAGGTTCGTCGCCGTGGTCACGATGTACGTCCACGCGATTTGGCGCTGAAGGGCGCGCACCATCAAGTACAGCGTCAGTACGGAGAGCGGTGCATGCACGAGCAGCACCCCGGCGAGCAGCGACATCACCACATAGCTCCCGTGGTAGCCGGGCGTGTGGATCCAGGCGCTGATCAGGAGGTCAGGGATCAAGAGCAACGGCATGGCGAGCAGCAGGATAAGCGCCGAGCCTCCTCGCAGTCCTGACAAGAACAGCCGCCGCTGCCGCTCTCTGGCCTGCGCCCCCTCGAGCTCCGCGAGCGCCGGGAACATCAGCGCCGTCGCCGCGGTTCCGATGCTGAACGCGATCGAGAACAGCTTGGCAGCGACGGCATACACGGCGGCCGGGCGAACACCCAGCACGATGCCGACGACGATCACGTCGGTCGAGAAGACGATCTTCTGCGAAACGTGCAAGAGGAAGTTCGACGAGCTGAACGACGTGAGCTCGCGCAGTCGAGCCCGGGTCACGAACCTCCGACCGACCTTCAGCTCCGGGAGCTCCGACTTGAGCCAAAGGAGCGGCAAGGTCAGCCGTACGAGCGTCGTGCCGAGAACGAGCGCCGCGAGCAGCACGAGCCCGCCGCCGCGCGACATCAGCACACCGGCAAGCAGCGCGTACAGAGCGGTCGAGACGAAGCTGCCGACGTTCTGCAGATCCTGGCGCTGCTGAGCAACGAGGAGGTTGTTGAACAAGCCGAGGGGAAACCGCAGTGCGATCGAGAGAACGATCAGCGCCGTTGCGAGACGAACATCGCCGGCCAGGTGGTGCGGAATGTGCCCGATGCTCGGAAGCACCCAGACGAGCAGCGCGCCGACCGGCAACGTGAGGAGGCCGATGACCGCATACATAACGAGCCCGGTCGAGGCGACCTCGCTTATCTCCGCCGGGGCCTTGCGCCCACGGGCCTCGGCCGCGTAGCGGACGATCGCGGGCGTCACCCCTAAATCGAGCACCGACAGATAGGTCGTGATCGCCCCGATGGTGCTCCACGCGCCGTAGCCGTCCTTGCCGAGCGCACGCACGACGATCGGCGTGACCACGAGGCCGGAGACGATCGCGGCCGCATAGACCGCGTAGAGCCCGAGCGTGTTTCGGCGGACGAGGCGCATCAGGGTCGAGCGACGACGTGAAGATTCGGGATCAGCGACCCCGGCACCGGGTCCCCGAGCCGCGTGCGGCCGTCGAGTGCAGCACCGAGCCGGTTCAACACCCAGACCGGCGGCCGCGCGAGGACGGTGCGCCGAAGAGCGATCTCGACATAAGTGCCGAGCAGCATCGCGAGCGCCGACGCCGTTCCTGCGGCCGGCTCGACCGAGAGCGACGCCCACTCTCCTCCCGTCTCGAACAGCTTGCGCAGGCCCTCGTGCGTCCAACGCCAGTAGTCGACGGGCGACGGGTGGTAGACCTGCACGCCGTGCGTCGAGGCAAGCACTCGGCCGCCCGGCTTCGTCACGCGGTGCAGCTCACGCACCGCCTTCCCCGGATCGTCGCAATGCTCGAGCACTTGCGTGCAGAGCACGACGTCGAAGCTCGCGTCCTCGACGGGCAGCGCCTCGACGGGCCCGAGCAGCTCGGCCGCCGGATTCTCAACGACATCGACGCCGACATATTCGTCCGCAACATCCGCGAAGAACGGGTAGTAGGGCTTCACGCCGCAGCCGACGTCGAGCACGCGAACACGGGGGCCGTCGCGAAGCTCGTCCGCCTGCGCGCGGAGCCAGCCTGCGAGCGCATGACGCACGACCCAGGTCGCCGAGCTCATGGGCGGGTCACGCCGCTCGGCTCCCGGCCAGTTGGCGGCCGCTCTGCCCATTCGGCTCAGTGTGTCAGGTGCTGGAAGGCGGCGAACGCGGGCTTCTTCGCGCCCCGGTACGTCTCGAGCCCGGACTGCCAGCCGCCGAGAGTCGGCTCGTCACGGAGCAAGAACCACAGCATCATGTCGATGCGCGGGTTCTTGCGCGCAATGCCGAACGCCTCGGTGAGGTACTTCGCCTGCTGGGCGTACGTGACGCCGAAGATCGGATCGGGCGGATTCGTCTGGTAGCCGTATTCGGTGATCCAGATTCGCTTGTTTCCGTAGAGCTGGGTGACGAGCTTGATCAGGTCGCCGATGTTCCCCAACGTGACCGCTGTCGGCGCGGCGCCCCTCGCCCCCACCGGCTTCGTCGACGGGGTCTCCGACGGATCGCCGTAGTACGGATGGTGCGCCCAGGCATCGAACGTCTTCAGGCCGTCCTTCTTCACCGCGCGCAAGAAGGCGAGCGGCGAAACCTCCGGCCGGCTCGAATTCGGGTTGTTGTTCCCTCTCGGCGCCGTGCCCCCGCACGCGACGCGCTCATTGGCGATCAGCGTCGAGTGCACGCCCGAGTACACGGCGTTGCAGATTTTCGCGTAGTTGACGGCGCTCTCCATCAGCCACGCTCCGGTCGATGTCTTCTTGTATTGCGGCGCGAGGAAGACCGGGTTGTTCGGCTCGTTCCAGGCGAGCCACTCCTTGACGGCCGGCAGCGTCTTGCCGTCCGGGCCCATCGTGAATCCGCTGTAGCGCTTCGCTGCCGCGATCACGAAGTTGCGCAGGTCGAACGCATACGTCGGAGCGTGATTCGTGCCGGCATTGCCGTTCTCCCAGGACGGCGTTCCGTACACCGAGAAGAGCACGTGGATGCCGTACTCGGATGCGTATTCGACGGTACGGTCGTAGAGCGACCAGTCGTACGCCGGATCGGCTGGGTTGGTGGCATGCGCCGGGCGCTTTGTCGCAACGCCGTACTTGCCACCCCAGTAGAGGTTGAGGCGGATCTCCTGGACGTGCAGCTGTTTGAGGGTCGGAAACGTCTGGTCGACCGGCCCGTACAGCGTCTGCGCCTCGTCGTAGATGCCGATGCGAAGGTAGCGCGAAGCGCCCGCAGTGGACGCGGTCACGGCCAAGCACGCCGCCGCGAGCGCGGCGACCAGGACCCCGAGCCCCCGCACGCTCAGACCCCGACCGGCTCCCGGCCGAGAGACTTCAGCCAACGACTGAGCCCCTCCTCCAAATCGATCTCCGGCTGCCACTCGAGCACCTGCCGCGCACGGGTGATGTCGGGCCGACGCAGCTGCGGGTCGTCCGTCGGAAGCGCCTCGAAGACGACCTCGCTGGACGAGCCGGTCAGCTTGATCACCGTCTGTGCCAGCTCGAGCATCGTCACCTCGTGATCCGGGTTGCCGAGGTTGACGGGTAGGTGCTCGCCGCTCGTCGCGAGCAGGAAGAGGCCGCGGATCAAGTCGTCGACGTAGCAGAGCGATCGCGTCTGCGATCCGTCGCCGTACACCGTGAGTGGCTTCCCCTCGAGCGCCTGATTCAAGAAGTTCACGGAGGCGCGACCGTCGTTGCGGCGCATGCGCGGCCCGTACGTGTTGAAGATGCGCGCAATGCACGTGTCGACGCCCTGCTGGTGGTGGTACGTCATCGTCAGCGCTTCCGCGTAGCGCTTCGCCTCGTCGTACACCCCGCGCGGTCCGATCGGGTTGACGTTCCCCCAGTACGTCTCGGGCTGCGGGTGCACCTGCGGGTCGCCATAGACCTCGCTCGTCGAGGAGATCAGGAACCGCGCGCGCTTCCATTTCGCGAGACCGAGGGCGTGGTGGGTGCCGTACGAGCCGACCTTCAGCGAGGCCAGCGGCATCCGCATGTAGTCGACCGGGCTCGCGAGTGCTGCAAGGTGGAACACGAAATCGACCGGTCCCTCGAGCCAGATCGGCTCGGTGACGTCGTGGTTGATAAAGGCGAACTCGTCGCCTGTCAGGTGGGCGATGTTCTCGAGCGACCCGGTCTCGAGGTTGTCGACGCACACGACGCGGTGCCCTTCGCCCAGCAAGTGGTCGCAAAGGTGGGACCCGAGAAAGCCGGCACCGCCGGTCACAACGGACGTCGGCATTGGGCGGGATGGTACTCCGGGCGAGGGACGCCGGTCAGCGATCCTTACGAACCTTTTTCATGGCTCGTTCGGGGGAACTTCGCGGCCGGGTCTTCCATCTCGGAGAACTCCGGCTACGGTCAGACGGTACTTCGGGGGGAGCGGCTCCTCCACTCGACCCAGCGAGGAGGAAGCCAGCTTGTTCAGCAGGACGTACCGCCTATGTCGCGACGTTCGTCGCGCTCATCGCCATCCCGTCGGCCCTGGCGCGGGCGCACCTCGTCCGGACAGCGCACGCGTCGGTCGACCGGCAAGCGATCCTGCTGCGCGGAAAGCCGTTCTTCCCCGTGATGCTGATCGACCAGTGCGATCGCGGGCGCCTCGGCACGGGCACGCAGCCTTGGCGTCAATCTGATCCTCAACGAGACATGCCAGGGCGTGTCGTCACGGCGACAGCTTACGCAGGTGGCCCCGGCCGTCGTTTGCCGTGCTGCCGATCAGGGCCAGCGACGTCGAGGGAAAGCGGCTCGTCGGCTGGACGTACCCCGACGAACCGGACAACAACGGCTGGACGCCGTCGTCGCTGGCGCGGCGCTTCAGCTTCCCGTCCGGCACACCGGACGGCCTGCTCAGCTTCATGACGACGAGCGGACGCTTCTATCGCCCGCGTTTACGGTGCCTCGGCGGTGCCTGGATCGGTGTATCGCGCCTTCGCGGCGCTCCCCGACGTGCCCGGCTTCGACCTCTACCCGTTGAACCACTGTGACCAAGACCTTTCGTCCGTCGCGGATGCGCAGCGCCAGTTCTCGGCCCTCGCCGGGGGACGACCGACGTTCCAGTGGATCGAGACCGGACCGATCGAGCCGACATACTGCGGCGGCTTCGAGATGACGCCGCAGCAGCTCGGTGCCGAGACCTGGCTCGCGATCGTCGGTGGTGCGCGCGGCATCGGCTTCTTCACGCACACGTGGTCGCCCGAGCACAAGGCCTTCGACGTATCGCCCGCGCTTCGGGCAGCGATCCAGCGAACGAGCACGGCGATCGCGGCGCTCCAGCCTGGTCTCACCGGGCGGACCGTGTCCTCGAGCTCGAACAGCGGCGCGGTTCGGGTCCTGGCACGTGTTTCCGGAGCGAAGACCTACGTGTTCGCCGTCAACGCGACGAACGCTCCGGTGCAGGCGCAGCTGAACGTCCCTTCGCTCGGAAACAGCCCGCTTGGGCTATTCGGTGAGAACCGCTCGCGTATGGCCGCGAACGGACAGTTCGAAGACTCGTTCGGCCCCTACGGCATCCACATCTACGTCGCGACGAGTTAGCGGCCTCATCGCAGATCCTTGTTCGACTCCATGTCGAACCACATCGCGAAGAGGGTGAACTGGCTGCCCGAGATGAGCAGCAGCGCGACCAGCACGATCGTCGCAGGCGTGATGTTGTGCCCGGTGATCCGCAGCACCGTCTCGGCGACGCCGAGCACGAAACCGACCAGCGACATCAGGAGCCCGAAGGCGTAGAAGAAGACGAGCGGGTGGAAGTCGCGAATCACGTACTTCTCTCGCAGCCGCCAGAAGAAACCCTTGACGAGCAGCCACGAGATGCGCGGCACGACGCGCCGCAGACGGATGCCCGACCGCTCGCCGACGCCGTAGATCGGCCGCGACGAAAAGTCGCGGACGCGCGCGTTCCACACGTTCAGGTGCACCAGCATGTCGTTGGGGAAGCCGTACGAGGTGTAGATGCGGTCGAGATCGAGCAAGCGGAGCACCCGGAGCGAGAGCACCGTGTAGCCCGCCTGCGAGTCGGCCACGTGCCAGTACCCCGAGGCGATCTTCGTCAGGAAACTGAGCATCGCATTGCCGAGATAGCGGTGGCGCGGAATCAACTCCCAGGCGCTGCCCGTGAACAGCCGGTTCGCCTTGGCGTAGTCGAGCTCCCCGCGTACGACGGGCAGCGCAAGCTCCTCGAGCTCGTCGGGGTCCATCTGGTTGTCGCCCGCCATCACAGCCGTGGCGTCGATCCGCTCGGTCAGCGCGCGCTTGTAGCCGCTGACGATCGCCGCGCCGACACCACGGTTGCGATCGTGCCGGATGATCTCGATGCGGGGGTCGTCGACCGAGCTTGCGCGCTCGACGGTCGCGTCCTGCGAGTCGTCGTCGACGACGAAGATCTTGTCGACGAACCCGGGGATGCCCTGCAGTGTCGCGACGATGAGCTCTTCCTCGTCGCGCGCGGGCACGACGACCGCGACGCGCTTGCCCTCCAGCATCAGACTGCGACGGTGCGGCGGAACCGGCCTTCGCCGGCAACCGCGACGATCGCCCCGAGGATCAATCCGATCAGCGCGCCGATGACGAGTGAGCTCTTGCGCGAATGAGCTGATGCCTTCACCGCCGCCGCCGGCTCGACCACGATCGCACTCTCGACCTTCTTCGCAAAGACGAGCTGCTGCTGCAGTGTCTCCTCCTGCGCAATCAGGTTCCCTTGGCGCGTCTCCGCGTTGTTCTGCTGCGCGACGATCAGGAGCTGCTGGAACGGGTCGAGATTCTTTGCGGCTGCGGACTTGAGCGCCAGATTGATCGTGGCAAGTTGCGAGGTGATCCCCTCGAGCTGCTGCTTGACGTTCGTCAGCGTCGCGTTGAACGTCTGGATCTTGGTCGTCACGTACGAGGCGGTCGTGTGATCGACGACGATCTGCGCGAGCTCGTTGGCAGCGACGGCGATGTTCTTGCCATGGGCGCCGGTCACCGTCAGTGAGATCAGAGGCGTCGTTCGTGTCGCCCCGGCGCCCGCCGCGCCGACCGTGCCCACCGACACGTGCCCGCGCAGGGCAGAGGCCCGCATGTCGGCCTTGTCGGCGGCGTCACGCTGGTACGCGGCGCCGCTGACGATCTGCGAGACGGCTCGCGGGTTGGTGCCGTAGCTCGGAACGAGGGCGCCGCCCGGTGACGTCGGCTGGCCAAGCGAGATCAGTGCGGTGGCCTTGTAGTTCGTACCGCCATGGAACGAATAGAGAACGCCGACGATCGCGCCGAGCACGAGACCGGTCACCGGCAACCACCAGAGCGCGACAACTGCGCGGCGCCAGCGCGCGAGATCGACCTCGCGCTCCGCGTCCAGATGTGGGGTCGTCATGCGGTGCCGACCCTAGCCGAACACCAACGCCAATGCTCTGTGAGACCAGTGCGAAGCGAGGTCGTGGCCCGCCAGCCGAGCTCCTGCTCGATGCGCGTCGTGTCGGCCTTCGTCCGCTTCATGTCGCCGACCTGGGCCGGGGAGCGCGACAGCCGGAGCGTCCTCCCGGCCACGTCTTGCAGCACCTCGATCGCCTCGGCCATCGTGACTTCCTCTCCCCCGCCGACGTTGTAGCTCCCGGGCGCCGCCGCGGCCGCGCGCACCGTCGCGTCGACGACATCACCGACGTAGGTGAAGGAGCGCGATTGGCTCCCGTCGCCGAACAGGAAGAACTCGTCTCCGCGCGCGAGCGCATCGACCATCCGTGCGAACGCCATGTCGGGCCGCTGTCGCGGGCCGTACACCGTGAAGTACCGCAACGCGACGGCCCGCAAGCCGAAGATGCGCGCGTACGCGTCGTGCAGGTGCTCGCAGCCGAGCTTCGTGACGCCGTACGGATTGTTCGGGCGGGGCGCTGTGTCCTCGGGCGTCGGATAGCGCTCCGCATCGCCGTAGATCGAGGATGAGCTTGCCCAGACGACCGACGCGTCGGCAGCGACACACGCTTCGAACACGCGCTGGGTCGCGAGCACGTTGCGGCGCAGGTAGTCCGGAAACACTGCACCGAAGCTACGTGCGCCGGGCTGTCCCGCAAGATGGAAGACGCACTCGGCGCCGGTGAAATCGAGTGCGTCGACGGCAAGATCGACACGACGCACGTCGCCGAGCGCGCGCGCGTTCTCTTCCTTGAGCGCGACGTCGTAGTAGTCGGTGAAACAGTCGATGGAATCCACGTCGTGGCCCGCCTCGAGCAGAGACTCGGCCACGTGCGACCCGATGAAGCCGGCGGCGCCGGTGACGACGAACCGACTCATGCCTCGTCGCTCACTCGGTCGGTGCGCAGTGGTTCGAACGAGCCGTCTGTCTCCTCGAGGATCACCTGCGAGAAGTAGCGCGTCATGACGACACCTTCGCGAAAGTCGCCGAAACGCGGCTCGAGCGCCTCGCCGTTTGCGAGCGCCATCGCGAGCTCTGGATAGCGCGAGCCCGCGGCGGTCGGCAGCGGGAAGCCGCCGCCAAAGCGCGGGTTGACGTCGGTCACCAGTAGCTCGCCGTCGGGCTCGCGAAAGCACTGGACATTTGCGGGGCCGACGATGCTGAGCGCCTCCGCGACGACGCGGCCGAACTCGATCAGCTCGGGGTCCTTGATCGTCATACCCTTGATCGACTCGCCGCCCTTCGACTCGATCATCGTGCGCGGCACCGCTGCGACACAGCGGGCGTCGAGATCAGAGAAGACGTCGATCGAGAACTCGACGCCGCGACATACCGACTGAACCATCGAGTCCGCGGCGGTATAGCGCAGGAAGAACTCGAGCTCCGCCCGGTTCGCCGCGCGGTAGATGTGACGCGAGCCGAAGCCGCGTCGTGCCTTCACGAGTACCGGGAACACGATGTCGTCGGGCACCTCCGTCGGCAGCCAGGTAGGCGGGGACCCGATGCCGCGCTCCTCGAAGAACTGATGTGCGAGGTACTTGTCTGCGCAGCGTGCGGAGGTCTCCTCGTCGGGGACCAGCACGACAGCGGGCATCAGCTCGCGACGCGCTTGCGCGAGGATCACGTGGTCGAGATCGGTGAGCGGGACCACGAGACGAACGTTGTGCTGGTCGACGATGTCGCGGAGCGCGCGGACGTAGCCGAAGTCGTCGACCGGCGGCACGAGCGCGTAGTGATCGGCGTGGTAGAGCGCGGGCGCCAGGCGGTTCAGGTCCGTGGCGATGGTCGTCGCGCCCGCCCGGCCGAACGCGGTGACGATGTCGACGCGCTGCCCCGCACAGGTAAAGAGGACGACGGTCACGGCCCTGGAGGGTACCGCTGCGACCTGAAGACCCTCCTAGGTGGCTACGAGTTCCAGCCGCCGGCCGCGCCCTTGTACGTTCCGCCGAAGAGCGCAAAGGGCGTGCGAGCGAGGATCAGCAGGTCGGTCTTCCAGTCGTGGTGACGCACGTACCAGAGGTCGAGCTCGATGCGCTCGGCCCAGGGCAGAGACGCGCGTCCATGGATCTGCGCCCAGCCTGTGATACCCGGCTTCACGTCCAGGCGGTGGAGCTGACGCTCGTCGTACTGGTCGACCTGGTAGCGCAGCGTCGGCCTCGGCCCGATCACCGACATGTCGCCGCGCACGACGTTCCAGAGTTGCGGCAGCTCGTCAACGCTCAGGCGGCGCAGGATGCGCCCGACGCGGGTGATGCGCGCGTCGCCCTTGTCGACCGCGAAGCCGGCGCCCTGGCGCTCGGCGCCTTCGACCATCGTCCGGAGCTTGAACAGCTCGAAGTCCGCGCCGTCCCTGCCGACACGCATTTGCCGGTACAGCACAGGCCCGCCGTCCTGGAGCTTCACCGCGAGGGCACCCAGCGCGAGCGCCGGGCTCGAGACGACAAGTCCGGCGCCGGCAATCGCTACGTCCAGCGCACGGTTCATCTCGTTCCCTCCGCCGCCTCCCACGTCGCCGGCACGCCGCGACGCACGAAATTCCACAGCGCGACGAGCGTCGCCCAGGTGACCAGCACGTAGTAACGCGCGAGCCCGACTCCGAGCAGCGCTGCGCCGAGCAACCCGAGCTGCGCACCGAGAACGACGTCGTAGGGCCAGCCGCTCGCGATGAGCGCAACGGACGTCGCAAGCAAGACGACGTGCAACAACCCGGACGCATAACGGAGATGCCGGTGCGACACGATCTCGAGCCCATACAACAGGCCGAGCCGGCGGAGCATTTTCCCGCGGAGCACGATCAGCCAGCAGTGCTCGAACATGCGCACCTTGCGCCTGAACTCTGCTTCGTTCGTCGGCGTCGGCTTCTCCCAGGCGTGCGCTTCCGGCTCGTAGACCGCGCGACGTCCGTGCTGCACCATCAGGTACGGGAGCGACAGGTCGTGACCGAAGCGCGGATCGACCTCGACGTAGTCCGACCTGCGCACCGCGTAGATCGAGCCGTTGCCGCCGGTGACGGAGCCGAGCTCCGACTCCGCGGCTCGGACACCCATCTCATACCGCCAATAGAGACCTTCCTTGTTGCCGCCGTCGGCCCGCAGGATGCGGAGCTGACCGCAGACATAGGCGACGTCCGGGTCCTCGAACGCTTGCACGAGATTCCGCAGCGCATCGGGCGACCAGGTGCAGTTCGCGTCCGAGAACGCAACGATCTCGCTCGCTGTTTGACGCACCGCGCGGTCCTGCGCGGCAACCTTCCCGCCGCGCGGGTTCGGAACGACGCGCGCGCCGGGGTACTGCAACGCGATCTCCTCGGTCCGATCCGACGACGCATCGGACGAGACGACGATCTCCAGCAACTCGCGCGGATAGTCGAGCTCGAGGAGGTTCTCGATGCGACGCGCGATCACGGTCTCTTCGTTGTATGCCGCGATGACGACCGTGACGGTCGGGAAGCGCCCCTCCCTTCACGATCCGCCGCGGGCGCAGCCGGGCGCCTGCGATGGCGACGAGCGGATACGCCACGTGGGTCCAGAGCAGTGCAGCGAGGGAGAGCCAGAAGAGGATTCGAACGACGACCACGCGCGGATGGTACGGAGCGTGCCCGCCTCACCGCCGGGCTTCGGCGAGCGCCTCGTTGTAGACGCGCTCCAGCGCCTCGGCGGAGGCCGCCGGCGAGAACGCCCGGCGAGCTTCCTCGCGGGCGGCGTCCCCGAGGAGGGCGCGCCCTGGTGCATCGGCGAGGAGGTCGGCTACAGCGGCTCGCAGCGCGCCCAGGTCACCAGCCGGCACCAGCACAGCGCCGGCGCCGAGCTCGGCCAGGCCGCCGACCCGGGTCGCGACGACTGGACGTCCGTGGGCCATTGCCTCGCGCGCGGCGAGCCCATAGCCCTCTCGACGAGACGGCACACACACGACCGCAGCGCGGTCGTAGTAGGCCCCGACCTCGCGTGGTGGCACGAACCCACGCGCATCGGGCACTTGTGGGCGCAGCGGACCGTCGCCGACGATCACGCGCGGCAGCCCGTCGGTTGCGGCGACGAACTCGAGGATGCCTTTCTCCTCACTGAGCCGGCCCGCGTACAGCACATGCGGAGGGTCGTCCGGCTCGCCGTCGCCGGGAGGTATCTCGACGCCAGGAGGCACAACTGCGACAGCGCGCGCACCAAGCGACTGCGCTTCAGCGGCGAGGAACGCCGAGGCCGCGACGACGAGCTGTGCACCGCGTAGCAGCGGCCGCACGAGTGCGGGGAGGCGGTGAGCAAGCGCCACGTCGGTTCCCCACACCTGGAGCACGTACGGCTTGCCGGTCGCCCGAGCCGCAACGGCCGAAGGGATCCAATGCGCGTGCACGAGATCCGCATCGCGAGCCGCGGTGCGCGCTGCGTGCGCGAAGGCGGCGAGGAAGCCCGGCACGAGCGCCAGCTTCCACGGAGATGAACGGAGGTTCTGCGCGATCCCGCCTCCGTAGGCAATCCCGAAGTGGCGAAACGTGGCAGGCGACACCACGTCAACTTCGATCCCCCGCGACTGCGCCGCCTCGACTGCAGCCTTCACGAAGTGGCCGGCGACCGGCTGCGACGGCGTCGGGTACGACGTCGTCAAAACGACAACCTTCATTCGCGGCTCGCGAACACAACCGGGATCGAAAGTGCGAGCGCGACGAACGCGTAGAAGTAATAGAACTGCATCGTCAGGTAGAACGCGTTCGATGCGAGGGTCCCGGCGAGTGCTGCAGTGCATCCCCACGCGAGCGGCCGCACGCGCGCGCTGAGCGGGTCGTTCGCAGCAGCGAGCGCGCGACCGAGAGCGCGAGCGGCCTGCAGCCGCCGGAAGACCCACAGCAAGAAGAGCGCGAACAGGGTGGTGCCGACGAGACCCGTCTCGACGATCAACGCGACGTAGTAGCTGTGCGGGCCCCAATTCGTCTTGCCGGTGACGAACTCGTAGTAGACGGAGAACGTGTTCAGGCCCAGTCCGAACAGCGGATCGACATGAATGACGTGCGGGATGAAGCTGTAGACCTGGAAGTGCGCGTTCTCGGAGCTCCCGCTCGTCTCGACACGCGACTTCAACACCGTCGTGAAGAACGATCTCCGTGACAAGACGATCCCGAGCAGGATCACGAACGCGGCTCCGACAGGAACGAGAAGCTGAGGGGTACGCAGGTATCGCCGATATGGCACAGCGAGCACGAGCACGCCGACGCCCAGGCCGAGGAGACCGCTCCGCGAGAGCGTCGTCGCCTCGACGATCAGCAGGAACCCGATCGCAACCATGAGCCACTTCCGCCACGCATGGCCACGCTCGAGCCGCAGATAGAGCGGCGTCAGGACAAGCAGCGGAACGATCAACATGATCCCGAGGTGGTTCGGGTCGCCGGTCAGCGCGTTCGGCCGGTAGACGCTCGCACCGTTGATCGAGCCGTAGATGTTGATCGAGCTTGCCCCACCCGTGATCGGCGAGAGCAGGGCGGCGTCGAGATTGCCGCCGCGTCGCGCGTCGAGCAGTTGCAGAACCCCGTACGCAGCGTTGAAGACCATGCCTGCGCTGAACCACGCGAGCGTCCGCCAGAAGTACTGCTGCCCACGCCGGGAGAGCCACACAACCGCGCACGCGAGGAACGCGAAATGGATGAGCCACTTCGTCAGCCCTTTGCCCCATTGTCCGAGCGCATCAGAGTCCGTGAGATCGAAGTACCCGAGTAGGTAGACGACCAGGAAGCACGCCAGGAAGCCGAGCAGGATGGCGGTCGTCTGCGGCACGCGCCAGCGGCGTGTTCCGACGACGAACGCGCAGATGAACAGGATCGCGAGCATGTCTGCGAGCGAGACTGTCCCGGCAAAGCTCCAGTGCACCTTCTCGAAGGTGACGCAGAAGATGCTCGCCAGGAACAGGAAGCTCGTCAGTTTCGTCACTGCGACGTCACCTGCTCGAGCACCCGCACGAGATCCTCGGAACGCGCGCGTCGCGAGACCTTGCGCCGCCACTCGTCCGCGAGCGGCGCCTGGTCGAGCTCCCCACTGAGCCAGCGCGCGCGCAGGTCGCCGAGCGCCTTGATCATCCCGTCGACATCGTCCGGAGCGACGACAACACCCGCTCCCGCGTCGCGGATCAGCTGTGCAGCCGCGCCGTCGGGAGGCACGACGGCGAGGATGGGCCGCTCCGCCGCGAGGTACTCGAACACCTTGCCGCTCAGCACGCCTTTGCCGCGACCACCCGCGTCGGGGATCAGGAGCAGCAGCGCCTCCGAGTCGCGCTGCAGCTCGAGCGAGCGACGGCGTGGCGCGTACGGGATCAGCTCGAGACGGTCGCCCAGCCCGAGCCCCTCGGCCCACTCGCGATCCGCGGCGCGGAAGTCACCGAGGAAGCGGACGACCACGTCCTCGAAGCCCGACCGCTGAAGTGCGGTCAGGAACGGACGCGGATCGCGCTTCCCGAAGAACGATCCCGTGTGGATCAGCCGGAAACGGTCCGACGGATGCCGCTCGAGCCCTGCGAAGTCGTCGAAGTCGGAGCCGTTTGCGATCGTCACCACCGAACCGCGCGGGGTTCGCTCGCGCATCTCGTCGGCAATCGCGTCGGAGACGCATGTGATCGCATCGGCCGAACGCGCGATCATCCGCGCGACCACATGCTCACCCTGCTCCTTCACGCGCACGACGAGCCGCTCGGCATCGCGGTGCGGATGGGCAACGACCGAATCGCGCAGGTCGGCAACCCACCGCACGCCCGTGGCACGTTTCACCGCTGCGCCGATCAGGTGCACCGACGACGGTGGCGACGTCGTGACCACGACATCGATCCCCTCGTTGCGCACGATGCGAATCGCTGCCGGGATGGCGGTGAGGTTCCAGCTGACATTCTCGTCGGGCAACAGGAAGCGCCGGCCGAAGAGCTGCGCCTGGCGCGAGATGCGCTCGAGCCCCTGGGTGCCGTGCAGCTCTTCCGCGGGCTTGCGTCCCTTCGGGCCGACGTAGCGCGCTCGGTGCACCCACGCGAGCGTCGGCGGCTGTAACTCGTCGTCACGGTGGATCCACTTCGGATCATCCGGTGCGAGCACGTGCGTCTCGACGCCGAGCTCCGGTAGATGGGTCGCGAACTTCAGCGGCCGCTGCACGCCTCCGCCCCCCGCCGGCGGGAAGTAGAGGCTGACGAGAAGCACTTTCAACAGTTCATCTCCTAGGAAGTCCCGGCGAGCCGGTGATGACGGCAACGCCTCATCGCGCGGCGACTCTAGCCAACCTCCGCGCCACTTCCCCCATGACGACCGAGATGCCGGCCGCCCAGAACAGCAACACGATTGGCAGAACGACGTAGAGAAAGCGTGGATGCTCGGGAGTGACCTGGTAGAAGGTGTAGAAGAGTGCCGTCAAGCCGACGCAGCTCCAAAGCAACGCGGCGGCTCGAGCCCGGGTACGGGCGATGCCAACGAGACCAACTGGTACGAGCACGACGAGTACCCACGGATGCCAGAGGTACGAGGATCCCCATGCGGCATGGGCGTACTGCAACTCGAACGGATGCTTCGGGAAGATCGGTGGCTTCAAGGCGGGATACCCCTTCGGCCAGTAGAGCAACACGGCGGGAGCGAAGGCTGCCGCGCCGAACGCGGTGGCCAGCGCCTCGATGCGCTCGCGCAAAGTGAGCTGAGCAACGATCACGCAGCCGAGGATCAGCACGTCCGAAAGCCGCACCAGGGTCGCGTAGCCGAGCAGCCCACCGGCAAGCACGAGGCTTCGACGATCAGCCTCCCTCGCAAGCAGTAGGGCGAGCGCGGCCAGCACGAGCGCCGTCGAGAGCGGCTCGGTGTAAAGCGACAGCCCCAGCCAGATCTGCCACGACGCGTTGCTTGCAGCGTGCGGACCTGTCAGGAGCGACAGCACCGGCCAAAGCGCGACTAGTGCCGCGCCGGCAAACGCGACTCGCTCGCTGAGCCCGGCACGACGCGCGACGACAAACGAAGCGACGACTGTGATCGCGTTGCAAATCAGCGAGAGCGCAAGCCCGATCGCAAAGGAGGCGCCCAGCGAAGGCTGAGCGCTGATCACGCGAAGCACGCTCAGAGGAACGCTCCACACGAGCGGCCAGCCGAACTGTGCCGCCCCAGTGAAGTGCACGCGTTCAGCGAGCACCGCCGCAAGGACGCCGATCGCCCAGATCCACGCCAGGAGTCGCAGAGCCGGGTCACCGGTCCTGCGCCTCGCGACAACGATGATCGCCGCCGCAACGAGGAAGGCAATGAGAACGAGCGGCGCTTCGCGCAGGACGGTCGATATGACCTCGCGGGCGCAGTAGTAGTAGCCATAGGCGTCGCCCGGGTGCGGCTCGTAACGATAACGGGGAAGCGCGGGCAGAAGGCGCCCCGGGCTTGCCGCCAGCACGAGCAGCGCAAGCACGACCGGGAACGCGGCCAGGGAAAGAAGCGCAGCGCGCGCTACGGCGTGATGCGGTAGAGCCTTCCTCGCCGGATCGCCCACGTCGCACCCCACTCTGCCGGAACCTGCGGATCGTTCGTGGCGACCCAGTGCTTGACAGCGCGGTATCGCTCGACCGAGCGGTTCGCCTTCGTGTTCGCGACGTGCGTAAGCGGTGCGGCGACGACGTACACGGGCGCGTCCGCCTCGATGCGGTAGCTCGTCTGGATCGGCGCGATCACGATCGCTCCCTTTGGCACCTTCGTGCGCAGGTTGTGGATCAGCCGCGGCGAGAGGGCCTGTGGATCCGCGCGATTTGCCGGAGTCCAGTGCCAAAGGCCGTGGATGAAGACAGGGAGCGCGAACGCGATCGCCACCGCAGCACCGAGCCCGTAGCGCGGCTGCAGCGGGCGACGGCCGCGGAGGACGAGCGCGGCTGCGAGCGCGACGAGCCCGCCGACAAGTGCGATCCACGTCGCGACCGCCGGGCCGCCGTGGCGAAGCCCGTAGTCGAAGTCGCCCGGCCACAGACGCTGGAACACGATGCCGGCGACGAACGCTGCGGGAACGGTCCAGATGCGGCGCGCGACGACTGCCGCCCCGGCCGCGAACGCGAATGGGAACGGGACGAACCCGGCCGCACGCCGAGACTGCGAGAGCGATACGGCGTTGGAGAAGTGCACGAAAAGCCACGGCACCTCGAGCAAGCAGAGCACGACGAGCGCGCCGCCGAGCACGAATCTCCCCCACCGCTCGCGTACGCCGACGGCGCACAGTGGAAGCAACACCAGCGCCACGACCGCGATCGCGCCGCTCCGGCCGAAGACCTCGGGCGCGAGACGGAAATGCGTCGGGCTCGAGATCACCAGCTGGTCCCGGTACTGGACGAGATCGTTGGCGCGTTGTGCAGCGGTCGGATCATGCGAGTTCGTCTGGTCGACGATCGGACGCAGCCACAGCAACACGGCGCCGACGGGGATCGCAGCCGCCAGGTAGGCGCGCCACTCCCAGAATGCGACCGCCAGGAGCGGGATCAGCAGGAACACGGCGTACGTCGGATGCACAAGAGCGAGCGCGCCGAACGCTGCCACCGTTCCAGCACGCTGCCCCGTGAAGAAGAGCGCGATCGCCGCAGGAACGAGCAGCTGCCGTGCAGCGGCGCCAGGCTGAGCCAGCGTCGTGAAGCTGCCACCGTGGCCGGGGCCGAAGCAGAAGATCGCAAGCTCGGCGACGACGACCGCAGCGCCCGCAGCACGTGAGTTGAAGACCGCGACGCCGGCTTCGAAAGCGACGGCCACCGCGATCGGGGCGAGCAACGATGGCTCGTGGCGCATGACGACGTCGGGATCAAGTCCCGAGAGCCACGCGATCACCGCATCGAGTTCGTGCCAGAGCGGGAACGCGTAGCCGGGATGGAGACCACCGTTCTTGAACTCGTCGACCGTGCGCAGGTGCAGGTCGCCGAAGTCGAGCAACTTGCGCACGCGGCCCTCGTGGAAGAGCCCGTCTCCGACGACCGCCCCGGCGACGTGCCAGAGCAGCCAACCGAGCACGACGCCGGTGAAGAGCGCACCGCGGCTCGAGCGTTCACCGTTCGACGAGCGCTCGCGCGGCCGGCGCCGGCGGACGAGCGTCGCGCCCACGAAGATCGCCGCCAGAACCAGCACTGCGAGCCTGATGTTCGAGTGAATGGCGAAGACGACTGCCCAGGCAACGGCGAGCGACGCCATCGACCACGCCAGCACGGCCGACGCCGAGCGGCGACCGACGGCACGTGCAATGGCGCTGCCCGGCAGGAACACGAGCGTCGTCGCGAACGCGAGGCGGACGTACTCGATCACTTGTGAATTAGAGTCTCGGCCGAGCCGGACGAGAGGAACGCAATCCCCTCGCGAGTGGCTCCCGGCGCAGGACGAGCGCGCGCAGGCGTAGCGACCACAGGAGCAGCAATCGCACACGTTCGGCGTGCTTTCGGGCCTTTGTGCTTCCACGCATAGCGAATGTGACCGCGCAGGTTCTCGACGTACATGCGGCCGCCGTGCGACGCACCACCGACGTGCACGACCTCCGCTCCCGGGAAGAACCTGACCTTCCAGCCGGCCCGCCGGAACCGCGTCATCCAGTCGACCTCTTCGCTGAACATGAAGAAGTCCTCGTCGAACAGGCCGACCGCCTCGGTCGCCGCACGTCGCACGAGCAGCGCCGGGCCGTACAGCCAGTCCGCCTCGACCTCCTCGTCGTGATCGAACCCGCCGACGTAGAGCGGGTTGAGCAGGCGCGAGCGCGGGCCGAGCTTGCGGATGAACAGGTACTCGGTCGCGAGCCGCCAGAGTGTCGGCTCGCCACGCACCGATCGCTGCAGCGAGCCGTCGGTGTTGCGCAGGCGTGGACCGACGACCGCGGTGTCCGGATGCGCATCCGCGAACGCGATGAGCCTCTCGAGGCCGTCGCCGAGCACCCAGGCGTCCGAGTTGAGCAGGAAGAAGTAGCGACCGCCGGCGACGCGCATGCCGGCGTTGTTGCCGCCGCCCATCCCTTTGTTCTCCTGCTCGATGACGTTCGCGTCCGGATGGTGCTCGCGCACGAACTCGAGGGTGCCGTCGGTCGAGCCGTGGTCGACGATCACGACGTCACGGCCGCGCACCGAATCGAGGCACTGCTCGAGCCACGGCAGTGCGTTCCACGTGACGACGACGACGGTGACGTCCGGAGCCGTCAGGCTGTTCCATCGGGAACCGCCGCTCGCGCGAAGACGTTCTCCCACAGCAGGACGAGCAACACCGGGCAGCGCGAGCAGGATCGTCATCACGAAGAAGAGGAAGCCGCAGGCGAACGCGACGTCGGAGTGCACGTTCAGCTTGCCGAGAAAGCTGATGAAGAACGCCTCGCGCACGCCGATGCCGTTGACGGTGAACGGCACGAGCATCACGAGGAAGAGCAGCGGCCCGAGTACCACGTACGGCAGCAGGGAGAGATGGATGCCGACCGCGCGCCCGGAAGCGTAGATCGCGAGCACGCGCACCAGCTGCGCTGCGGCGGTGACCACCGCGACGCGCGCCAGCGTGCCGGGGTGGCTGCGGTACCCGTGGAGCCCGTCGTAGACCGCGCGGGCCGCGGTCTCGAGGCGCAGCCTGCGCGCGAGCGGCAGCAGGAATGCGAGGCGGCGGCGGATCGAGCGTGAGAAGAAGACGAAGGCAACGGCGATCGTCGCGATCACGAACGCCGCTTCGACCCACAGATACGCGCCGATCGGGTAGCGCCCGATCGCGAGCAAGAGGCCGATGCCGGCCAGGACAAGCGTGACGGCGCCGCCGAGCGCGCGCTCGAGCAGCACCGAGCCGGTGACCGGCGTGACGTTGCCGGGATGACGTCTGCTCGTCTCGAAGATGCGCCAAGCGTCGCCGCCGACCGACGTCGGCAGCACCTGACCGAATGCGTACGAGACGAAGTAGGCGCGTGTCAGCCACGGCACGGTGTCGTGCACCCCACGCGCACGAAGCAGTTGCTGCCACCGCCACGCCATCGGAGGCACCGTGACGATGGTCAGCGCCGCCGAGGCAACGAGCCACGGCACGCTCGCCGAGGTGAGGATGTCCCACGTCTTGTGGAGATCGACCTTCGAGAGGATGTAGGCGACCGCAAGCGACGTGACGACGAGCGTCGCTGCGACGCGAAGAGCCGGCTTCATGCGAAGTCGCGCGTGCACCCGCCGCAGTGCCGCAACCGCGTCGCGAATGTCGTCGTCCGAGTGTGCAGGCGACGTCGGCAACGACAGCACTTCGGCACCGGCCCGCTCGGCGACCGGCAGCGGCGGCTGGTTCGCCGAGAGACGATCACGGTAGGCCGTCAGCGTGTGCACCGGCAGGAAGTGGATCGACGTGCCGATGTTCTCGTCCGTCAACGCCCGTTGCACGTCGTCGCGGTCGGCGAAGGTGATGCGTACGACGAAGAGGTGATTCGCGTGCACGTCGCGCGGATCGCGACCGACGACTTCGACGCCGTCGAGATCGGCAACGCCCTCCTCGTAGATCGCGATCTGCCGAGCACGAATGCGCGCGTGCTCCTCGACCTTGTCGAGCTGTACAAGCGCGATCGACGAGAGCACGTCGCTCAGATTCGCCTTGTAGCCAGGGACCGCGATGTCGTAGCGCGAGCCGTGCCCGCGACGCATGACGCGTAGGTCGTCGAGCGCCTCGGCAAGATCGCTCCTGTTCGTCGAGATGAGCCCGCCTTCACCCGCGGTGATGTTCTTCGTCGCGTACAGCGAGAAGCAGGTGAGGTCGGAGATCGAGCCGACCTTGCGGCCCCGGTACACGGACTCCGCTGCATGCGCGGCGTCCTCGACGACCGGAAGGCCGAGTGCGCAGAGCTCGTCGAGGTCGGCGGGCTGCCCGTAGAGGTCGACAGGAACGATCGCCTTCGTGTGCTCGTTGACGAGCTCGCGCACGTGCGCCGGGTCGATGTTCAGCGTCTCTGGGCGAATGTCTGCGAAGACGGGCGTCGCTCCGGTGTGCACGATCACGTTCGCGGTGGCGGGCCAGGTGATCGACGTCGTGATCACCTCGTCGCCGGGCCCGACTCCGAGCGCGACGAGCGACAGGTGCAGCGCTGCCGTGCAGGACGAGACCGCGAGCACGTGCTCCGCGTCGAGGTACTCGCGCATCCGCTGCTCGAGCTCTGCGGTGCGCGGCCCCGTGGTCAGCCAGCCCGAGCGGAGGGTCTCGGCGACGGCTTCGATCTCGTCCTCCGTGATCGCCGGAGGCTGGAACGCGAGGAACGACGCGCGCCGAAGCTCTCAGCGATGGAGGAGGGTTCCGGCATCTGCGGTGACGAAGCGTATGCGGTCCGCCGCGGCATCGGCGCGCGCGACGGCCTCTTCGCGGGAGTCACCGACTGCGAGCACCGCGCCCGCGCGGTCGGCACCTCGGCGAAGCGGTGCGAGGACGTACCCGGGCTCGCGGTAGATGCGAACACGTTCGACACCTTGGAGGCCGTCGGGAACCTCGACACGCTCGAAGCACGCCCGCCGGTGCGACGAGGAAGCGGGTGACCGCGCCCCCGACGAGGCGGTCGGGCTCGGGTGGCGCCGTCTCGAGCCCGAGCGCTGCGTCCATCGCGAGCCCGTTCAGATCGACACCCGTCGCGACGAGGACGAGCTCCGCGTCGTGCCCACCGCCGAGCCGCGCCGCCACCTCGATCACCTGCGGCCCCGCTTGCCCCAGGCGGAGCTGGGTGTACGAGGGGCCGTCCTCGATGCCGAGCGCGGCGACGGCGCGGGCAGCCACGTCCAGGGACTGTCCCTGGTCGTGGCTCGGCCAGACATGGGCGAGCGCGACGCCGAAGGCCGGTGGCTCCGCGACGACGCGATCGGTGACCGCCAGCGCCGTGAACCGCCCGCGCGTCGAGAACCCGACGACCGTGACCTCCGGCCCGGCGACGAGCTCCTCCACGAGCGCGAGCCCGTTTCGCGCAACCGCACGCGCCGCATCGATCGCCTCCGGCAGAGCGGCCCGATCCTCGACGAGCGACAGCCCCTCTGCCCCTGCCTGTCGGGCGCCTTCACGACAACGCGGCCCGTCAAGGAGGGCGGCTCGTCCTCGCTGCCGACGACCCACGAGCGCGGCTGCGGCACCCCGCCTCCGCGAGTCGCTCGCGCTGACGCAGCTTGTTCGTCGCGACGACCACGGCCGCTCGGGGAGATCGGGTGCGGCAAGTCCGACATGCTCCGCCACGCGCGCTGCGACGCCGACCGGCCAGTCGGTTCCCGGCGCGATCACGCCGTGGACGCCCAGCGCGCCGATCAGCCGCTCGATCGCGGGCTCGTCTTCGGTCGAGAGGATGCAGCGCCGGTCGGCGAAGCGGAAACCGGGTGCAGCAGGATCACGATCGACGACTGCGAGCCAGAGCCCGCGGTCGCGTGCTGCCTCGAGCAGACCGAGCTGCGCCGGCCCGCCGCCTAGGACGAGAAGGCGCGGGCTTCCCGAGCGAGGATCGCTCTCCACCACGCTTCATTGTCGCGATACCACGCGACGGTGCGCTCGAGCCCTTGCTCGAACGTCGTGCGCGGCACCCAGCCGAGCAGCCGCTCCGCCTTCTCGGTGGTGCCGATATGGCGATCGACCTGACCGAGCCGCTCGGGCACGTTGCACGTGAAGTCGGCCGGCCGGTCGAGAGCCGCGAGCACGCGGTCGCGATGTCTCGGATCGCGATGTCGACGCCAGTCGCGACGTTGATCACCTCGCCCGCAATCCGGTCGATCGGAGCCGCGATCACGGCCTCGATCGCCTCCGCGTCGTCGAAGACGTACAGCCAGTCGCGCGAGGCATGACCGTCGCCGTGGATCGAGAGAGGCTCGTTCGCGAGCGCCTGCGTGATGAACCGCGGAACGACTTTCTCCGGGATGCTGGCGCGGGCCGTAGTTGTTGAACGGACGCACGATCACGATCGGCAGCTCGTACGTCGTCCAGTACGAGTACGCGAGCCGGTCGGCACCGGCCTTGGTCGCTGCGTACGGCGACCGCGGGTTGAGCGGATGCTCTTCGTCCATCGGCGCGCGTTCGGCCGTGCCGTACACCTCGGACGACGAGATGAGGATGAAGCGCTCGACCGGAGTCTCGCGAATCGCGTCGAGGAGAATCTGCGTCCCTTCGACGTTCGTCGTCACGAACTCGGAAGCACCATGCTCGATCGACTTCTCGACGTGGGACTCCGCGGCGGCGTTCACGATCACGTCGACGCCGCCGACGAGCTCGCGCACGAGCCCGGCGTCGCGAATGTCGCCGTGCACGAACGACAGGCGCTCGTGACTCATCACGTCGGCGAGGTTCTCGAGATTGCCCGCGTAGGTGAGCGCGTCGAGCGTCACCACCTCGTGATCGGTCTCCGCGAGCAGATGGCGGATGAAGTTCGACGAGATGAACCCCGCCCCGCCTGTCACCAGAACGCGTTTCATAGCTCCTCTTCGATCGTGTACAGCGGCCTGCGTTCGACGTCCCGCTGGATCCTGCCCAGCGACTCGCCGATCAGCGCGAGGACGAATCCTTGCACCCCGAGCACGAGGACTATGCCTGCTCCGGCGAAGAGCGGGCCGGGAAAGTTGCCGTGCGCGATCCAGAAGACGATCGCCCAGATCGTGATCGCGGACGCTGCAAGCGTGCAGACGAGGCCGAGCACGACGCCGAGCCACTGCACCGGCTGCGGCCAGAAGCCGGCGACGACGTGCAGCGCGAGGCGGACGAGGCGGATCGGCGAGTAGCGCGAGCCGGACGCCGAGGCAGCATGCGAGACGTCGACCTCCTCGACCGTGACGCCGCTCGAGAGGACCAGCGCCTTCGTGAACTTCTGGCGACCGATCGCGCCGAGCATCGGCTCGATCGCGCTGCGCCGGTAGGCGTTGAAGGCACAGCCGAAGTCGGAGATGTCGACGCCGGTGAAGCGACGCAGCAGGCCGTTGATGACGCGGCTCGGGAGCGTGCGGCCGGGCGAGTCGCGCCGGGCGACGCGCCGCCCGGACGCGACGTCGACGCGGTCGAGAACCGACAGCAGCTTCGGGATGTCCTCCGGCTCGTTCTGCAGGTCGCCGTCCATCGTCACGATGCGGTTCCCGCGAGCACGCTCGAGACCGGCGTGCATCGCCGGGTGCTGACCGAAGTTGCGCTTGAAGCGCACCACGCGCACATGAGGGTCCTGCGCATTCAGCGCGCGGAGCTTCGCAAACGTTCCGTCGGTCGAGCCGTCGTCGACGAAGATCGCCTCCCAGTCTGCGCCGTCGAGCGCGGCCGCGATCCGGCGATGCAGCTCGTCGACCGACCGCTCTTCGTTCAGCAGCGTGACAACAACCGATACGTCCATCTCACAAGACCCTAACCGCGGTTTCATAGGGTCGAGCGCGTGTGGGCCGAGGGTGACGTGATCCTGCGCCGCGAGGTGCGCAACGACGGGTGGGCGTGGCTCGAGCTTCCGGTCTTCGTCGTCCGAAGACACCGACGAGCTACTCGCGACCTACGTCGCCGCCGGGAACGCCGTTCACGTTCCCGCCCGGTCCCGAACGACATCCGTGGTCGGGCCGGGCCGCCTGGGCAGGGCATGGCGTCCTGATGCTGCAGCGGCCGGACGACGCGTACGCGGTGTGGGTCTTCTGGCACGGGCCGGAGCGCGAGTTCCGCGGCTGGTATCTCAACCTGCAGGAGCCGTTCCGGCGAACATCCGAGGGCTTCGACACGCAGGATCTGGAGCTCGATCTGCTCGTGCATCCCGACGGCACGAGCGAGCGGAAGGACGAGGAACTGCTCGAGGTGCGCATCCACGAGGGTCGTTTCACGCAAGATCAGGGCCGTGAGATCCGAGCAAGCGCCGAACGCATCGAAGCCGAGCTCGCCGCACGCGGGCACTGGTGGGATGCCTGGTGGGCGCTCTGGGAGCCCGAGCCCGGCTGGGACGCCCACTACGAGAAGGTGTCAGACACCACCGGTGTCTGACACGTTGCACACACCTCGCCTCACCCTCGTTCCGCTCGGCCCCGAGCACGCGGACGCTCACGACGCGCGCGAGTGCGAGTTGGCTGCGGCGCACTGGGCCGAGCATGCGTTCGGCTCCTGGGCGATCCTGCTCGGCGAGCGCTTCGCCGGTGCCGCCGAGCTTCACTTCGCCCATCCCGGCGTGACCGGCATCTCGACCGACGAGGTCGAGGCGGGCTGGGAGATCGACGAAGAGCTGCGGGGGCGTGGGCTCGCGACCGAGGCGATGCGTGCCGCGATCGCCGACGTCTGGCCGCGAGCGCGCCCGACGCACCTCGTCGCGTACATCCGGCCGGAGAACACGGTGTCGCAGCGCGTCGCTGCGAAGCTCGGCTTCACCGCTCGCAGCGCGGGGCTCACCCGCTCCGGCGACCCGATGACGGTCTACGAGCTGCGTGCCCCGTAAACACCCGACGCTCGCCGCGTTCCTCGCGCTCGGGCTCTTCTGGGGCGCGTGGGCGTCGGTACTGCCAAGCGTGCAGCGGGCGACGCACGTCTCGAAGGGAACGCTCGGACTTGCCCTGCTCTTCGTCACGCTCGCGGCAATCCCGACGATGCTGTTTGCGGCCGGCCCGCTCGTCGACCGCTTCGGGATGCGCACGGTCACGACTGCGTGCTTCTGCTTCGCGGCTGCGGCGACACTGCCGGGCCTCGCCACCTCGCTGCCCGTCTTGATCCTCACCCTCGCGATCACCGGTGCCGCAACGGGAGCACTCGACGTGTCGATGAACGCGAGCGCCGCACGCATCGAGTCGGAGAGCGGAGAGCGCCTCATGCCGCTCGCGCACGGCCTGTATTCGGTCGGGGTGCTGCTCGGCGCGGTCGGCGCGGGACTGGCGCGCGGCGCGGGCTCAGGCCGCGAGCCGATCCTGCTCGTCGTCTCGGGCGTGATCGTGCTCGTCGGCTTCTGGACGGCGACCGACAACGCGCCGCTTTCGGTCGCCGAGTCGAAGGGGCTCGACTTCGCACGCGTACTCGTCTTCATCGGGCTGATCGGCGCTGCTGCGTTCGTCGTCGAGGGCGGGATCGAGAGCTGGAGCGCACTCTTTCTCGAGCGGCAGCTGCACGCGGAGCCCGCAGTGAGCGGGCTCGGGCCCGGCGTTTACGGCGCGTCGATGGCGGCGGGACGCTTCTTCGGCCAGGCCACCCGCCTCTCCGACCGGGTGCTACTCGTCGGCGGGGCCGCGGTCGCAGCGACGGGCTGCATCGTCGCCGCGGTCGCGCCAAGCGCACCGATCGCGCTCGCCGGGTTCGTGCTCGGCGGGCTCGGCGTGTCGCTGAACGCGCCGATCGTCTTCGGGGCCGCGGGGCGCAAGTCGGCGTCCGCCGTCGCGACGGTGACCACGCTCGGCTACGTCGGGCTGCTCGTCGGCCCGCCGCTCGTCGGCGGGATCGCGCAGGCGACATCGCTGCGCGTCTCGTTCGGTGTGCTCGCCGGCGTGGCAGGCGCGGCGCTCCTCGCGGCGACACGCCTGCGGCTCGACGAGCCGCAGGCGTAGCCGCTCTTTCAGGCGGCAGCCTCGAGCGCGGGATCGAGGTGCTCGACCGCCTCGGCGCGCTTCGGCTGGCGCTTGATCGCGAACGCGGCGACCGAGCCGATGGCGACGACACCGGCGCCGATCCACACGGCAGGATCCATGCCGTTCACGAACGACGTGCCGCTCGTGTAGCCGCCGTAGTGCGAGAACACCGACGCGAGGATCGCGACGCCGAACACGCCGCCCAGTTCGCGGACCGCGTTGTTGGCGCCGGACGCCTGCCCCTCCTCGAGGGTGCGCACCGCGCCCAGGATCACGTTCGCGATCGGCGCGAAGAACATCCCCATTCCCATCCCGGAGATGGCGAACGGCAACACGAGGTCGATGTACGGCGTCGTCGGTGTCGACACGGCCGCGATCCACGCGAGCCCGACGGCCTGGAGCGCGAGGCCGGTGCCGATGATCCGCGATGCCGGGATGCGATCCGACAGCGCGCCGGCGATCGGCGCCACGACCATCGGCATCGCCGTCCACGGCAGGATCCGGAGACCGGAGCCGAGCGGTGAGTACCCCTGGACGGTCTGGAAGAACTGGGCGAGCAGGAAGATCGACCCGAACATCCCGAAGCTCATCAACATCGAGGCAACGTTCGCGAGCGCGAACGCGCGGTTGCGGAAGAAGCGCATCGGCAGCATCGGATGCTCGGCGCGCAGCTCCCACGCGACGAAGAGCGCCGTCACGATCGCGCCGGCGACAAGTGCACCGACGATTTCAGGCGAGCCCCAGCCCACGGAGTTGCCGCGGATGAGGCCCCAGACGAGACCGAACAGCCCCGCGCTCGCGAGCACGAGCCCGCGGAGGTCGACGCGGCCGAACGCACCCTTCGACTCCTCGAGCCGGAGCAGCGCGAGCGGCAGCAACACGAGGCCGACCGGCACGTTCAGCCAGAAGACCCAGTGCCACGAGATGCCGTCGACGACCGCGCCGCCGACGAGCGGGCCGAACGCGACTGCGAGGCCGCTGATGCCGCCCCAGGCGCCGAGAAAGACGCCACGGCGCTCCGCCGGCACGGCGGACGACAGGATCGTGAGCGTGAGCGGCATGACGATCGCGCCGCCGAGCCCCTGCACCGCGCGCGCGGCGTCGAGAACGCCGATCGTGGGTGCGAGCGCAGCCGCTGCCGAGGCAGCCGTGAAGATCGTGATCCCGATCGCGAACAGTCGGCGCCGGCCGAAGCGGTCGCCGAGCGCTGCGCCCGTGAGGAGCAGGACGGCGAAGGTCAGCGTGTAGGCGTTCACTGTCCATTCGAGCCCGCTGATGCCCGCATGGAGGTCGCGGCGGATGACCGGAATCGCGGTCGTGACGACCAGGTTGTCGAGCGTCACCATGAAGAGTGCGAGCGAGGTGATCGCGAACGTCCACCAGGTGCGACTGTCTATGTGCTGTTTGTGACTCATCACTTACCTCCGTGCGAAAAAAGAGAGGGCTCTAGTCGGGTTGCTTGCAGCCCGCGAGCAGCCTGACCGCCCACGGCTCGGTTGGATTCTGGAGCTCCATCGACGAGAGCACGTTCATCAGCATGCCCTTGGCGAAGAAGCCGGCAATCGTCGCCTCGTCCACCCCGGAGACGCGCTCCACATAGGTGACGAGATCGCCGTAGCCGGCCTGGACGACGGCGCAGATCTCGGGGTCGTCGCAGGCGGCATAGGCCTGCATCTGGCCGCGCAGGTAGGTGCGGTCCGACTCGAGCAGCTGCCCGTACGCCTCGCCGATCGCGTGTAGGGCCTCCTCGCCCCGCTTGCCCTCGGCCGCGCGTTGGAACCGCTCGAGCGTCTCGCGGAAGCAGCGGGCGACGACGGTCTTGTAGAGCTCCTTCTTCGTCCCGAAGAGCCGGAACACGTAGGGCTGCGAAATCCCTACCCGGCGGGCGATCTCCTCGGTCGAGGCCCCGTGGAGCCCGCGCTCGGCGAACACCTCGAGGGCCGCGTCGAGGATCTCCTCGCGACGCACTTCCTTCGTCTTCCGCTCCGTTGCTGCAACCATGCGCTGTAGGTTAGTGACTACTCACTAGTCTGTCAAGAGCCTCGGCCACCCGGTCGAGATCGCCGTCGGAGAGGCGGGTGTGGAACGGCAGGGCGAGTGCCCGCTCGAAGACGCCCCGAGCGCCCGGGAACTCGCCCTGGTCGCGGTAGGCACCGAGAAGCTGTAGGGCGTACGTGCCGATCTGAGCCTCGATCCCTTGCGCGCGCAGCTCGGTGAGGACTCGATCCCGGTCGTCGACCTGGATCACGTACGCCTGCCAGCCGTGGATGTCGCCGTCGTCCGCGCGCGGAAGCAGCACCGGCAGGTGCGCGAGCCGCTCCGCGTACCCAGCCGCGATCCGCGTCCGCGCCGCGAGCAACTCGCCGAGCCGGCGCGCCTGCGGGAGGCCGACGGCGCACAGGATGTCGGAGAGCCGGTAGTTGAGGCCGGGCCCGGGCATGTCGGGCGGGACCAGCGACTTCCAGCCGTGGTTGCGCATCTGCCGCACCCGATCCGCGAAGCCGTCGTCGGAGGTCGTGACGGCCCCGCCCTCGCCCGTCGTGACGATCTTGCGCGGGTGAAAACTCAGACACCCGGCGATCCCGAGCCCGCCGCACGCTCGGCCGCGATAGCGCGCGCCGAGCGCGCCCGCGGCGTCCTCGAGGAACGGCACGTCGGCCGGCAGCTCGTGTACCCGCAGCGGACGGCCGAAGAGATGTACGCCGAGCAGGGCGCGCGTGCGCGGGCCGACGTCGATCTGGGTCGGATCGACGTTCATCGTCTCCGGGTCGACGTCGACGAGCACTGGGCGCAGACCTGCGAGCGCGACGACATTCGCTGTCGCCGGGAACGTGTATGCGGGCACGAGCACCTCGTCGCCGGGCTCGAGCTCGAGCGCGAGCACCGCCAGGTGCAGCGCCGCGGTGCCCGACGTCACGACCAGAGCGTGCTCGACTTCGCAGAGGCGTGCGAGCTCGGCTTCGAGCTCGTCGACCTTCGCGCCCATCGTGAGCATGCCGGTCTCGAAGACCTCCGCGATCTCGGCGAGCTCGGCCTGGCCGACGTCGGGCAGGCCTAGCCGGATACGAGCGTTCTCGCCCTGTACCACGCGATCGTCTTCTCGAGGCCGTCGTCGAGCTCGACCACCGGCTCCCACCCGAGCACGGAGCGCGCCTTCTCGACGTTCGGGATGCGCAACTCGACGTCGACGTAGTCGAGCGGTGCGAAGACGATCTCACCGCTCGTGCCCGAGATGCGCTTGATGCGTTGCGCGAGGTCGTACACCGTGACCGTCGAGCGAGGATTGCCGATGTTGAACGCCTGCCCGACCGCAGCGGGAGACTCGAGGCAAGCGAGGACGCCGCTCACCATGTCGGTGACGTACGTCCACGCCCGAATCTGCGAGCCGTCCCCACGCACCGTCAGGTCGCGATCGGCGATCGCGTTCTCGATGAAGGCGCGAATCGCGCCCCCGCCGATCTGGCCCGGGCCGTAGACGTTGAACGGGTGCACGGTGACGGCGGGCAGGCCGAGCTCATCGTGGTAGGCGTGCGCCATGTGCTCGCCGGCGAGCTTCGAGACGGCGTACGTCCAGCGTGCCTCGCCCACCGAGCCGATCGTCGACACCTGGCCCTCCTCGACACGAAACGCATGCGTGCCGAACACCTCGCTCGTCGAGAAGTCGACGAACCGCTCGATCGTGTCGAGCGTCGTGAGCGCGGCCTCGAGTGCGTTGTAGGTGCCGATCACGTTCACGCGCATCACACGCACGGGGCTTTGCAGCACCGTGTCGACGCCGGCGATCGCGGCGCAATGGACGAAGTGCGTCGCACCCGCCGCGGCTGTCCTCAACCCGTCGAGATCGAGAACGTCGCCCTGGATCAGCGTGTAGCTCGGATGGTCGCCGAGATCGGTGCCGGAGAGCGCGTCCCGGTGGAGGTTGTCGTACGCGATCACCTCGTTCCGGTGGACGAGCTCGCGCGCGAGCGTCGTGCCGATGAAGCCGGCACCGCCGGTGATGAAGATCCGCTTGCCCTCGAGCATCCCGGCAAGGTTAGCCTGGGCACGTGCAGCGCGACCTCTCCGAGCTCTGGCAGTTCGTGCTGCGCCGCCCGATCGAGCCCGAGGAACTGCGAGCGACCGAGGAGCGGCTCGAGGCCGGCATGTCCTACGCCTCACTTCTCCAGGAACTCGCGACGTCCAACGAGTTCAAGCATTTGCAACGCCTCGAGGATGCCGTCGCGTGGGCCGGCGCGCAGCGAAAGGACGGCGAGCGACCACGGGACATCGAGGCGCCGCCGGGCGTCGACGAGCGTCCCGTCGAGATCCCGTGGTGCCTCGCGCGCATCCAGGCCGGGGACCGCGTGCTCGACGTCGGCTATGCGTTCGCCGAGCCGGTCTACCTCGATGCACTCGGCGCGCTCGGGAACGTGACGGGCGTCGATCTCGTTCGCGTTGACGTTCCGGGCATCGAAAGCGTCCAGGCAGACCTCCGGAAGCTGCCCTTCGCCGACGGCGCGTTCGATGTTGCGGTCGCGATTTCGACGCTCGAGCACGTCGGCCGCGACAACACGCAGTACGGGCTCGACACGGAGGAGGGCGACACGCTCGACGCCGCGCTCCGCGAGCTGCACCGGGTTGCAACGCGCGTGCTCGTGACCGTCCCGACGGGCGACGAAGAGCTGCTGCCCGAGCAGGCCATCCTGCCGCCCGCGGAATGGGTACGCAGATTCGAGGCGGCGGGCTTCCTCGTCTTCGAGGACGAGCTCTACGAGCTCGGGGCCGACGGTTGGCGGTCGGTTCCCGCGCTCACACCGGGGCTGCGCTACGGCACTCGCGGGCCGGGTGCATCCGCTGTGCTGTGCGCCGAGTTGCACCCGCGCACGGTGGGAGAGCGTGTGCGGCTCGCGTTACGCGACCGGCGTTACCGTGACGACATCCGCCGCGTCACGGGCTGACGGCCGCAGCGCCGCCGCGAGAAAGAGCGCGGCGCCGAGGCTCATTCCGCCGGCGAGCGCGAGCCACACGGCCTTGTTGCCGTCCCACCCGTAGAGGGGGCCGACGACGAGCCGGCCGAGCGGCGCCCCGACACCGCTCGCCGTCATCACTGCGGTCATCACCTTCTGGCGCAGCGAGAGCGGCGGTCGCGTCGAGAGGATGCCCATCAGCGGCGCGTTCACGAACGGCACGAGCACGCCCGTGACCGCAACCGCGCCGCAGACGACGAGCCACGGCACGTCGAAGGCGATCACCCAGAGCGGCAACGTGACGAGGGCCATCGCCGCGCACGCAAGTGTGAGTGGCTTCACCAAGTCGAGCAGCTTCATGACGAGCACCGAGCCGATCACCGCCCCGATCCCGAAGCCGGTGAAGATCCAGCCGGCGATGTGCGGGTCGCGGTGGTAGCGCGAGAACGCAAGCAACGGAACTGCGACGGTGAGCGCATTGCCGGCGCCGTCGAGAACGATGAACGTGAGCGTCATCGGCCCGAGCAGCTTGTCGCGCGCCAGGTAACGGACGCCCGCCAGCACCCCTTTGCTGTCCTCGTCGGGCGCGACAGGCTTGCCCGCCCGAACGAGCCCGAGCACGACGACGAACGCGAAGAGGAACGTCACCGCGTCGACGATCAGGAGCGGCGGTGTCCCGAACCACGAGATCAGGAGGCCGGCCAGAGCGGGGCCGATGACGAGCGGCAGTTGTCCGGCGCCGCCGAGCAGACCCGATGCCTTGGCGACGGCCGTCTCGTCGTCGGCAAAGAGCTCAGGGATGATCGTCCGCTGAGAGGTGAGATACGGCGCGGTGAAGACGCCGAAGACGAAAACGATCGCGACCAGCCCGGCGAAGTCGAGATGGCCGGTCCAGTGGAGGATCGGAATGAGGGCGATCAGCGGCGCACGGAACAGATCCGAGAAGAGCATCGTCGTGCGCGAGCCGTAGCGCGCGACGACCGAGCCACTCGGGATCCCGAAGAGCGCCATCGGCAGGATCTCGGCCGCCAGAACGACGCTCATCCGCGACGCCGAGCCGGTCGTCACGAGCACGAACCAGGGGAGCGCGAGGAATGTCATCGCGCTGCCGGAAGTCGAGACGAGCTCGGCGACGAGCAGTGCCGTGAGGGTGCGGTTCCTCATTCGCCCGATAAAATAGTACGTCTGTCCGTTTTTGTAAAGTGAGAGCGTGCCGAAGGTCACCGAAGCCCACCGCGCGGAGCGTCGCCGCCAGATCGCCGCCGGGGCCCGGCGCGCGTTCGCGGCGCACGGCTACCACGGTGCAACGGTCGAGGTGCTCGAACAGGAGATCGGGCTCTCCCGCGGCGCGATCTTCAGCTACTTCCCGACGAAGCTCGACCTCTTCGTCGCCCTCGCGCAGGAGGATCAGCACCGGATCCTCGAGCTGTGGCTCGAGGGCGGGCACGAGGCGGTCGTCAGGCACATCGTCGAGGACGACCCCGAGTGGCTCGGTGCGTACCTCGAGGTCTCGCGGATGCTCCGCACTGATCCCGAGCTTCGCGAGCGCTGGCAGTCGTTGAACCCGGATGCACAGCAGCGGCTCGAGGAGCGGTACTCGGCACTGCGGGCAGCCGGCCGCATTCGCAGCGATCTGTCGCTCGACACGGTCGGTCGCTTCCTCGGGATCGTCTTCGACGGCTTGGCCGTGCAGCAAGCGGCCCGGTTCGGCTCCCCGATCGACGTCGACGGCACGATCGAGCTCCTGCAGTCCGCGCTCGCGCCGAAGTAGCATCTTCTCTCCCGTGAGAACCGTCCTCTTCGTCGGCGCCGGCCGCCATCAGCGCCGCGCGATCCTCCAGGCGAAGCAGATGGGCCTCCGCGTTGCCGCCGTCGACCGCAACGCCGACGCCCTCGGGCTTGCAGAGGCCGACATCGCCAAGGTGGTCGACTTCGCGGACGTCGACGCGGTTCTGAAAGCGACGAAGCGCCTGCGCATCGACGGCGTCCTCACCGTGAGCGCGGATCGTGCGGTTCCGGTCGTGGCCGCCGTCGCCGAGGCGCGCGGGCTGCCGGGGATCGGCACGGAGACAGCGCACCTGATGACGCACAAGGTCGCGATGCGCCGGCGCCTCGCAGATGCCGGCGTGCCGCAGCCTCGCTTCGCGGCGGTGCGCAACCTGTCCGAGACGCGCCGGGCGGCGGACGAGGTCGAGTTTCCGGCGGTGCTCAAGCCGGCCGACTCGGGCGGGCAGCGCGGCGTCTTTCGCGTCGAGTCGCTCGACGACGTCGACCGCCATCTGCACGAGGCGCTCGTCGCGTCGCCGAGTGGCGAGGCGATCCTCGAGGAGTTCGTCGACGGGGTCGAGCTGAACGGGATCGTGATCGCGCGTCGCGGTGAGCCGCACCTGCTGACGCTCTCGGACCGAATGCGTCCGCCCGGGGTCGGCTTCGGCGTCGGCTGGATCCACGTCTATCCGCCGACGATCCCGCCCGAGCAGCTGTCCGAGGCCGAGCGGATCGCTGCCCACACGGTGCATGCGCTCGGACTGCGGAACGGGATCGCGTTCCCGCAACTGATCGCGGCGCACGACGGTCGCGTGATCGTCGTCGAGTGCGCCGCGCGGATCCCCGGTGGGCAGATGGCCGACCTCGTCCGCCACGCCGTCGGCGTCGACCTCGTCGACGTGCAGATCAAGCTCGCGCTCGGCGACGAGCTCCCGGACGAACTCGTGCATCCGCGGTTCGCGCAGCCGCTCGCGATTCGCTTCTTCACTGCCGAGCCGGGGCCGTTGCCGACGGGAACGGTGAAGCGGATCGGGCCGCTCGACAAGGTGCTCGCGTTCCCGGGAGTCGTGCAGGCCGACGTGTATCTGCAGCTCGGCGAGACGATCAGGCCGGTGCGGCTCGACGGCGACCGGCGCGGCTACGTGATCGCCACCGGCGACACGAATCTCGAAGCACTCGAACGCGCGGAGGCCGCTGCGACACTGCTCGACGTGGAGGTCGAGTGACGGATCCGCGCGCGCAGCTTGTGGCCGACGGGTATGACGCGATGCCCGACGCCTGGGAGGCGTTCAGGGCGCAGGTCAAGAGCGACCCGCGGCTCGAATGGCTCGACGAGCTGACGCGCCGCACGCCAGACGGATCTCGGGTCGTCGAACTCGGCTGCGGCAATGGAACCGTCGAGACACGCGAGCTCGCGCGCCGGTACCAATTGACCGGCGTCGACTTGTCGGAAGCGCAGTTGCGTCGCGCACGCAAGGCGGTGCCCGGCGCCGAGTTCGTGTGTGCCGACCTGCTCTCGATCGAGTTCGAACCGGAGTCGCTTGGTGCGGTCGCATCGTTCTACGTCTTCAACCACGTTCCGCGCGAGCTGCTCGCAGGTTTGTTCTCACGAATACGCACGTGGCTTCGCCCGGACGGACACGTGCTCGTGGCGCTCGGCTGCACCGACCTTCCCGACTGGCGTGGCGATTGGCTCGGCGTGCCGATGTTCTTCTCGAGCTATCTGCCCGAGAAGAACACGCGAATCGTCGAAACGGCACGACTCCAAGTCGTCCGCGACGAAGTGGTCACGATCGAGGAGCCGGAGGGGCCCGTGTCTTTCCAGTGGATACTGGCGCGTCGATGACCTGCGACTTCTCGCTCGCGCACTACCGCGAGCTGCTGCGCGCAGCGAAGGACGGCGGCTATCGGTTCGCAGGCTTCGACCGAGCGCCGCAGCCGGGCGACCTGATCCTGCGCCACGACGTCGACCTGTCGCTTGAAGGGGCGCTCGCGATGGCGGAAGTCGAGGCCGATGAAGGCGCGTGGTCGACCTGGTTCCTGATGACGCGCTCTGTCTTCTACAACCTGGCGTCAGCCGACGGCGAGCGCGCGATCGCACGGTTGCGCGAGCTCGGGCATCGGATCGCCCATCACGCCGTCTGGCCGCACGTCGATCTCGACGACCGCTTCGACGCGGTCGTCGCGTGGCACAACCCGGAGCCGAACTACATGGAGCAGCCGATCGATGGAGCAGTAAATGTGATGGAGGCGCCGTTCTTCGATCGTGAGCACTACCGCTCGGACTCGAACCAGCACTGGCGGAACGGCTGCCCGCACGACGATCTCCGCGAGCGGCGCTTCGAGTGGCTGCAGCTCCTCACGCATCCGGAGATCTGGGTGTTCGACGGCGCGACGATGCGCGAGACGATGGAGTCGATGCTCGACGCCGACCGAGCGGCGCGCTTCGAGCATCTGCGCGCCGACCGCATCGACCTTTCGTGATCGTCGTCCTGAACGGCACACCGCGGGCGGGAAAGTCGTCGATCGCCGCCGCGATTCAGGAGAGCGCCGACGGCGTGTGGGTGAACCTCGGCGTCGACGTTTCGCGTCGAACCACGCCGCCGGCGGCGCAGCCGGGCATCGGGCTCCGTCCGGGCGAGACGTCCCATCCCGCGGCGCCGTTTGTACCGGTGCTCTGGTCGGCACTCTGGGAATCGATCGCGGCGCACGCGCGGCTCGGTCTCGATGTCGTCGCGGATGTCGGTCTGCATGACCCAGTGGCAGCGTCGGACGGGGCGCGACGCCTTGCCGGGCTGCCTGTGCTGTTCGTCGGCGTCCGATGCTCGAC
Organism: uncultured Thermoleophilia bacterium; assembly: GCA_963774225.1. Lineage (GTDB taxonomy): Bacteria > Actinomycetota > Thermoleophilia > Gaiellales > Gaiellaceae > PALSA-600. Next base: position 161,883 of record CAVZEA010000007.1, read on the forward strand.
GAGCGTTGCGATCGAACGACGGGCGCTCAGCGGTGGGTACGCGACTGACGTTGCCACGGTGGAAGGCTGGGACGAGGCGGTGCATCGCTTCGAGTACGACGTCGAGGTAGATACGTCGATCGCGAGTCCCGGCGAGTGCGCAACAGCGATCACCGAGTGGCTCGCGGCCGGTCCGCCGCCGACAGCGTTCGCCCGACTCGCTACGGTCAACGCGTGAAGCCGATCACCGTCATGGTCACCGCTTCGGGAGCACCGGGGACTGCCGCACTCCTGCACGCGCTACGTGCGAACGGGGAGCGCGAGGTTCGGCTCGTCGGCACCGACATGAGCGAGCGCTCCGTCGGCCGGCATCTGTGCGACGCGTTCCATCTCGTTCCGGCCGGCGCCGATCCTGCATTCGCCGACGCGATGCTGGACGTTGCGACGCGCGAGCGCGTCGACGCGATCCTGCCGCAGTCGTCGTTCGACCTCGAAGGGCTCGCAGAGCATGTCGAGCGGTTCCCGATGCCGGTGCTCGTGTCGAGCCCGGACGCAATCCGGCGCTCGAACGACAAGGCCGAGAGCTATGAGCTCCTGCATCGCCTCGGCGTGCCTGCGCCGGCGTTCCGGCGCGTGAACGGCGCTCGTGAGGTCGCGGCGGCAGCTGCGGACCTCGGCTACCCGGATCGGCCGGTGTGCTTCAAGCCGGTGTTCTCGTCGGGCTCGCGCGGCTTTCGCATTCTCGACCCGACGGTCGACCGCGCGCACCAACTGCTCCACGAGCGGCCCGGCTCGGTCGCGATGCGCCTCGAAGAGGCGGTCGAGCTTCTGCCCGCGGAGGGCGGCCCGGACCTGCTCGTCATGGAGCTTGCAACGGGTGGCGAGCGAACCGTGGACGGGATCGGCAACGGGCGGGAGATCGTGTTGGGGCATCCGAAGACGCGCGAGGCAATGCGCGCCGGGCTCGCGATGTACTTCGAGACGCTCGACGACCCGGAGTTGATGCGCCTCGCTGGGTTGATCGTCGCCGAGCTCGGGATCGAGCACTTCTTCAATATTCAGCTCGTCGGCGACTACGTGATCGAGATCAACCCGCGGATCTCGACGATCGTCTACCAGGACGACCTGAATCTGCCGTACCTGGGCGTGAAGCGTGCGCTCGGCGAGATCTCCGATGACGAGCTCAGGCCGTACGCCGCGCGTGTGCGTCCAGGCCGGAGCGCGCTGCGCTACTTCGACCAGCTCGAGTTCGACGCGTCTCGATGAGCCACGACCAGGGACAGTCCCTGGACTCGTCCCTACGGGTCACGCACTGCCCGGTCAACATCGCCGGCATCCCGTGGCAGAACGTGCTCGCACAGCGGCGCCAGGGGATCGACGCGCGGCTCGTCGTCTTCGAGCGCGGGAAGCTCCACCACGAGGCCGACTGGTCGCTCGACCGGCGCGGCCCGCTGCCCGTCAAGCTCGCGCAGCAGTTCGCCGCGTTCGCGCGCCTCGCGCCCCGCACCGACGTCTTCCACTTCTACTTCGGACTGACGCTCCTGCCGAAGTCGGTTCAGTTCCCGCTGCTTCATGCGTTGCGGAAGAAGAGCGTCTTCCACTACCTCGGCTCCGACATCCGCGGCAAGACCCGCGCGCAGCTCGCATACGGCGCGCGCGCAGACGCAGAGATCGTTGGCAGCTACGACGCGATCCGCTGGGTGCCCGACGCGCACGTGATCCCGCCCGGGCTCGACCTGAGCGAGTTCGACCCCGTGCCACCCTCCGACGCTGCGCGCCCGCTCGTCGTACACGCGCCGTCGAGCCGCGAGAAGAAAGGCACAGCGTTCGTGATTGCAGCCTGCGAGCAGCTGCCCGTCGAGCTCGACATCGTCGAAGGCGTCCCGCACGAGGAGGCACGCGCCCGCTACGCCCGCGCCGACATCGTCGTCGACCAGCTCAACGCGGGCTGGCACGGTGTCTTCGCCCTCGAGTCGATGGCGCTCGGAAAGCCTGTCGTCACCTACCTGAAGCAGGACGTGGTCGAGAAGAGCGCCGCCGGCTATGGCGTGCGCATCCCGATCGTGCCTGCGACGAAGGAAACCCTCGCCGAGGCGCTGCGGCCGCTCGTCGAGCAACCGTCGCTGCGGCGAGAGATCGGCGCCGCGAGCCGTGACTACGTGGAGCAGGTGCACGACATCGACCGGGTGACCGACCGCCTGCTGGCCGTCTACCGTTCGCTCTAGAGCTGATGAGTCTCGCCTTCCAGATGCGGCGACTTGCGCGCCACTCGGCCATCTACGGCATCGGCGGCCTCGTCTCGCGGATTCTCGCGACGATCCTCCTCCCGCTCTACACGCACTACCTGCCGCCGGGAGCTTTCGGCCGCGTCGAGATCGTGACCGCGGCGACGGCGGTGCTCGCAATCGTCCTCCAACTCGGGATCGCCTCCGCGTTCTTCCGCTTCTACTTCGACGAGAAGGAGGACGCGGGCAAGCTCACGGTCGTCCGCACCTCGTTCTGGTTCACCATGGCGATGGCGACACTCGGGCTCGTCGTCGGAGTGGTCTTCGCCAATCCGATCGGGCACGCGATCGGCCTCGGTCACGACCCGTGGCTCGTGCGCGCCGGCGCGGTCGGCTTGTGGGCGCAAACGAACTATCAACAGTTGACGAACCTCTTCCGCGCCGAGGAGCGGTCAACGGCATTTGCGATCGCGAGCGTGACGAACGTGGTGGTGACCGTGGTGGCGATGGTCGTGTTCGTGGCGGTGTTCCACTGGGGCGCGGTCGGGCTCGTGGTCGGGAACTTCACCGGGACGCTCGTGGTGTACGTCGCGCTCGTCGCGTACCGCACGGAGCAACTCGGGCTCGAGTTCGATCGCACGCTGTTTCGTCGCATGCAGCACTTCGGGATGCCACTCGTTCCGTCGGCGCTCGCGTTGTGGGCGATCAACTTCATCGATCGCGAGTTCGTCGTTTGGTACAAGGGCAAGACCGAGGTCGGCATCTACTCGGCCGCCGTGAAGATTGCCTCGGTGATCACCTTCGTGATGATCGCGTTCCGCACAGCGTGGCCGGCGTTCGCGTACTCGATCGAGGACGAACGCGAGGCAAAGCGTGCGTACGCGTTCGTGCTCACGTACTTGCTCGCGTTTGCGTCGTGGATCGCTCTCGCCCTCGGTGGGCTCGCACCGTGGTGGACGCATCTTCTGACCGGCAGTTCGACGTACTTCCGCGCCGAGAAGGGTGTCGCGCTCCTGGCGTTCGCCGGCGCGATGTATGCCGGGTACACGGTGCTCGCGATCGGCAGCGGTCGTGCGCGCAAGACTCAGCTCAACTGGGTCGTGACCGGAGTGGGCGCCGCGGTGAACGTCGGCCTCAACTTTTGGCTGATCCCGAGGTGGGGGATGGTCGGCGCGTCGATCTCGACGCTCGCCGCGTATGTCGTGCTGTTCGTCGGGATGACGATCTACGCCCAACGCGTGTACCCGGTCTCCTACCAGTGGCGGCGCGTGATCACCGCAGTCGGTGTCGCTGCTGCGCTGAACGTCGCGGCACGCGCATCGCATCTTTCGCTCGCCCCGTCGCTCGCGTTGGTCGCCGTCTATCCGCTCGCGCTCGCGCTCTGCGGCTTCTACCTGCCGGCGGAGCGGGCGCGCCTGCGCAGGCTCGTGCCGATCCTGTAGCTAGGCGTCGCGGCGGCGGAAGTGACGCACGCCGGCACCGACGCCGCCGGCACCGACCAGCACGAGGGCGAGGGCACCGAGCACGATGACGGGCGTCGGCAGGCCGCCGCCGGATCCCGACGACGAGCTCGCTGCAACAGTCGACGTCGATGAGCCGCCGGTCTTCGGATCGCGATCCTTGAACGCTTCGCTCGACGAGCCGGGCTTCTTGAGCGGCTTCACGTTCGACGCCGCCGACATCGACCCCTCACCGCCGCTCCCGATCTGCGCCGGAACGTTCTTCTTGCCGTGCTCCCGCGCGAGCGCACCCTGCATCGCCGAGCGGATGTCGTCGCCGAGACTGGAATAGGTCAGCGCGTCGACCGGCACGTGCTTGAGCGCGTCGCGGTAGCACGAGATCGGATACGTGCTCGCGATCTTGCCGTCCTTGTACCAGTCGTTGTAGATCCGGTCGCGACAGGGAACCGCCGCGCTTCCGGACGACGGAACGAGAGCCGTGACCAAAGCCGTGAGGGTCGCGGCGAGCAGGGCGAAGCGAGCCATCCGCGCCATCTTCCCGACCGACGGCGAAGATCCACCTGTCGAGCGGTAAGGCTTGTGTAAAACCTCACCCCGCCAGGAGGCAGGCGTCGTGGCACGAGCCGGCCACCTGCACGACCCCGAGCGGCCGGCCGCGCCCATTCAGCACAGCGAGCGTGCCTCGATTGAGGGACGGCGTGATCACGAAGCCCGCGCCGTACTGCACGTTGTACGAGCCGCTCGGGACGGTCGTGCGAGAGAGCACACTCCCGTCGGGTGCCTGGACATGCAACGTTCCCGAGTCGCCGCTCGTCACGAACGCGCGACCTTCACCGAACGTGACGTGCTGGGGCGAGAGGTCGGCCGGATGGACTGCACCACCGACCGCGAGCACCCGGCTCGCTCCCGACGTGATCCACAGACGCCCATCCGGCGCGTGCCCGACGTCGTGCGCGAGAAATCCCGGCGTCAGCATCCCCGTGTGGCGTAGCGGCCAGGTCGCGAGCGCAGCGACCTGGGCGGCGGCAGAGCCGAGGCCGGCCCAGATCCGCCGCCCGTCTCCAGAGATCGTGATGTGCCTCGCCCAACCGGGCAGCGACACACGGTCCAGGATGCGCCCGCGGACGACGTCGAGCAGAACGACGCCACTCCGCCCGGAGTCGGTGACGAACGCATGCCTGCCGTCTGGGTGCGCCGCCACGTACCGAGGCTCCTCGACGCCGTGCACCACATGCAGAACGCCGTCGCGGTCGACAACCGAGAGCGCACCGACCGCGGTGTGGCAGACGACCGCGACGGCGCCGACCGTCTCGATCGCGCGCGGGTCGGGCAGTGTCGGAATGTGACCCACGACGCGCAGCGAGCCGAGATCGACCTTCGCGAGCCGAGCCTCCGCGTCGCACGTGACGAACGCGAGTGGCGAGCCAGAGCGGGCGAGCGCCGGCGCGGCGCGGAGCGCGAACGGCGCGAGGGCGGCCGCGCGGACGAAGGCTCGGCGGTTCACGCTCGGACTACGGCCCGAAAGCACCCAGAGGTCCCGTTACGGTGACGGCATGAGTCGTAGGCTTGACGGAGACGTCAAAGGAGCGAAGGTGCCGGCTTTGCCGGCGCCGGAGCGGATATGAGCCATCCGGAGCTGGCGGCGGAACAGGCCTACGTCGACAACGCGTACGAGCATCTGGAGCGGATGCGCACCGCGGTCTCGAACGCTGCGGACGGCGTCGACGGTGAGGTCGCTCAAGTCGCGATGGAGGCATGGGCCGCGCGACGGCTGCGGACGTTCGAGGACGCGGAGCGCGGCCTCTGCTTCGGTCGACTCGACGTCGAGACACTGGAGCGGCCGCTGTACATCGGCCGCCGTTGGGTGCACGACGAAGAGCAGCATCAGCTCGTCGTCAACTGGCAGGCTCCTGCCGCGCGCGCGTTCTATACGGCGACGCCGCAGGACCCGCACGGCGTCACGCTCCGGCGCCGCTTTCGCACGGAGGGCCGCCGGCTAATCGACCTCTCGGACGAGGCCCTCGACGGGACGATTCTCGACGGAGCCGCGGTCGGTGACTTCCTGCTCGAGGAGCTCGAGCGGAACCGTGACACGCACATGCGCGACATCGTCGCGACGATCCAGGCCGACCAGTACAGGCTGATCACGCACGACCCGGACGGCGTGCTCGTCATCCAGGGCGGCCCGGGCACGGGCAAGACAGCCGTCGGCCTGCATCGCGCGTCGTGGCTGCTCTACTCGCTACGCGATCGTCTCCGTGCGCGCGGCGTCCTCGTCGTCGGGCCGAACCGGACGTTCATGGAGTACGTCTCGCACGTGCTGCCGGCCCTCGGCGAAGACCTCGTCGAACAGCGCGCGGTCGGCGAGCTCGTCGACGGCGTCGTCCCTAACATTCGCGACACGCCCGCCGCGGCGGCGCTGAAGGCCGACGTCCGGCTCGCCGACGTGGTGCGGCGCGCCGCCGAGTCGCGGCTCGCATCCGACCCCGAGGAGCTCGTGACCCGTCTCGAAGGCTCGTTCGTCTGGGTGCGGGAGCGCGACGTGCGCGAGCTCGTCGAGGACGCACGCGCCGAGCTCGGTCTCGGCGCAGCGGCACGGGAGCGCTTTCGCATGAACCTGCTGCGGCGCTTCTACGAGGAGTACGGCCGCGTGCACGGCGCGGGAGCGATCAGAAGCTTCGAAGACGTGGAGCGGGCTCTGCGAGCGAAGGGCTACCTCGACCGCGTGCTCAAGGCGGCCTGGCCAAGCGTGTCGCCCGACCGGCTCGTGCGCTCGCTCTTCACATCGCGGGCAACACTCGCCTCCGCGGCCGACGGCATCCTCGAACCGCACGAGCAGGCACTCCTCGCCAGACGAGGCGCCGGTTGGTCCGACGCCGACGTCCCGTTGCTCGACGAAGCACGGGCCGTGCTCGAGACGCCGCCGCAGGCCTTCGGCCACGTGATCGTCGACGAGGCACAGGACCTGACTCCGATGCAGCTGCGAATGATCGTGCGGCGCGCGCGCGGCGGTGCCCTCACCCTGCTCGGCGATGTGGCCCAGGGCACGGGCGCAATCCGCTATGCGGGCTGGGACGAGGTTCTCCCGTTCGTGCGGGCCGACGACGGCGCCGTCGTCGAGGAATTGCGACACGCCTATCGCGTGCCGCGCGAGATCATGGAGATCGCGCTGCCGCTGCTCGAAACGATCGCACCCCAGGTCGCGCCGCCGATCTCCTACCGCACCGGCGCGGGCCCGCCGCAGGTTCGACGAGTCGACCACGACCGACTGTCGGCGGAGGCGTTTCGCGCCGCGGCGGAGGCGCCCGACGGGTTGATCGCGATCATCGCGCCCGAGGAGCTCGCCGAGACCATGCCGTCGGACGAGCTCGTGCCGGTGTTGACCCCGCGCGAGGCGAAAGGTCTCGAGTTCGACCACGTGGTCGTCGTGGAGCCGGCGCTGATCGAGCTACGCGCGCTGTACGTCGCGCTGACACGGCCGACGAAGACGCTCGTCGTCGTGCACGCGCGCCCGCTCCCTGCGGAGTTGCGGTACGCGCCTCCCGCCGGACAGGCGGGAGGCGCAGCACCGTTCGGCTAGAGCCCGCCGTCGACGGCGGCGATTTCGTGCAGGACGCCGTCGAGGCAGGAGATACGCACGTGGTCACCGACCTGGAAGCCGCTCGTGTCCGGCGAAGACGACCCGATCGCGCAGGTGACCGTGCCGCCGTCGGTCGTGACGCTGATCGAGCCGTCGGTGAGCGTCGCGATCGGCCCCTGGCCGCCGGTCTCGTTCGTCGGCGGAGTCGTCGTCGGCGGAGGGGGAGGCGGAGGTGAGCTCGAGCCTGCGCCTGAGCCGCCGTCGTCGCCGGTCACCGGCCGAAGCAGGACGAGCTGCATCGTCGAGGCCTTGCAGCCCATGCCGATCTTCTCGCCGACCTGGAGTGACGTCACGCTCGGCGATCCCGCGCCGATCGTGCAGGTGACAGCGCCGTGCTCGGTCTGAATCGTCAACGACGTGTCGCTGATCGTCGTCACCGTGCCGACGAAATAGCGGCCGAGGTCGCCGGGGCCGATCGGCGCGATCGCGACCAGGTTCCCATCGGCGCACGCGACCTTGACGTGCTGCCCGACCGTGTAGCCCGAGGTCGACGGTGAGGTTGGCCCGAGCGTGCAGGTGAAGTCCCGGTTTCCGTCATGGAGCGAGATTTGGGTGTCGGTGAGCGACGTGATCGCTCCGCCGAACAGCGTCGGCGCCGAGTCGGCGGACCCGGTTGCCGTCGTGCCCGCGGAGTGCAGGTGCTTGATGCGAGCTAGTACGAGCTGGTGATGGCTGCGCACGCAGAGCATCTGGACGCGGTCGCCGACGGAGTAGCCGCTCGTCGAGGGGGAGTGGCTTCCGAGCGCGCACGCGGCGGAGCCACCGTGTGCGCCGGCGACGACGACACCGTCCGAGCTCAGGGCGGTGATCGAGCCTTTGAAGGCCCGAACGTGGGGTGCATGACCGGCGGACGCCGGCAGCACGACGAAGAGCGCGGCGATCAACGCCGCGACAAGGGAAAGTGGCCGCTTCATTCCCCCATCCTTCGTTGCGCGACCAGGCAACCGCCTCCCCCGTCCGCGGGGGTCGGCACAAGTTCACTCGATCGAGGCGCGCCGAGGCGCGGTCAGGTGACCTCGCGGAGCTCGCCCGTCGAGACGTCGTAGACGAAGCCCCTCACGCTCTCCTTGTGCGGAATGAACGGGCTCGCCTTGATGCGCGCGATCGACTGTCGGACGTCCTCCTCGAGGTCGGTGAACGTCTCGACCGCCCACTCCGGCTTGATGCCCGTGTCCTCCTGCACCTGCCGCTTGAACTCGTCGTCGGTGAACGTGAGCATCCCGCAATCGGTGTGGTGGATGAGGACGATCTCCCGCGTGCCGAGCAGACGCTGCGAGATCGCGAGACTCCGAATCTCGGCGTCGGTGACGACGCCGCCCGCGTTCCGGATCACATGCGCGTCCCCCTCCTCGAGCCCGAGCAGGCCGTAAACGTTCAGGCGAGCGTCCATGCACGCCACGACCGCGACCTGCTTGGCAGGCGGGAGCGAGAGCGACCCCTTCGTGAATGAGCTCGCGTAGGCGCGAGCACGGCTCAAGAGCTCGTCGGTGATTGACACGGTTCCCCCTCGTCGTCAACAGGTCGAAAACTGCGCCTGCTCTTATACGAGAGATAAGCGCTCGTTGTCAACTTGCGGTCGTCGTCACGCGACGACGCGGTAGACCTGGAACACCTCGGCGTATTCGCGGTTCACGTTGGTGCCATGGGTGCGCGCGACGTTCCAGACGTACTCGGCGTTCGCGTAGCGGCGGTGCTGCTGCGACGCGTAGTGCTCGAGTGCCGCCACTTTCCGCTCGACGTGCGAATGCTCGAGCGCGAAGTAGGCCTGGTAGCTGAAGTCGAAGTTGTTCCACGGGATCTCGTAGCCGAGGATCGTGGTGCGCTTGAACGCGCGCAGGCCCTCGCTCGCGATCGTCTGATGATCCTGGTGGACGTCGTGCAGCGACGGCTGGAAGACGCAGTCGGGGCGCCAGTCGTTCCAGATCTCGATCAGCAGCTCGAGGATCTCCTGACGGTGGTCGGGGAACGTCCGCACGTCAAAGTCGTGAACGGTGAGTCGCTCGGGCGCGATCCCGAGCTCGGCCGTCGCCTCTCGCACCTCGCGCGCGAGCGTGTCGGGCGCGAAGCCCTCCGGCAGCGACCGCGTCGCGATCGAGAAGGCGACGTAGCGCACCTCGGCGCCGTTGTCGACGAGCCGCGCCATGGTCCCGCCGCAGCCGAACTCCCCGTCGTCGGTGTGCGGGGCGAGAACGAGGGCGCGCTCGATTCCCTCGATCATGCCGGCGCCTTCACCGCACGCCCTGCCACGACGACGAGCGCGAGCAGGCCCCAGAAGGTGGGGTCTTCGAAGAGGGCGTTGTAGAAGACGCAGTGCACGAGGATCGCGACCAAGGCTAAACCGAACGCGAGACGTGCGGCGCCCTCGAAGCCTTCGCCGAGCCGCGTGAACGCCACTCGCAGCGCCGCGAGCACGAGCCAGGCGAAGAGCAGGAGCCCGGGAACGCCTGTCTCCGCCGCGACGGTGACCGGTGTCGTGTGGGACGCCGCCGCCTTCGGCTCCTTGCCGCGCAAGTGCGCCAGGCTCGCGTAGGCGCGGCGAAAGCCGCCGACTCCGACGCCGGCCACCGGGTGATGGACGGCGAGGTGGATCCCCTTCGAGACGAGCGTCGATCGTCCGCTCGTCACGTGCGAGAGCGACGCCTTGTGGCGGATCGCGGGCGAGACGACGACGGCAACGACGAAGAGCGCGGCGGCGACGGCGGCGAGCAGCAGGCTCGCCCGGCCCCAGACGACGACGACCGCCACGACGATCCCTGCGATCAGCGCCACGAAGCTCGACTGGGAGAACGACGGCACGAGACCTGCCCAGGTGATCCCGATCACCAAGACGATCGCTGTCTGCCAGAGCGCGTCGCCGCGACGGCGGAGCACCAGCGCGAGGCTCGCGAGCAGCGCGACGACGAGGAAGCGGCCGTAGATCGACGGGTCGTAGAAGACCGAGTTGACGCGGTAGAACCAGCCGCTCGGCGCATACGCGTTGTCGACGCGCACCTTCGGGTTCCAGAAGATGTTGCGCGTCTCGTATTGCAGGATCCCGATCACTGCGAACACGAGCGCCATCGCCGCGAGCTGGACGTAGAGCGTGAGGACGAACGCACGTGACCACGGCAGCCGCGCAAGCGCCAGCGCGAGCAGGGCGAACGGGAGGACGAAGAAGAGCAGCTCGATTGCTCCTTCGCGCACGTCCTGCGACCAGAGCAGCGACACCGCGTCCCAGCCGACGAACAGCGCAACCGGCCACGAGAGCGGGCCGAGCTCGCGCGCACGTGCATTTTCGCCGAAGAGCTCCCAGGCGAGTGCGAGCGCAGCGATGCCGACCACCGCGTAGAGCGGCAGCAGGAGGTTCGCCTGGGTCGAGCCGACGTGCACCGGGAACCGCGCCGGCGCGCACGCGAGCGTCGCGAGCGCGAGCAGCCACGGCACGCGCACGATGAGCCACGCCCCGAGCCCGGCCGCGAGCACGCCCACGACAGCCGCGGCCGCGATCAGCCGGTGGTGGCCGTGCGGTGCGAGATAGACGGCGAGGCCGAGGCAGCCGACCGCCCACGCCGCAAGTCCCGCGATCCGGAGCTCGCGCCGCGGCGCGACGATCAAGAGAGCGAGGCCGACGCCGGCAACCGCTCCCGCTGCCTGTGCCACGTGCGCGTTCATGCGACGACGACGGTGCAGGCCGCGGTGTGCGAGCGGACCGTGACGTAGAGGTGGTAGACCCCTCGCCGCCTCGGTGCTCGGAAGTGGAGCGTTCCGCGAGGCTCGGTGCCCGAGCGTCCGTGCAGCGTCCACTGGACGGTGGGCGCGTCGGTCGAGACGCGAAGCGCGAACCGGCCGCCGGCGCGAGCAACGATGCGCGATCGCGCGAGCGTCACGTACCGGATCTGCACGATCGCGAACGGGTAGCCCTTGGAGCGGTTGCCGGCAACGTCTTGGGCTGCGACGCCGAGCACGTACCGTCCAGGGGGAAGCGACTTGCCCGTCTTCGGCTTCTTCCCCGCCCAGACGAGCTCGCCGGTCGTCTTCTGCGTCCGCGTGAACTCGATCTGCTGTCCGCGCAGCAGGAGGATGGCGTGCGCCGGCTCACTCAGCGTGTACGGGATCCGGAAGACGTCGGCGTGCCCGTCGCCGTCCGGCGAGACGATCGGGTACTGGGGGTGCTTCAAGGCAATCGACGGCGCCCGTGTGTCGAGCCGAACGTCGCTCGGGAGTGCGATCGTGCGGTGCGAGTCGATCAGCTTCACGACGGGGTGGTACACGCCGTCCGGCACCTGGATGCCCGCGGGCGTGAGGCCGTCCCACACGAGATCGACCGCAGCGCGTGGTGCGACGTTCCGATGTGTCGCGAGCGCGATCACCTTGTGCCCGTGCGTGTCCTCCATCCAGACGTCGATGCGCTCACGCGGCCGAATCCGGAAGTCGATGTTCGCGACCGGCTTGACCTTGCCGTCGGGTGAGAACGTCGGCGTGATCAGCGGCGCGTAGATCGGCGACCGCTCGAGCTTTGCGCGCTCCGTGAGCGCGAACGCACCAGCAGTGGCGGCGAGCAGGATGACCACGAGCGCCGTCGGCAGGAACCGGGCCACGCCTAGAGGTTTGATGCGTATTGGGGTGTGCGCGGGGATGCGCCTGACCAAGCGGCTGGGACGTGGCGGGTGAAGCCCGTAGCGGTGGCTACGGGCGAGACCGACGCGGCACAGACGCGCCGCGTCAGGTGCGCCAGCCGCGTACGCCCACAAATACGCATCAAGCCTCTAGATGTTAAACGGTGGTTTGCGAGAGCAGTCGCCGCTGGCGTAGAAGCATCGTCGACCAGACGATCAGCGCCGCAACGCCCAGCGCGGCGCCCACCTCCACGATCGTGTCGGCCGCCGGAACCTTCAGGAGCTTGATCCCGGACAGGATCAGGACGAACGCGAACATCACACGCAGCGCATGCTCCGGCACGCGCAGCGAGAGTTGCGAGCCGACGAGGACACCCGGGATCGATCCGACGAGCAGCCACGCCATGGCATGGAGATCGACGTTCCCGTGCAGCAGATGCCCGGCTCCTGCGACCCACAGCAGCAACGCGGCGTGCAGCATGTCCGTGCCGACGATCCGCGGGGCTGTGAGCGGATAGAGGATGAGCATCGCGAGCCCGAAGAACGTGCCGGAGCCGACGGAGGTCAGCCCGACCACGAAGCCGCAGCTCGCACCGATCGCGATCGCGCTCGCCTTCTGACGCGCGGTGAGAACGAGCTCCGCGTCGCTCGCGTGTCCGCGTAGGAATGTCTTGATCGCAAAGCCGATCCCGCCCGCGATCAGCGCGCCGCCGACCACCTGGCCCATTGCGGACTGCGTCGAGTCGGAGAAGGAGCTCGCGATCTGAACGCCGACCAGCGAGAGCGGTGCGGAGCCGACGAGCATCCAGAGTGCAAGCGGCACGTGCACGTTCCCGAGCTGGCGGTGACGCACGGCGCCGAACGACTTGAAGACGGCGCCGTGAAGGATGTCGGTGCCGACCGCGGTCTTCGGGTTGAAGCCGAAGACCAGGATCAACATCGGCGTCATCAGGCTGCCGCCGCCCATGCCGGTCATGCCGACGAGGACTCCGATCAGGAGACCGCCGAGCGAGAACTGCCAGGTCATCGCTGGATGCTCGGGATCGGGCAGGAGACGAACGGCTTGCCGCGCAGCAGGCAGCCGAGCTTGTACGCCTCGCAACCCGTGCAGAACCCGGTGACAGCCGCGAGCAGCGCAAGCGCGGCGACGAGCAGGCCGAGCGCCACTCCCGGCGTCGTCGCGCCGGCCGCATAGGCCACCGCAGCCGCCGTCAGCACCGCGAAGCCCACCATGTTCGCCGCCCGCGGCGGACGCGAGTCCTCGAGCGGGCCTTCACCGAAGCGAGGCTGGATCACCTCGAAATAGAGCAGGCACGGCAGGCAGTACCGGCGGCCCACGACGAGCCCGACGGCGAGCTGCACGGCAAGCAGCGCCAGGAGCCACCACCAGCCGGTCGCAACCGCGACAAGCGACAGCGTGCCGATCACCGCCTGGTTCGTTCGCGGCGCACGCGAGTCGATCACGTTTGTGTCGCGATACGGATCCGCGGTGAGAGCTCTACGCCGCATCGACGACCATGCCGGCGCCGACGGTGTCGTTTGTCGCCTCGTCGACGAGGACGAATGCCCCGGTCGCGCGGTTCAGCGCGTAGAGGTCGACCGCAAGCGGCTCGGCGAGTCGCAGCCTGACGAGGCCGAGGTCGTTCAGCTCCATGCGGCCCGGCGCAGGCGAATCGACGAGTGTGTGAATGTCGACGACCGAGACGATTTCCTCGATGCGTGCCGCGACCGTGCGGGTCGTGTGCTTGACGAGCACGCGAGAACGGTCTGAGACAGGCCGCTCGGACATCCAGCAGACCCGAGCCGTGAGCTCACGCGCGACGACCGGCGGCCGCGCCGGATCGGCGAGGAGGTCGCCACGCGAGACGTCGACGTCGTCCTCCAACAGCAGCGTCACGGATTCGCCCGGCAGCGCTTCGGCCCGCCGCCCGTCCACGGTGTCGATCGCCGCGACCGTGGTGCGGAGCCCGGAGGGCAACACCGTGACCTCGTCGCCCGGGCGCCACGTGCCACCGGCGACTTGCCCCGCGTAACCCCGGTAGTCGTGGTGCTCGTCGCCCATCGGGCGGACGACCCACTGCACCGGGAACCGGCGCTGCTCTTCAGCGTCGTCGGCCGCGATCTCGACGCTCTCGAGATGCTCGAGGAGCGTCGGGCCCTGGTACCACGGCATCGCATCGGTGCGGTCGACCACGTTGTCGCCCTTGAGCGCCGAGATGGGGATCATCTGGGCGTTGTGCAGCCCGAGCTGCGAGCCGAGCTCCGCGAGCTCGCGCACGATCTCGTCGAAGCGCTCCTCGGAGTAGTCGACGAGGTCCATCTTGTTCACGGTGTAGACGACGTGCGGCAGCTCCAGCATCGAGACGATGTACGAGTGTCGGCGCGTCTGCTCGATGACACCCTGGCGCGCGTCGACAAGGATGACGGCGACGTCCGCCGTCGACGCGCCGGTGACCATATTGCGCGTGTACTGGATGTGCCCTGGCGCGTCGGCGAGCTGGAAGCGACGGCGCGGCGTGACAAACGAGCGGTACGCGACGTCGATCGTGATCCCCTGCTCGCGCTCGGCACGGAGGCCGTCGGTCAGGAGCGCAAGGTCGACGTAGTCGTGCCCGCGGCGACGCGATGCGTCTTCGATGTGCTCGAGCTGGTCGACGAGGATCTGCTTCGTGTCGTAGAGCAGCCGGCCAATCAGCGTCGACTTGCCGTCGTCGACCGACCCCGCGGTGACGATCCGGACAAGCTCGGTGTCGAGAAGTTCCCTAGAAGTAGCCAACGCGCTTCCTGTCCTCCATCGCGGCTTCGCTGACGCGGTCGTCGGCCCGGGTCTCGCCGCGCTCGGTGACGCGTGTTGCCGCGATCTCGGTCACGACGTCCTCGAGCGTGGCTGCGTCGCTCACGACACCGCCCGTGCACGTCATGTCGCCCACGGTGCGGAAGCGAACCGTTGCGCTGAACGGATCCTCGCCCGGGAGGCGCTCGACGAACTCGGACGCCGCATAGAGCATCCCGTCGCGCCGGAACACATCGCGTGTGTGCGCGAAGTAGATCGACGGCAGCTCGAGGCTCTCGCGCGCGATGTACTGCCACACGTCGAGCTCGGTCCAGTTCGAGATCGGGAACACGCGAATGTGCTCGCCCTTCTGGATGCGCGCGTTGTAGAGGTTCCAGAGCTCGGGACGTTGCGCGCGCGGATTCCACTGGCCGAAGTCGTCGCGGAAGCTGAAGATGCGCTCCTTCGCGCGCGCGCGCTCTTCGTCGCGCCGCGCGCCGCCCATGGCAGCGTCGAAACCGTGTTCCTCGATCGCGTCGAGCAGCGTCGTCGTCTGCAGCTGGTTGCGCGACGCACGCGGGCCGATCTGCTCGACGACGCGTCCCTTGTCGATCGACTCCTGGACGGACGCGACGACGAGGCGCTCACCGAGCTCGGCCACGCGCCGGTCGCGGAACTCGACCACTTCGGAGAAGTTGTGGCCCGTGTCGACGTGCATGACCGGGAACGGGAACTTCGCCGGCCGGAAGGCCTTCTCGGCGAGACGCAAGAGGACGATCGAGTCCTTGCCGCCGGAGAACAGCAGCACGGGCCGCTCCCGCTCGGCCGCAACCTCGCGCATGATGTGGATCGCCTCCGACTCGAGGACGTCGAGGTGGGACAGCGTGCGACGCGAGACCGCGGTCACGACGACTCCTCGGCGGGGTGCAGGCCGCATTCGGTGCGGTCGGTGCCGGCCCAGCGGCCCTCGCGGCCGGCACCCGGGCTCGTGGAGTGGGTGTCGCCGATCGACGCGTAGCCCTGGTCGTGGAGCGCGTTGTACGGCAACTCTCGCTCGCGGATGAACCCCCAGCAGTCGCCATCGCTCCAGTCGGCGAGCGGATTGGCCTTCCAGAGCTCGTGCGCCTCATCCCAGCCGAGCTTCGGCGCGTTCGCGCGCGTCGGCGCCTGGTCACGGCGAATGCCGGTGATCCAACAGTCCAGGTCGAGCAGTGCGCGGTTGAGCGGCTCGACCTTCGCGATCGCGAGATACAGGTCGGGCTTGCGCTCCCACAAGCCCTCTTCGACCGGCGCACCCTCGAGCACTTCGATCTTCGTGTCGTAGCGAGTCTCGACCTCGCGCCACAGCTCGTAGGTCTCCGGGAAGAGGTGATGCGTGTCGATCGCGAAGACACGTGCGCTCGGCTCGATCCCAAACAGCAGGTCGAGCAGCACGGTCTCCTCCTTCTGGAACGAGCACGCGAGTGCGACCCGGTCCGGGAACTGCTCCACGCAGAACCGAAGCACGTCCTCCGCGCTCATCGCCTCCACGTCGGCCTCAGGCGGAAGCTGCAGGCTGGCCCTCATGGAGCAGCACCTCCTTCAGCGTGTCGGCGCGCAAGCCAAGCCGTAGCGTCTCGAGCGGGATCACCTCGTCGGGCGGGATGTTCCCGAGGTTTACCGACGGCCCGAACTGCTTCACGAACCACGTCTGTGCCGCCTTGGTCGGTGCTTCGAACAAGAGGTTCGCCGGCCCGACGACGTTCGCGATCTCGCCGATCAGCTCCGTGCGCATGCCGCCGCTCGAGTCGAAGATGCCGGCGGTGCCGCCCTCGCGCGCTTCGGTGATCACCTTCCACGCGCCGGCTTCCAGCTCTTCGTTCAACCAGCGCGTCCATTCGTCGACCGAGTACTCGACCGACGAGTCCTTGGAGCCGACCTCGGAGAGCACGGTGAAGTCGCGTGCGAAGTCGGCGATCAGCTCGAGCTTCCGCTCGCGCGGGATGTCGATCGTGCCGTCGCTGATCTCGACGTGCGTGAGCCCGAGCTCGACGAGCCACCGCTTGTAGTCGTCCAGCCGGTCGCGTGCGTACACGACCTCGAAGAAGGTGCCGCCGATCACGACGGGCTTCGCCCGAAGCACCTCGAGCTTCCGCTCGAGGTTGCCCGTGACGTAGGCGGTACCCCAGCCGAGCTTGACGATCGAGATGTGGTCGCCGGCGACCTCGAGGACGTCGGCCCACGCGCGCGGGCCGAGACCCTTGTCGATCACGTGCGTCAGGCCGACGTGCCGACCGAGGTTCAGGTCAAAGCCTGGCATAGAGCTCCTCGAGCTTCGCCCTCGCCCGCGTCTGCACATCGCGATACAGCGAATTGCCGTGCGCGTCGATGCCGACCGTCAGCGGGCCGAAGTCCTTGACGCGGAACTTCCAGAGGCACTCGGGCATGAGCTCCTCCCAGGCGACCTCCTCGATCTCCTCGATCTGCGTCGTCTCGAGCGCCGCTGCGCCGCCGACGATCGCGAAGTAGACCATCCCGAGCTGGTGCATCGGCTCGATGGCCTCGTCGGGGAAGCCACCCTTCCCGCAGATCGCGCGCACGCCGTACTGCCGGCCGAGTGGCTCGGTGAAGCGCACCATGCGCGCGCTCGTCGTCGTGCCGATGCAGATCTTCTCGTAGCGGCCCTCGGCGACCTTGCGCACGTTCGGCGCGGTGTGCAGCAGGAACGCGCCGCCAAGTTCCATCGGCGGCGGGACGCCCTCGTCGAAGATGCGGATCTGCGTGCGGTCGCGGATTCCGATGATGTGGCCCTGCACCGTGACCTCGTCGCCGGCGCGGAGCTTCAGGATCTCCTGCGGATCGCTGATCGGGAACGTGACCTCGTGACTAGGCATCTGCTCACGCCTCCCGGTCGTAGTCGATGTCGCCGCCGGCCGAGATGTGCGCAGAGGCGCGCCGCGCGGCCCAGCATTGGTAGTTGACGGCAACCGGATTGAGCGTCATGTGCGTGTCCGCGTGCTCGATGTGGCACTGGAGCACGGTGACGTCGCCGCCGAGGCCCATCGGCCCGATGCCCGTCTCGTTGAGGAGACCGAACAGCTCGTCTTCGAGCTGCGCAACGAGCGGGTCCGAGTTGCGCGTCCCGACGGGGCGCATGATCGCCTCCTTCGCGAGGTACATCGCGTAGTCGGCGGAGCCGCCGATGCCGACGCCGACGATCCCGGGCGGGCACGGCTTGCCACCCGCACCCACGATCGACTCCAGCACGAACTGCTTGATCCCCTTCACGCCGTCGGCGGGGATGCACATCTTGAGGAAGCTCATGTTCTCGCTCCCCGAGCCCTTTGGCACGCACTTGACGTGCAGCTCGTCGGAGTCCTGCTCGAACTGCCAGTGCACGATCGGCAACCGGTAGCCGATGTTCGGGCCGGTGTTCTCGCGCGTGATCGTGTGCACCGCGTTCGAGCGCAGCGGATGCTCGATCGTCGCGCGCGCGGTGCCGTCGCGGAGACCCTCGTAGATACGCGTGGGGTGCAGCGGGAAGTGCTCGCCGACGCGCACGTGGTACACCGCGATGCCGGTGTCTTGGCACACGAGGTTCTTCTCGCTGTCCGCGATGTTGATGTTGCGATGGATCGTCTCGAGCACGCGGCGACCCGGCACGGACGTCTCCTTCTCCCGCGCTGCCGAAAGCGCGTCGCGCAAGTCCTGTGGGATGTCCTTCAGCGCCCAGACATACAGATGCGCAGCGGCGTCCTCGACGGTGTGCTGCAGGTCAGTGGTGACGGTGCTCATGCGCTCGCTTTCTCAGCCGCGGCGCGACCGGCTCGACGCCCGAAGACGACGCACTCGAGCAACGAGTTGCCCATCATGCGATTCCGACCGTGTGTCCCGCCTGCGATCTCGCCGCACGCGTAGACACCTTCGAGCGTCGTCTCGGCGTTCGTGTCGATCACGAGGCCGCCGTTCTGGTAGTGGAGGACCGGGTACGTGAAGATTTTCTCCTTGAGGGGGTCGATCCCGGCGCCGCGATAGCGGCGGAGCATGTACGGGAGCGAGATGTCGGCATCCGCCTCGGGGACGCGCGTCGTGTCGAGGTACACGGCAGGCCGCCCGTCCGGCGTCTCGACGCCCTTGCCCTTTGCAACCTCGTCGAAGATCGCTTGGCTGACCGTGTCGCGCGGCGCGAGCGAGTCGACGAACTCCTCGAGCTCGGCGTTCAGCAGCACCGCACCGTACGCGCGCGTCGTCTCGGGGATCGAGTAGCCCTGCATATTCGGCGGCCACGCACCACCGTTCGGGTGGTACTGAAGCGCATCGAGGTCGCGCGACTCTGCGCCGATGTCCAACGCGAGCTGCGTCACTTCACCGGTCGCGTTCGGGTGGTTCGTGGACAGCTCGCCGCGTCGCTCGGCCTCGGCGTAGCAGCGGCCGCCTGCCGCGAGGACGACGGTCCCCGCCTCGACACCGTGGTCGCCGACCACGGCGCGCCAGTGGCCGTTCACCTGCGCAAGCTCGCGCAGGGGCGCGTTCGTGAAGCTCGTGCCGGTGGATGCTTCCCACGCCTCGCGCAGCTGCTTCGTGATCGCGTGACCGGTGCGGTCGCCGACCTGAAGGAGCCGCTTCGCGGTCGCGCCGCCGCAGCGGGCGAGCCGGTAGCCACCGTCGGGATCGCGGCTGAACTCGACTCCGAGCGCCTCGAGCCAGTGGATCGCCGACTCGGCGTCGCCGGTGAGCACCTCGACGAGTCGCTCGTCGGCGGTGTCGTGCGAGGAGCGGAACACATCCTCGGCGTGGCGGGCCGGAGAGTCGTCGACCCCAAAAGCGGCCTGGATGCCGCCCTGAGCCTTCGAGGAATTGTTGGCCTGGAGCGAGGCCTTGGTCGCGAGCGCAACCTGCGCGCCGGCCCGCTCGGCGGAGACCGCGGCCGCAAGGCCCGAGGCTCCGCTCCCGATCACGAGCACGTCGAAGCTGCGCACGGGAGTCGTCACCCACCCGACTATACCTGAGATAAGGAGATCTTATTCTTTGTTCACCAGATCGCTCGGAAAAGGCCGAGGATCTCGTCGGGCGTGGCCGGGCGCGGGTTGGCCTGGTTCCCACCCCGCTGGGCGGCCGCAGCGGCCACCTGCGGCAGGTCGCCCTCGGGAACGCCGAAGTCCCGCAAGCGCTCGAACCCGCCCAGGACGGCGAGCGCGCGCGAGCGCGCGACGGCATCGCCCCCGATCGCCTCGCCGAAGCGGCGCACTTCGGCGGGCACGACGACCGCGTTGAAGGCAAGCGCGGGCGGCAGGCAGAGGGCGTTCATCGCTCCGTGGGAGATGCCGTACGCGCCTCCGAGCGCCTGCGCCATCGCGTGACCGAGCCCGAGTCCTGCGAGGCCGAGCGCGTGGCCGGCGTGCATCGCCCCGCGCAGCAGCGTCTCCCGCGCGTCGCGGTCGCCGGGTGCTTCGAGCACCCGCGGCAGCGCCTCGGCGATCAGCGGGGCACCGGCGAGCGCCTGCTCGTCGCCGGCAGTCGAGCGGCCTGCGACGTACAGCGCTTCGGCACAGTGCGCAAGCGCGTTCAACGACGTCCCCGCAGTCACGTCGGCGGGCAGGTCGAGCGTCAGGTCGACGTCGTAGACGATCGCGACCGGGTGAGCGCCTGCGCCGCCGCCGCGCATGATGCGATCGGGAGAGCGGACGCCGTAGAACGTCGTCCACTCGGCGCCCGAATAGGTCGTCGGCACGTGCACGACGGGCTTGCCGCTCTGCGCCGAGGCGAACTTGGCCGTGTCGATCGCGGAGCCACCGCCGACCGCCAGGATCCCGTCCGCGTCGGGTGGAACCTCGACCGCGGCCGAAGGCACCTCGCTCCACCACGCGACGCGCGGCAGGTCGAGCGTGCGCCAGCGATCGCTCCCGATCACGAACGGCCGCCCGATGCCGACGTCGCTGAGGACTCCGGGAAGCTCGTCGAGGCCGAAGCGAACGATCACACGAGCTGCCCGCGGGCGAAGTCGAGAAACGCGCGCGCCGCGCGCGGCTCCGACCGGCCGGCCGCGCGCACGACCCAGATCTCCCGCTCGGCTTCGAGGCCGATCACGCGGGCTTCCGCAAGACGTCCCGCCTCGAGGTCTGCTTCGATCGACGTGCGCGAGATGAAGCCCACGCCGTACCCGGCGCGCACGGCGCTCATCACCGACTCCTGCAGCCCGAGCTCGAGCCGCACGTCCATGTCCTTCAGGCGGACACCGAGCTCCCGGAGCTCGTCCTCGATCACCTCACGGACACCCGCGCCTTCCTGCATCAGGATGATCGTCTCGCCACGCAGGTCGTCGACGCTGACGCGATGCCCCGCGAACCGATGACCGACGGGGCACGCAAGCACGATCGAGTCGCGAAAGAAGGGCTCGTACTCGACACCGCGGTGACGCGGTGCCGCGCCGACGACGCCGAGCGCCAGCGAACGCTCCGCGACCCGGTCGACGATCCGCTGCGTGTCGGAAACCGTGAGCGAGATCGAGATGGTGGGGTTCTCGTTCGCGAACTCGCACAGCAACTGCGGCAGGAGCACCCCGCCGGGCCCGGTGGACGCGCCGATCTCGAGGGTGCCGCTCAGGTCTCCTTCGGCTTTTGCCTGGAGCTCGTCGACGATCTCTCCCTCGAGCGCGAGCAGCCGCTGCGCGCCGCGGTAGAAGCGCAGCCCCGCTTCCGTCGGCTCGACGCGACGGCCCGAGCGGTCGAGGAGCTGCGTGCCCAGGCGCTTTTCGAGCGCGCGCACCTGCAGGCTGACCGCGGGCTGGGTCACGCCGAGGCGCTCGGCGGCAAGCGAGAACGAGCGCCGCTCGACCACCTCGCAAAACGCCTGTAACTGGCGCGTATCCATAAGCGAAGCTTATAACAGACACTCCGCCCAACGGCGAAGCGGCTTACGCCTGCCGCACCTCGAGCCGGTTCCCGAACGGATCAGCCACGAACACGCGCTCCACCCCTGGGATCGCGTCGTCCTCGACCACAGCCGCGCCCGCTGCCCGGAGGCGGGCGCAGACACCGTCCAGATCGTCGGTCACGAGCCCCGGATGGGCCTTCCGGGCCGGCGCGAACGGCTCCTCGACCCCAACGTGGAGCTCCTGTGCGCCGACGCGGAACCAGCAGCCGCCGCGGGCGCGCAGCTCCGCCGGCTTCGGCAGCTCCTCGAGCCCGAGCAGCCCGCCGTAGAACGCCCTCGCCGCCTCCTCGCACCCGGCCGGCGCGGCGACCTGCACGTGGTCGATCCCAGAAAACGCCATGTCCAGGGTCTACCATCGTTAGAGGCTTGGTGCGCATTTGCGGGCATACACGGCTGGTGCACCTGACGCGGCGCGCCTGTGCCGCGTCGGTCTCGCCCGTAGCAACCACTACGGGCTTCACCCGCCACAGCCCAGCCGCTTGGTCAGGCGCATCCCCGCGCACACCCCAATACGCACCAAACCTCTAGCCGTGGCAACCGCGCCGCCACCGCTCGAGGAGACACTCGTCAGCGGCTACGTGCGACTCGCCTCCGAGGCCGAGCATCGCCGCACCGACCTCGAGCTGCGCATCCTCGACGTGACGCTGGCCGGCCTTTTCGGGATCGTCCTGCTGCCCGTCGGCCTCGCGATCGCAGCACTCCAGCTCGTCACCTCCGGACGGCCGGTTCTGTACCGCGGCCAGCGCGTCGGGCGCCGGGGCCATTTCTTCCAGATGCTCAAGTTCCGGACGATGAAACCCGGCGCCGAGGCGCGGATCGGGCAGTACCTCGGCGAGGAGCTCCTACGGCATACCGACGCGGAGCTCACCGCTCTCGGGCGTTGGTTGAAGGCGTCGCAGCTCGACGAGATCCCGCAACTCTGGAACGTGTTCCGCGGCGACATGTCGTTCGTCGGGCCGCGGCCGATCCGGCCACGCTTCTTCACCGAGCTCGCAACTGACCTGCCGGCCTACTGGCAGCGGCTCGTGGTTCGGCCCGGCCTGACGGGCTTCGCACAGGTGCGGCGAGGCTACGAGACATCGATGGCCGAGAAGCTCGCGCACGATCTCGAGTGGATCGCCGACCGCTCCGTGCGTCTCTACCTGCGCACCGTCGTCGTGACCGGCGTGCGCGTGGTCCGCCAGACCTTCAGCCGTCGTCTCTAAGCTGACCTCCCATGTGCGGGATCTGCGGGATCGCGACCACACATGGCGCGGTGGACGTCGAGCGGCTGCGTGCGCTGTCGCGGACGCTCTACCACCGCGGCCCCGACTCCGAGGGCATGCACGTCGACGAGCACGTCGGGATCGCAGCCCGTCGTCTCGCGATCATCGACCTGACGGGGGGCGACCAGCCGCTCACGAACGAGGACGGCAACGTCGTCGTCGTGCAGAACGGCGAGATCTACAACTACCGCGAGCTGCGGCGCGAGCTCGACCGAGCCGGGCACCTATTTCGAACACACAGCGACACCGAGGTGCTCGCGCACGGATACGAAGAGTGGGGGACGAGGCTCTGGGAGCGGCTGCGCGGAATGTTCGCCGTCGCCGTCTGGGATGCGACGCGCCGCCGGCTTGTGCTCGCGCGCGACCGCTTCGGGATCAAGCCGCTCTACTACCGCGACGCAGGCGGCGAGCTGAGCTTCGCATCCGAGCTCGACGCGCTGCCGCACGGCGACGTCGACCTCGACGCGCTCACGGGGTTTCTCGCTTTCAACTGCGTCCCGGGACCGCTCAGCATCTTCGAGGACGTGCGCAAGCTGCTGCCCGGTCACGTGCTCACGTGGGAGAACGGCCGCACGACGATCGAGACATTCGCGCGGACAGGCCCGCTTCCGGTACGCACCGACGACGAGGCCGAGCTGGTCGAAGAGTGTCGCGCGCGCCTGCGCGACTCGGTGCGCGCACACCTGATCGCCGACGTTCCCGTGGGAGTGCTGCTCTCGGGCGGGGTCGACTCGGGAACACTGGCCGCGCTCGCGGCCGAGGAGTCGTCCGAGCCCGTGCGCACGTTCTCGATCGGATTCGAGGAAGCGTCGTTCGACGAGCTCGCGGGCGCGCGCGCGGTCGCGGCGCGCTACGGGACGATCCATCGCGAACTCGTCCTGCGACCCGACGCCGGCGCGCTGCTGCACGAACTGGCGCTCGCGTTCGACGAGCCGTTCGCCGACTCCTCGGCGCTACCGACGTACCTCGTCTCGAAGCTCGCTGCCGAGGACGTCAAGGTCGTGCTCTCGGGCGAAGGTGGCGACGAGCTCTTCGGCGGCTACTACACCTACGTCGCAGACCTCCTCGCAGAGCGCTTCGGCGCTCTAGCCTCGGCTCTCAACCCGCTGGCAGAGCGGCTGCCGACATCGGACCGTCGAGTCAGCTTCGACTACAAGGCGAAGCGCTTCACCCGCGCCGCTCACCTGCCGCCGCTCGAGCGCCACCACGGCTGGAAAGAGATCTTCTCCGCCGACGCGCGCGCCGAGCTAACGGGCCGCGCCTCCAGCTTTGACCCGCTTGCCACGTACCGTTCGCGCTTCGCCGGCACCGAAGGTCACGAGCTCCTCACTCGCCTCCAGGACGTCGACTTCGGGCTGTACCTGGTCGACGACCTCCTGACGAAGACCGACCGCGCGTCGATGGCCTGGTCACTCGAGGCGCGCGTGCCGTTCATGGACACAGTCGTCGCGAACTTCGCGTTCTCGCTTCCGGCGAAGCACAAGGTCCGTGGACTCTCGAAGAAGCGGCTGCTGAGGCAAGCAGTTGAGCCACTGCTTCCGCACGAAGTCGTCCACGGACGCAAGCGCGGGTTCTCGATCCCTGCGGCAACGTGGTTGCGAGGTGAGCTCTTCGGCTTTGGTCGCGAGGTGCTGAACGACGTGAAGCGACAAGGATTCTTCGATCGAGACGTGGCACTGCGTCTCTGGCATGAACACGTCGACGGCCGCCGCGACAACTCGCGACAGCTTTGGGGGCTCCTCGCATTCACACTCTGGTACGGCTACCACGTCGAGAAGCAGCCCCGATACGCGGCGGTTGCATGAGAGTCTGGATCGACTTCACGGCGTCGGCGCATCCGCTCGTCTTTCGGCCCCTCGTCGAGTTGCTGGAGACGCAGGGCCACGAAGTCGAGATCACCGCGCGCGACTACGCGCAGACGTTGCAGCTGATCGAGTCGCACGGCATGCGCGCGACCGTGATCGGCCATCACGGCGGACGGTCGTCGCTCGGGAAGGCACGCCAGATGCGCTCGCGGCTGAAGGCGCTGCGCACGTGGGCGAAGCCGCGCGACTTCGACCTTGCGCTCGCACACGGCTCACACGAGCTGACGATGACTGCGCGACGCCTCGGGGTTCCCAGCGCGACGACGTTCGACTACGAGTGGGCGTGGCTTCAACACCAGCTTGGCTGCCGGGCCGCGACTCGGGTCGTCGTCCCCGACTCGATCCCACGCGAGCGGCTCGCACGCTACTCCGCCGTGCCGCCCAAGCTGCAGCAGTACGCAGGCCTGAAGGAGGAGTACTACCTCAGCGACTTCGAGCCCGACGACTCCGTGCTTGCCGACTGGTCGATCGATCCCGCGCGCGTGCTCGTCGTGCTGCGGCCGCCACCGGACGTCTCGCTCTACCACCGTCATTCGAACCCCCTCTTCCCGATGACGCTCGAGCACCTCGGCCGTGCCGACGACGTCCACGCATTCGTCATCCCGCGCACCGACGAGCAGCGAGTGTTCGTCGAGTCGCTCGCGCTCCCGTCGGTGATCGTCCCCGAGCGCGCAGTCGACGCGCAAAGCCTGATCGCGCTGGCAGACCTCGTCGTCTCGGCCGGCGGGACGATGAACAGAGAGGCGGCGGCGCTCGGCGTGCCGGTCTACACCACCTATGGCGGCCGGCTCGGGGGCGTCGACGAGCAGCTGATCCGGGACGGACGGCTCCGCCCGCTGACCGACCCGCGCGCGCTCGAACTCCATAAGCGCGCCCAACACGACGACGGGCGCGTGCGCCGCGACCCGCAGGCGATGCTCGACCTGCTGCTCTCAGCTCTCGACGAGAGCTAGAACGTCGGCGCCGTAGCGCTCCAGCTTGGCGGGGCCGACGCCTGAGATCTGCGCAAGCTCCCCGAGCGACGACGGGCGCGCCGCTGCGATCGCGTGCAGCACCGCGTCGTGGAAGACGACGTACGGCGGAACGTTGTCGGCCTTCGCGCGCTCGAGGCGCCACTCGCGAAGCCTTTGCGCATCGGCCGTCCAGGTGGACGCCTCCTTTGTGGCCGCCGGGCCGTCGAACCCCAGCTCGGTGACGAAGCGCGAGCGCTTGCCGGTCCACGACACCCACAGCACGCGCTTCGCACGCGTCAACCCGACGTAGAGCAGGCGGCGCTCCTCCGCGAGCTCCTCGCCCGTGCGCGCCTGCTTCGACGGCAGCTCGCCTTCCTGCAGCCGCGGTAGGAACACGGCTTCGAATTCGAGCCCTTTCGCACGGTGGAGCGTGAGCAGGTGCACGCCGTGCGCGCCGTCACCACCGGGCGAGAACCGGGCACGAAGGTCGGCAACGAACGTCGCCGCGTCACCGTCGAACGCGTCGGCGAGCGCAACCAGACGGCCGAGGTCCTGCTGACGCACGAGCTCGCGGTCGCCGAGCTTCGCCGGCAGCGGCTCGATCCAGCCTGCGTCGAGCGCCGCCGCCCGCACCGACGGGCCGGCAGGCGACGTCGAGCTCTCGAGCCGCCGGCAGAGACGACGCGCAGCGTCGCGATCGAGCAGCGAGGCGCCCTGGAAGGCGATGCCTGCGCCGTGCAGCAGCTCCTCGAAGTCGGTCAGGCGTGCGTTCGTGCGCGCGAGGATCGCAATCTCCTCGAGCGGACAGTCGAGCCCCCGGATTGCCGCGACGATTGCGGTTCCTTCGTCGGCCGGCGACGGATAAGGCCGCACCACCGGCTCCGGCCCGTCGGGCTGCGTGGGGCGCAGCGTCTTCTCGGCTCCTCCGAGCCGGGGCACGAGTGTGTTCGCAAGCGACAGCACCTGCGGCGACGAGCGGTAGTTGTCCTCGAGCCGCACGACGAGCGCGTCCGGGTACCGCTTCGGAATTGCGAGCAGATGCTCCGGGCCGGCACCGGTGAACGCGTAGATCGACTGGTAGTCGTCACCAACGACGCACAGGTCGTCGCGCTCGCCCACCCAGAGGTCGAGCAGTGCCTGCTGGAGCAGGTTGACGTCCTGGTACTCGTCGACGGTGAATGCGCGGTACTGAGCGCGGAACGTCGCGCATGCTGACGCATCGCTCTCGAAGAGATCGACTGCGAGCCCGAGCAGGTCTTCGAAGTCGATCGCGCCGGCCTCCTCGTTGCGCGCCTCGTACTCGCGGAAGACGCGCAGCATCAGGTCGGCCGGAATCGGCGGCTCGCGGTCGCGGACGGCGGCTGCATAGCCGCTCACGCCGATCCGTTGGTTCTTCGCCCACTCGATCTCCGTTGCGAGATCGGCTGCAGGCCTGAACTTGTACGGAGCCGGCAGCCGGTTGGCGATCTGCCGGAGTGCGAGCACCTTCGATGGGAGGATCTTCCCGACGCGCTCGGGTGCGAAGTGGCGGAGCTGTCGCAGCGCCGCGGAGTGGAACGTCGACGCGCGCACGCCGGAGGCACCGAGCGACGCGAGCCGCGCGCGCAGCTGGCCCGCCGCCTTGTCGGTGAACGTGACCGCCATGATCTGCGCGGGCGCAAACGCGCCGGTCGCAGCCTGGTGCGCGATGCGATGCGTGATCGTCGTCGTCTTGCCCGTGCCCGCACCGGCGAGGATGCAGACAGGGCCGCGCACCGCCTCGGCGGCGCGCCGCTGCTCGCTATTCAGACCGGCTAGGGGGTCCACCGAGGCAAAGTACCGGCGGCCCCGGCGAGCAACTGAAACATCAGTGCAACGTGTCTTCGAGGACGCCTTCGGTGCCGACGCGGTGCGGCTCCTTGACCATCGCGGAGAGCTTCGCGACGACGCCGGGCTCGTCGCCCTCGTCGACGAGCCGCTCGAGCTCGGTCAGCTCCTCCTCGAGCCAGTCGCGGCCGATCACGGCGCGCGCGGCACGCATGATCTTCGGATGGGAGGTCGGTCCGACCGTCTCACCGTCGTTCCAGAGCACCTCGTGGATCTTCTCGCCGGGACGCACGCCCGTGAAGACGATCGGCACTTCGGACTCGTTGCGGCCCGACAGTCGGATCATCTGTTTCGCGAGGTCGAGGATCCTGACCGGCTCGCCCATGTCGAGGACGTACACCTGGCCGCGACCACCCATCGCGCCCGCCTGTACGACGAGCGACGCCGCTTCCGGGATCGTCATGAAGAACCGCGTCATCTCGGGGCTGGTGACCGTGATTGGGCCGCCGCGCTCGATCTGCTTGCGAAAGATCGGGATCACCGATCCCGACGAGGCGAGCACGTTGCCGAAGCGCACGGCGACGAATCGGGTGTCGACGTCGTCGCGCAACGCGAACGACTCGACAATCCATTCACAGACCGCTTTCGTCTGACCCATCACGTTCTTCGGGCTCGCAGCCTTGTCGGTCGAGATGAGGACGAACCGGTCGACGTTCGCGTCGATCGCCGACTCGACGAGCGCGCGGGTCGTGAGCACGTTGTTGCGCACGCCCTCGAGCGGATTCGTCTCGAGCATGCCGACGTGCTTGTAGGCAGCAGCATGGAACAGCACCTGCGGGCGGTAGCGCTCGAGAACCTGGCGCATCTTCGGCCTGTCGCCGCAGTTCGCGAGCACGGTGATCCCCGCCGTGAAGTCACGTTCGTCGATGAGCTCGCGCTCGATGTCGAACAGCGCCGACTCGGTCTTGTCCACGAGCACGAGCTGTGCGACGCCGAGCCGCACGAGCTGCCGGCAGAGCTCCGAGCCGATCGAGCCGCCCGCGCCCGTCACCATCACCACGCGTCCCTGAACATAGGAGGCGACGAGCTTCAGATCGACTTCGACCTGCTGCCGGCCGAGCACGTCCTCCACCTGCACCGGGCGAATCTGGCCCGCAAGATTCAGGTCGCCGGCGATCAGCTCGTTGAGGCCCGGCAGCGTCTTCACCGGCACCTCCTCCGCCCGGCAGTTCTCGACGATGCGCTGGCGCACGGCGCCGGGAGCCGACGGGATCGCAATCAGCACCTCGTCCGGCCGGTTGTCACGCAGCAGATGGGGAAGCTCAGCGGTCGTGCCAAGGACGCGAACGCCGTTGATCCGGTCGCCGCGCTTGCGCGGGTCGTCGTCGACGAAGCCGATGGGGGTGTAGTGCAGCTGGCGGTTTCGCTGCATCTCACGCACCATCAGCTGGCCCGCATCACCCGCGCCGACGATGAGCACTTCTTTCCCGTGCGCGACGAGCCCCGACGGCGGCCGCTCGATGAGCGACCGGGCGAGCAGGCGCGTGCCGGCGACGAGCGCGAGCAGCAGCAGGAAGTCGAACGCGGCGATGCTGTGCGGCAGGCGCGAGGTGTGATCCGGCGGGAACGCGTAGAGGACGAGGTATGTCACCGCCGACGCCGCGGTCACGCCGCGACCTGCGCTCCACATGTCGTGCGTCGAGACGTAGCGCCACCAGCGGTTGTAGAAGCCGAACATCACGAACACGACGAGCTTGATCGCAACGACGAGCGCGACGACCTGCCAGTCGAGGAGATGCCGATAGAAGACCGGCGTCGTCTTGTCGAAGCGCAGGAAGAACGTCAACCGCCACGCGGCGACGATCAGGACCGCGTCGAAGAGCACCTGCCAGGCCCGGTGACGGTTCACCGGGAACCGCATCAGAGAGCTCCGCGTGTCACGAGCGGACGAGCTCGGAGGCGCGCTTCAGGACGGACGCGACCTCCGTCTGCTGCTCCTCCGAGATCCCAGCCCAGAGCGGGAGGCAGAGATTCTCGCGCGAGGCCTTCTCCGTCTCCGGGAAGTCGCCCTCGCTGTGGCCGAGATAGCGCAGTGCGGGCTGCAGGTGCAACGGCGGCTGGTAGTAGACCGCGAAGCCGATCTCGGCCTCCGTGAGCGCAGCGGCGAGCCTGTCGCGCTCGGCGGAGCGCACGCAGTACATGTGGTAGACGTGGCCGTCCTCGTCGACCGGCGTTTCGACGACGCCGTCGAGCAGTTCGGTGTAGCGGCCGGCGGCCTCGCGGCGGCTTTCGTTCCACGCGTCGATGTGCTGCAGGAAGATCCGCAGGAACGACGCCTGCATCGCGTCGAGGCGCGAGTTGTAGCCGATGTAGAGGAACTCCTTCTTCGCCGCCGAGCCGTGGAAGCGAAGCATGCGCAAACGCTGCGCGAGCTCCGCGTCGTTGACGGCGATCAGACCGCCGTCGCCGAGCGCAAAGAGATTCTTCGTCGGGAAGAAGCTGAACGTGGATGCGATGCTCGTTGCGATGCCACGTGCGCCGAATGCCTGTGCCGCATCCTCGATCACCGGCACACCGAAGCCTGCGAGGTCGGGCGCGGGCCGGCCGAAGAGATGCACAGGCATGATCGCCTTCGTGCGATCGGAGATCCGGCGCTCGACGTCGACCGGGTCGAGGTTGAGTGTCACGGGATCGATGTCGGCGAACACCGGTGTAGCGCCACGGCGCGCAATCGCCTCCGCCGTCGCGTAGAAGGTGAAGGCGGGGCAGATGACCTCGTCGCCGGGACCGATCTCCATCGCGTCCAGCACGAGCACGAGCGCGTCCGTGCCGTTGGCGCAGCTCACCGTCTCCTGCACGCCGAGCAACGATGCTGCCTCGTGCTCGAACGCCTCGACTTCCGGCCCGAAGATGAAGCGGCCCGTTTCGAGCGTGCGGGCGAACGCATCCTGGAGCTGAGGCACGAGCGGCGCGTACTGCGCCTTCACGTCAACGTGGGGTATCGCCATCGTCTCGTAGGGTAGATGACCGCCGTCTACGAAGGACCCAATACGCCGCGGCGGCCAGGACTCCCGCCACGACCACGTAGTCGACATAGCGCAGGTCGTGACTCGCCGAGTGCCAGCTCGAGCCGACCGCCCACCCGATCCCGGCGACGGTGGCGCAGAAGACGAGGCACCCGGCAGCGGCGGGCGGCAGGAGCCGCCTGAGCGGCCATTCCAGGATCCCTGCAGGAAGCGCGACGAACGAGCGCACAACCGGAGTCGCGAACCCGAGCGGGACGGCGATCGTCCCGAACCGGCCGAACCAGCGTTCGGCCCGCGCGATCCGCTCCGGTGTCGCGTGCAGGAGCCGTCCGTGGCGCTCGAGCAGCGAGTGACCGCCGTAGCGGCCGAGCGCCCAGCCGAAGACGGCCCCGCAGAGGTTCGCGACGACACCGGTCACGACCACCGCGACGTACGCATGGAACCCCGGCCGGACGCCGCCGATGTGACCGGCCAGAGCGCCCGACGCGAGCGCTCCGCCGTACACCATCGTCAGCTCGCTCGCGGCCGGGAGCACGGCCGCGACGAACATGAGGACGAATACCGCCGTCAAGCCGTGGTTGCCGACGAACGACGTCACGAGCCGAATTTAGCGGTGAAAGGCAAACGGTTCCGAGAGATCGGACGTCCCGACGCTGCTCGTCGCGAAGAGGTGCGCGACGTAGGCGCCGCTGAAAGCACGGGTGCGCGACGACAACACGGCGCCCCACACGAGCGTCTGCGGCCCAGCCGGGAGCGAGCTCGGTGCGAGAGCCGCGATCGGCGTGCCGCCGCGCGTCTCGATCTGCAGCTTGACCTTCGCCGGCCTTGAGAGCGTGAAGTGAACGGTCAACGCGCCGCGCACCGAGCGCGGGACGACGACTGCCGCGAGCGTCGTGTCATAGCGAAACGTCCGCGTCGCGGTCGACGTGCGGCCGAGGTCGTCGGTCGCCGAGACTTGCCACTGCCAGGTCCCTTCTCGGTCGAACGTCGAGTACGTGAACTGCACCGTGCCGGGGTCGTGCTGAACACCCGCCTCGAGCACGTGCACGACGCCGTCGGGGCCGACGAGCTGTGCCGTCACCTTCGACGGGCGCACCAGCTTGTACTGCAGCGTCTGCACCGTCCGGCCGGCGTCGCCGTTCAGGAGAGTGAGCGGGGGCGCTGGCACGTAGACGCCGAAGTACTCGACGAGGAGCGCTTCCTTCAGCGGCACGCCGCCCGCGATGGTGGGACGGTCGAGCAGGGTGCCGTCGAACGCTGCGCTCACCGACGCTCCCGACGCGAGCCCGCATGCGGAGACCGCGCCGAGGCGCACGAGCGTCTGCGCGAGCTCGAAGCTCGTCAACCCCACGCTGTAGCCGGGCTGGTTGCCGTCGACGGTGACGAGGATCACGCGTCCGTCGGCGAGCTGGCCCACAGCAGCGCGCGGGGAGCGCGACGTGACCTGGTCGTCGGTGAAGTCCTCCGTCGAGCGGAACACTGGCTTGCCGGCACGGACGAGGACCGGCCCGCCGCCGAGTGCGGTCGCCATGCCGCTCCACGTGGGTTGGAGGACGAGCCGGATCGAAACAGGGGCGCCGAGTGGCGCCTCGGCCGCGAGCTTCGCGGCGGCTGCGCCCGTCGCGACGAGAACGGCACCGCCCGGCGGGATCACCTCTCCGCCGCCCGCACCGGCTGCCGACACGGTGGCCGAGAGCACGCTCCCGGGGACAGTGGGAGGCAGCGCGCCCAGGACCACGTCCGTCGACCCCGGCACCGCCGGTGCGGCGGGCCCGAAGCCGGGCGTGAAGAGCACCGTCTGACCCGGGGACGGCGGAGAGTTGATCCCGTCGAGGGGCCGGCGCTGCCCGGCGCCCTGCCACGTGCCGAAGAGTCGGACGCGATCGACGTGCAGAACGCCGCCGGCGTCCACGCCGATCGACGAGCGGCCGGCCGCCGGAGAGTGCACGATCGCGCCGCCCTGCATGACGATGCCGCCCAGCTCACCGTCGGCCGCGAAGAAGTCGCCGTCGATGCCCGCGACGGTCGCCTGCGACGAGACGTCCTGCTCGAGCTGGGTGAGGCGCTCGGTTCCACCACCGGTCGTGCCGCCGGCCAGGACGGGTGCGAGCCCATAGAGACCGCTTTCGTCACCGGGGCGGGGAGCGGTGATCACGTCGACGACGACGGCGCCGTGCGGCGTGAATTCCACTGTCTTCTCGAAGCTCACCCCGGGCATCAGCTCCACTCCCTGCGCCTGTGCGGCCGAGGGGAGCGAGACACCGAGCAGCAGGATAAGGGCGGCAACCCGAAGCATCCCTCGAGCGAGGGTAGATGACGCCAGGGTCGGTGTCTTACATGCGCATTACGTGATGTTCGCATTTGCCGCACGACCGGAACACACGCTGCGACCGACCCAGTCGATCGGAGGACGACCTATATGCGCAAGCTGATTCTCGCGGCGGTCGGCGTCGCGGCACTGGTTGCCGCGAGCATCGCCGTCGCGGATGGTGGATTCGGTGGTGGACAGACGGCGAGCGCCGTGGCTGGCACTTTCACCGCGACATCGTCGAACGTCTCCACCCGCACGTGCACGACGAGCGACAACAAGACGATCGTCGTCACGAACGGTAAGTACACGGGCACGGCAACTGGAGCTCCCGACCTCACGGGCGCGATCACCATCGAGGCCCGCAGCGTCTTGAACACGACGGACAAGGTCGGCACGGTCAGCGGCCTGTTCCGCATCGACGTGTCCGGCAACGGCAATACGAACGCTGCGTTCTCGAGCGTCTATGACGGCGGCTCGATCGCGGGTCTCGCCGTCGGGCGCGCCCACGGTCCGCATGCCGGCCTGCTCGGGAATCTCTCGGCGACGTTCGACCCGTCGAGCGGATTCACGAACGGGAAGATCGGCGGGGGGACGAGCGGCGGGTCTGCCGTCGAGCTCAGCCAGGCGTCCTGCCAGGGCTCCTCGTCGACGCACGAGCGGGCCGACGCACGCGGCTCGATCTCGGCGATCTCGGCTCAGTCGATCACGGTTGCCGGGCTCACCTGCGCGATCCCGTCCGACCAGTCGAGCGACGTGAACTCGAAGTACAAGCAGGGTGACGTCGTCGCGATCACCTGCGCGTACGACAACGGCCAGAACACGCTCACCCGCATCCAGGGCAAGCACGGCGGCCACTAGCCGAAGGGTGTCCGGCACGTGCGCCCGCGTCGTAGACTCGGGTGCATGTGCCGGAACATCCGCATCCTCTACAACTTCTCGCCGCCGACGACGGACGACGAGGTGAACGCCGCCGCGCTGCAATTCGTGCGCAAGGTGAGCGGCATGACGAAGCCGTCGAAGGCGAACGAGGCCGCGTTCGAGCGTGCCATCGACGACGTCGCCGCCGTGACCAGGCGACTGCTCGGCGAGCTCGTGACGACCGCACCGCCGCGCGACCGCGAGGCCGAAGCCGAGAAGCGCCGTGCGCGCTCGGCCACGCGCTTCGGCACGGCCGCGTGACGGTCGTCGTCTACGAGACACACTCGACCAGCGAGGACAACGAGCGCGGGATCGCCACCGGCTGGCTCGGCGGCGCCCTCTCGCGCGTGGGTCAGGCGCAAGCACTGGAGCTCGGTTCCCGCCGCGGAAACGACGGCATCGAGGCGGTCTACGCATCCGACTTGAACCGCGCGGTCGAGACCGCGCGCATCGCGTTCGCAAGCTCCGATGTCCCCGTCTGGCTCGACTGGCGCTTGCGCGAATGCAACTACGGCGACTGGAACGGGATGCCGCGCGCACGCCTCGATGAGGTTCGCGTCCAGCACGTCGACGAACCGTGGCCCGGCGGCGAGAGCTGGAGCGAGGCAGTCGCGCGGGTGTCCTCACTCCTGGCCGAGCTCACCGGCGACCGCGTCCTGCTGATCGGCCACGTGGCGACGCATTGGGCGCTCGAGCACACCGTGTGCGGACGCTCGGTCGCCGAGCTCGCGGCCGAGGAGTTCATCTGGCAGCCGGGCTGGGAGTACGAGCTGTGACAGGTGTCTGACACCGAGAGGTGTCAGACAGCACTGAGACGAGCGCGCAGCAACGGCAGCACGTCGTCCGGCTCCGGGTAGCGGCCGAGCATCTTCTTCGTGAAGAGGAGCTCGCCGTCGAGGTGGACGTCGAAGATCCCGCTCTTGCCCGGAACGAGCTCGAGTAGCCCGATCCGCGACTCCCACTCCTCGAGAATCCTCACCGCCAGACCGGCGGCGTACGGGAGCGCGCTTCAGGGAACGCAGTACTCGATACGAATTTGCGGGAGGTCGCTCACGGCCGCATCAGACCCTGGCGGCCGCTGCGACGAAGCGGAGCTCGGGCACCCCGTCGAGCTCACCGACGTCGCGCGCGAGCTCGAGGAACGTGTACAGGCCCGCCCGCTCGCGCGGGCCGAACCGATAGCGGAGCTTCTCGAAGTAGCGCGCCAGGAAGCCTGCCGGGTACCCGTACCGCTCGGACGACTCGTATGCGAGCTGCTCGGGCTCGGCACGCGCCGCCCGCACGGACGCGACGAGCGCCTCCTCGAGCTCGGGGAGGTCCGGGTGCGTCGGCTCCGGTGCCGCCCAGACCGCGAACACCATCGGCAGGCCCGTGCGCTCCTGCCAGAGGCGGCCGAGATCGTGGTGCGGGGTCGGGTCCTCGAACGCAGACTTCAGGGCGGCGTCGCCGATCAACAGCTTCGCCTCCGCCTCCTCGCCGAGCGGCACGTGCACCGCATCCGGGAACAGCACCTTGGTGAGCACGACGGAGGTCGCCGACTCCGGCGTGACCGCGACCGTGCGGATTCGCTCGAGCGGTGTCTTCGAGATGAGCTGGATCGACTCGACCGCACCCTCGCTCGACACACAGAGCCGCGGCAGCAGCCTCAGCGAGTCCGCATGCCGTGCGTACTCGATCGACGAGATGGGCGCAAGATCGAGCTCGCCGGCAACGAGCTGCTTGTTGAGCGCCGTCGGCACGCCGACGACCTCCTCGACCTCCGCCTCGAGCCGGAAGAAGACCGGCGCCATGTTCACGTACCCGATCCGACCCAACCTGATGATCGATGTCGTCATCCGGCGCGGTCCACCACTGCGTACGTCAACGCTTCGAGCTCCTCCCGGTGCGGATGCGCGCCGAGGCACGAACGCGCCCGCGCAGCGTAGTCGAGCGCGGCCGCCCGCGAACGCTCGATCGCGCCCGTCGCGGCAACGCGCAGCAGCGCACCGTCGAGGGGGCCGCCGGTCAGTGCGCGGCGCACGACGTCGTCGCGCTCGGCCGCGTAGAGGAGCGGCATCGTCGGTGTCCCCTCGCGCAGGTCGGTGCCGGGAATCTTCCCCGTCTCCTGGGTCTGGCCTGCGCAGTCGAGAATGTCGTCGGCTATCTGGAAGGCGAGCCCGAGCGCCGCGCCGTAGTCACCGAGCGCGCGATCGCCGCCTGAACCGAGCAGACAGGCCGCCTCGATCAGCTTGCCGGTCTTCAACGAGCACCGTTCCAGATACGCGTCGATCGTCGTCGACGGATCGTGTGTCTGCAGCCGTTGCATCGCCTCGCCGCGCGCGAGACACAACGCGGCATCCGCCAGCGTGCTCACGGCGCGCTCGTCGCCGGTCTCCGCAA
Source organism: uncultured Thermoleophilia bacterium (assembly GCA_963774225.1). GTDB lineage: Bacteria > Actinomycetota > Thermoleophilia > Gaiellales > Gaiellaceae > PALSA-600. The sequence continues at coordinate 197,990 of CAVZEA010000007.1, forward strand.
GCACGGCGAACGCGCACGCATACAGGTAGTCCCCGGCGGCCTTCGCGGCGTGCTCGCCGTACACCGACCACGCTGCGGGCAACCCGCGGCGAAGTCGCGCGCCGTCGACGAGATCGTCATGAACGAGGGTCGCCATGTGCACCATCTCGACGGCGACCCCGGCTGCGACCGGAGGGTGCGCCGGCGCGGTCAGGAAGCAGAGCAGCGGCCGGAGGCGCTTCCCGCCCGCTGCGAGCGCCTCGCCCGCGACCTCCTCGGCTAGGCCAGACCGCAGCGAGACAGCGCGCGCGAGCCCGGTCTCCACCTCGGCCATGTAGGCCGCGACGCCGGGCGTCGCGTGAACCTGCGCCAACGTCATGCGGCGACTCCGGAATGCAGAGCGACGATCGATCCCGCGAGGAGCCGGAACCGAACCTCGCGAAAGCCGCAGTCCTCGAGCAGGCGCCCGAGCGTCTCGGCGTCGGGAAAGCGCTTCACCGACGCGGGCAGATAGGTGTAGGCCGCGCCGCCAGGGAGCACTCTCCCGAGGAGCGGCACGATGCGGTCGAACCAGAGCGTGAAGAACGGCCGTAGCAGGCCACGTGGCTGCGTGATCTCGAGGATCGCGAGCCGTCCGCCGGGCCGCAGGACGCGCCGCAGTTCGCGCAGTGCCAGCTCGAGATCGGCGACGTTGCGGACGCCGAAACCGACGGTCGCCGCGTCGAAGCTCTCCGCGTCGAACGCAAGCTGCAGCATGTCGCCCTGACGCCAGTCGAGCGCAGGTCGCTTGCGGCGGGCGCGCTCGAGCATCCGCTCCGAGAAGTCGATTCCGACGACGGAGCCCGCACCTGCCTTGACGTCTGCGATCGCGAGATCGCCGGTGCCGCAGGCGGCGTCGAGCACCCGGTCGCCGGGCCGCACGACCGCTTCGGCGGCCAGCCGGCGCCAGCGCAGGTCGAGCCCGAGCGTCATCACCCGGTTCATCGCGTCGTACACCGGTGCGATCCGGTCGAACATCGACCGAACCGCGTCCGGAGCCAAGGTCATGCCTGCCCCCAGCGTGCGACCAGGCTGTTGGCGATGCCGAGCTGATCGAGGATGCGCGCGACCACGAACTCGACGAGGTCGTCCACCGACTCGGCCCCGTGGTAGAAGCCGGGCGCCAGGAAGAGGATCGTCGCGCCCGCGCGCCGCAAAGTCAGCATGTTCTCGAGGTGAATCGCCGAGAGCGGTGTCTCCCGCGGGCAGAGCACGAGCTTCCGCTCCTCCTTCAGCGCAACGGACGCTGCCCGGTGAATGAGGTTCTGCATCGCGCCGGAGGCGATCGTCCCGAGGGTGCCCATCGAACACGGACAGACGACATAGGCGTCGACCTTCGCCGACCCGGATGCATAGGGCGCCTTCCAGTCGTTCGGCTCGTAGACGACGACGTTCTCGCCGACGCCCTCGGTGAATCGCGCGATCGTCTCGTCACGCGAGAGCCGCGCATCGTTGTACAGCTCCGTCGCGAGCACCTCGATCGCAGCGCTCGACACCGAGACGCCGACCTCGCAGTCGGCGGCGGCGAGCGCGCGCAAGAGGCGCCGTGCATACGGCGCGCCCGACGCTCCGGTGATGCCGAGAAACACGCGCATCTGCCGAAGCGTAGTTGGGGACTACTTCTTGTCGCCCTTGGAGGCGACGAGGAACGCCGCGAGCTGCTCGAGTCGTTGCTCGCCCAGCCCGGCGAACGACGGCATCGGCGAGCCCGGGTTGACGCACGCCGGGCACTTCAGATGTGCGACCTCGAACGCGACGCCCTTGTTCTTCGCGCCTTCTGCCGTCAGCTCGGGCGCACCGAGGTTATGACCGCCGGAGCCGTTGTACGTGTGGCAGTTCAAGCAGCCCGACTGGGCGAAGAGCTTCGCGCCGGCGACCGCCTTCGCGTTCCCTGTGAACCCTTCCTTCGCCGCCCACTTGGGCACCTGCGCGACGAGCTCGGAGCCGAGCGCCTCTTTCGCGGTCGCGCCCTTGTAGGTCAAGACGCCCATCGAGATGACGACGAGCACGGCAGCGACGAGCGCGACCGGACGCCGGAGCAGCCGACGCTCGGAGCGAATGTCGAAGAACGGCACGGCGAGCAGCAGCACGAGCAACACGGTCGGCAGCCCGATCGTCCCGAGAAGGACCGAGTTCGGCCACTTGAAGATCCGCAGGAGGTAGAACAGGAAGTAGAAGTACCAATCCGGGCGCGGGACGAAGTTGATCGTTCCCGGGTCAGCCGGAGCGTCGTACAGCTTGCCCAGCCAGCCTGCCACCGTCGTGTGGTGGTCGCCCGGTGTCGTGTACCTCCACACGACCGCGAGCCCGACGATGACGGCGACGACGACGAGCGACATCACCGTGTCGTGGAACATCGCGTACGGGTAGAACGGCTTGCCGCGTTCCTTGACGTCTTCCTTGTACTGCTGGAAGACCTTGCGGCGCTCGACGATGCGATCGGAGGCCATTAGCTCGAGCCCTTCCGCGGAGCGAAGCGGGTGAGGCCCCTGCGTCCCGGCGCCGGCGCCGGCTTGTCGTTCAGCGGGCCTGTGCCCGCGGCTTCCTTCGACCACGGCGGCGAGGTGACGCCCAGCCGGATCACGAGGTACAGGTGAAGGCCGATCAGCGCGGCGATCGCGCCGGGAATCATCAGCATGTGGATCGCGTAGAACCGCGACAACGTGTTGGCATTGATGTAGGTGCCGCCCTGCAGGAACTGCGCAAGGAACGGGCCGAGGAACGGCGCCGTTCCGTTGATGTTGATGCCGACGACGGTTGCCCAGTAGGCCGTCTGGTCCCACGGCAGCAGGTAGCCCGTGAAGCCTTCGCCGAGACCCATGGCGAGCAACAGGACGCCGATGATCCAGTTCAGCTCGCGCGGGTACTTGTACGCGCCGAACAAGAACACGCGCCCCATGTGCATGAACATGAGGATGATGAACACGGATGCGCCCCAGCGGTGCATGCCGCGTACGAGCCAGCCGGCGAAGATGTCGTTCGTGATGTGCTGGATCGACTCGTACGCGATCGGCTGCTTCGTGACGGGGTCGACCGTTGCGGTCGGCTGGTAGTACATCGCGAGGATCACGCCGGTCAGCGCCTGCACGATGAACGCGGTGAGCGTCGCCGACCCGAGCGTCTGGAACCAGTTGATGTCGCCCGGCACCTTCCGGAACAGGAAGTACTTGACGCCGCCGACGAGCCCCGACCGCTCTTCGAGCCAGTCGACCGGGTAGAGGATCGTCTGCTGCAGCTGCTGCGAGCGGGTTTGCCTGCGAGTCGCCATCAGTGCGGAGGCTGGATGGGATACAGCCAGGACTCGATGCCGTTCACATGCTCACCCGGGAACGAGAGCGTCCACTTGTGGATCTTCGCGGTCGCTCCGGTGCCGTAGACGTGCGAGACCGAGAACGGCTTGCCGAGGAACAGGTGACCGTTCCGGATCGAGAACGAGTAGCGGTCGAGCGCCCGCACGGGTGGCCCGGCGACGCGGTTGCCCTCGGTGTCGTACTGGCCGCCGTGACACGGGCAGCCGAAGCCGGCGATGGAGATGCTCGGGATCAGCGTGACGTCGGCGAAGTGCTTCGTGCCCGCGTTGTTCAGCGGGCCGTTCGGCTGCACCGGGCAGCCGAGGTGCGCGCAATGGTTCGAGATGATCGTGAAGCTCGGCAGCCCGTTCAGCTCGCCGTTGTACCGAATGTAGGCCGTGCGCCTCGAGACCTCGCCCTCGCTCGGCTCGCTGACGAACGTCGTGACGACGTACTTGCCCTGCGGGAAGTCGGAGATCGGGCCGACGTCGTGGTCCTTCTGCCCCTGCTTCAGGAACGGAGGCAGCACCATGAAGCCGATCGCGGGCGCCGAGACGATCCCGCCGATGACACCGCCGAGGCCGAGCGTCGAGAGCTCGAGGAACTTCGAGCGCGGATACCGCTCCTCGGGCTCGTCGAGCGCCGGTTCGGGGGCGGAGGCTGCGGCGCCGGCAGCAGCGGCGCTCTCGGCCGGCACCTCCGCCGCGTGCGTGAGCTCGCTGCCCGCAGTCAGGTCGCGCACCCACAGGAAGGCGAACGCGAGCGCGACGAGCGCGCCGAGAGCTGCGATCCACCACGAGATGATCAGCCCGACGAGCAGCACGACCACGCCGACGGCGAAGCCGACCGGCCAGAGGCTCGGGCCCGGGACGTGCGGGTGGTCGTCGTGGGGCTGGCTCAAGGCTCCTCGGGGATTCAACCGCTAGACAGTAGGGGCGGTCAACGTCGTAACAGGCGGCGCGAACTCTGACGGATTCCGTCGACCGGCGCAGGGGGAACCGCTTCGATTCCGTATTCGGCCCATCGGCGGTCGACGAGAGAGCGCACCTCGTCGCTCATCTCGATCTCCGGCGGCCACTCGCGCGTGCCCTCGAGCGGCCCCTTCGCGGTGGCGTCGATGCCGATCTTGCCGCCGTAGAACTGCAGCGTCGGAGCGTGGTCGAGATGGTCGAGCGGGCCCTCCGAGATGAGCACGTCGCGCTTCGGGTCGACGTTCGCGCCCGCGTAGAACATGACCTCGGCGTAGTCGTGCACGTTCACGTGTGCGTCGACGACGACGATTCCCTTGGTCAGGCTGAGCATCCCGAGACCCCAGATGGCGTGCATCACCTTCTGCGCATGACCGGGGAAAGCCTTCTTGATCGAGACGATGCAGAGGTTGTGGAACGCCCCGGCGACGGGCAGGTCGTAGTCGACGATCTCGGGCACGGTCATGCGGACGGCGGGCAGGAAGATGCGCTCGGTCGCCTTGCCGAGCCACGCGTCCTCCTGAGGCGGCTTGCCGACGACGATCGACGGGTAGATCGCGTCGCGACGCATCGTCATCGCGGTGACGTGGAAGACCGGGAACGGCTCGACCGGCGTGTAGAAGCCCGTGTGGTCGCCGAACGGCCCTTCGGGAGCGAGCTCCTCGTCGCGCTCGATGTACCCCTCGAGCACGATCTCGGCGGTGGTCGGCACCTCGATGGCGACGGTCACGCCCTTCACGAGCTCGAGCGGCTCACCCCGCAGGAAGCCGGCGACCATGAACTCGTCGATGTGCTTCGGCAACGGAGCGCTTGCCGAATACGCGCTGATCGGGTCGAGGCCGAGCGCGACAGCCACCTCCATGCGGCCTTCCGAGAACAGATAGTCGGCGCGCCCGTCCTTGTGCAGCTGCCAGTGCATCGCGGTCGTGCGAGGACCGAGCACCTGCAGGCGGTACATGCCGACGTTGCGCTGCCCGGTGCGGGGGTCGAGCGTGATCACCGCGGGGAGCGTGATGAACGGCCCGCCGTCGCCGGGCCAGGCCGTCTGCACCGGCAGGCGCGAGAGATCGACCTCCTCGCCGCGCAACACGACCTCCTGGCACGCACCGCTGCGGACGACGCGCGGCCGCGAGTCGGCGATCGACTTCAGCGTCTTGAGCCCGCGAATCTTCGCCGCGAGCCCTTCCGGCGGCTGTAGCTCGAGAATCTCGCCAACCCGCTCGGCGACGTCGTCGAGAGACTCGACGCCGAAGGCCAGGCACACCCGCCGCTCCGTGCCGAACTGGTTCAGGAGCAGTGGGTGCGTGCTGCCCTTCGGATGCTCGAAGAGGAGTGCCGGCCCGCCCGCCTTGACGACCCGGTCGACGATCTCCGTGGCCTCCAGGTGCGGGTCGACCTCGGCTTGCACGCGGACGAGCTCGCCCTCGCGCTCGAGCAGGGCGACCCACTCGCGGAGGTCGTGAACCATCGGGCGCTCGAGCCTCTAGTACTGGCGGCCGGTGCGGCGACGTGCTGCCCGGCGGTGGCCCGCCCAGTGCGTCAGCTCGCCGAGCACGATCACCGCGAGGAAGATGAGCCCGACGACGAGCATGCCGAGGATGACGTGCGTGCCCTCGCTCGCGGCGTCGAAGATCATGGCGCGACTCTATCCGAGTGCAGCACGAGCGCGCGCTCGACCGCTGCGTCGTCGGGGGTGCCTCCGAGCGCTCTCGCCGCGTCCACCCACGCCTTTCCCTCGCCGCCGGCGCCGTCGGCACGCAGTGCCGCACAGTGCGCGATCAACTCGGCGAGCACCGCGACTGCCGGCACGCCACCCGCTTCCGCGACACGGACGAGACCGTGCGCGTACAGGTAGTCGCCGAGCAGGATCGCGTCGTCGGCGTCCGGTGCTGCAAACAGCCGCGGCCGTCCGTAGTGCACGAGGTACGCCTCGTAGACGGTCTCGAGGCCGAGCGCGAGCGCACTCGGGGCGAGCGTCGAGAACACCGGCTCCCAGTCGGGATCGGCGCGGAGCGCGCGCGCCCAGACGTCGCTCTCCTCGCGCGCCCCGGTTGCGATCACGTCAGCGAGCAACAACGGGCTCCAGTGCCGCGCCGACGGCGGCGATCGTCGCGTCGATCGTCGCGTCGTCGTGTGCCAGTGAGGGGAAGAGGCACTCGTACTGGCTCGGCGCGACGTAGACACCTTGGTCGAGCAGGCCGCGGAAGAGTGCGCCGTACGCCTCGGTGTCGAGCTCGGTGAAGCGCTCGACCGGCTCGTCGCGCCCGACGAAGAGCGTGAGCATCGCTCCGACGCGCTGGACGCGCCCGAACGGCGCGAGGCCGTCGGCGAGTCGAGCGGAGCGGCGCTCGAGCTCCTCGTACACCGCGGCGTCACGCAAGCGCCGCAGCACCGAGACGCCCGCGGCAGTCGCGAGCGGGTTGCCGCTCAGCGTGCCGGCCTGGTAGACGGAGCCGGACGGCGCGAGCCGCTCGAGCACGTCGGCGCGACCGCCGAACGCGGCGAGCGGCAGGCCGCCGCCGACGATCTTCCCGAGCACGGTCAGGTCCGGCAGAACGCCGAAGAGCTCCTGCGCTCCACCGCGCGCGACGCGGAAGCCGGTGATCACCTCGTCGAAGACGAGCAGCGCCCCAGCTGCGTCGCAGAGCAGGCGGAGCGCCTCGAGGAAGCCGGGGGCGGGAGGGACGCAGCCCATGTTCCCGGCCACGGGCTCGACGACGATCGCCGCCAGGCCCTCGCCGTACCGCTCGACAGCAGATGCGACGCCGTCGACGTCGTTGTACTCGCACACGATCGTGTCGCCGACCACCCCGCTCGGCACGCCGGGCGAGGCGGGAATCCCGAGAGTCGCAAGCCCGGAGCCGGCTCGCGCAAGGAACGGGTCGGCGTGTCCGTGGTAGCACCCGGCGAACGTGATCACCCGGTCGCGATGCGTGTGCGCACGCGCAAGCCGCAGGGCAGACATCGCCGCCTCGGTACCGGACGAGACGAGGCGAACCCGCTCGACCGACGGCACGGCATCGACGATCTCCTCGGCCAACTCGATCTCGCGCTCGGTCGTCGCGCCGAACGTCGTGCCGGCGAGCGCCGCCTCGCGCACGACCTCGACCGTCTCCGGGTCGGCGTGCCCGAAGAGCAGCGGCCCCCACGACTGCACCCAGTCGACGAGCGACCGGCCGTCGGCTGTCTCGAGGTGCGCGCCCTCGCCGCGCGTGACGAACAGCGGCTCGTCGAGACCGACGCCGCGCATGGCGCGCACGGGCGAGTTGACGCCTCCCGGAGTCACGCGCAGCGCGCGAGACCACAGCTCGCTCCTGTCTAACGCCACTGGGCGAATTCTTTCGCCCAGTACGTCACGACGACGTCGGCGCCCGCGCGATGGATCGCAGTCAGCGTCTCGATCGCCGCGGCACGCTCGTCGAGATCGCCGGCTGCTGCAGCCGCCTTCACCATCGCGTACTCGCCCGAGACGTTGTACGCGGCGAGCGGATGGTCGAACCGGTCGCGAGCCGCACGCACCACGTCGAGATACGGCAGCGCCGGCTTGATCATCAGCATGTCGGCGCCTTCGGCGACGTCCAGCTCGCACTCGCGTAGCGCCTCGCGCACGTTGCCGGGATCCATCTGATAGCCGCGCCGGTCTCCGAACGCGGGCGCCGAGTCGGCAACGTCGCGGAACGGGCCGTAGAACGCCGAGGCGTACTTCGCGGAGTACGCGATGATCGGCGTCTCGCGGCAGCGCGTCGCGAATCGCGCCGACGCGGCCGTCCATCATGTCGCTCGGGCAGACGACGTCGGCACCCGCCTCGACGTGCGAGACGGCGGTGCGCGTGAGCAGCTCGAGCGACGCGTCGTTGTCGACGTCACCGTCGGCGTCGATCACGCCGCAGTGGCCGTGCGCGGTGTACTCGCAGAGGCATACGTCGGTGAGCAGCAGCAGCTCGGGGAAGCGAGGTCGCAGCGCGCGCAGCGCCTGCTGGACGATCCCGTCCTCGACGCCACGCGCCGGAGCCCTCGTCGTCCTTCGACTCGGGAATGCCGAAGAGGATCACCGACTTCACGCCGAACTCGACGAGCTCGTCCGTCTCGCGCACGAGCGACTCCGACCGTGTGGCGCGAGAGGCCGGGGAGCCGCTCGTTCGGGAGCGCCTCGGGCGCGACGAAGAGCGGCATGACGAGGTCGTCGAGCGAGACGCGTGGTCTCGCGAACGAAGTCGCGCAGCACGCCCGTGCGCCGCAGACGGCGCAGCCGGGTAGCAGGGAAGCTTCACGGCCGGAATGGTCGCACAGCGGCCCGGGCCAGCAGCGAGAAGACGACGGTGAGCGCCGCGAGCCACGCCGCCTCACGTCCGACCGCCCCCCACGGATGCAGGTCGTAAAGCGTCGCCGAGAAGAGCCGAACGCCGTGCGCGAAGGGCAGGGCGTCGCTGACCCACCCGGCCGCCGCGAAGATCTCGGCCGGGATCAGGCCGAGGAACACGACCGGCAGCACGATCAGCACGGCGACGAGCGATGCGGTGCGCGCCTCCCGCGCGAGCGCGCCGACGAGCGAGCCCACCGCGCCGAGCGAGGCACCGGTGAGCGCGAGGCCTGCCGCGAGGAGCGGGCAGGCGCTGCCACGGCTCGCCGCCCGGCGCGTTGCCGACCACGATCGCGACCGCGAAGGCGAGCGCCACGCCGAGCCCGAGGGCCGTCGCGAGCGAGCGCGGCCAGCGCCGACCTTCGCCGCGACGAGCCGGCCCGGCGTGACGAGGCCGCGCGCCAGCCGGCCGAGGACGTTCTCGTCTCGCTCGCCGGCGAGCGCACCGGCGGCGAGCACGAGTGCGAGGAACGTGATCGTAAGCCCGATCGCGTAGCTCTGCACCTGCGCCGAGAGCGACGCGGTGCGTCCGCGCTGCGGCAGCTCGACGAGCTTGAATCGGCGCCGCGGTCGCACGCAGCGCGTCGTCTGTCTGGGCGAGTGCGAGCCGTGCGTCGTGCACGAAGTGCTCGATCTTCTTCACACGCTCGTTCTGCGGCAGCGCGCGCAGCTCGCGATCCGTGCCGTCGAGGCCGAGCACGTCGAAGTTGCTGCCGAGGAAGCTGACCGTCGCCGCCGTGCAGGATGAGCTTGACGTACTGGAGGTTCGCGTCGATGTACGCGCGCTGCAGCTTCGTGTTCAGCGAGTAGACGAGCGCCTGCACCTGCTGCCGCACACGCGGCGCACGTGCCGCCGCGCGTCACCGCGAGCCGCAGCGTCGGGCTGCGCACCATCTGCTGCGAGCGTCGAGACGAACCCGGGCGGGACGGTGACGACGGCGACGACTCTTGCCGTCGGCGAGCTCACGCTGCGCCTCGCTCCGAGCCGAGGCGGACGAGCGTCACGTTCTGCGCGACCTCGTCGATCGTCGCGTCGACGTCGAAGCGGTGCGTGCCGACGACAATCTGCGACGGTAGGCCGTCTTCGTCGACGAATGCAACGCGCGGCTTCGAGCTGGCGTAGCCGGCGACGAGGCCGAGCAGCGCGGCGATCAGGAGCGGATAGGCAAGGAGCACGGCGAGCAGTGCGGGCGTGCGCATCAGCGTCCGCAGGTCCTTCACGAGCAGGAGGACGACCGACCTCACGTGAGCCTGCCTTCGACGAGCTCGAGCGTGCGGCTCGGCGCGGCCTCCGAGCTCCTCCCAGTGATGGGTCGCGACGAGGACCGCACCGCCGTCGTCGGCGACGCCGCGGGCGATCTCCCAGACACGGGCGCGCTGCGCGGGTCGAGCGACGCCGTCGGCTCGTCGAGCAACAGCACGTCCGGCGCTGCAAGCAGCGCGAGCGCGACGTCGAGTCGCTGGCGGTTGCCGACCGACAGGTTCGAGGCGCGAACGTCGCCGGGCAGCTCGAACTCGGCCAGGAGCGCCTCGGCGCGACCCTCGTCCGCATGCTCGAGCGCGGCGAACAGCCTCAGGTTCTCGAGTGCGGTGAGCCGCCCGTAGTGCGGCGGGTCGCTGCGGCACCCACCCGACGCGCTGAGACCGCTCCACCGTCCCTTCGCTCGGCTCGAGCGCGCCGGCGAGGATCGAGAGCAGAGTCGACTTGCCGGCGCCGTTCGGGCCGACGAGTGCAACCACCTCGCCTGCCTCGAGCTCGACGTCGGTCGGCGCGAGCGCGACGCGCGGCCGAATCGCCGCGCGACCCCGCGCGCCGCGAGCAGCGTCACCGTCGTTCGACAACAGTCGGCTCGACGAGCCCGACGTCCACGGGGACCGGGTCATCGTCCGTGCGCTCCGACCACGGCTCGAGCGCAATGCGATCGGAGAAGAACTCCCACGAGCGCACGCGCGACGGCGAGCATCGGCAGCGCCACGAGCGCACCCGGAAGCCCGTACAGCTCGATGCCGGCACCAAGGCCGAAGATCACGAGCAGTGGGTGCAGGCGCAGCGCGTTGCCCATCACGTTCGGGACGACGACGTGCCCCTCGATCTGGTGGATGCCGAGAAAGAGAATCGCAACCCAGAGCGCGGAGATCGGATGCACGACCGCGGCGTAGCGAACGGCGGGATCGCACCGAGCCACGGGCCAAGGTACGGAATCATCTCGGTCAGGGCGACCAACGCGCCGAACAGAAGCACGTACTGCTGCGCATGCGGCAACAGCCCGACCGCCGCGAGCATCCATAACCCGATCCCGGCGCTCGCGCCGATGATCAGGCTGAGCGCAACCTGACCGCGTACGTACGACGCGAGCGAGTGCTAGATCGAGCGCAGCAACGGCAGCTCGCCTGGTCGCGGCGGGAATCGTCGGTCGATCACGCGACCGAGCCGCTGCATGTCGAGCAGCATGTAGATCGATACGACGATCAAGAGCACGAGCTCGAACAGCGTCTTGCCGATCGACACGGCTGCGCCTTCGACGAACGTGACGATGCGATGCGTGTACTTACCGACGTCGCGCTTCTGGATGTCGTGGACGAGTCCGTGGCCGCTCTTCTCGATCTTGAGCGACTTAAGGTGGTGCGAGTCGAGCCACGCCTGAAGCCGGTTGACGTCGCGATACGCGGAGGTCTGTCCGGAGGCACCTTGAGGATTCGTGAAGTAGTCGTTGAACCTGTTGGCCGCTGTCTTCGTCTGCGAGACGACGGCAGTTGCGACCGCGAGGATGACGAGGACGAGCGCACTCGCAAACAGCCAGGTACACGAACGCGACTGAGAAGCCGCGGGGAAGCCGGACCCGCTGGAGCGCCCGAACCAGCGGATCGAGCAGCAGCGCGACGAGCGCGGCGAGCATGAAGAGGAAGACGACATGAGCAGTCGCGCTCAGGAACAGCCACGCCGCGCACCAGCAGCAGAGGCAGGCCAACCAGCTGCATCCAGCGGGGAATCCCGGACCCGCGGCGGCCTGCCGACAGCGCTCACAGAGCCGATGCTACCGCCGCCGTCGTACCGATCCGGCCGCCGGACTGGGACTGGGATTTCGGCGCCGACGGATCGCTCGCCCTGGCCCCTCGGTTGAATCCGCACGCAGCCGTTCGCTACGGTGCCCGCCATGCCGCCCCCGGTGCCCCACCGGCGTGCACGCGTGCACCGCCGGCACCTGGAGCGCGAACGGCGCCTTCGCCGTCTCGCCGTTCTGCTTGCGATCCTGATCGTAGGGATCGTCACCGTCGCGATCTCCGCGTTCGGCGGCTCGGACACTCCGCGTCCAGGCGCCCGACCCCGGCCAGCGCGGTGCAACCTGCTGCCCGCCGGGACCGCCGTAGCCCCGAGATCGTCGCGCGCATCGGCGGCCTCCACCTGCAGCTCCCGATCAGCCAGTCGCGCGTGACCGCAATCGGCTACCAGGGCGGCACCGAGGGCTCGCTCGCGCTGTCCGCGCTCGGCACGCAGGCGAACCAGGGCGCGCTCAAGCGGCTGCTGCACAAGATCGTCGGCGGCTCGTCGACGCCGCCGCGCTGGTACCAGCTCTCCGGCGGCACCGGGGCCGAGCAGCTCGGCACTCGACGTCGGCGCGCCCGCCGGCACCGACGTCTACGCGCCGGTCGACGGCAGCGTGCTCTCGATCGACAACGTCGTGATCGACGGCAGCACGTTCGGCTCGACGATCGAGATCCAGCCGGCCGGCGCACCGTCGCTCGTCGTGTCGACGTCTCGCACGTCACGTCCCGACCCGGCGCTCGTCGTCGGCTCGTCGGTGACCGCCGGCGGAACAAAGCTCGGCTCTGTCGTCGACTACACGCACGCCGAGCACCAGGCGCTCGCGCGCTACACGAACGACTCGGGGAACCACGTCGCGATCGAAGTGCACCAGTCCGCGGCGCTGAACCTCGACTAGAGGCCCATGCGCATCCTGTTCGTCGCCGACGTGTTCGGCGCGCCGGGCCGACGGGCGGTCGAAGATACGGCTGCCGTCGCTGCGCGAGCGAGCTCGCCGTCGACTTCTGCATCGTGAACGGCGAGAACGCCGCGGCCGGGCGCGGCATCACCGCGAAGCTCGCCGACAAGCTGCTCGCGAGCGGTGCCGACGTCGTCACGCTCGGCAACTGGACGTGGGGGCAGCAGGACTTCGCGCCCGTATCTGAGCGGGAGCGACCGCGTGCTGCGACCGGCGAACATGTCGCCGCGAACGCCGGGACGCGGGCTCGCCGTCCTCGACGGCGTCGCCGTCATCAACCTGCTCGGGATCTTCTCGCTCGATCCGTTCGAGAGCCCGTTCCTCGCCGCCGACCGGCTCGTCGACGAGGCGCGTCGCGAGACGCCCGATGGTGATCGTCGACTTCCACGCGGAGGCGACGAGCGAGAAGGTCGCGCTCGCGCGCTACCTCGACGGCCGGGTCACCGCGGTGCTCGGCACGCACACGCACGTGCAGACGAACGACGCGCGCGTGCTCGCCGGACGGCACCGCCGCGATCACCGACGCCGGCATGACCGGCCCGCACGACTCGGTGATCGGAAGCGACGAGCACAACGCGATCAAGCGCTTCGTCACCGGGATGCCGACGCGACTCGAGCCGGCGACCGGCGACGTGCGGATCGAAGGTGCGCTCGTCGAGTGCGACGACGACGGTCGCGCGTACTCATGCGAGGCGAGTCCGCGTCCCGGTTGCGACTGAGAGCACGACGACCAGCGCCACGAGCAGCAGGTCGCGCGCCATCACCACCCACGCGAGGTGGAACGCCGCGCGTACGCCGAAGTAGCGCCACGGGAACCACACCTGGGTCAGCACGCACGCGGCGGTGAGCCTGCCGAGTCGCGGCGGCTCCACGGCCGCCGCGCACGAGCGGGACGAGCGGGATCAGCCAGATCAGGTACTGCGGCGAGAGCACCTTTCCCGAGCGCGACGAACGCGCATACGCAGGCGACCGAGTACCGCACCAGCCGCTCGCTCGTCATCTGGCCACGAGCGAACGAGAGCCAAAGACCGACGATCGCCGCGATCTCGACGAGTGTCAGCAACGCGCCCACTACGCCGTGTCCTGCGACGTTCTGCGAGCCGTGCGTGGTCACGACACGCGGATGCCCGAACGTCGTGAAGAGCGCGCCGCCGAGGCTCTCGATCTGCAGCGGACGCGACAGTCTGGCCGCTCATGCTGTGCCACATCCCGCCCGGCGACAGCACGGTGAACGGCAGGAAGGCAATCAGCACGACGGCAAGCCCGACGAGTGCGCGTGCGCCCCGACCTTGGCGAATCGACCAGACGAGTGCGAGCGGCACGACGACGAGCGGCCAGAGCTTCGCCGAGACGGCCGCACCGAGCAGCCCCCAACCGAGCCCGTGGCGCCCGGCGAGGAGCAGCCCGAGGGCAGCGGTGAAGAGCAGGGACGGCCAGAGGTCGAAGCGCGAGAGGATCAGCGATCCGACGAGCAGCGGAGCGAGCGCCGTGTAGTACGCGGCGCGGCGGTCGATCGCGGCGACGACCGCGACGAGCGCGACCCCGCAGGCCGCCATCAGCCAGGCGAACGCCGACGCGTAGTCGCCGAACACGACGGGCGCGACAAACACCGGCAGCGCTCCCGGCGGGTACTCCACCGCGAAGTCGCGGTACGGAACGCTCCCGTGATGCGCGATCGCGAGGCCGTAGTCGCGGTAGGTCGGCCAGTCGACGAGCTGGTCGTGTGCCCAGAACCACGTATGCACGAGACCCCAGCACGCGAGAAAGAGCCCACAGGCCGCGAGCGCGTCAGACAGGTACGGGCGCCGGCTCATCGTGCGCAGTCTGCGCCTGACCGGGAAGCGGTGCGATGAGTGCGAGCACGACGAACGGGAAGAACCACGGCAGGTAGAGATAGACCCAGTGCGTCAGGACGAGCTCGAAGCCGAGCAGCAAGGCGCCCGTGAGAGCGGCGAGACGGAGCGGCGAGCGATGGCGCGGCACCCACGCCAGCACCACCGAGCCTGCGACGAGCGCGACCTCGAGCACGCGCTGCACGAGCTGCAGGTCGGGCAGTCCCTTGGCGTGATACTGCCGCCAGTCCCAGAGTGAAAACGGCGAGGCGCGACCGATCTGGAACGAAACGGTGCGGTCGTAGAACACGCGCGCCGCGTGCAGCGGCGACGGCTCGAGGAAGAGCACGAAGAAGACGACTGCGTCGTGAGCACGAAGCCGAGCAGCACGAGCGCGGTCGCTCGCGGCCGGCGCGCCTCGGGATACCCCGACCACAGGGGCAGGACGACGAGCGAGGCGAACTTCGTCCAGCCCGACAACGCCACTGCCGCGCCGCGCGCGAGGTCGCTCGTCAGCCAATAGAAGCCCCAGATGAGGAGCGCAGGCGCGATCGCGTCGTTTGTGTTCGAGCTCGACGCGTACTGCGTGAACGGCCAAGCCGCCCAGGCAAACGCGGCAACGGCCCCAATTCGAGGGCCGCCGAGACGCCGGCCGACGAGCGCGAGCCCGAGCATCGCCAGCAGGTCGAAGAGAATCGACGTGAAGTGCACGGCGGGCAGCGAGTCCCATTTCCCGCTCCACCCGAAGATGGCGAGCCCGGGGATGTAGGCGAGATAGGAGACGGGCCCGTACGTGTCACCGAGGGGGTTCGCCGTCTCGCAGCGCCCGTTCGCCTGGATGCGGTCGCGGATCTCGCCGTTCGCATCTGCGGGGCCGCACGCCTTCAGGTCGTCCTCGACGGGAAAGTGGCCGTAGGGGCTCTGCCCGTTGACGATCAGGTCGGCGCCGATCACACCGGAGTACCCGACGTCGATCACGTTCGAAGCGCGCACGTTCAGTCCGACACGGAAGCCGGCGAGAAACACCGTCGCGGCGGCCAGCACCCACACCGGCCACACCGGCTCGCCGCGCGACGGCCTGTCGCCGCGGCCGATCCAGATGCAGCGAAGGAGCAGCCAGAAAAGCGGTGGGTAGGCGAGCGACATCGCTGCGAACACGTGCCCGCGGTTGAAGAACCAGAGCGACGCGGTGAACGAGAGGAGCACGACGAGATCGACGTTCCGCACCGAGATGAGTCGACGCCAATCGACGAGGCCGAGCAGGAACGCGATGCAGAACGCGAGCCAGATCCCCGGGCTGTTGATCTCCGTGCCGCCGAATGCGCCCTTGATGCCGCGCGCCATCGGCCACGCGACCTGCGGCCCCGTGAATGCCTGCGTGACGGCGCCGGTCGGATCGTCGACCTTGCCCGTCGCGACGGTCCCGGCGGCACCGGACGAGACGGTCACCGTCCAGGCTCCTGCCGAGTAGCTGGCGTCGATCGCCGGGTGGGCTGGATACCGCTCCAGCCAGTCGCGCACCTTCGGGTCGGCGAGAAACCGTGCGATCACCTCGGTCTTCGCCAGGTGCCCCTTCGTGCTGCCGAGGTCGTTCGTCGTCGTGAGGGGGACCGTGGTCGTCGTCCGCGCCGTGCCCGCCGCAGCGACCGGAACGAGGGCGAGCCCCGCCACCGCCGCGGCGAGGAGACAGAGCCTCAGCGCCGGAACGACCAGAGCTTGTTTCCGAGGAAGTTCAGCGGGGTCACGAGAACGATCGCAACTGCCTGCGAGACGATCTTGCCCCATCCGAGCCAGTCCAGGAACACGAGGAGCCAGAGCTGGTTCACGGCGAGCGCGACCAGGGCGACGACGAGGAAGCGCGCGCCCTGGTAGGCGAAGTGGCCCTTCTGCCGTGCGAACGTCCAGTGGCGGTTCCACCAGTAGTTGTTCGCGGCCGCGACGACAAAGGACACCGCAGCCGCCTTGTGCGCGCCGATTCCGAGCAGCGCGGCGTAGACGGCGAGGTTGACGACGTACCCGACGAGACCGACGGCTCCGAACTTCGCGAGCTGAAGCCAGTTGTGCGGGCTGCGGAGCGCGCGGGTCGTGCGCGCGGAGAGAGCGGACACGCGCGCGAGGCTAGCGGACGCCGACACCGAAGTGTGCGGCGATGGCGGCCTTGATCGCGGTGATCGACGGCGGCGGGCCGCCGATGCCCACGGTCAGCATCGGCACCTCGGAGTCCGCGGCGTCGAGCGAGCCGTGGCTTCCGCCCCCGAGATGGTGCCGGCCGGCGAGGTCGACGAACTCCCAGCCCGGCGCAGCCGACACGAGCACCTCGCCGGCGTTCGGGTTCGCGAGCGCGGCGGCCGCGCGAACGCGACCGTCCGGCACGTCGTCGAGGAGGCCGAGATCCTCGTCACCGTCGCGCCGCGCGACGACCTCGCCGTCCTCGAGAAAGAGAACGGTGCCGGCGGCGGGCTCAGCATCGAAGCCCTCGGCGACACGGCGCGGCTCGGCGGTGTACACCATCGCTGCCCGATTCGACGCGGTGACGAGGTCGTCGCCCGCCGTGAGGCGCGTGATGCGATCGACGCTCGACTGCCCGTGGTCCGAGCAGACGATGACGGCGTAGCGTTCGAGGAACTCCTCAGGGCCACCCGCAGCCTCCATCAACGCGCCGATCGCGTCATCGCTTCGCCGCAGCGCAGCGTGAGCGAGGTCGGGTCCTGCTGCGTGCGACGCATAGTCGTAGTCGGGCAGGTAGTAGACGAGCAGGTCGAACCCGTCGCGCGTCACGAGCCAGCGCCCGATCCACGCGGCGTACGCATCGATCGAGCCGAGCGCGCGGTTGCGAATCGCGAGTGGTGCACCGGTGCGATCGCTCTCGTAGAGCGAGTAGAAGAAGAATCGCTTCGGTCCGTAGACGGCCGGCACGCCGGGAATCGTCGGCAGATGCCGCGTGTCGCCTCGGTAGCAGGTGATGTTGATCGCACCCGTTGTCAAGCCGGCCCGCTCGAGCAGCTCGTACACCGTCTCCGCATCGCGCGCCAGATGTCGCGCGTTCAGGTCGATGATCGTGTCTTTCAGCGCGCGGGCGAAGCCTGCCGCGCGGATGGCCCCGAACGACGACCCGTACTCGACGATGCGTTGCTCGGCACGGTTCCACCACACGAGATGCGGGATGTGATGCGTGTCCGGGTGACCTCCGGTCGCGATCGAGCTGAGGCACACCGGAGTCAGCGACGGGAACGTCGACGCCGCGCGGCGATACTCGCCGCGCTCGGCAAGGAAGCGAAGCGCTGGTGTGTCGGCAGCCTCGAACATCGACGGCGTCAGACCGTCGATCACGATCAGAACGACCGGCTTTGCCCGTGGCTCAGTCGCGTGCAAGCGTGCGGAGGCCCGCGTGACGGTCGGGCGAGCGGCGGCGGAGCCTCGCGCCGAGCAGCGGAACGGCGGCTGCTTCGAGGTACCCGACGACCGGAACGAAGGCGAGCGCGGCGCCGGCGAGCGCCGCCAGAGCGAGCAGAAGCGCCGTGCCGCCGCGCGTGCCGCCGCGGCGAAGCGTTCCGGCGACGAGCGGCGCCGACCCAAGCCCGCCGCAGGCTGCGCCGAGGAGGCCGCCGACCGCGTCGTCCCATGCGCCGAACGCGAACCCGATCGCAATTGCGACTGCGGCGGCGACTGCCGTCGCGGGGAGCGCACGCCGAATTGCGCCTGTGCCGGCTACGCCGAGCGCCGCACCCACGCCGGCGAGAATCCCGATCTCGTACCAACCGCCCACGCCGCGAGGTTACACATGGGCTGCTCTGGGGCAGAAGAAGGCGATGAGCAACGACCCCCGGCCCCTGCTCGTCTTCTTCTCGTCCGCACGCTCCGGCCCCTCGCGGCGCATGGAGAGCCTCGTCGCGCACCTCGCGCGGAAGGAGCGCGATCGTGTGCGGATGCTCCAGGTCGACGTCGACCAGCGAGGCGACCTGGCGCAGAAACTTGCGGTGCAGAGCGTGCCGGCTCTCGTTCTCGTCGTCGATCGGAAAGCAATCGCGCGACTCGACGGACGGGCGAGTGCGCCGCAGATCGAGGCGATGCTCGACGAGCACGTCGCCGGCGTCGCGACGGCGGTCTCGTAGCTCAGGCTTCGAGCAGTTCGATCACCGCGAGTGTGAACTGTGCGGCGCGCGCGCCGTCGACGACACGGTGATCGAATGTCACGCTGATGTTTCCGACGGGGCGCACGACGACCTCGCCTTCGCGCACGACCGGGCGAGGTGCGATGCGGTGCACGCCGAGGATCCCGACCTCGGGGTGGTTGACGAGCGGCGTCACGAGCAGACCGCCGAGCTTGCCCGCGCTCGTCACGGTGAAGGTCGAGCCACGGAGCTCTTCGGGCGCGAGCGTCCCGCTGCGCGCCTTCTCGGCAAGGGCGTCGACGTCCGCGCGGAGCTCGTCGATCGACCGCGTCGCGCAGTCGCGCACGACGGGCACGACGAGCCCAGCGTCGGTCTGCACGGCGATGCCGAGGTCGTACCGCTCGAGATAGACGATCGCGTCGCCGTCGAGGCGCGCGTTCAGCTCCGGGAAACGTTGGAGTGCCTGGGCGGTCGCGCGCAGCACCGTCGGGAGGAGCAGCTTCAGGTCGAGGTTCGAGAAGTCGCACTCCTCGACGAACGTGACCGCCGCGACCTCGCGGTGTGAGCGCGCGAGGTGCTCGACGATCTGCCGCCGGATGCCGCGCACGGGCTCGCGGCGCCCCTCCGTTGCTTGTAACAGACTGGTACTTGCTCCTCCGGCGGCCGCGCGAACATCGTCCTCGGTAACACGTCCTCCCGGGCCGGTCGGAATAACGCTCGCGACCTCGACACCCAGCTCTTCTGCGACGCGGCGGACGAGCGGGGTCGCCTGCAGTCGGCCGGAGGCGGCAGGTTCCGCTGCCGGCGACGCTTGTAACAGACTGTTACTTGCCGGGGTTTGGGCACGCGCCACGGACTGCTCCTCGGACGCGTCTCCTCCGATCACCACCAGCACGGTCCCGACCGGGACGACGTCGCCTTCGGCAACGAGGATCCGCGTGACGACACCCGCGGCCGGCGAGGGGATCTCGACCGTCGTCTTGTCGGTCTGGATCTCGACGAGCGGTGCGTCCTCCGCGATCTCGTCGCCCTCGGCGACGAGCCACCGGGCGACCTCGCCCTCTGTCAGCCCCTCCCCGAGATCGGGCAGCTTGAACTCGTAGGCCACGACGCGGGACGCTACCTGCGAGGCCGCCCGACCCACGAGCCCGCCGGCACGAGCAGCACGCGCAGGCCCTCGCCGAACCGCCAGAGCGACACCGCAACCTCATCGCCGACGAGCTCTGGGGCAACCTCGCGCGGCACGTAGCCGGCCTGCTGCGTCCGAGCCTCGTTCCAGATGCCAACCGCGTTCGCATCGTGCTCGTTGTCCGGCTCGGGCACGAGCGTGAGTCGCGCGCCGGGGTCGAACGACGCGTCTGCGACAGCGTCCGCCCGGAACGACACACCGGCGACGGCGATCACGCGAATGCGCTCGTCCTCCCACGCCACGACCTCGCCGGTCGCAGCGTCACGCAGGTGGTACCCCGCGCCGCGCCGGTCGCGCTCGAGCCAGAGACGAAGACGTTCGCTCAGAACAGAGAGCGTACGGCCGTAGCGACGCGCTCGGCCGAGGGGATGTACGAATCCTCGAGCGCCCAGTACGGATACGGGACGTCGTAGCCCGTGACGCGCAACACGGGCCCCTGCAGGTCGAAGATCGCGCGCTCCGCGATCAGCGCTGCCAGCTCGGCACCGAAGCCGGCGGTCCGCGGCGCCTCGTGCACGATCACCACGCGGCCGGTCCTCGCAACGGACGCGAGGATGCCGTCCTCATCGAGTGGACGCAGGCTGCGGATGTCGAGCACCTCGCACGACTGGTCGACGAGCTCCGCCGCGCGCGCGCACACAGCGACCATCGCGCCGTACGCGATCAGCGTCACGTCACTCCCTTCGCGCGCGACGCGCGCGACACCGAGCGGAACGACGTGCTCGCCGTCCGGCACCTCGCCGCGCGCGGTGCGATAGACGAGCTTCGGCTCGAACACGACGACCGGATCGGGATCGCGAATCGCCGCGGCCAGGAGCCCCTTCGCGTCGGCGGGCGTTGCCGGGATCGCGACCTTGATGCCGGGCGTGTGCACGTAGTACGCCTCGGGCGAGTCGTCGTGCAGCTCGGGCGCACGGACGCCGCCGCCGTACGGCATCCGGATCGTGAGCGGGAAGGTCATGCGCCCTCCGCTTCGCCAGCGATAGCGCCCCACGTGCGTGATCAGTTGGTCGAGGCAGGGATAGGAGAACGCGTCGTACTGCATCTCCACCACCGGCCTGAAACCGGCCATGCAGAGACCGATCGCGCTGCCGAGCATTCCCGCCTCCGCGAGAGGTGTGTCGACGCAGCGGTCGGGCCCGAACCTGTCGAGCAACCCCGCAGTCGCGCGGAACACACCGCCTGCGCGACCCACGTCCTCACCCATGACGAGCACGTCCGGATCGCGCGCGAGCTCCGTGTGCAGCGCGTCGTTGACCGCCTCGACAAGAGTGAGCTCAGCCATGTCGCATGTTCCCCGGCGGATCGACGTACACGTTCGAGAAGAGCAGCTCGG
Organism: uncultured Thermoleophilia bacterium; assembly: GCA_963774225.1. Taxonomy (GTDB): domain Bacteria; phylum Actinomycetota; class Thermoleophilia; order Gaiellales; family Gaiellaceae; genus PALSA-600. The sequence goes on from CAVZEA010000007.1 coordinate 219,096, forward strand.
GATCGGCGGGAGGCTCCGCCTCGGCGGCCGCTATGCCGTCGCGCATGAGCTGTTCGCACTGAGCCCGAACGCCTTCGACATGTTCGTCGGTGAGCAGCCCGGCGTGCTTCAGTAGCCGCTCGAAGCGCCCCACGCACTCGTGCGCACGCTCTTGCTCGACACGCACGGGGTCTATGTACGCGCTCGGGTCGTCCGCTGTCGCGTGCGGCGCAGCGCGGTAGTGCACGCACTCGATCAGCGTCGGTCCGCCGCCCGCCCGCGCCCGCGCCACGGCCTCGCGCGCGGCGGAGAACACCGCGAGGACGTCGAGCCCGTCGACGCGAACGCCGGGAATGCCGTAGCCGATCGCCTTGTCGGCAAGCGTGTCGGCGCGCGTCTGCGCTTCGAGCGGCGTCGAGATCGCCCAGCCGTTGTTGTTGCACACGAACACTGCGGGCGCGTTCATCACCGCTGCGAAGTTCACACCTTCGTGAAACGCACCCTCGCTCGTCGCGCCGTCGCCGAAGAACGCCATCGCAACGACGTCCTCCCCGCGCAGCTTCTTGCCCCACGCGAGCCCGGCCGCGTGCGGGACATGGGTCGCGATCGGCACGCAGATGGAGCCGACATTCCAGTCCGCGGGGCTCCACCAGCCGGACGGCTGCCCACGCCACCACTGGAGCAACGTCTTCACCGGCATGCCTCGCACGAGCCCGATCGCCGACTCGCGGTACGACGGGAAGATCCAGTCGTCGTCGGTCAGCGCAAACGTTGCGCCGGCCTGGATCGCCTCGTGGTTCCAGAAGATCGCGTAGGTGCCGATGCGCCCCTGGCGCTGGTACACGACCGAGCGCTCGTCGTAGGTGCGCAGCAGCACCATGCGGCGATAGAGCTCCAACAGGTCGTCGTCGCCGACCCCTTCGGGGAGGAGCCCGCGCAGCGCATCGGTCGAGGCCATGCGGGGCGGAAGGGTACTACCAGCCGCCTAGACGAGCACGGCGACCGCGTCGCGATGCGCCTCGAACACCGCGTGCTCGACGTCGCCGAGATCCTCGCCGTCCGCCTGCAACGGCAAGGGCTCGTCGCACCTGACCTCGATCCGGTCGACGTCAAAGCCCATGAACACGACGTCGGGATACCCGCTGCCACGCACGAGCGCAGCGGCGAGCCGCGGCACGTCGCGCGCACGCACCTGCTGCACAGCGGCGAACGCCAAGCCGTCCTCGAACGACGCACCGGGGGTGACGCGGATCGGCATCGAGCCGGCGTACGAGTACGGGTCGCAGTTCGCCACGAGGACGAACGCCGCGCGGCCGACGCCTTCGATCTCGAGTACCGGAGGCCAGCGGCCGCGCCGCTCGAAGACCATCCTCGCGACCGTCCGCATGAACGCCACGTCGCCCGGCCTCGCCCCGCCCGGCCCGCGGCCGAGCCCGTCAAGCCGGCGCACCGCCTCACCGTCGAAGCCCAGGCCGGCTGAGAAGCTGAACCGTCGCCCGTTCACCGAGCCGAGGGTGATCCGCCGGAGGCGGCCTTCGGCGACCGCGTCACCAAGGGTGCGCGCAGCTTGGACGGGGTCGCGCGGAATGCCGAGCGCGCGCGGCAGCACGCTCGTGCCCCCTCCCGGCAGGAAGCCCATCGGCAGCGCTCCGTCGGCACCGTTCAGCGCCTCGTTGTAGGTGCCGTCGCCTGAGAAGACCAGAATCGCGTCGACCGAGTCGGCAGCCGCGGCGGCAGCAAGCTCGGTCGCATGGCCCGGGTGTTGCGTGAACTGCGTCTCGACGTCGACACGCACGCGCAGCGCCGTCTCGACCGCGGTGATCCGGCGCCCGGTGACCTGTGTCGAGTACGGGTTGACGATCAGGAGGACCTTCTTCACGCTGACGAGCATGCCACGGCGCACCGCCTTGATCGTCGTCGTGCCCGAGGCAGAGCCGGCAGTCGCCGAGCTGCGCCTCGCGCACGATCGATCTGCAGCGCTCGGCGCTCCGGCGCACATCACGATTCTGTTTCCGTTCGCGACGGCGGACGACGTCGACGAGCACGCGCTCGGCGAGCTCTTCAGCCGGTTCCGAGCATTCGACTTCGCGCTCGACCGCGTCGAGCGCTTCGAGGAGGGTCCCGTCTGGCTGCATCCGGATCCGTCGGCGCCGTTCGCCGACCTCACGGCGGCGGTCGCGCAGCGCTTTCCCGACTATCCGCCGTACGAGGGCGCCTTCGACGAGCCCGTCCCGCACCTCACGATCAGCGAGACGCCGATCGACGTGCAGGTGCAGCTGCCGATCGTGTGCCACGCGCACGAGGTGACGTTGCTCGAGGAGTCGGAGTCGGACGGTCGCTGGTCGGCGCGTCGCGCGTTCCGGCTAGGTCACGGCGTCGCGTAGCCTCGCATGCCGTCGAGCAGCGCGGCGAAGAGCCGGTCGGCCAGCTCGTCGATGCGCGAGCCGGGCCGTAGCCACGTGTAGGCCCAGTTCGCGGCGGAGAGAAAGAGCAGCGCCGCCGTCGCAACATCGAGATCCGTGCGCAGCTCGCTCCGCTCGACACCTTCGCGGAACAGATCGCGGATCCGCTCCTCGTACCGGCGGCGCTCCGCGATGAATCGCTCGCGCCGCTCGTCGGTCAGATAGCGCCACTCGCGCACGAACACCGTCGCGACATCGAGCTGGCCGGAGACGACGGCGAGGTGTGCGTGGAGCGCGAGCCGGATGCGCTCGGTCGTGGGCGCGTCGAGAGGCACGCCGTCGAGTGCCGCGTGGAACGCCTCTGCGCCTTCCCACGCAACGGTCCAGAGCAGGTCCTCCTTGGAGGCGATGTGGTGGTACAGCGACGGCTTCTGCACGCCGAGCGCCTCGGCCAGGTCGGCGAGCGACGTGCCCTGGTAGCCCCGCTCGGCGAAGAGGCGGGCCGCGATCCGGTTCAGCTCCTCGCGCCGCGCGGACATCTATGCTGTCAGCCTAACGATCGGTAGGTAGGAGGTCGACGTGGATTCGCACACCGAGGAGTTTCTTGCGTATGTGCAGGAGGGCGGCCAGGTCGAGTCGACCGACCGGCTCCCCGACGAGTACCGGCAGAAGCTCGTCAAGTTCATCGAGATGCATGCGAACTCGGAGCTGATGGGCGTTCTGCCCGAGCGGGAGTGGATCCTCAAGGCGCCCACACTGCAGCGCAAGCTCGCGTTGACCGCCAAGGTGCAGGACGAGGTGGGGCACGCGCAGTTGATCTACCGGATCGCCGAGGATCTCGGCAAGCCGCGCGACCAGATGTTCGCCGACCTGATCTCCGGCAAGGCGAAGTTCCACAACGTGTTCCATTACCCGACGAAGACCTGGGGCGATGTCGGTGTGATCGCCTGGCTCGTCGATGCCGCGGCAATCATCAGCCAGAAGGCGCTCCTCAAGTGCTCGTACGCCCCGTACGCGCGGATCATGAAGAAGATCTGCTGGGAGGAGTCGTTCCACATCCTCCACGGCCGCGATGTGATCCTCGCGATGGTCACCGGCTCCGACTTCCAGCGCGGGCTCGTACAGGAGGCCGTCGACCGGTGGTGGGGGCCGCTGATGCAGTTCCACGGCAACCCCATCCCGCGCGACGAGGATCCGATGTGGATCTGGCGGATCAAGTCGCAGGGGAACGAGGAGGCGCGGCAACAGTTCCTCGAGGGCTACGTGCCGCAGATCTGGGAGCTCGGCCTGACCGTCCCCGATCCGAAGCTGAAGCGCGGCGACGACGGTGTCTGGACGTACTCGGAGCCGGACTGGGACGAGCTGCGCTCGGTCGTCACCGGCCACGGGCCGCGTTCGCAGGACCGGCTGGCGTTCCGAGCACGCTTCCTGGAGCAGGAGAAGTGGGTCCGCGACGCAGTCCTGGTCGCGTGATCTACGAGGTCTTCCGGCAGGAGAAGAAGGGCCAGCCGTTCGCGCACGCCGGCTCGGTCGTCGCGCCCGACGCCGCGTTCGCAGATGCCTGGGCACGCGAGCAGTACGGCCGCCGTGGGGAGAGCGAGGCGCTGTGGCTCGTCCCGCGCGACGCGGTCCACGCGATCACCGACTGGGCGGACGAGTTCGATCTCAAGTACCGCCGAGTCGACGGCTACTCGATCAAGGAAAGGCTGCGTATTGCACGCGAACGCGCGGGCACAGCTTCTTCTGAGCCTCGCTGACGACGAGCTGATCATCGGCTGGCGCGACTCGGAGTGGACCGGGATCGCGCCGACGCTCGAAGAGGACGTCGCATTCTCCTCGATCGCACAGAACGAGATCGGCCACGCGCGCGCCCTCTACGAGCTCGCAGCCGTCGAGCTCGGCACCGACGCCGACGCACTCGCGTTCGATCGCGAGCCCGACGAGTATGCGTGCGCGCCGCTCGTCGAGCTGCACCTGCTCGACTGGGCGCACACGATCGCACGGCGCTACCTGTACGAGGAAGCAGACCGCGTGCGCATCGACGCGCTCAAGCGATCGGACGACGCAGAGCTCGCAGGCCTCGCCGCCAAGATCGACCGCGAGGAGACCTACCACCGGATCCACGCCGAGCTGTGGGCTGCTCGCCTGCGCGACGAGCCGCGCTTCCAGGACGCAGTCGCCGAGTTGTGGCCCTACGCGCTCGGTGTGCTCGAGCAGGAACAGCGACCCGAGCTCGCGCGGCGCGTCGGCCATGACGTCGTCGCTGCGAAGGAGCGCGGCGAGCACACCGCCGAGCTCGCCGAGCTGTGGAGCGAGATGACCGAGGTGCGGCGGTCCGCACCGGGTGCGGAATGGTGACGGCGGACGCGGTGTGGGCGGCGCTCGAGGAGATCCCCGATCCCGAGATCCCGGTCGTCTCGCTCGTCGACCTCGGCGTGATCCGCGCCGTGACCGTCGACGGCAAGCGCGTGCACATCGAGTTCACACCGACCTTCCTCGGTTGCCCCGCCCTCGAGGTGATGCGCGACGCGCTTGCGCACGCAGTAACGAAGCTCGGTGCCGAGCCCGATGTCGAGGTGATCCAGGACGACTCCTGGTCGACCGACCGCATCACGGCCACGGGGCGCGAAAAGCTGCGCGAAGCCGGCTTCGCGCCGCCGGCGCCGCGTGCCGCCGGCCCGACGACGCTCGTTCAGCTGCAGTCGAAGGCGTTTCGCTGCCCGTACTGCAACTCGACCGAGACACGACTCGAGAACATCTTCGGGCCGACGCCGTGCCGCTCGATCCGCTGGTGCGAGTCCTGCCGCCAGCCGTTCGAGCAGTTCAAGACGATCTAGATTCCCGTCGTGGCACTTGCCGACTTCGACCGCACACCGCTGCTGTTCGGCCCGTCACCGGTACACCGGTTGCACCGGCTCGAACAGCACCTCGGCGGCCGGGTAGAGATCTGGGCGAAGCGCGAGGACTGCAACTCGGGGCTCGCGTACGGCGGCAACAAGGTGCGCAAGCTCGAGTATCTCGCCGCCGACGCGCTCGCGCAGGGCTGCGACACGCTCGTGTCGATCGGCGGCGTGCAGTCGAACCACACGCGACAGGTCGCTGCCGTCGCCGCGCACCTCGGGCTCGGGTGCGTCCTCGTCCAGGAGCACTGGGTCGACTGGCCGGATGTCGTCTACGACAAGGTCGGCAACATCCTGCTCTCGCGGATCATGGGCGCCGACGTGCGCCTCGACGCAGCCGGCTTCGACATCGGCATCCGCCCGAGCTGGGAGCAGGCGCTCACCGACGTGCGTGAGCGCGGCGGCACGCCGTACCCGATCCCGGCCGGCGCGAGCGACCACCCGCTGGGCGGGCTGGGCTTCGCGCGCTGGGCCGACGAGGTCGCAGAGCAGGAGCGCGAGCTCGGCGTCTTCTTCGACACGGTCGTCGTGTGCTCGGTGACCGGCTCGACGCAGGCGGGGATGATCGCGGGCTTCGCCGCGCACGACCGTGCGCGGGCCGTGCTCGGCATCGACGGCTCGGCGACCGTGCAGCAGACGTGGGAGCAGGTCGCGCGCATCGCTCGACGCACCGCCGACGCGATCGGTCTCGGCCGCGAGCTCGCCGACGACGAGATCGTGCTGCTCGACGAATGGCACGCCGGCACGTACGGCATCCCCGATGCGAAGACGATCGATGCGATCAGGCTTTGCGCGCGACTCGAGGGCATGCTGACCGACCCGGTGTACGAGGGGAAGTCGATGGCGGCGCTGATCGATCTCGTGCAGTCGGGTCGGATCGAGCCCGGTTCGCGCGTGCTCTACGCGCACCTCGGCGGGCAGCCGGCCCTGAACGGCTACGCCGGCGTCTTCTAGCGACTACCCAGAGCGCGCACGCGGTCTTCGAACGTCTCCGCTATGTCGCACAGCGCGGCGAGGCCGATTCGCAACGAGGCGAGCTGCTCGGTCGTCACTGCGTGCTCGAGCTCTTCGTCGACGGCGACAACACCCCGGCGCACAGCAGCGGCGGCGGCAAGGCCACGCTCCGTGAGGCCGAGGGTGAGCCGGCGGCGGTCGGACGGATCGGTGTCCCGCACGAGGTAGCCGCGTAGGACGAGCGCGTCGATCAACTGGCTCGTCGCCTGCTTGCTGATGCGGAGCTGGCGCACGAGGTCGCCGGGGGTTCCGCCGTGGTTCGCCATGCCGCCGATCACGAAGGCGCCGTTGCGCGGCAGGTCCTCGAATCCGTCGGCAGCAAGCTCGAGTCGCACCGACGCGGCGTACGCGCCGCGCGCCGCGCGCAGGAGCGCCGGCAGGACGACGTCGTCGAGAGGGGTCTCCGTGGAGGTCATGCCGAGATAGTACGGCTGGTTGACCATCTCGTCAAGCTCATTGACTGTCAAGGCGGGAGTTGGCTTGTCACACTCCGGGCGATGGCCGGTCTTGCACACTCGGCCGGCCAGGTCTGGCCTGCCTTCGCGCTCGTCACGGGGCTCGTCCTGATCGGGGTCGTCGCCGAAGGCGAAGGGCTGTTCGCCGCGGCGGGCACGCTCCTCGCACGCGTGCCGGTCGGCGCGGTCGGCGTCTTCCTGCTCGCGCTCGGCCTCGTCACGGTCGTCACCGCCGTGCTCAACCTCGACACCTCGGTCGTGTTCCTCACACCGGTCCTCATCCACCTCGCACGCGTGCGCGGCCTCGACGAAGTGCCGTTCCTCTACGGCGCGGTCGCGATGTCGAATGCCTCGTCGCTCTACCTGCCTGGGTCGAACCTGACGAACCTGATCGTGTTGCACGGGGGCCACGTCTCCGGCGCGTCGTTCCTCGCCCGGATGTGGACGGCCGCACTCGTCGCGACGCTCGTCACGGCGGCACTGCTCGCCATTCTCTTCCGCCGCGAGCTGCACGCAACTGCCGCCGGCGAAGCCGATACGCCAGCGCGCCTGCGCTTCGGGGTCGGCGCGCTCGCGATCGGCGTCGCGACGGTGCTCGTTCTCGCGACGTCCGCACCCGCGCTGCCGGTGCTCGCAACCGGCATCGTCGCCTCGCTCGTCGCACGCGTTTCGCGTGCCCGCATCGCCGCGATCGTCGACGCGCGCGTGCTCGGTGGGCTCTTCCTGCTCGCCGTACTGCTCGGCGGCGTCGGGCGCTGGTGGCACGGCCCGGTCTCGCTCGTCGACTCGGTCGGACGCTGGCCGACGGCTGCGATCGGCGCGGTCGCAGCGGTGCTCGTGAACAACCTCCCGGCGGCGGTGCTCCTCACGCCGCATGCACCCGCGCACCCACGTGCGCTCCTGCTCGGCCTGAACCTCGGTCCGAACCTGGCGGTCACGGGCTCGCTGTCGGCGTTCCTCTGGCTGCGGATCGCGCGCTCGCTCGGTGCGTCACCGTCGATCGCGCGCTACTCGCGTCTCGGGATCGTGCTCGTGCCCGTGTCGCTCGCCGCGTCGCTCCTCGTCTTGCACGGTTAGACGGACGGCGCCCCCGAGAGACTGGGGTAGCGGCCTGTGAGGAGCAGCACGTAGCAGTACGTCTGCGCCTCGTAGCGCAGCATCCACAGGCTCAGGTCGCGCATGCCCTGCGGCATACGGCCGGTGAAGATGCAGACGAACCAGCCGAGGAACGCGACAATCAGGTTGACCATCCTGAACACGTACGCGAGCAGAAACGCGGGGATCGCGAGCAACATCCGGAAGAACACCGTCAGCCGACTCTGCTTCGGCGGCTGGGTCGATGCGGAGATCGACCGGATAGGTGCCCTGCTCGCCGCCGAACGGCGGCCACGGGTCCGCGAGCAGCAGGATGTAGGCGTAGACGTGGATCGAGGCGCGGGCAAAGCGCGCGAGGAAGTTGTGCAAACCCGTCGGCACGCGCCCGGTGAAGAGTGCCGCGAACCACGCGATGATCAACACCACGTACGCGACGATCCCCCAGAGGCTGATCCAAATCTCCTGCGGGATCGCGAGCAGAAGTCGGAAGAAAACGGTGAGGCGGTTGCGTCGTAGGTCGTCGTTGACGACCAGGCCGATCGGATGGTGATCGGATGCCGTTTGCGTCATGGTCAGCCTTTCTCGAATTGGATCGCACTCGACGCGAGCGTCGGGTACTGGTCCGTGAGCAGAAACAGATACCCCCACGTCTGCGCGGAGTAGCGCAGGCAGTAGGCGCTGAGATCGCGAAAGCCTCTCGGGTAGCGACCAGTGGCGACTGCGTAAAAGAAACCGAGGAACGCCACGATGTAGAGCACGTACTGCAGCACCGTCGCAAACACGTAGGCGGGGATGACGAGCACGATCCGAAGCAGGGTCTTCCACCGCGCCTGTGCGCCCGGCCGGTCGATGTCCAGGTCGATCGGATACGTCCCGGGCCACCCGCGGAAGCGGGGATACGGATCCGCGATCAGATAGAGGTACGCGTAGACGTGGACCTGGTAGCGAAGGAACCGCGCGACGAACCCACAGAGTCGTGGCGAGGGCCGGCCACGCACGAGCGCGATCGTCCAGTTCGCGACGCTCACCAGGAAGACCACGTACGACCAGAGCGTCAACACCAAGATGTGCGGCAGCGCGAGCAACCAGCGGAACACAACGGTGAGCCGCCAGCGCTGCAGATCGTCGGCAATCGTCAGCCTGATCGGATGCGCCCAGACCGGCGGCCCGCCGGTGAACTTCGCGTCGCGTTTCTCGAGGAACGCCGCGACGCCCTCGGTGAAGTCGGGCGTTCGCGTCAGCTCGGCTTGTGTCGTCGCCTCGAGCTCGAGCTGCTCGGGGAAGCTCGACGACTCGGCCGCGTCGAGGAGGCGCTTCGTCTGCCAGACAGCGCGCGTCGGCATAGCCGCGTACAACTCGGCAACCTCCTGCGCACGGGCGGCGAACTCGTGGTCCTCGACAACCTCTGAGACGAGGCCCCACTCGCGTGCCTCCGTAGCTCCTAGGCGACGCCCGGTCGTGAGCCACTCGAACGCGCGGGCGGCGCCGAGCAGACGCCGCACGAGCCACGTGCCGCCGGAGTCCGGAACGAGCCCGATCTTGATGAACGCGGGCACGAAGCTTGCGGAGGAAGCCGCAATCCGTACGTCGCACGCCAGGGCGAGCGACATGCCCGCACCCGCCGCGGCGCCGTTCACAGCGGCGATCACCGGCTTCTGCAGCGCGCGAATCGCGAGCACGTTCCGGTGATAGTTGTCGCGGAGGTTCTGTGCGACGTCGCCGGCTCCGGCAGAGAACTCCTGCAAGTCCTGGCCGACGCAGAAGCCACGCCCCGCGCCGGTGATCACGACTGCGCGAACGGTGTCGTCAGTTGCGGCCTGTTGCAGCGCGGCGAAGAGGCCTTCGTGCACCTCGCGATTGAGCGCATTCAGCACATCGGGCCTGTTCAGCGTGGCGGTCAGGACGCCCGCGTCCCGCCCCACCTCCACCGCCGCCATGCTTGGACGATAGAAGGTGCGGCGGCCGTTCCCCGCTCTAGGATCGAGTCCCGTGAAGGGCTACGAGGCTTATCCGTCGCTCGAGCTCGACCGGCCGGCGGCGCACGTTCTCCGGTTGACGCTTCGCGCGCGCGGCCGGTTGAACGCGGTCAGCGGTGAGATGCATCGCGAGCTCGCCGAGATCTGGCGCACCATTGGAGCGGACGACGAGAGCCGGGTCGTACTCGTCCGCGGTGCGGACGGCGCGTTCAGCGCGGGCGGCGACCTCGACCTCGTCGCCGAGATCGCCGATGACCACGCGACACGAATGCGCGTCTTTCACGAGGCACGGAACCTGGTCCTCAACCTCATCGACTGTCCGAAGCCCGTGGTGTCTGCGATGACGGGCCCTGCCGTCGGCGCCGGGCTCGCCATCGGGTTGCTCGCCGACGTGTCGATCGCGACGCCGAGCGCGCGCATCGTCGACGGGCATACGAAACTCGGCGTCGCGGCTGGGGATCATGCCGTGATCGTCTGGCCGCTCCTCTGTGGGCTCGCGAAGGCGAAGTACCACTTGCTGCTCTGCGAGCCGATCGACGGCGTCGAAGCCGAGCGCATCGGGCTCATCTCTCTCTGCGTGCCCGACGACGAGCTCGAGGCGCGCGCGCTCGAAATCGCAACGAGGCTCGCCGCCGGCGCACAGCAGGCGGTCCGCCACACCAAGCTCGCCCTCAACAACTGGCTGCGCCTCGCAGGGCCGGCGTTCGACGCCTCGCTCGCGCTCGAGTTCCTCGACATGTCGGGGCCCGACGTGCGCGAGGGGATCGCGGCCGTGCGAGAAAAGCGCCCGCCCGTGTTCGGCTAGTCGGCGATCTCCGCGAACTCGGCGGAGAACGGGACGCCCATCGCGAACGCATCCTTCGCCGTTGCCGCGAACGCCTCCGAGCTCATCGCCGCGTCGAACGACTCCTTGTCGGGAAACTCGAACTCCGCGTAGTACTTGTGCGGTGGCTCACCCATCGGCGAGCCGAAGACGGGCCCGTGCCTGAACTTCGCGCCATCGACGCGGAGGCAGAACTCGACGTGCTCGGCGTACCGCTGCGGGTCAGGCTCGCCGTCGTAGAGTACGAACGCTCTGATCACTCGAACCTCCATCGGTGGAAGGAAAGGGAGCCTACTCGTGCCGGGAACGATCGATTGAGCGCGCTCGCGGTGGCACTAGCGGTCGCGGCCGGGCTCGCAGGCTCGGTGCAGGTCGCCGTGATGGGCCGGTTCGGCGGCCGCGTCGGCGTGTTCGAGGCGCTGGCCTTCTCGACGGCCGTCCAGCTCGTCTTCGCGGTCTGCATCCTGCTTGCCGTGCGCGGCGGCATCGGTGGGCTGCACCACGTCGGGAAGACGCCTGCCTGGATGTGGCTCGGCGGACTGATGGGCTTCACCGTCGTCACCGCGATCACGTTCGCGCAGCCGCGGATCGGTGCCACGGCGGTGATCGGGATCCTGATCGCCGGACAGCTCGTGATGGGCGCGGTGATCGACCGCTTCGGTCTTTTCGGCGTGCACCAGATCGCGATTTCGCCGCTGCGTCTGCTCGGGATCGCGCTGCTTGGAATTGGCGCCGGGCTCTCGCTCGTTCGGTAGCCCGTGACGCATCGCGCGAAGGTGTGGACCGCGCTCCTCACGGTCTATGTGATCTGGGGCTCGACGTACCTCGGCATCTACTACGCCGGGCGAACGATCCCGCCGCTCTTCGCAGCCGGAACGCGGTTCGTCGCCTCGGGGACGATCATGGCGTGCGTCGTCCGTGCCCGCGGTGGCACGCTGCGTGCGTCTCGGCGCGCCGTGCTCTCGTGCGTCATCGTCGGCTGCCTGCTCCCGGGGGCGAACTCGATCCTCTTCTTCGCGGAGCGGAACGTCCCGACAGGGCTTGCGTCGCTGATCATCGCGTCGGTGCCGCTGTGGGTCGTCGTCCTGCGGCTCACGCGCGAGCGGCTGCCCTGGCAGCTGCTCGCCGGCGTCGGGCTCGGCTTCGCCGGGGTGGCCGTCGTCGCACAGCCGTCCGGAGGCGCACGCTGGTGGGGCATCCTCCTCTGCTTCTGCTCGGCGACGATGTGGGCAACGGGCTCGTTCCTATCGTCGCGGCTCGAGATGCCGAGCGATCCGTTCGCGGCAACATCCCTCGAGATGCTGGCGGGCGGTTTCGTGATGCTGCCGATCGGCGCCTTCACGGTGCACCACTTCTCGCCGGCGCCATCCTCGATCGTCGGCTGGGTCTATCTCGTCCTGTTCGGGTCGGTGATCGGCTACACCGCGTACGTCTGGCTGCTCGCGAACGCCCCGCTCGGGATGGTCTCGACGTATGCGTACGTGAACCCGGTCGTCGCGATCACGCTCGGAGTGCTCTTTCGCGGCGAGCATCTCACGTGGCGGTTGCTCGTCGGGGCGGTGATCGTGGTCGCGGGAGTGGCAGCCGTCGTGAGGCGGGAGCCGGCGACGGTGCCGCCGCCCGAGGAGACCGTCGTCTAGCTCGAGCGTGGTTAGCTTCGTCTGGTGCGTTTCGGGCTGATCGTCCCGCAGGGCTGGCGCGAGGACCTCGCGGACCGCGACTTCGAGACGGCGGCGGGGTTGGCACGCCGCGCCGAGGAGCTCGGGTTCGATTCCATCTGGCTCTACGACCACCTCCAGACCCGCGACGGCGATCCCGAGCGCGTGCTCGAATGCTGGACGACGCTCGCTGCGCTGGCACGGGAGACGTCGCACGTGCAGCTCGGCCAGATCGTGACGTGCGCGCTGTACCGCAACGCAGGGCTCCTCGCACAGATGGCGTCGACGGTCGACGCCGCGAGCGGGGGCCGAGTGCTCGTGGGCCTCGGAGCTGGCTGGGACGAGCGCGAGTGGGTCGACTTTGGCTTCGGCCAGGAGTACCCCGATGTTGCCAGCCGGCTCGCGCACCTCGAGCGGACGTTGCAGGTCCTGCGGGCGCGGCGTCCCGAGCGGCCCGTTCTCGTCGGTGGCGCAGGTGAGCGAGTGCTGCTCCGCCTCGTCGCGCAATACGCGGACGCGTGCAACCTGACCGACTCATTCGACCCTGCGTACTACCGTCAGAAGCTTGCGGTACTGCGCCGGCATTGCGACGCGCTCGGGCGCGACTACGACGCAATCGAGAAGACGGCGTCATTCACCGTCTCGCGCAACTCGCTGCCAGACTTCGACGCACTTGAGGCGGCGGGCATCGAGCGGTGCATTCTCTACGTCGAGCCCTCGTCGCACCTCGAACAGGTGTCAGACACCATCGGTGTCTGACACCTTCAGAAGACGATGTCGTCAGGGCGAACGGGGACGCGCGTCAGGTCGCGTCCGGTCGCGGCACGAAGCGCGGCGACGATTGCCGCCGTCGAGACCACGGTCGGCGGCTCGCCGACGCCCTTCACTCCGTACGGCGCATCCGGCTCGGGGTCCTCGATCAGCACCGACTCGACCGGCGGCATGTCCAGTGCGGTCGGGATCAGGTAGTCAGTGAAGCTCGCGTTCGTGATGCGACCGTCGCGCGTCTGGATCTCCTCCATCAGCGCGAGGCCGAGCCCTTGGGCGGTGCCGCCCTCGATCTGACCCTCGACCTGCTGCGGGTTGATCGCCTTGCCGACGTCCTGGGCTGCACCGATCCACACGACGCGCGTCAGGCCGAGCTCGACGTCGACTTCCGCGACCACCTTCATCGCACACGCTGCGAAGGCGACGTGCGCCCGCTCGCCGGTGATCTGCCCGGTCTCCGGATCGAGCGGCGTCGTGCGGGGATGGCGATAGATCTGCTCGACGTCGATCTCCTCGCCGGGCCGTCGCGCCTGCTCCGCGAGCGCTGCGCGGCAGGCGTCGCGAACAGCGCCCGCCGCCATCCATGTCATGCGCGAAGCCGACGCCGACCCCGAAGAGTCGACGGTCGCGGTCTGAGTCGGAGCGAGACGGACATCGTCGATCCCGAGCTCGGTGCGCGCCACCTGCAGGATCACGCCGGTCACCCCCTGGCCCACTTCCGCCGCGGCGCAATGCACCTCCGCCGATCCGTCGGCGAGCAGCCGTACGCGCGCTGCGCAGTAGTCGTCGAAGCCCTCCGAGTACGCGATGTTCTTGAAGCCGACCGCGAACCCGATGCCACGCTGCACTCCATCGCCGCGGGTCGTGTTCCCGGCACCTCCCGGCAGCCGGATCGACGCGCGAGGCAGCGGCTCCGCCGCAGGAGGCTGCAGTGCGGCAGCGGCCCTGATCGTCTCTGCGATCGGGAGCGACCCGGTGATCGTCTGCCCGGTCGGCAGGACATCGCCCGGCGCGAGCGCGTTCAGCAGGCGCAGCTCGACCGGGTCGATGTCGAGCGCTGCCGCCAGCTTGTCCATCTGCGCCTCCGCGGCGAAGCAGGTCTGCACGGCGCCGAAGCCACGCATCGCACCGCACGGAGGATTGTTCGTATAGAGCGCAGTCGACTCGATCAATGCGTTCGGCGTCTCGTACGGGCCGACTGCGAACGACGCCGCATTGGAGGCGACCGCCGTCGACGACGACGCATAAGCCCCGCCGTCCAGGAGGATCTGCATCCGCACGTTGACGAGCCGGCCGTCGCGCGTCGCGCGATGCTCACACGCGATGCGCGCGGGATGACGATGCACGTGACCCGTGAACGACTCCTCCCGGTTGTAGACGATCTTCACGGGGCGGTTCGTATGCAGCGCCAGCAGTGCACCGTGGATCTGCATCGACAGGTCCTCACGGCCGCCGAATGCGCCGCCGACACCGCCGAGATGGATGCGAACCGACGGCAACGGCAACCCGAGGCACGGCGCGACCTGCGCACGGTCGACGTGCAGCCACTGCGTGGCGACGTAGATGTCGATGCCGCCTTCCCCATCGGGAACCGCGAGCCCCGACTCGGGCCCGAGGAACGCCTGATCCTGGCTCCCGATCTCGTACACGCCGGACACCGACACCTCGCCCTCGGCGTCGGGATCGCCGTGGCGGATCACCATGTGGCGCACGACGTTCGGCCGGTCGTCCTCGCGGTAGCCGTGCCCCCGCGTCGGCTTCTCCGGATGGAGGTCCGGCATCTCCGTGGCGCGCGCCATGTCGTCGACCGGCTCGAGCGACTCGTAGTCGACGCGGATGCGCGCAGCCGCGCGCCGCGCCTGCTCGGGATGCTCAGCCGCGACGAGCGCGACCGCCTCCCCGTAGTAGAGGACGCGGTCGATCGCGAGCACGGGCTGGTCGGCGAACTCGAGGCCGTAGTGCTTCTTACCCGGGACGTCCGCGTGCGTCAAGACAGCGTGAACACCTGGCATTGACAGGGCGTCGGAGATGTCGATTGCGAGAATGCGCGCATGGGCATGCGGGCTGCGCAACGTGTGCCCCCACAACATCCCGGGGACGATCAGGTCGCTCGCGTAGGCGAACTCGCCCTTCACCTTCGGCGGCGCGTCGGTGCGCGCGACGAGATCGCCGATCCGCCCGATGCTCGTGCGGCGAACGGTCTGTGTCACGCGCGTCCGGCCGCCCGCACAGCGTCGAAGATCTTCGCGTAGCCCGTGCACCTGCAGAGGTTGCCGGACAGCGCCTCACGCAGCTCGTCGTCGGACGGCTCCGGGATGCGTCGCAGAAGATCGGTCGCCGCGACGACGAGACCGGGCGTGCAGAATCCGCACTGCACCGCGCCTGCATCGACAAACGCCTGCTGCACCGGGTGGAGCTCGTCACCGTCGGCGAGCCCTTCGACGGTCGTCACGTCGTGCCCGTCCGCCTGCGCGGCCAGCACGAGACACGCGCAAACGAGTGTGCCGTCGAACAGCACGGAGCACGATCCGCACTCGCCCTGCTCGCAGGCATTCTTCGAGCCCGGAAAGCCGAGCTTCTCGCGCAGCGCGAAGAGCAGCGACTCGCCCTCCCAGCAATCCGCCTGCCGCTCGTCGCCGTTGATCCGAACCGTGATCCTCACGCGAGCACTCGCTTCAAGGCGCGCTCGGTGAGCACGCGCAACGCATGACGACGGTAGCGGCCCGTTCCGCGCACGTCGTCGATCGGCGTTGCAGCACCGGCAACCAGCTCGGCGAACGTCGATGCGTCGTCACGCGACGCGGTCACCAGCGCGGGGCGCGCCGCCGCGGAGCCGAACGACGCACGCAGTTCGTCGCCCGCCGAGACCGCGAGCGACACCACTGCGATCACCATCGCGTTGCGCGGACCGACCTTCATGAACGTCTGTGGCGCGCGTGAGGGCGTGAGCACGACCGCGGTGATCAGCTCGTCCGGCGCGAGCACGTTGCGCTTCACTCCGGTGATGAACTCGAGGATCGGCACCTGACGGACTCCACGGACCGAGGCGCATTCGATCCGGGCGCCCTCGACGACGAGCGGTGGAATCGCGTCGCCCGCCGGTGACGACGTGCCGAGATTGCCGCCGATCGTGCCGCGGTTCCGGATCTGCGGCGAGCCAACCGTCCGCGATGCTTCGGCGAGCGCCGGAAGCACATCACGCAGCTCGCCGTGCTCGATCTCCGCGTACGTCAAGCCGGAACCGAGGCGCAGCGACCCGTTCTCGCGCGCGAAGCCGCGCAGCTCCGGCACCTCGTTGAGATTCAGCACCGTCTCGGGCCGTGCGCGGTCGAAGTTCAACGCAACCATCAGGTCGGTGCCGCCCTGGATCGGCACGGCATCCGGGTGCTCCGCCTTGAGCCGTAGCGCCTCGTCGAGGGTCGTCGGGGTCAGGACGTCCACGGGGGAGAAGGGTACGGTTCTCGCAGCATGGACGCACCCCTCCCGCGCCGGCTCGCCGTTGCCCGCGGCGACGAGCCGGCCGATCTGGTCGTGCGGGGCGGCAAGGTGCTGTCGGTCTTCACCAGGGAGTGGCTCGAGACCGATGTCGCGATCGTCGACGGCCACGTCGCAGGGCTCGGCGAGTACGACGGCCGAGAGACGCTCGACGCCGGCGGCCGCTACGTCGTGCCGGGCTTCATCGACGCGCACATGCACCTCGAATCCTCGAAGCTGCTCGTCGACGAGTTCGCGCGACTGGTGCTGCCGTTCGGCACGACCGCCGTCGTCGCCGACCCGCACGAGATCGCGAACGTGCTCGGCACCGACGGTGTGCACTGGCTGATCGATCTCTGCGACGACGTGCCGCTCGACGTCTTCTTCATGGCGTCGTCGTGCGTGCCGGCGTCGCGATTCGAGTCGCCGCGACGCGATCTGACCCCCGGCGACCTCGACGCGCTCCTGCGACGGCGGCGCGTGATCGGGCTGGCCGAGATGATGAACTTCCCGGGCGTCGTCTCGGGCGCGGACACCGAGCTCGCGAAGCTCGCGCTCGCCCGTCACGTCGACGGGCACGCGCCGGGCGTGCTCGGGCATGCGCTGAACGCCTACGCCGCAGCCGGAATCGGCTCCGACCACGAGGCGTACACCGCGGGCGAGGGACGTGAACGGCTCCGCGCCGGCATGTGGCTGCTGATCCGCGAAGCGACGGCCGCGCGCAACCTACACGCGCTGCTGCCGCTCCTCGCCGAGTACGGTCCCGGTCGCATCGCGTTCTGCACCGATGACCGCGACCCGGAGCACATCGCGGCCGACGGGCACATCAACTCGATGGTGCGCGAAGCCGTGGCGTACGGCATCCGGCCCGAGGACGCGCTCGTCTGCGCGACGATCAACCCGGCGCTGTGGCACGGCCTGCCCGGGCTCGGGGCGATCGCGCCCGGCTACAGCGCCGACGTCCTCCTGCTCCCCGACCTCGAGCGGTTCGTGCCCGAAGTGGTGCTCAAGAACGGTCGTCCGGTCGAGGCATTCCCGCGCGCCACGGTGCCGGAGTGGGTTAAGCACACCGTTCGAATCGGTGCGTTCGGGCCGGAGATGTTCCGCATCCCCTGGAGCGGTGGCGCCGCGCGCGTGATCGGCATCATTCCCGGCCAGATCGTCACCGACTCGCTCGTCGCGACTCCGCCGGCGCGGGCGGGCGAGGCGCTCGCCGACGCGGCGCAGGATCTCGCGAAGATCGCCGTCGTCGAGCGCCACCTCGGCACCGGTCGCGTCGGGCTCGGGTTCGTTCGCGGCTTCGGCCTCGAGCGGGGCGCGATCGCCTCCTCGGTCGCGCACGACGCGCACAACGTCGTTGTCGTCGGCATGAACGATGCATCGATGGCGGCGGCGGTACGCCGGCTTGCGAACCGCGGCGGTGGGATCGTCGTCGTCGACGGGGCCGAGGTGACCGCCGAGCTGCCGCTGCCTGTCGCAGGTCTGCTCTCTGATGCGCCGCTCGAGGAGGTCGTCGCGCAGTCGCACGAGCTTGCCCGCGCAGCGCGCGCGCTCGGCTGCACGCTCGAGGCGCCGTTCCAGCACCTCTCGTTTCTCGCGCTTTCTGTGATCCCGTCGCTCAAACTCACCGACCAGGGCCTCGTCGACGTCGACTCGTTCGACCTGGTGCCCCTCGACGTGGCCACGTGATTCTCGACAACGCCTGGATCGTCACGATGGACGATGAAGGAACTGAGCACCGACGCGGGTTCGTCGAGCTGGCCGACGGGCTGATCGTGGGCGTCGGCGCAGGCGACGCTCCCGGCCCGGCGGAGGACCTCGGCGGCGCGATCGTGACGCCGGGTCTCGTGAATACGCATCACCACCTCTACCAGACGCTCACGCGCGCCCGCGCACAGGACGCCGATCTCTTCACGTGGTTGCGCACGCTCTACCCGACGTGGGCGCGCCTCGACGACGAGATGGAGTACGCCGCAGCGCGCTGCGGGCTCGCCGAGCTCGCGCTTTCGGGCTGCACGACGGTATTCGACCACCACTACGTCTTCCCGCGCGGCGTCACGGGCCTCGTCGAGGCGGAGATCGCCGCCGCCCGGGAACTCGGCGTCCGACTGGTCGCGTCGCGCGGGTCGATGGACCTCGGCGTGTCAGACGGCGGCCTGCCGCCCGACTCGCTCGTCGAAGACCTCGACACGATCCTCGCCGATACCGAACGGCTCCATGCGCTCGCCGACGGTGCGCTCGTGCAGATCGCCGTCGCCCCGTGCTCGCCGTTTTCGGTGACGACGCGCCTGATGGACGAGTCGGCGGCACTCGCGCGCCGCCTCGGCCTGCAGCTGCACACGCATCTCGCCGAGACCGTCGAGGAGGACGCGTACTGCCGCGAGCTCTACGGCTGCACGCCGGTCGAGTACCTCGAGCGGGTCGGCTGGATCGCCGACGACGTCTGGTGCGCGCATTGCGTGCATCTCTCGCCCAAGGACATCGCAACGTTCGCAACGGCCGGCGCCGGCGTCGCACATTGTCCGACGTCGAACCTACGCCTTGGCGCCGGCGTGGCGCCGGTCCGCGCGCTGCTCGACGCGGGAGCCCGCGTCGGGCTTGGCGTGGACGGCACAGCGTCGAACGAGCGAGGTGACCTCCTCCTCGAGGTGAAGAACGCGCTGCTCGTCGCCCGCGGCCGTGACGGCGGTGCGGCCCTCACCGCACGCGATGCCCTGCGGCTGGGCACTCGCGGCGGCGCGGAGGTGCTCCGCCGTACCGACATCGGCCGCATCGAGGTGGGAAAGCGCGCCGACCTCGCCGTCTGGCGCACCGACGGCCTCGAGTTCGGAGGTGCCGAGGACCTCGTCGCGAACCTCGTGCTGAGCGGCCCGCACAAGGTCGACCGGCTGATCGTCGACGGGCGCGACGTGGTCCGCGGTGGGGCACTGGTCCAGGCCGACGAGCAGGAGATCGCACGCGAGCACCGGAAACAGTCCGTAAGGCTCTGGGCATGACAACCGTCTCCACACACGTCCTCGACACCGAACACGGCGCACCCGCCTCAGGCGTGCACGTGGAGCTGTACCGTGCCGACGGCACGCTCGCGGGTGAAGGCGTCACCGACGAGGACGGCCGGATCCGTGACCTCGCCGATGCCGAGCCCGGCACCTACAGGATCGTCTTCCATCCCGACTCGCCGTTCTTCACCCGCGTCGAGCTCGAGCTTCAGCTCGCCGACGGCCACTACCACGTCCCGCTGCTCGTCTCGTCGTACGCATGCGCGACCTACCGCGGCAGCTGAGCGAGGACGAGCTCGCGGAGCTCTTCGAAGGCCGAACGCGCTTCGTCGAGCGGCTTGCGCAAATGGACGACCCGCTCGCGCACGCGCGCACGCTGGCGACCGCGCTGCCCGACGACGAGAAGAAGGAGATTCTCGACGCGCATCCGCCTATCGGCGGCGCTGCGCGGTCGGAGCGCTCGCGGCGCGAACAGGGCACCGACGACGACCCGGCCGTGCTGGCGGAGCTCGCGCAGCTGAACGCCGACTACGAGCAGCGCTTCGGCTTCCGCTTCGTGGTGTTCGTGAACGGCCGGCCGCGCCGCGAGATCGTACCGGTGCTGCGCGCACGGCTCGAGCGCACTCGCGACGAAGAGCTCACAACCGCCGTCGGCGAGCTGGTGGACATCGCGGTGAGTCGATGGCAAGCGTCCTAGCGCTCAGCGACTACTGGTGGGGCTGGGGGAATCTCATCTTCCGCTGGCTGCACGTGATCGCCGGGATGGCATGGATCGGCGCGTCGTTCTACTTCATCGCGCTCGACAACCATCTCGAGCGGCCGCACGACCCGGACGATGCGAAGCGCGGCGTGAGCGGCGAGGCGTGGGAGATCCACGGTGGTGGCTTCTACCGCGTCGAGAAGTTCGCGCTTGCGCCCGAACGGCTGCCGGAGCCGCTGCACTGGTTCAAGTGGGAGGCGTACACGACGTGGCTCTCGGGCTTCGCGCTCTTCATCGTCGTCTACTACTCGCACGCCACGTCCTACTTGATCGACCCGTCGGTGGCGAACCTCACCGCGTGGGAGGCGATCTCGCTGTCCGTGCTGGGCCTCGTCCTGGCCTGGGTCATCTACGACGGCCTCTGCCGAGCGTTCGCGAACGACGAGGCATTGCTCGCGGTACTGGTGTTCGCGTTCGTCTGCCTCTCGGCGTGGGGTGCGTGGAACCTGTTCGCCGCGCGCGCCGCGTACCTCCAGGTCGGCGCGATGATCGGGACGATGATGGTCGGCAACGTCTTCTTCGTGATCATCCCGAACCACTGGAAGCTCGTTCGCGCGAAAGAGGCCGGCCAAGAGCCCGACCCGCGCTGGAACCGCGAGGGCAAGACGCGGTCCGTGCACAACAACTATCTGACGCTACCCGTCGTGTTCGCGATGCTGTCGAACCACTTCACGTTCACGTACGGGCACAAGAACGGCTGGATCATCCTCGTGGCGCTGATGGCAGTCGGCGCGCTCGTTCGGCACTACTTCAACCTGCGTCACCGCGGCCTGAACGTCTGGCCGATCCTCGTCGTCGCCGCAGCAGCGGTGGTCACGATCGCATTGATCATCCGCTGACGCGGTAGGTCACGTGGGTCACCATGGGCGACGCAACGACGTCCGCGATCTCGAGCCGACACGCGACATGCTCGAAGAGCCGCACGCCCTCGCCGAGCAGGACCGGCACATGGTGGATCGTCATCACGTCGACGACGCCGCGCTCGAGGCACTGACGAATCACCTGCGCACCGGCGACACCGACCGAAAGGTCGCCGGCCGCGACCGCGGCCAGATCGAGCGCGACGCCGAGGTCGTCGAGGAACGTGAACGTCGTGTCGGTGAGAACGAGCGGCTCGCGCCGGTGGTGCGTCAGCACGTAGACCGGTACGTGAAACGGCGGCTCGTCGCCCCAGAAGCCGTTCGCCTTGACATCTGCGTCCCACGGCCCGGTGCCGCCGCTGAACATCCTTCGTCCCATCACGACGGCGCCGACCTCGTCGACCACCTCGCGGTGGACGTCGTCGTCGATGCCCTTGTCACCTCCCTCGTACCCAGCTTCCTTCCGCCACGACGCTTGGCGCCGGAGCCACTCGTGGAGCTGGGCCCCGCCGCGGCCAAGGGGCTCGTCCGGGCCGGCCCCCGGCCCCGCGATGAAGCCATCGAGGGACATCGACACGTCGACCCGAAAGCTGGTCATGCCCTAGAGACCGCTGCGCCGGACAAAACTCATCGCGGTAGCCTCGGGGAGTGCTCGCGTTCCTCGCGGTGGCGCTCGTCGTGATCCTCTCGCCAGGCCCGGACTTCGCCCTGACGGTGCAGGCGGCCGTGGCGCGCGGCCGGGCCTCGGGGCTCGCGACCGCCGGAGGCATCGTCTCGGGGCAGCTCGTCTGGGGCGTGGCGACCGCCGCCGGCCTCGCCGCGCTGCTTGTGGCGTCGCGCCCAGTCTTCGACGCGCTGAGGCTCGCCGGCGCTGCCTACCTCGCCTGGCTCGGTCTGCAAGCGCTCCGTTCGGCACGCCAGGCCGATGAGCACGCACCGCCGTTGCGCCGAGGCGCGGGATTCCGCCAGGGATTCCTCAGCAACGCGTCAAACCCGAAGATGGCGGTCTTCTTCACGAGTCTGCTACCGCAGTTCGGCTCGAGGCTTCCCGAGCTCGTCGCGCACAGCCTCGTCTTCTCGTCGCTGACGCTCGTCTGGCTCGCGCTCGTGGTGCGCGCGAGCGCCGCCCTTCGCATGCCGCGAGTGCGACGCGTGCTCGACGCCGTCACCGGCGTCGTGCTCATCGGCTTCGGGGGCGCGCTCGCCACGCGTCACACGTGACGACAGGTCCGGCTTCACCGGGTGCCGGCCGCTCCACGGCTATGTTCTACCGATGCTCGAAATCGTCGCTGCAGGCATGCGCTTCGTCGCGCGCTGGGAAGAGGAGCTTGCGCCACAGACCGTCGCGGCATTCAAGGCCGGCCTGCCGATGGAGGAGCGGATCATCCATTGCCGCTGGAGTGGCGAGTCGAACTGGATCCCGTGGGGCGCGCGTAATTTTGGGATCGGACCGGAGAACGCGACGTCGTACCCACATCCGGGTGAGCTCGCGCTCTATCCGGGTGGGCAGAGCGAGACGGAGCTCCTGTTCCCATACGGCTATTGCAACTTCGCCTCGAAGGCGGGACAGCTGTGGGCGAACCACTTCGCCACGGTCGTCGAGGGCGCCGAGCAGCTGAAGGACCTCGGTCGCCTCACGCTGTGGGAAGGCGCGCAGCCGATCTCGTTTCGCGCGCTCTAGCGAGCGGCGATCAGTCGATCGTGCGGACGTAGACGACGTTCCGGATCGACACCCGGTACGTGCCTTCGTCCGCGCGAAGTGTCATCACGCCGTTCGGGTCGTCGCGCATGGTCGCGACCACGTCGTCCTCGAGTGCAAGCGGGTTCGCCAGCACGATCCTCGTCCCGTCCGCGAGCGCTACTTCCACCGGCACGCCGCGAGGTTAGCGGACGGCGATGCCCATCGCGACGAGCCGGGTGTGGACGAGCGTCGCCATCGCCTGGCCGCCCTCCGGCGTCAGGTGCAACCCGTCAGAGTCGAACCAGTCGGGGTGACTGCGCGAGTACAGGTTCCAGTCGACGAGCGTGAGTCGAGGATCCGTGCTCGCGATGGCGCGCAGCGTTTCGTTCATGTCGACGTAGTCGTGCCGCGTCGCTCTCAGCGTCAGCCAGAGCACGTGCTGCACGCCCGCGCGCCGGAGCGCCTTCAGGACTTGCAAGACATCATTCGGGAAGACGAGCTCGTAGTCGTTGTAGCCAACTGCGACCACGACGTCGGGGCCGAGCGAGCGGCCCAGCGACGACACGAGCTCGAGCGTCGTCGTCGGCTGCACCCCTGCAACGGTGCAGCTCGCCTCCACCAGTCGGCGGCACGCCGCGAGCTGCAGGTTCAGCTGCACGCCGCGCGAGAGAGTTGTCTGCGCCGAGCCGAGGTAGCTGATCTCGTCGGCGACCGAGTCGCCGATCATCGTCACGCGCGGGTGCACCCTTGCGCTCGCACGATGAGCAGGAACGGTGCGCCGAACGGCAGCCAGCGCCGGCTTCTGGACGTTCGACGCACCGGCCCGCGTGTGCGCCGTCGCGTGGCCGGCGGTGAACGCAGCCACTGCGACGACCACGATTGCGAAAAGCCAAACACGCACGCAGGAACTCTTGCCCGGCCCGGTAAAGACCGAGCCGCGCCGCCGGTAAAGGCGCCTACCGTGCCGACCAGCTGAAGCGCGTCCACGTCTGCGACGGCTGCAGCAAACCCGCACGCGACCCACGGCGCACGAGCAGCAGCGGCACCCCGAGCCGCCCGAGCGCAACGACGGGCTCGGCGAGCCGGCCTCCAGGCGACGCGGTGACGCCCGCGACGAGCAGACTCGCACCGGATGCGTCACGCAACGTCTGCGGCGACTCGGGGTCGAAGAGCGCACCCTCGGCCGCGACACCGCCGAACCGCTGCACCGCAAGGCTCGAGCGTGCGAGGAGAAGACTCGCGTCGGTGTCCCCGATCTGGGCGCCGATCAGCCGGAGCGAGCGCCCCGTCGCACGCGCGAGCGCGGTTGCGAGCTCGACCCCGGCCCAGTCCTCGTCGGCGCCGCCATGGAGAACGCACACCCGCTCGCCGGGGATGTCACCGTCACCGTCGACGAAGATCGCAACGTCGCACGTCGACTCGACGACCTCGTCGGGAAGAGGCTCGGCAAGCTCGGCCGGCTCCACTTGCAAAAGGACGAGGCTCGCCACCTCGCGCGCGGCGAGGTTCATCACATCGGCGACCCGCCGCCGGCTCACGAACGCGGCGACACGCACGTCCTCGCCTCGCAGGGGCGCGAGCTCCGCCAGTGCGCCCGCGAGCGCGGCCGGCTCGCGCACCGTCGTCAGCAGGACGAGCTCTGTCTCGTCGCTACGCGCGAGGGGCGCAGCAACGAGCGCGAGCCGCTGCGGGTCGCTGCCCGCGGCGATCACCGGCGGCGGAGCCGGACGGGCCGCGCGACTTCCGAGCGTGGTGTCCTGGCGCAAGATCGCCTGCTGCAACTCACGCGTGCGCGGTGAAGGCTCGAGCCCCAGCTCGTCGTGAAGGCGGCGACGCAACCCCGCGTATACCTCGAGCGCCTCCGCCTGCCGGCCTGCGCGGTAGAGCGCCAGCATCAGCTGCTCCTGCAGCCGCTCGCGAAGCGGATGGGCGCGGGCGAGCCCGGTGAGGCCGGGCAGAAGCGTCTCGGCGTCGCCGGCCGCGAGCAGCGCCTCGGCGCGCAGCTCCTCGACGACCAAGCGGAGTTCGTCGAGATGCGCGCGCGCCGGTGCCAGCCCGGGCTCGCCCAGCAGATCCTCGAGCGCATCGCCTCGCCAGAGCGCGAGTGCATCGCCGAGCGCGGTCGCGGCAACGTCGGAGTGGCCCGCAGCGAGCGCTGAGCGGCCGGCTGCAACACGTGCCTCGAACTCGGCAACGTCGACCGACGCCGCGGTTGCCGCGAGGCGATAGCCGTGCGGCTCGGTCGCGATCGTGGCCGGGCCGAGTGCCTTCCGCAGCTGCGAGATGTAGACCTGAAGCGCTTTCGCGGCCGAGGCGGGCGGCCGCTCACCCCACAGATCGTCGATCAGCCGCGCGGACGGGACCCCACGGCCGTGGTCGAGAGCAAGCAGTGCAAGCACCGCCCGCGACTTCGGCGCGCCGGCGTCGACCTCGACGCCGTCCGAGATCGCCGCCACCGGTCCCAGCAGCCGCACTTCGATCATCCGCTATGCATCCAACCATGGCCTTCGATCCTCCGTACGAGCGCGGTGCGCTGATCGGCGAGGGCGCGACGTCACTCGTCTACGCCGCGCAGTCGGCAGACGCCCGAGCTGTCGCGCTCAAGGTTCTCAACGAGCGGCACGCGGCGGATCCCGTCAGCCGCGCGCGGTTCCTGCGTGAGGCACGAGCGGCGCGTACCGTGCGACACCCTCGCCTCGTGCCGGTGCTCGCCACCGGCGAGTCGGAAGATGGTCCGTGGCTCGCGATGCCGCATGCCGGCATCAGCCTCGCGACGGCGATCCGCCGTTCCGGGCCGCTCGCACCTGCTGCGGTCGCACGCTTGGCCGAGGATCTCGGTGCCGCCGTCGATGCCTTGCACGCCGCGAACGTCACGCATCGCGACCTGAAGCCGTCGAACGTGCTGATCGACGAGCACGGTACGGCACGCATCTCCGACTTCGGCCTCGCGCGTGCGACCGACTGGACGGTGTTGACCCGCGACGGCGACGTCGTCGGGACGCCGCACTACACAGCGCCGGAGCTGATCGAGGGTGCGCCGGCGAGCGAGGCGACGGACGTCTACGCGCTCGGCTGCCTACTCTGGGAAGCGGCAAGCGGGGCGCCGCCGTTCGGCGGACGCTCGGTGCTCGAGATCGGCGTCGCGCATCTCGCCGAAACGCCGAGGCCGCCCGGTGAATGGTCGCCGGATCTCGCGTTTGCGCTCGCTGCGCCGCTCCAGAAGCGCCCGGGCGACCGGCCGGCGACCGGGCATGCGCTCGCTGCACTCGTGCGGATCGCCGTCGTCAGCAGCGAGCGGCGAGCTTGAGCGCCGAGCGCACGCGCTTGTCGCCGTGCTCGAGCCTGTTCGCCGTCCGCAGGTAGGGCAGTGCCTCAGGGCACTTCCCGAGCCGGACGAGGGCGATCCCGAGGTCGTAGTTGACGTACCCGCGGTACGGATCGGTCTTCGGAAGGTCGGCGACGCCGGGCAGGGCGCGACGCGCGTACGCCGCAGCCTGTTCGTAGTTCTTCACTTGGAGCTGCGCGTACGCCGCGTCGGCGAGCGCGTGTGCGTCGGCGACACGCACGGTCTCTTGCACCGTGACGATGCTGTGCGATGCCGAGGGGGCGGCGAGATAACCGACGAGCGCACCGATCCCGCCCACGAGGGCGACGAGCAGCGCGAGGACCGCGCCGCGCCCACGCGACACTCGCGTACGCGGTCGGCGTGCACGAGCCGCACGCTCGAACGCGGTCGCGAACGACGCACCGTCCTGGAAGCGCTCGTCCGGCTTGCGTGCGAGCCCGCGGCGGAGCACATCGGCGACCTGTTCCGGGAGCTCCTCGCGGCGATCGCGAACGTCGGGCGCCGGATCGTGCAGGTGGGCGTGCATGACCGCAACCTCAGACGGCCGGTGAAACGGCGGAGTGCCCGCCAGGCACTCGTATGCGACGCACGCGAGCGAGTACAGGTCGGAGCGGCCGTCCTGCACGCGCCCTTCGATCTGCTCGGGTGCCGAGTACTCGACGCTGCCGACGAACCCACCGGTGCGCGTGAAGCCCGCGGCGTCGCCGTCCTTGGCGACGCCGAAGTCCGACAGGTACACATGGTCGCCCGCCTCGATCAGGATGTTCGCCGGCTTCACGTCCCGGTGCACGAGGCCACGCGCGTGAGCCGCGTCCAGAGCCGCCGCGATCTGCGAGACGACCTTCGCCGTCACACCTAACGGCAGAGGTCCTTCCGCGATCAGCGCGCGAAGATCGGTCCCCTCGACGAGGCGCATGACGATGAAGAGCGTGCTCCCGTCCTCGCCGGCGTCGTAGACGGGAATGACGTTCGGGTGGTCGATGGCCGCCGCGACCCGCGACTCCTTGAGGAACCGCTCGCGCCACACCCCGTCGCGGGGCGCGGCGAGTACCTTGACGGCGGCCGAGCGGCCGAGTCGCTGGTGGCGCGCACGGAAGACGACGCTCGACGCGCCGCTCCCGATCTCCTCCTCGAGCAGGTAGCCCCCGAGGACCGTGCCCTCACCGACGACCACTAGATGGTTGATCGCGGATTGCGGTGGTCGCGGGGAGGGCCTGCACCAAGCAGCGTGGCTGACTCGACCGGGGTCAAGGCCGGTGGGCCTTGGCGCCGGGCGAGGCGGACGCGATGCGCCGTGTGCAGGCCCCCAACCGCGACCGCCTCCAATTCCCGGTCAGCCATCTGGGGCAGTGTGCCGTCAGCGCGCTCCGCCGGCCATCAGGACCGCGATCTCGTCGATGTCGTCGCGGTGCTCGACCGGCGAGAGCCGCCC
Organism: uncultured Thermoleophilia bacterium; assembly: GCA_963774225.1. Lineage (GTDB taxonomy): Bacteria > Actinomycetota > Thermoleophilia > Gaiellales > Gaiellaceae > PALSA-600. The sequence continues at coordinate 246,718 of CAVZEA010000007.1, forward strand.
TTCGTACATGACGAGGATGCGGTCGGCGAGCGCCAGGATCTCGTCGAGGTCCTCGCTGATCAGCAGGATGCCGACGCCACGGTCGGCGGCGTCACAGAGGTGCCGGTGCACGGTCTCGACCGCACTCACGTCGAGGCCGCGTGTCGGCGAGGCGGCGATCAGCGCCTTCAGGTTCCCGGCGAACTCGCGCGCGAGCACCACTTTCTGGATGTTCCCGCCTGAAAGCGTGTCGGCCTCGACCTGAGGGCTCGCTGCCTTGATGTCGTAGTCGCCGATCGCCTTCAACGCCCGTTCCCACATGCGGCGGAGACGGAGGAACGGCCCGGCGGAGCCGACGCGGTACGACTTCAGCTCGATGTTCATCGCGATCGGCAAATTGGGCGCGACGCCCGTCCCGAGCCGGTCTTCCGGCACGTAGCCGAGGCCGGCGCGATAGGCGGCCCGCGGGTCGGCCGCGCGCACCACTCGATCGCCCACCCGCACGATGCCCGCGCGCGGACGCAGTCCCGCGATCGCTTCCGCGAGCTCACGCTGCCCATTGCCCGCCACACCTGCGACGGCAACGATCTCGCCGGCGTGCACGGTCAAGTCGACGTCGACGAGCGTCGTTCGCGCGCGGTCACTCGCGGCGTGGATTCGCTCGACGGACAGCATCGGCTCGCCCTCTTCGCGGTCGGCGCGCCGCCGTTGCACCGTCTCGAGCTCTCGGCCGACCATCAGCGACGCGATCGATTGCGGGCTCGCGTCGGCTGTCACGACCGTGGCGACGGCCTTGCCGCCACGCAGCACCGTCACACGATCGGACACCGCCTTCACCTCGTGGAGCTTGTGAGAGATGAAGATGACGGTGCGGCCCTCGGCAACGATGTCACGCAGCGTCGCGAACAACGTGTCGGCCTCGTCGGGCGTCAGGACGGCGGTGGGCTCGTCGAGGATCAGCACCTTCGCCTCCTCATAGAGCGCCTTCAGGATCTCCACCCGCTGCCGCTCGCCCACCGACAGCTGCCAGATGCGCGCCCGCGGGTCGACCGGCAGCCGGTAGCGATCGCCGAGCGCGCGGACCTGCTCGACAACTGCGCCCGGGTGCAGCTTGAAGCTCCTCCCGGCTCCCCGCCGGTCGCCGAGGATCAGGTTCTCGGCGACGGTGAACCGCTCGACGAGCCGAAAGTGCTGGTGAACCATGCACACGCCCGCGTCGATCGCGTCGCGGGGCGAAGCGAAGGCGACCGGCGCGCCGTACAGCAGGATCTCGCCTTCGTCGGGTCGATAGAGCCCGCTCATGATGTGCGACAGCGTCGACTTGCCGGCTCCATTTTCACCGAGCAGCGCGTGCACCTCGCCGATCGCCGCCTCGAAGTCGACGCCGTCGTTTGCAACGACGCCCGGGAAGCGCTTCGTGATCCCCCGCAGCTCGATCGCCGGCGCAGTCGCAGTCACGCGTCCTCCCGGACGTACGCGACTCCCAAGGCGGCCGGAGCGCCGAGCCTCCGCCGCGCGCCGCGCAGCAGAGACCACGACGAGCACGACGATCGTCGCCACGTACGGCAGAGCGTTGGTCCACAGGTCGGTCGGGCCGAGGCTGATGTTGCGCGCCTGCAGCTCTGGAGCGAGCGCCTGCAGCGCGCCGAAGAGGTACGCGCCGACGAGGCACAGCTCGGGCCGCCAGAACGCGAAGATGACGAGTGCGATGGCAATCCAGCCGGCGCCGCCGACGAGCGTGTCGCCCGCCACCCATTGCGGCGTGATCGCGAGCGTGAACGTGGCACCCGCAATGCCGGCGAACGCGCCGCCCGCGAGCGTGTGCAGATAGCGATAGCGCGTGACGCTGATCCCCATCGCGTCGGCGGCGCCGGGCGCCTCCCCGACGGCGCGTACGTTCAGTCCGGGCCGCGTGCGCGCCAGGTAGTACGCGATTGCCGCGACGCAGACCCACGACAGGTAGACGAGCGGCGTTTGCCCGAACACGATCGGCCCGACGATCGGCCAACCCTGCATCGATGACGGGAAGACGGCGTGAAACGAGTGGGACGCCGGCACGTCGGCCAGGTTCAGGTCGTTCCCGAGGTACGACGAGAGCCCGAGCCCGCCGGCAAAGATCGTCAGCGCGAGTCCCGACACGATCTGGCTCGCGCGCAACGTGATCACGAGAAACGCGTGGATCGCCGACATCACGGCGCCGCTCAGCGCGGCGAGAAGCACACCCGCGCACAGTGCGATTGCCGCACCCGCATGAACGTGCTGCTCCGCCCAGAACCCCATGACGGCGCCGATCAGCATCATCCCCTCGACACCGAGATTGAGCACGCCGGAGCGCTCCGCCAGCAGCTCGCCGAGCGAGCCGAAGAGGAGCGGAGTGCCGTACGCGACGCCGCTCGCAATCAGAACGACCAGGAGCGAGTTGTTCATGCGGCGATCACCGGCGTACGCGGCGGGCGCACGATGCGCAGGCGATGACGTATGAGCAGCTCGCCGCCGAGCGCGCAGAACAGAATGATTCCCTGGATCACGCCGACAAGACCCGATGGGAAGTCGGCACCCTGCAGTGTGTTGCCCGCGTTGTCGAGACCGCCGATCAGGAACGCGACGAGCAGGACGGCGAACGGGTTGTAGCGCGCGAGAGCCGCGACGACGATCCCCGAGTAGCCGTACGCCTGCCGCTGCAGCCCGTTCGGGTCACCGTCGAGTGAGTGTGCGAAGTCGCCGATCTGGCTCGCGCCTCCGATGCCGGCGATCGCACCCGAGATCGCCATCACCGAGAGAACCGTCCGGCGCGTCCGCACGCCCGCGTAGCGCGCGGCGCCTTCGGAGTCGCCGAGGACCTGCACCTCGAACCCGAAGCGCGTGCGTTTGTAGAGCACCCAGAGCACGACCGCCGCGGCGACCGCGAGGAAGGCACCGAGCGGCACTGCGATGCCGCCTTGCGTGTGCAGCAGCCAGGGCGGCCACTCGGCGTTCTTCGGCAGCGGCTTCCCGGTCGGGAAGACCGTCGCGTTGAACCCCTTCGTCTGGCGCCAGTACGACTCGCTCTGGAAGATCAGGTACGTGATCAGGTAGCCGGCGACGTAGTTCAGCATCAGCGACGTGAGGATCTCGCTCGTGCCGAAGAACGCCCGCAAGCAGCCCGGAGATGGACGCCCACGCGGCGCCGCCGACGGCGCCTGCGACGATCATCGCCGCGATCACGAGCGGCGAGGCGCCGCCCGATCCTCCGAGGTAGATCCCGGTAGCGCTGCCGAAGAACGGCGCCCATGTAGAGCTGGCCCTCGGCGCCGATGTTGAAGATGCGCATCCGGAACGCGGCCGCAGCCGCCAGGCCGGTGAACGCGAGCGGTGTCGCGGCGATCAGCGTCTGGTCGATCGCACCCGTCGACATGAACGCCGCGTCGAAGAGCTTCCGGTAGCTCGAGAGCGGGTCGTGCCCGGTGACGAGCAGCACGATTCCGGCGACGACGAAGCCGAGCGCGATCGACCCGACCGGGACGGCGACGTCGAGCCAGCGCGGCTGGCCGAGCCTCCGTTCAACGGTGAGCCTCACGCACGCTTGCAGCGGCCGAAGGGGGAGGGGCGCCGTCGCGCCCCTCACACCGAACCGGATCAGCCCTTCGGGCTCCCGATCACGCCCTTCACGAGCCAGTTCATGCCGTAGAGGCTGTTCGTGCCGCCCTTGAGGACCTGCATCTTCACCCCCTTGGCGACGCGCAGCTTGCCGCTCTGGTCGTAGAGCGGACCGGTGAACTCGTTGAACGTGCCGCCTCGATCGCCTTCTCTTGGCGGCGATCTGTCTGCTTCGTCGCAGCCGACGACGTCCGGGCCATACGGCGCGAGCTTCGTGAAGCCGTCGTGATGCTCGCCGTAGTAGAAGCCCGACTTCCAGGTGCCGTTCATCGCTGCCTTGACCCGCTTCAGGTAGTACGGGCCCCAGTTGTAGACCGACGCGGTGAGCCACGACGTCTTCGCGAACGACTGCGCGTCCGAGTCGTAGCCGACCCACGGCCGAGCTTCTTGGACTGCGCGTACTGCCCGGTCGCCGGCGAGTCGACGTTCTGGCCGAGCACGCAGGCTCCGGCGCCAGACGAGGCTCTGCGCGGCCTTCTTCTCCTTGGCCGGGTCGTACCACGAGTTCGTCCAGATGAGCTTCACCTTCACGCCGGGATGGGTCGCCTGCGCACCGAGCGCGAACGCGTTCGCGTGCCGGATGACCTCGGGGATCGGAAAGGCGACGACGTAGCCGATCGTGTTGCACTTCGCTGCCGCGCCGGCCGCCATCCCGGAGAGGTAGACCGTGTCCTCGGCGGCGCCGAAGTACTCGGCGACGTTCTTCGAGACGTAGGTGCCCGTCGCCTGCTCGAAGTCGACGTCCGGGTACTTCGCGGCGAGCTGCGGCGTGATGTAGCCGTACGACGTCGCGAAGATCAGCTTGTAGCCCTGAGCGACGAGGCTCGCGACCGTCTGGTTGAACTGTGCGCCGACGGCGATGTTTTCCTTGATACGTCGTCTGCACCTTCGAGCCGAGCATCTTCTGGACGTACAGTCGGCCGTCCTCGTGGGCCTGCGACCACCCGCCGTCGTTGTGCGGGCCGACGTAGATCCACGCAGCCTTGAAGGTGCCGCTCGTCTTGGCGGTGCCGAGCGGATGTCCCGAGCGCGAGCACCACCGCGGCCAGCGCGCGTCACGAGCAGGATCGCGCCGAGCGCAAGCTTCCTGTTCCTCACTGATGTCCTCTCCTTGCGAGCCGTTTTGCCTGGGGGAGCGTCGAATCTAACCCACCCTTGGGCGACCGACTAGGCGCTGGTGGAAAGGCCCTGCAGAACGGGGTCTTCGGCGCTCCACGGGAAGGTGATCCACCGGTCGGTGCGACGCCACACGTACTCGCAGTCGACGATCGAGCGCGGCTTTTGGTACAGAACCGCGCAGCGCACCTCGGCGACCTTGCCCGCGCAGAACTCCTGCACGAGCTGCAACGTCGCCCCGGTGTCGGCAACGTCGTCCGCGATCAGCACTTTCGTCTCGGCGAAGTCGACGAGATCGGGGACCGGCGGCAGGATCATCGGCATCTCGAGCCGCTCGTCGACACCGGTGTAGAACTCGACGTTCATCGTGAACGTGTTCTTCACGCCGAGCGCGTAGCCGAGCGCGCCGGCGACGAGCAGCCCGCCGCGCGCGATGCCGAGGATCATGTCGGGCACATACCCGTCGGCGGCGACCGCCTCCGCGAGCTCGCGCGACCCCACGCCGAGATCGTCCCAGGACATGACTTCGCGCTCGCGTCATCGCGCGAGCCTAACGAGTGCCGCCGACGAGCGCATCGATCGCGAGCGCGATGTCCTCCGCGCTCGAGAGCTCGTCGGGATGGTGCGAGATACCGCCGTTCAGCGAGCGGACGAAGAGCATCGACGACGTTACGCCGGCCGCGACGAGCACCATCGCGTCGTGCCCGGCGCCGGAGACGAGGCGGGGCGCGTCCGGCAGCACGGCGGCGAACGCGTCCGACATCGCTGCAGGCTCGTTGCGCACCGTCGGCGTGAAGCCGATCGCCTCGATCAACTCATCGAGCTCTCGAGCGGTCGGGGCACGCGCGTCGACGCTGACCGTCACACGCGCAGGGACGACGTTGACGGCGTTCGGCTCGACCTCGATCGCACCGACGGTCGCTACCGCGTCGCCGGCCGGCGCAGCACGCACGTGCAGCACGAATTCAGCCGCCTCGACGAGTGCGTCGTGTCGCATCGCCATCGGCGTTGTGCCTGCGTGGTCGGCACGGCCCTCGAACGTCACCGCCGCGCGCGCTTGACCGGCAATCGCCGTGACGACGCCGAGCGGCTCGTCGAGCCCGGCGAGCACAGGGCCCTGCTCGATGTGCACTTCGAGATACGCGTCGGGCAGCTCCGTGAGCCGCTTGCTGCCCATCGGCCCAGTCTCCTCGGCGCGAAACGCAACCACGGCGAGCGGCGTCTCCGGCAGTCGCTCCGCGGCCTCGATCGCCGCGACGACCCCGAGCGCGCCGTCGAAGCGGCCGGCCGGTCGGAACGCTGTCGAGATGCGAGCCCGACCAGACGCGCGCCGTGCCGCGCCGCCCGAAGAGGTTGCCCGCGTCGTCCCGCGACACGACGAGCCCCGCCTCGCGCATCCAGCCGGCCGCGAGCTCGTGCGCGGCGTCCTCCTCCGGCGGAGTAGCCCGCTCGGTGCTGCGCGATCGCATAGATCGCGTCGAGACGCTCAGCTCGCTCTCATCCGGACAATGCTCGCAGGACGCGGTGGCCGGCGACGGGCAGGACCGCGACGGCGACGAAGCCCCACGCCCAGCTCGTGCCGCCGACGAGCGCACCGAACACGCCGGGGTACACCGCGCCGAAGCCGTTGACCACGGACTGCTGGAGGCCGATCGCGACGCCGCTACGACGATGGCCGGCCTGCTCGATCGCGGCGGCGAACGCGAGCCCGTTCCAGCTCATCGACACGACACCGACGATGACCAGCGCCGGCACGAGAACGACGAGCGGCGCGTCGAGGAGGCAAGCACAGATGGCGACGGCGGCGACCTCGACGAGCGCGATCGTCCTCAGCGGTGCGAGCCGGGAGCCGACGACGTCCGACCAGCGCCCCGCGGCGATCCGCGCCGCGATCCCGAGCAGCTGCACGACCGCGAGCACGATCGCTGCGCGTGCCCCCGACACGCCGCGGTGATCGTGCAAGAGAAGAACGGTGAAGCCGACGATGCACATCTGCGGCGCAATGATCAGCGCGCTGCCGAGCGAGATGCGCCAGAGTGCCGCGTCGCGCAGCGGCTTCGACGAATTCCTCGGAATCAGGAGGCGCCGGCACGTCGCGGATCGTCGCGGCGCTGATCACCGCTCCCGCGATGCAGGCGATGCCGAGGGTCGCGAAGCCCCAGCCGATGCCCCCGGCGTGCACGATGTGCGGCAGCGCGAGCGCGGCGAGGAAGCCGCTGATCGGAATCGCCGTCTGGCGTATGCCGAGCGCGAGCCCGCGTTGCGTTGCAGGGAAAGCCGCCATGACGGCGCGCCCGCTCGCCGACTGCACGCTCGCACCGAGCATCCCGGCCACCAGCAGCAGCGCGAAGAGCGGCCAGAACGCGTGCGCAGCGGCGGCCGCGATCAGCACGCCGCCGCAGCCGCCGACGCCGAGGACGAGCACGAGCCGCTCGCCGAACACGTCCGTCGCATACCCCCAGGGGATCAGCGACACGACCGAGCCTGCGAGCGACGACGAGATCAGCACGCCCGTCTGGCCGAGCGAGAGGTCGAAGCGGTTGCGCAGAAACGGTGCCATCACGGCCATGCCGAACCAGATCGCGGAGTACGTCGTCTGGGCGAACGTGCCCGCCGCGAGCACGACCCAGCGATTCGGGCGGATCAGAGGCCGAACGGGTTCGTCGGGCGCGTGCCCGTGTACGTGACGACCGACTTCGTCTCGAGGTAGAGCTCGAGGGTGTCGAGCCCGAGCTCGCGGCCGAAGCCGGACTGCTTGTAGCCGCCGAACGGGATCCCGGGGAACGCGGTGTACGGCATGTTGATCCCGATCGTCCCGGACTTGATCTTCGCCGCGACGCGATGTCCCGCGCCGGGTCGCCCGTCCAGACGGTCGCCATCAAGCCGTAGCTTCACGTCGTTCGCGATGCGCACGGCGTCGTCTTCGTCCTCGAACGGGATGACGGTGACGACCGGCCCGAAGATCTCCTCCTGCGCGGCGTGCAGCTCGTTGCCGGTCGCGGCGATCACCGTCGGCGGATAGAACGCGCCCGGACCGTCGCCGATCGCTCCGCCCGTCGTGACCTCGGCGCCGTCGCTCCGCGCCTCGTCGACGAATCCGTGCACCTTCTCGCGGTGCGCTGTCGAGATCAGCGAGCCCATCTGGGTCTCGGCGTCGAGCGGGTCGCCGACACGCACGCTGCTGCGAGAGCTCGGTCACGCGGTTGACGACGTCGTCGTAGATCGACTGCTCGACGAGGAGCCGCGAGCGCGCTTCGCACGACTGCCCGGCAGCGACGTAGATCGCCCAGACACTCGCGGGAATCGCGTCGGCGAGGTTCGGCGTCGGCGAACAGCGAGGTTCGGGCTCTTGCCACCGAGCTCGAGCGTGACGCGCTTGATCGGGTCGGACGCGAGCCGCATGATCTCGCCGCCCGTCTTCGTCGAGCCGGTGAACGCGACCTTGTCGACGCCCGGATGGCGCACGAGGTACGAGCCGGTGGTCGGCCCGTCGCCGGGAACGATGTTGATCGACACCCGCGGGGAAGCCAACTTCGGTGGCGAGCTCGGCGATCCGCAGGACCTGAGCGGCGTCTGCGGGTCCGGCTTGAGCACGACAGTGCAGCCCGCAGCGAGCGCGGGCGCGAGCTTCCACGTGGACATGAGGAGCGGGTAGTTCCACGGCACGATCTGCGCGGCGACGCCGACCGGCTCCTTGCGCGAGTAGAAGAGCAGCGAGCCGCCGACCGGATGCGAGCGCCCGGAGATCGACGCGATCGCAGACGCGTAGTAAGCGGAAGTACTCGGTTGCGCCGGCGACTTCGGCCTTGACGGAGGAGATCGCCTTGCCGACATTGCGCGACTCGAGCTCGGCGAGCTCCTTGCGGTTCGCGACGATCGCGTCCGCAAGCGCGTGCAGGAGGCGGCTCCGTTCTGTCGGCGGCGTCTTGCCCCACGACCCGTCGAGCGCGGCACGCGCAGCGTCGACGGCGCGATCGACGTCTGCGTCACCCGCCATCGCGACGCGTGCGAGCGAATCGCCCGGTCGCCGGCTCGACGAGCTCGCGCACCTCACCCGAGGCGGCCTCGACGTTCTCGCCGTTCACGATACAGGCCGCGCTCGCTCGTCGCCGTCGCCATCCCTGGAGACTAACGAGCTGCTAGTAGCTCGCCGATCCGCACCGGCTCGGTGAGCAAGGTGCGGAAGCGAGCGGGGTCGCCGGCGACGTAGGCGCGGCACAGATCGCGGCCCGCCGAGTACGTGATCGTGTAGGCACGCCAGGTCGGGTCGGTGACGAAGCTGACCGAGTGCTTCGCATCCTCGGGCGTGACGAGGGTCCAGCGCTCGATGAACGCCTGCTGCGTCTTCGAGGCTTGCGCCCTCCTCGTGGATCATCAGCGCAGCGTCGACGCTGACCGTTCGCAGCGGCTCGACGGCGCGGGAGATGCGCTCGGCGAGGTCGGGATCGACGAGGTCGAGGCCGTGTCCGCGCATGATCGCGAACGCCTCTTCCCGCGCAGCGTCGTCGAGCACGACGTCCAGCCCCGTCTCGGCGATCCCCTCACTGAGAACGGCTTGCGGCGTCGGCACCAGCTGAATGCGCTCCTCGACCCCAAGCAGGCGCTCCTTCACCGCGTGCTCGGTGTGGTGGCCTGGGTACACCTCGTGCGCGACGAGATGCAGCAGATCGGCGCCCGTCGTCGGCACGTCGGTATTGAGGACGACGCGACTTCGAACATCGCCGAGGTAGTAGTTGAACGCCCACCACGGCTCGTCGGAGACCGGCTCGAGCACGACCTCCTCGCCGGCCGGCAGCTCGACCAGCGCGACCGTGCAACGACGCAGCACGGGCAGCAGGTCGCGCAGGACGTCGATCGCCCGGTCGCCGGGACAGAGCCGGCGCTCACGCCAGGACTGGCGCCGCTCGGGGAGCGAGCCGTCGCCGGGCAGAAGCTCGTCCAGCTCGGCGTGCACCGCTTCGTACACCGACTCGGGCGTCCGCACCGGCCGAATGCCGTAGCAGCCTTCGACCTCGTCGCTGTAGGTCAGGCTGCTCACCGGCGAGGACGCGGGCATAGGTCCAGCAGCCCGTGACCTGGTCGCGCAGCCACCCGTCCTCCAGCGCGTCGCGCAGCCTCGCTGCATCGTCTGCGAGCTCCGAGGCGTGCACGGGCGGCTCGTCGTCGACGGCGTCCTGCAAATCCTGGGGGCCGTAGTACGCGTCGACCAGCCCGTGCACATGCTTCCCGAGCCGGAGACCGAGAAGCAGGTACTCCTCTTCAGCGTTCAAAGAGCACCGCCTGACCCTGCCCGACGCCGACGCACATCGTCGCGACACCGTATCGGCCGCCGCGCCGGCGGAGCTCGTGCAACAGCGTCACCGTCAGGCGCGCACCGCTCATCCCCAGCGGATGCCCGATCGCGATCGCGCCGCCGTTCACGTTCACCCTCGCCTCGTCGATCCCGAGCTCTCGCACGACCGCGAGCGACTGCGACGCGAACGCCTCGTTCAGCTCGACGAGATCGACGTCGCCCAGCGCGACGCCGGTGCGGGCGAGCAGCTTCTGCACGGCGGGGATCGGCCCGATGCCCATCACACGTGGATCGACGCCCGCTACCGCCGATCCGACGAACGCACCGAGCGGCTCGACACCGAGCGCCCGCGCCTTCTCCTCGGAGGCGATCACGACCGCCGCGGCTCCGTCGTTCAGCCCGGAGGCGTTGCCGGCGGTCACCGACCCGCCTGGCCGAAACGCCGGCTTGAGCGACGCGAGCTTCTCGAGCGACGTGTCCGGGCGCGGATGCTCGTCGCGCGCGACGTCTCCCACCGGAACCAGCTCATCGTCGAAGCGCCCGGCTGCCGCGGCGGCCGCCCAGCGCTCCTGCGAGCGAAGCGCGAACGCATCCTGATCCTCTCGCGAGACGCCGTACCTGTCGGCGACGTTCTCGCCCGTCTCGCCCATCGTCTCGAGCGGAAACAGCGCCTCGAGACGCGGGTTCGGGAAGCGCCAGCCGAGCGTCGTGTCGTACAGGACGCGATCGCCACGCGGGAACGCGGCGTCGGGCTTCGCGGTGACGAGCGGCGCGCGCGACATCGACTCGACACCACCCGCGACGAAGAGGTCGCCGTCGCCTGCGATCACCGCATGGCACGCGCTGGTGACTGCGGCAAGCCCCGAGGCGCAGAGCCGGTTCAGCGTCACGCCTGCGACCGACTCGGGCAGACCCGCCAGCAGCACCGCCATGCGCGCGACGTTGCGGTTGTCCTCGCCCGCCTGGTTGGCGCACCCGAGAAAGACATCCTCGATCTCCCCCTCAGGAACGCCGGCACGATCGACGGCGGCGCGCACTGCGATCGCCGCGAGGTCGTCGGCGCGCATACCCGCAAGCCCGCCGCCGTACCGGCCGACCGGCGTGCGCACCGCCGAGAGGATCACCGCGCGACGCACTCGTTAGACGAACTCCGGCGCGGTGCCGAGCAGCCGCTCGACGGCGGCACGCGCCTCGCTCACCCATGTCGAGCGTGAGCTCGTTGACGTACATCGAGACGAAGGTCGTCGGCTGTGTCGAGGTCGATGCCGCGCCCGAACCCGACCGCGTACGCCATCGCCCGGTCGCGGTTGGCGAGACCGGCTTCGATCGCCTCGAGCAGCACCTCCGACACGTCTTCGCGACGGGCTACGTCGCGGCGAATCGCAACGAGGCCGAGCGGCAGCGGCAGCGCGACCTGCTCCTGCCACCACACACCGAGGTCGAGCAGCTTCTCGAGCCCCGACTGCGCGTAGGTGAGCTGACCCTCGTGAATCACGAGCCCGGCCTCGGCACGGCCCGAGAGCACCTCTTCGAGCACCTCGTCGAACGGCAGGTCGCGTGTGCGGATCCCCTCGCCGAGCGCGAGCTCGAGCACGCGCCGCGCGGTCGTGAGCCGCCCCGGCGTGACGATCTCGACGTCGCGGAGGTCGACGTCGCCTCGGCCGACGACGACGGGCCCGTAGCCGTCACCGAACGACGCGCCGTGCGGCAGCAGCACGTAGCGGTCGGCGACAAACGGATACGCGCCAGCAGACAACGCCGTCACCTCGAGCCGGCCCTCGATCGCCCATTCGTTCAGCGTCTGGATGTCGGAGACGACCGGCTCGATCTCCAGCCCGCGGGTGTCCACCTCCCGTGCTTCGAAGGCCCACACCATGAACGCATCGTCAGGATCGGCCGAGTGGCCCACGCGAATCTTCACGCGGCGAGGTTACCCTCCACCTGGTGAGAGAAGCCGCCCTGAGCGAGTCGATCCAGGACTACCTGAAGAGCGCGTACAAGCTCCAGGCCGCGCACGAGCGCGTGACGATCGGTGCGCTCGCGAAGGACCAGGACGTGGCGCCGGCTTCGGCGTCGGCGATGGTAAAGAAGCTCGCCGCGCTCGGCCTCCTGCAGCATGAGCCGTACGGCGGTGCGCTGCTCACCGAGGCGGGCGAGCGCGTTGCGCTCGAGGTGATCCGCCACCATCGCCTGCTCGAGCTCTACCTGGCGGAGACACTCGGCGTGCATGTCGACGATGTGCACGCGGAGGCAGACCGGCTCGAGCATGTGATCTCGGAGGAGCTCGAGGCGCGTATCGACCGTGCGCTCGGCTTTCCGACGCACGACCCACACGGTGACCCGATTCCGGACGCCGACCTCAACTGGCCGGCGTCGAGCGCCGGCTGAGGACGTCAGCGGCCGAAGAAGTAGCGCTCGAGCGGCGCGAGCAGCTCGTCGCGGCGAAAAGGTCGCACCTTCGCGCCGCTGCCGTCCGTCTCCGAGACGACCGCATCGTCCTCGAGCGCCCCGTTCGCGGCTTCGAGACAGTCGTCGAGCTCGTAGCCCTCCCACACGTAGTCGTCGCCGCGCGGCTCGTCGGTCTCGCGGTGCTGTGGGTTCACCTGGCGGCCGACAGCCCACAACGCACCGGCGCGGCGCTCGATCCAGATGAGGACGCGTTCGTCACTTCCGCCGTCGTCGCGCCCCTCGACGATGCGTTCGGCAAAGCGCCCCTCACCAGCCTGGGCCCGCACGCCGCGACTATACAATCGCCTCTGCGCCATGGGCCTCGTCGACGCGATCAAAGGCGCTTTCTCGTTCCTCGGCTCTCGCTCGCAGACCGAGGAGCGAATCTCGCAGTACCTGATTCGCGAGCACCATCGCGGCCGAGCGGTGCACGAGATCCTCGAGGATCACTACGTGACGAACAGGTGCACACCCGAGCAGATCAAGCGGCTCCTCGACCGGCCCGAAGTGCTGCACGCGCTCGGCGCGGATCTCGTGACGCAGGCCAAGGCAGACCTCTAGCTTCCGTCGCGCGCGAGCTCGACGACGCGCGCGGCGACCGCGAGGTCCCAGGCGGCAAGCCCGCTCGACTTGTCTCGATTGTGACGCTCGCGCGGAAATGCGAGAGGATCGCGGCACCCAGTCCCGGCGCGTGAAAGGAGCAGGCCGATGAAGGACTTCCGCGAGTTCATCCTCAGAGGCAATCTGGTCGAACTGGCAGTCGCGTTCGTGCTCGGCACCGCGTTTGCTGCGGTCGTCGCCGCGCTCGTCGCAGACCTGATCACACCGCTGATCGCAGCGATCGGGGGCAACCCGGACTTCAGCGGGCTGTCGTTCACGATCAACAGCAGTCACTTCCTGTACGGCTCGTTCTTCAACGCGCTGATCACGTTCGTGGTCGTCGCGGCCGTGCTGTTCTACTTCGTCATCAAGCCGGTCAACGCGCTGATGAGCATGCGCAAGACCGAGCCCGACGTCGCCTCGACGACGCACGAGTGCCCTGAGTGCTTGAGCCAGATCCCGCTGGCCGCCCGCCGCTGCGCATTCTGCACCGCGCAGGTCACGCCGGCCGGCTAGGCCCTTACGTCTGTGGGGCGCCCGGTGCAGCTGCCGGGCGTCCCGCCTTGCGCCACGCGGCGAAGTCGGATTCGACAGCGTCGGCCAGACTGCCGGCGGCGCTGCGAAGCCAGGCCGGGTCGCGGCTCGCGAGATCGGCGGCGATCGCGTCGGCGGCGCGACGGCGCAGGTGAAGCCGCGCTGTCTCGAGCCCCATCGCGGAGAACAGGCGCCGGTCGACGCGTCGGCGGTCGAACTGCGCGAGGTCGATCTTCACACCGTCGGGCGAGAGCCGATGCGAGAGCCACCCGTCGTGCTCGTGGGCGAACGGATCTCCTTCACGAAGACGCGGCGGCTGGGGCTTCGTGTCGTCCGCGAGATAACGCGTCGCCGGTGGGGGAAGCTGCTTGAGCTCGCGCGCGGCCAGGGCGCCTTCCCATTCGCCGACGGCGACGAAGCGCGGCCGGCCGAGGCTCCCGACCCCGGCAACGCGCCGGTGGAGCGTGTGACTCCACTCCGGCCCCGGAGCGCCGGCGGCCAGCACCATCTGTGCTGCGTCCGGCAGCGGTGCCGCAACCTGCGGCTCGGCCTGGAGGCCGCGCCAGAACCTGCGCTCGTCGTGCAGTAGCGGCGCGACGAGCGTGTCCAGCCAGCGGCGGCGCTCGGCGAGCACGAACGGCGACGCGCCCTGCTCGATCCCGCGCGCGTAGCCCGCGAGCACCCCAGCAACGGCGGCCTGCTCGGCAATCCGCGCCCGCCCGGTCCGACAGGCGAGCACGACGCTCGTGGCGAGGCGCGCCAGATCCGCCGTGTATGGAACTGCATCTGCTTCGTCGAAGTCGTTCACACCCCAGACGAGCCTGCCCTCGCGGTCGCGCCAGGTGCCGAAATTCTCTGCGTGGAGGTCGCCGACGCCGGCGACGACCGGTGCCTCGCCGAGCCCGGGGGCGACGGCAGGTAACAGCTCGACGAACCGGTAGTACGTCGCCCGCAGGAAGGTGAACGCGTCGCGTCGCATCAGTCGATGCTTCCGCTCGAGATCGGCCGTCACGACCGGCAGCTTCGTGGCGAGCCATTGCTCGTAGGCGGCTGTCGACTCGACCAGGCTTTGCAGTTCCACGGCCCGAGTCTAGGGTCGTGTCGTGAGCTTTGGCGTCCTTGCGCTGATCGTCCTCGCGGGGCTCGCCGGGCCTTTCGTCGCCGCCGGGAGACGCGGCTATGTCCCGGTCGTGATCGGCGAGCTCGCTGCCGGCGTCGTGATCGGGAGGACGGGCTTGCGCTGGCTCGACCCGACCGAGCCGGCAACGGCGTTCCTCGGCAACGTCGGGTTTGCGATGCTGATGTTCGGCGCCGGGATGCACGTGCCGATCCGGCGGCCCGGCATCGGCCGCGGGCTCAGGCGCGGCGGCGCGGCGGTCGCCGTCGTGACAGTGCTTGCAATCCCGGCTGCGGTCGCGGTGGCGGCGCTGACGCCTCATCGACACACAGCGATCTACGCCCTGCTGCTCGCGAGCGGCTCGGCCGCGATCCTCCTGCCGATCCTCGAGGAGCAGGACCTGCTCGGCGACGCGCGCGCGCTGACGTTGATGGCACAAGTGGGGATCGCGGACGTGGCCGCGATCGTGGCGCTCCCGCTCGTGATCCAGCCGAGCAAGGCAGCGCATGCGGCACTCGGAGGGCTCGCGGTCGCGACGGCTGCGGCTGCCGTGCTCGTCGTCGCGCGCCGCTTGCACGACGGACGGGTCGTGCGTGCGCTGCGCCGCGAGTCGAAGCGGCGTACCTGGGCGCTCGATCTTCGCATGGCGTTGCTCGTGCTCTTCGCTCTCGCGTGGATCGCGCAGCGCACCGGCACGAGCATCCTCGTCGCCGGGTTCGCGGTGGGGCTGCTCGTTGCGGTGATCGGCGGGCCGAAGCGGCTCTCGACGCAGGTCACCGGAATCGCGTCCGGGTTCTTCGTGCCGCTCTTCTTCGTGACGCTCGGCGCGAAGCTCGATCTGCGCGCGCTGTTCGAGCACCCATCGACGCTCGTGCTTGCCGCGCTGCTGATTGTCGCGAACGTCGCGGTGCACGTCGTCGGGGCGCTCGCGACGCGACAGCCGTTCGCAGCGGGGCTCGGCGCGACCGCGCAGCTCGGGCTCCCCGCCGGCGTCGTGACGCTCGGGCTCGACCGCGGCATCCTCAGCGCAGGTCAGGCAGCAGCGATCCTGGTCGCCGCGCTGGCGACGATCGCGATCTGCCCGGTGGGAGTCGCACTGTTGCGGCGCTCCGCAAAGGTGTCAGACACCGTGGTGTCTGACACCGGCTCGCGTACGACGTGACTCAAGCGTCGAGATGCGCCCGGCAAGATTCGAACTTGCGACCTCTGCCTGCTTAGGGAAGGGAGCGCTGACCGAAGCTCTTGATCGCAACGAGGTCGCGCGGCTGCAGATCGAAGTGCACATAGGTGCTTCGAAGTTCACTGGCCGAGGTTCCTACGTGCCGTGACAGTCGTTCAATCGAAAGTCATCGCGGCCCTGGTCATGGACCCAGTTGGAGCAGAAGCTGTGGCGAGCGATGTGCGCTGTGACTCGAACGGTGAGTCCGGCGGCGTCGGCGCCTCGGCCGAGTGCGTTGTTGAGCGTCTTCGGTGTGATGGACGAGGAAGGGTCTTCGACGCGGCCGAATCCGCGGCCATGGCAATCCCAAAGCACCGGCCAACTGGGGCGCGGGTGGTTCGCGCCGACGGTGGCGCGATACGCCACTGCAAGCTCATCAGGCAGAAGAACCGTGCGTGCCACGTGAGTCTTGGTGGACGGGATTACCCACTCGAACGTTTCGAACTCGTCGCGCCATCGAACATCTTGGTGGCAAGCGGCAGTCGCCTCACCGACACGAGCGCTTGTCCAAAAGAGCCAACGGACGGCGAATCGGTAGCGATCTTCAGGGATGGTCCCGATGAGTCGATAGATCTCGTCGAACGTCAGCCAGCGACGAGTACCACGCGCCGCCGTTGGCGTCTTCGAGTCGGACGGACGAAGCGGTGCACACCATCAGGTTCGCTCGGACCCGCTAGCAGCCGCGCGAACCCACAATGAAAAGTCGATGAAGGTCAGTGGGCTGCCGGCAGGCCGGCGAGGTGCAGGAGCGATGTGCAGTGCTGTGCCTTTGCCCTGAGCTGCGGCGAGTTCCCGCTTAGGCCGAGGGAGGTGATGTTGAACGCAGGTCGCCGATCGGTCGCGGAACGGGCGGTGGGGTCGGGCCAGTTGGGGACGCCGTGGTTACGCATGCACTTCGCGAATTGTCGAAACTGGTGCCAGTCCTGGTTTATCTGTGCCTGGGTCTCCCCGTTTCCGCCGTTCGGAAGCAGTGGGCGGCAGGCGCTGTCGGCCGAGTCGAACTGGGAGGGATCGCTCTTTCTGGCGGTGACGACCTCCTCCTTTGGGATCTGTCCGCCGCTCGTGGGGTCGGGGAATGTCGGCACGCCGTGCGAGCGCATGCAATGGGTGTAGGCGAGCGTCTGGGAGCTCGTTGGCCCTGCCGCAGTTGTTGTTGTTGTGCCGCCGGGAGCGCTGCTTCCGCCGCATCCGGCCAGAAGGAGCGTGCAGGCGACGGTCGCGGCAGCGGATGGAAGGATGGCGAGTCGTGGGCAGCGCATGATGTCCCGCTGCCACCAAGGAAAGCACGGGACTATGAAGCGAGGCTAAAACCACGCGACGCGAACTTCTAGGCGCGCGGCGCGTACTCGACGGCGTCGAACGGCCAGTCGGAGGCGAGCCACTCGCTCACAGCGCGCCAGAGTGGAGCGTCCAAGTGCGCGCGACTCTCCCGCACCCAGGAAAGCGCGCGGGCGTCGTCGTCCCCGTTGCGCACTGGATAGATGTAGACGCAGCCGACTACGTCGCGGCTCACCGGATCGAGCACTGTGTACGTGAACCCTTTCCGCTTGCGAAAGTCGTCAGCGTGTCGCTCGAGGTCTGCGCGATTCTCGTCGGGCGTCATCTCGTGCGGCCAGCCACCGTGGGGGAACCCGGGCGTCCTCGCGATGTGCTCCATCGACGACGTCCAGGCGTCGCAATCCCGCTCGTTGTGCACGGGTCCGAGCGGTTCGAGCACGAATCGGAGGTTTGGAGCCCGAGCGGAACATCGAAGTCAGGCGGGACGAACTCGGCCACGCGTCCCGATGCTAGTCGGCGTCGGCGTCAGCGCCGGCCGCCGAACTCCCAGTTGTGGATCTCGAGTTCAGCCCCGGCGTCGAGCCCGAGCCGCTCGTTCGTAAGGAGCGTGTCGAGCGCCTTCCTGTCCGGGGCCTGCAGTGCCAGCGCGACGCCGATGGGCTCGGCGTTGTCGAGCATCGACAGCGCGCCGTAGAGGATCAACCGCTCACGCAGTTCAGCCGGCAGACGTTTCGCCGCGACGGCGCCGCTCGTTTCGCTCGATTGACCGCGATGCGAGCGGGCGATGATCAGAAACCTCGGCTCGTCGGCTGCGCCCGAGAAGTCCCACATCGTTCGGCCGAGCAGGTTTTCGAAGCGCCAGACAAGGTGCTCGGCATAGACACCTGCGCGACCATTCGGCTCGCGGGCAACGAACTCATGTGCGGCAGCGACGCTCGGTAGCCCGAGAACATGCAGGCTGCCGGTTGCCACATCGGGGTCGGAGCCGAGCGTCGGCCCGCGCACAATCATCGACTCCGCGAATCGGTCCATGTACGACCAATGTTCTTCCGCCAGTTCGTCGTCATCGCGGAGCGCTGTCGCCCCCTTCGCATCGCGGCTATAGACGAAGAAGTCCATCGCGGCAGGGTAGGTGAACAGGTCCCTACCGACCGCCAGTCTTGTTACCGCGTAGGGATCCCTAGAACGTTTGAACCGCTCCGGTCCGGTCTCATGGAGAATCTGGTGCGCCGCGAAGCGGCAAGTGAGCTTCGCCAGGTAGTTTTCGCGGCCCGCTCGTCGCTGGGCGATGGTGCCCGGCACGCGCGTGGGAACCTTTTGCGGCTTGGAGGTGGGTCGTGCCGAGGTCTATTGGTGTGTTCGGCGCGGGACCGGGGCTCGGCCAAGCGGTGGCCCGCCGGTACGCGCGCGAGGGCTACGAGGTCGTCCTCGTGGCCCGCGACCGGAAAGCGCTCGACACGTTCGCTGAGGACTTGGCCGGTGGCGGTGCGAGCGCCCACGTGATCACTGCGGATCTCGCTGACACCGATGCCGTCCCCTCGCTGGCGGAGCCGGATTCGTGCTGCCGCCGGCCAACTCGACGCCCTCTACTACGCGCCTACACCCAGCGAAGGGTTCGTCCCGGCGGCGGACCTGACGCCAGAGCGGGCGCGCGACTTCATGCCGCTGATCTTCTACTCGTTCGTCGCGCTCGTGCAGCAGTTCCTGCCACAGATGATCGAGCAACGATCGGGCGCGATCCTGACCGCACAAGGGGCCAGCACCCTGCACGGCCTGCCAAACATGAGCGGCTCCGGACCCGCGCAGGCCGCGCAACGCAACTACCTACAGTCGCTCCACGCCGAAGTATCCGACAACGGCGTCTATGTCGGGATGCTCTACATCGGCGCCGTCATCGAAAACAGCGCCTTCCACGCCTGGTCCGAGGCAGCCATCGCTGCCGGCACGGGCCGGCACTGGGGGCCAACCGTCGACCCCGACCGTCTCGCCGACCTGCTCTGGAACATGCACAACGCCACAGGCGAAACGGAAGCCAGATACCCCGAGTAGGAACGTTTGTGGCCGCGCTGCCGACTGCGGAACGCGAATCGAGAAGACGTGCCGCTCGGCGGTTCGATTTTTCGGGAAGGTTCCCTCGGTCGATCGACAGGAGCGATGACTTTCCCTCGCGGTGGGAGTCGGATGACGGTAGAAGGTCGATCCTTGTGAAGACGCCACCCACGATCACGCCGCTGCTCGTGGCCGAGTTGCTCGTGGAGGGCGAGCGCTGGCCGGTCTACGTGCACGTCATCGACCATCCGGAGGCCCGAGTGCTGGTCGACACCGGCATGACAGAGCTGCGCCCGGAGGTCGCGGACATGGATCCCCAGCTGATGCCGCTGAACGAGCAGGAGTTCGACCTCGCCGCCATCGACATCGTGGTCAACACACACCTCCACTTCGACCACTGCGGCGGCAACCACCTGTTCGCCGGATGCCCGATCTACGTTCAACGGCAGGAGCTCGAGGATGCCCGCACGGTGGACTACACGATCCCCGAGTGGGTGGATGCGCCCGGAGTGACCTACACGGAGGTCGACGGGGTGCTCGAGTTGCTGCCCGGCCTCCGCCTCGTCCCTGCGCCAGGCCACTCGCGCGGCATGCAGGTCGTCGTCGTCGAAACGGGCGGGCATCCGGTCGTGATCGGCGGCGACGTCGCCGTCCGCCACGTCGAGCTCGACGAACCGCAAACCGAAGGCCAGTTGCATGTGCGTGCCCTCGAGCCCACGCACGTCTGGCTCGCGCACGAGCACGAGCCGTGGCGTCCCGCCAGCGACCTCCTGAAGTCATAGAGCGAGCGAGAGAGACACCAAGAAGTCGGTGACCTAGGGCCGGTGCAGGTGTCGGCAGGGCAGGGTCAACAAGCGGGAGACTGGTCTCTCTGACCCTTGCACCATGCTGCACGACGACCGGCCTTCACAAGAAGCGTCCGGCGTTGATCCCTGTCCTCGACAACATGGCGATCTTCGACGCGTACATGAATCCTCCGTGGCCGGAGGAGCGGGCGTTGGCCGACACGATCAAGGCCGTGCCGCGCATTAAGGAAGCACTCGACTGGATCACGGCGGACATCACCCGGTCCGAGAACGAACCGGTCTGGACGCACCTACAAGAAGTCGACCGAGACGCTCCAGAATCGAACTCTTCGACATGGTGTGGTGGATGTATTTCAGACATGTAACGCTCAGACTCCGGAGGCAGAGTACAGAGCACTAATTCACGCCTTTCCTGCTCCACAGGCATGGCAGATTTGGCTTAAACAAGCCATGCGCCCGGCAAGATTCGAACTTGCGACCTCTGCCTCCGCAGGGCAGCGCTCTATCCCCTGAGCTACGGGCGCCCGGTGGGCAAGTGTAGCCGCGCGGGTGCGCCGGCCACGGAGAGCGCCGCGTCGTCCGGGACTTCGACGCGCACGTAGGCGAGCGCGAGCCCTCGGACCGCGCTCGTCACGCGGCCGACGTCTTTCTCGTCGAGCACGACCGGCGTCTCCGGCTCGGGTCGTCCTTCGACCTCGATCACACGGAGCGTCCGGTTGACCTTGCCGCGATTGTGCTGTCGCGCAACCGGCTCCTGGCCGGGATAGCAACCCTTCGTGAACGACACGGCGCGCTCGTCGAGACCGGCCTCCGCCGGAAGCACGCGGTCGTCGATCTCGCGGCCGTAACGCGGCGTCGCCGCTTCGATGCGCAGCCGCTCGAGCTCGTCGTCGCCGATCGTCGTCTCGAGCTCGGCATCGAGCAGCTCGCGGGCGGGCCGCCCGTAGTCGCGGTTCGGTATCCCGTCCGCTCCATCGTCGAAGACGATCGACGAGCGATGCTCCTCGAGCTCGATCTCGCAGCGGGCCGCGAAGCGTGCGCGAAGCAACTGGACACGGAGCGTCTCGCCCAGCTCGGGCTCGGTGAGGAGCAGTACGTCGTCCTCGCCTCGTCGCCAAACGAGGACGGGTGCAATCACCCGCGCCTTCGCGGTCAGCAACAGGGCGTCGACCGATCCCTCGTCCGGGACGTCCTGCGAGAGCATCCGATTCAGGTACTCGACCGCATCCGGTCCTTGCAGCCGCACGTACGCACGCGGCCTGTCCGCAACTGCCGTAGCGACGCTCATCGCTCCTAGCCTAGAGACACCCCTTCGGGTGACCGGCAGCGGAATCACTCGCATGGGTGATCGGTCGGACGGACAGTCGGCCGATACCTCAGCCACATCCCTCCCAATCCCCTCGAAGGCCCGCGCTCCCCCGCGGGCCTTCTTGTTTCAGCAGGCGCACGTGCCCGAGCCGAAACGAAGAAACGGGCGGCCCGAAGGCCGCCCGTTTCCGTTCTTGCAGAGAGCCCGGAGGCTCGTTACATCATCCCGCCCATGTCCGGCATGCCGGCGCCCATTCCGGCGCCCGCCTTCTCAGGGGCCTCGGCGACGATCGCCTCGGTGGTGAGGATGTTCTTCGCGATCGACGCAGCGTTCTGCAGCGCCGAGCGCGTGACCATCGTCGGGTCGGTGATGCCGGCCTTGACGAGGTCGGTGACCTCACCGGTGTCGACGTTGAGGCCTTCGCCCGGCTTCGACGTGCGGACCTGCTGCACGACGACCGAGCCTTCGAGGCCCGCATTCGTCGCGAGCTGGCGAAGGGGCTCCTCGAGCGACTTGATGATGATCTGCGCACCGGTGCGCTCGTCATCGGCAAGGCTGCCGAGGACCGCTTCCTTGACCGCGTCCGCGGCGTTCAGAAGCGCGACGCCGCCACCGGGCACGACGCCCTCCTCGAGGGCGGCACGCGCGGCCTGCAGCGCGTCCTCGACGCGGTGCTTGGTCTCCTTCATCTCGGTCTCGGTGGCTGCGCCGACCTTGACCACCGCGACACCGCCCGACAGCTTGGCGAGGCGCTCCTGGAGCTTCTCGCGGTCGAAGTCCGAGTCGGTGTTCTCGATCTCGCCCTTCAGCTGCTTGATGCGGCCCTTGATGGCCTCGGCATCGCCGGCGCCGTCGATGATCGTGGTCGAGTCCTTGTCGACGACGACCTTGCGAGCGTGGCCGAGCTGCGAGAGCTTCGTGTTCTCGAGCTTGAGGCCCATCTCCTCGGTGATCACCTCTCCGCCGGAGAGGATCGCGATGTCCTCGAGCATCCGCTTGCGACGGTCACCGAAGCCGGGCGCCTTGACGGCGACGGCCTGGAACGTGCCGCGGAGCTTGTTGACGACGATCGTCGCGAGCGACTCGCCCTCGACGTCCTCTGCCACGATCAGCAGCGGGCGACCGGCCTGGATGACCTGCTCCAGGACCGGCAGGAGATCCTTGACGGCCCCGATCTTCTGGTTTGCGACCAGGATGTACGGGTCGTCGAGCACGGCCTCCATGCGCTCGGCGTCGGTGATCATGTACGGCGACAGGTAGCCCTTGTCGAACTGCATGCCCTCCGTGAACTCGAGCTCGAGGCCGAACGTCTGGCCCTCCTCGACGTTCACGACGCCGTCCTTGCCGACCTTCTCGATCGCCTCGGACAGGACCTCACCGATCTCGGACGAGCGCGAGGAGACGGTCGCGACGCGCGCGATGTCCTCCTTGCCAGAGATCTCGGTCGACTGCGACTTCAGGTTCTCGACGACTGCCTCGACGGCCGTCTCGATCCCGCGCTTGAGCCCCATCGGGTTCGCGCCGGCCGAGACGTTCTTCAAGCCCTCGCGGACGATTGCCTGAGCGAGCACCGTCGCGGTGGTCGTGCCGTCGCCAGCGACGTCGTTCGTCGCGGTGGCGACCTCGCGCACGAGCTGCGCGCCCTGGTTCTCGAAGACGTCTTCGACTTCGATCTCGCGGGCGATCGTGACGCCGTCGTTCGTGATGGTCGGTGCGCCGAACTTCTTGTCGAGCACGACGTACCGGCCCTTCGGGCCGAGGGTCACCTTGACCGCATCGGCCAGGATGTCGACGCCGCGCTGGAGCGAGCGGCGGGCATCCTCGCTGAACTTGAGCTCCTTGTGAGCCATCTCTCTCGTTTCTCCTTGTCTTCCTAGACCGCTGCGCGGTCGCCGACGACCTTGGCCAGGACGTCCGACTCGCGGAGGATCAGGACATCGTCGGCGCCGACCTTGATCTCGGTGCCGCCGTACTTGCTGAAAATGATCTCGTCGCCCTCTTCGAGGTCAATGGCGACGTGCTCGCCGTTCTCGTCGCGGGCGCCCGGGCCGACGGCCAGGACGCGGCCGCGCTGCGGCTTCTCCTTCGCCGTGTCCGGCAGGACGATGCCGCTGACCGTGGTCTCCTCTTCCTCGAGGACTTCCACGATCAGGCGATCGCCAAGCGGCTGTAGATTCATAGCGTCAACCTCCGAGCTTGTAACAGGCTTGTGCGTACAGCTGGCACTCTAGCGGTGAGAGTGCCAGCGCCGCAAGTGCTGCCGTGAAACGCGAATTCTCTGCGGGCGGGGTCCTCGTCCGGCGGCTGCACGGCCGCTGGATGCTGGCCGCGATCCGGCCGAACCGACCCGGCCCGGCGGTCTGGGCGCTGCCGAAAGGGCGGATCGACGACGGGGAAGGCGCTGAAGAGACCGCGCTGCGAGAGGTGTCCGAGGAGACCGGCGCGCGGGGCCGCTCGCTCGGAAAGCTCGGAGACGTGCGCTACGTCTACACCTGGGACGGCGAGCGGATCTTCAAAGTCGTCTCGTTCTTCCTCGTCCGCTACGCCGCCGGCCGGCTCGGAGCCCTGCCGGAAGCGTTTCGCCACGAGGTGGCAGAGGTGCGCTGGATCCCGCTGGATGAGGCGCCCACCGCCCTCGCGTACGGAGGCGAGCGCGACATGGCCCGGCGAGCGTTGGAGCGCCTGTCCGGCGAGGACGTATGATCGGGCACCCGTGCCGGCCTTCGCGCTGAACTTCTACTCGCCGATCGTGGAGGCGCAGCTGCGGTCGCACCGCAAGACGGCGACCATCCGCCTGGGCGACAAGTCGCGCAAGTACCAGAAGGGCATGATCGTCGCCGTCCTGGCCGGTGTGCGCTTCGGCCCGCGGCAGCACATCTTCGACGCCGTGATCGACAAGGTCGAGGTGAAGACGATCGGCGAGCTCTCACCGAACGAGATCGAGCACGACAACCCGGAGATCCGCCATGCCGACGAGCTCTGCCGGTTTCTCGGTCAGCTCTACAACCGGGACGTGACCGTCGACGACACGATCACGGTGATCCGGTTCTCGGCGATCAAGAGCGGGCCCGGGTCGCTCTAGCGTCCGCGCGCTTCGCGGCGGATCTTCATCCCGAGCAGCTCCGGCGGCCGCAGCGCAGCGCCGCACTCCTCGCAGTCGACGGCAAACGTCGACGAAAACGGGGCAGAGCAAGCAGGGCAGCGACGCAGGATGCGGCCGCCGCAACCGCAGGTCTCCGGCACCTCGTGCTCGGACTCCACGAACCAGCGCCGCGCGGCGCCGCAGTCGAGACAGAAGGCGCTCCAGTGCCCGAGCACGTTCCGTCGCTCCTCCCGCAGCCAGTCGGCAGCCTTGCCCATCGCCGCACCGTATAGAACACTGCAGGAGTGGTCGCCGTGCTCGCCGCCGTCGTCCTCGCGCTCGCCGGTGCGAAGACTCCCCATGCCGCCGTGCTGCGCTTTATCGAGAACCACTCGCCTGCCGACGCGTGCGCGCAACTCGCTCCGGCCTACAAGTCGGCGATCGCGAAGCAGTACGGCCCGTGCCTCGCGGGCATGCGCATCCAGCCGAAGGCGACCCACGTTCGCACGTACAACGAGAAGGTGGCCGGGGCGAAGGCCACCGTCGATGCGTCGTACGACGCAAGCGGACGGCACTTCACGGAGCTCTACACGCTCGCGCGCAGGCACGGGATCTGGCTGATCACCGGATCGAAACAGCTGCCCTGAGGCGGCCGCGCCGACCTCGCTGACCACCCGCTTCGCGCCGTTCGTGCCGAGCCTCGCGGCCCGCTGGGATGCCGACGCGCCCGGCCAGCGGGCGCGGGTGCTCGACGCGTCGCTGCTCGGGCTCGACATCTCCGGGCTTCACGGCGCTCTCCGAGCGGCTCGCCGAGCGCGGCAAGCTCGGCGCCGAGGAGCTGATCGTGCTGATCAGCCGCTGCTACTCCGGCCTGATCGACATCGCCGAGCGCTACGGCGGCGACGTGCTCAAGTTCCGCGGCGACGCGCTGCTCCTGCTCTTCGACGGCGACGGCCACGAGGAGCGCGCGGCGCTCGCGGCGCTCGCCATGCAGGGCTTCATCGCCGACGGCCGGGAGCGGCGAGTCGAGCGTCGGACCGGTGCGAGCTCGGCATGGCCGGCGGGCTCGTCTCCGGCCCGTGCCACTTCGTTCCTGCTCGGCCGCCACCACCGCGAGCTGATCGTCTGCGGGCCGTCGGCCTCGGCGACGCTCGAGCTCGAGGACGCGGCGGAGTCGGGCGAGATCCTGGTCTCGCGCGCACCGCGGAGGCGCTGCCGGGGCTTCGTCGGCGAGCCGACGCGACGGCGCGTTCCTCCTGCGGCCCGACGCGAGCGCCGCGCGGAGCTGCCGCCGCCGCCCGACGAGCGCGCCGGCCGCCGACGACCTCGCGGAGCTCGTGCCCGCCGTCGCTGCGCGTGCCGATCGAAGACGGCGCGGTCGAGGCCGAGCACCGGCAGGTGACGGCCGCGTTCGTCAAGTTCTCGGGCACGGACACGCTCGTCGAGGATCTCGACGGTGCCGCAGCCGCGCTCGGCGAGCTCGCCGACGTCGTCTCGTCCGAGACCGAGGAACGCGCGATCACGTGGCTCGAGTCGGACATCGACCGCGACGGCGGCAAGCTCTACCTCGTCGCCGGCGCGCCCGCGAGCGAGCGGCGACGACGAGGAGCGGATGCTGCGCGCGATGCGGGCGATCGTCGACGCGGACGCCGGCCCGCCGATCGCGGTCGGCGTCAACCGCGGTCGCGTGCTCGCCGGGACCGATCGGCTCGCCGACGCCGGCGCACGTACGCCGTGATGGGCGACACCGTCAACCTCGCGGCGCGGCTCACGGCGCGCGCGGCGAAGGGCGAGATCCTCGCGACCGGCGACGTGCTGCAGCGCTCGCGCGCGCAGTTCGAGACCCAGGCTCGCGCCAGTTCCTGATGAAGGGCAAGGCGAAGCCGGTGACCGGCTACTCGGTCGGCGCGCTCGTTGCGGAAGGCATCGAGGAGTCGCGAGCCGCTCCTGCCGCTCGTCGGACGCGAGGCCGAGCTTGCGACGCTGCGCGAGGCGCTCGAGGCGGCGCGGCTGCGGCAGAGCCGCGCCGTCGAGCTCGTCGGCGACGCCGGCGCAGGCAAGACGCGGCTGCTCGAGGAGCTCGTCGCGAGCGCGCTCGGCTTCCAGGTGCTGCGCGCCCGCTGCGAGCCGTACGACGGCGTCGACGCCGTTCGCACCGCTCCGCACGCTCCTGCGGCCGCTGGTCGGGATCCTCCCGGACGACGACGCCGGAGGCCGCCGGGGCGAAGCTGACCGCGTTCGTGCAGACGGTCGATGCCGGACCTCGCGACTGTGGCTGCCGCTCCTCGCGCTGCCGTTCGACGCCGAGGTCGCATCGACGCCCGAGGTCGACGAGATCGACCCGACGTTCCGCCGCGACCGCCTGCACGACGTGCTCGACCAGTTCCTGATGCGGCTGCTGATGATGCCGACGGCGATCGTCTTCGAGGACACGCACTGGCTCGACGACGCGTCGCAGCTCGTGCTCGCCAAGCTGGCGCAGCCCGCGCCGCGGCCGTGGCTCGTCGTCGCCACGCGGCGGCCGGCCGGGACGCCGCTCGGCGGCGCGGCGACGGTGCGTCGAGCTCGAGCCGCTCGACGCCGGCGGCCGCCCGCGAGCTCGCGCTCGCCGCCGCGGGCGAGACGACGCTGTCGGACGCGCAGCTCGACGCGCTGACCGACTCGCGCGGCCGGCAACCCGCTCTTCATCCGCGAGCTCGCCGTCGCACCGGCCGGACGGCGACGCGCTGCCCGAGACGGTCGAGTCGCTGCTGACGACCCGCATCGACACGCTCGACCCCGCCGACCGGCTGCTCCTGCGCCACGCGTCGGTGATCGGGCGCACGTTCTCGCTCGACCTCCTGGCCGAGGCATCGCTCCGGACGGAGGTCGGCGACCCGGAGCAGTGGACACGGCTCGCCGACTTCGTCGAGTGGTCGGGGCCGGACCAGCTGACGTTCCGCCACGACCTCGTGCGCGACGCCGCCTACGACGGCCTCTCGTACACGCGCCGCCGCGAGATCCACGCGCTCGTCGGCGACGGCGCTCGAGCGCCGCTCGCCCGACCCCGACCTCGACGCGGAGGTGCTCTCGCTTCACTTCCTCGCCGCGAACGAGTGGGAGAAGGCGTGGCGCTACGCGGTGCGTCGCCGGCGACGACGCGCGCTCGAAGTATGCGAACGTCGATGCCGGCACGTTCTACGAGCGCGCGCTCGCCGCCGCCGGCGGGCTCGAGCCGGAGCCCGAGGAGCTCGCGCGCGTGTGCGAGGCGCTCGGCGACGTCCGCGAGCTGGCGGCGCGCTACGACGAGGCGGACGCCGCTTACGCGCGTGGGCTCGAGCACGGCGGCGTGCGCGCGCGGCTGCTGCGCAAGCGCGGCATCGTCGCGGAGCGGCAGGGGCGGTACGAGGACGCGACTCGCGCTCTACGACGAGGCGGCGCCCGTACGCCGACGCGACCGAGGCCGTAGCGCTCCAGCTCGCGCGGGCGATCGTGCTCTACCGGCAGGGCAAGATCGACGACAGCGCCACGGCCGCGGAGGCGGCCGCCGAGGCGGCGATCGCTCGACGACCGCGGAGGCGCTGGCGAACGCCTACTACATCCGCGCAGCGGCCGAGGGCGACCGCGGCGGGCCGGCGCGCGACTTCCTCGAGCGCGCGCTGCCGATCTTCGAGGAGCTCGGCCTGCTCCACCGCCAGGCGACGGTGCTCAACAACATGGGGTGCGCGCGTACTACGACGGCGCTGGGACGACGCGCTCGAGCTCTACCGCCGGTCCGAGGAGACTGGCGCGCCGCGCGGGCGACGTGCTCACCGGCGGGCACGCGACGAACAACCGGGCGGAGATCCTGCTCGATCAGGGCCGCCTCGCCGAGGCGCGGAGCTGTTCGAGACGCGCTCCGCACCTACCGCGCCGCGAAGTTCCCGATCGGCGAGGCGCTCGTGACGATCAACCTCGGACGACTCGCCGCGGAGCAGGGCCGCTTCGCCGACGCACACACGCTGCTCGACGACGCGACGGCGCTCGCTACGCGACGCTCGGCTCGGAGAGCTTCCTGATCGAGGCCGACGCGCGACGCGCGCAGGCGTACGTGCTCGAGGGCCGGCATGCGAGACGCCGCGACACTCGCAGCCGATGCGCTGGCGCGCATGAATGCAGCACCGGCGAGGTCGGCGTGCGCTCGGCGCTGCTCGAGCGGCTGCTCGCAGTGGCGACGGTGCAGGCGAGAGCGCCGGACGACGCGCCACCGCACTTCGCCGAGAGCCTGCGGATCGCGCGGGCGCTCGGCGCCGACTACGAGGTCGGCCGGACGCTGCAGGTCAAGGTCATGACCGGGTTCGCCAGCGACGAAGAGGCACAGGAAGGCGGCGCGATCATGGAGCGGCTCGGCGTCGTCTCGCTGCCCGAACGTGCCGCTGCCCTAGCGGCTAGTGGTTGTTCGAAACGTTGACGATGCCGTTGATCGTGTTGCCGGTGTAGACGAAGCCGCCGGTGTTGTTCGTGATCACGAGGGCGCCGACGACCGTGTTGTTCGCGAAGGTCACGCCACCGGTGTTCTTGGAGATGGCGATGGCGCCGGTGATCTTGTTCCCCGCGCAGCCGGTCGAAGCGACACCGCCGATGAGAATCTGACCTGTCGCACCGGTGATCCCCATCGCCGCGGTGACGGTCGCGTTGCAGAACGTGATCGCGGCCGGGCTCACGGCACCGATCAGGGCGGTGACGGTGCCGCCGTTGACCCAGAGCGCTCCACCGGCCTGCACGTTGATCGGACCGGTGACCTTCCCGCCGGGAGCGACGCAGAACGTCTTCCCCTTCGCGACCGTGATCGGCCCCGACTGCGTTCCGGTGACGCACGCCTGGTTGAAGAGGACCGAGATCGTCACGGTCTTCGTCACCGCGATGTAGTCAGCGGTGTTGGTCGGAGTGAACGTGACGGAGAGCGTCTGCGTCCCCGGCTGCAGCAGGGTGCCGGAGGGTGGCGTGTAGACGAACGCGCCGGGCACCGACGCCGTGGCGTTGAGCTGGGTCGAGCTGAGCTTCGTACCGAAGACGATCGGGGCCGGGGGAGACCAGTTGACCGCGGGCGTCGCCTTCTCGACCGTCACCGACTTCGTGAGATGGGACGTGTTCCCGGCGTTGTCGGTCGCGTTCAGCACCAGGTTGAGCACCGCAGCGTGCGTGGTGTTCAGCGGGTGGGTGGCGTCGAGCGGCGCACCGTTCTGCGTCCCCGAGCACGTCTTGATGCCCGACCCGCCGTCGGTGCAGATAGCGCTCAGCGGGATCGCGTCACCGACGAAGACGTGGCTTGGGAGGCTGAGGGCAGGCGGAGTCGAGTCGACGAGGACGACGATCGTGGCGGTGGCTCCGTCCGACGCCGACGCCTCGACGACGTGTGCGCCGTCACCGTGGATCGTCACGGGGGGCGCCGCCGGAGCTCCACCGTCGACGCTGACCGTGACGGTGGCACCCGGAGTCGAGGTCGTTGCAGCGACGCTGACCGGGCCTGAGAACCACCCGCTCGCGGCGTGCGTGCCGGACGGCGTGACCGTGATCGAGCCTTGGGTGTTGCTCGGTACCGGCTCGGCGTCGAAGTAGCGGCCCTTGTTCGAGCTGTAGCCGCAGTTGCCTGCGATGTCGCACGCCTCGACGAAGAACTGGACGTTCGCGCCTGTGAACGGCGCGCCGCCCGACCATGCGCCGGTGCTCGGGTCGCGTGCGAGCTGGAGCGGCTGCCACGTGGTGGTGTTGTTCACGTCGTAGACGACCTGCACGAACGCAACGGTCCCCGGGTTCCCGTTCTGGTCGAGATCGCTGAAGCGGCCTGTGAACGTGACGCTCGTTCCGTTTGTGAACGCATCGACCTGGTCGACGGTCGGCGGCGTGAAGTCTGCGCTCGACGAATAGAGCACCCGTCCGCCGATGTGCGTCCACAGCCGCTCGACTCCCTGACCCGAGGTGGAGTCGTCGAAGAACTGGCCCGTCGTCAGGTTGAGCTGCTGGGCGAGGCCGTTCCCGTCATTGAGCGACACGAGCGTCGGAACCTTCGTCGGCCACGCCTCGTCGGCGAACTGCGGCTCGAGCTCGTTCGCGGAGAGATCGAGCGTCGGCCGGACGTTGTCGGGGTTGAAGCCGTTGTGGTCGCTGCTCGTCAGCCCGTCGACGATCACGCCGTGCGCCGTCGCGCCCGAGCGCGTGGCGGGCAGCGACACGTACGGCTGGAGCGGGCGGTAGTTCGGCGCCTGCATCTGGCCGGCGTTCGTGAAGTACTGGCCGTGCGCGCCGGCGGTCGGCCCGGTGAAGGACGGAACGACGTCGAACGTGGCGGTCTGCGCCGAGGTCGCGCCGAACTGGCTCAACCCGCCTTGCGACGGGCTCTTCGAGCTCGTCGCACCGGTTACCGGGTCGGGACCGGAGCCGGTCACGGCAGGCAGCGCTGCAGCAACCGCGGCCGGTTGCACCGGGGTCGGCGCGACGCCGACGCCGTACATCGGCAGCCCGTAGAGCTCCGCCTCGGAGAGCGTCTTCTCGTCGTACGAGCTGAACGCGTCGCGCGACAGGTAGTAGTCGCGCTTCGCCTGCTCGAGTGCCTCACCGATCGAGACCGCGCCGTTCAGGTGGCCGGCGAAGTCGGCCATCAGCTCTTCGGAGAACGCGACGCTGTCGGTGTTGCCGAGCCCGAAGCCGGTATTACCGACGAAGCCGGTGCCCGAGCGCGCGAAGTACTGCGCCCAGTCGAGCGCGTCGGGCGCCGTCGCGCCGACGATCGCATCCGTCGTCTGGAAGCCCGCGTGGCAGCCCATCGTGAAGAAGATCCCGCCGGAGAGCGCGTGCACTCCCGTGAGACTCGACGTCGAGAGGAGGTCGGTGCCGTTCGCTGCGAGCGCGCGGTAGTTGTCGTAGTGGCCGTTCCAGTCGTTGATCGCCGCCGGCCCGGCGGTCGGGAACGCGGCGCTCAACAGGTTGGCGCCGGACCACGTGTTGTTGATCAGCGTGCGCACGTTCCCGGCACCGAGGATCGAGCCGAGCCTGCTCTGCACGAGCGC
Source organism: uncultured Thermoleophilia bacterium (assembly GCA_963774225.1). GTDB lineage: Bacteria > Actinomycetota > Thermoleophilia > Gaiellales > Gaiellaceae > PALSA-600. The sequence goes on from CAVZEA010000007.1 coordinate 278,209, forward strand.
GCTGCCGTCGCTCACGAAGTCGTAGCCAGAGACGAACGCCGTGGAGCTGCTTGAGCACGCCGCCGGAGGACTCGAAGCGCGTGACCGCGCCCGTGATCTCGGTCGGCGTCTCGACGAGGCGGCCGCCGACAGGTCTGGGATGAAGAGCTGGCGACCGCTCGCGGGCACGGGACGCGTGTCGAGGTACGGGTTGTCGGTGAGCAGGTCGCTGCTGGCGAGCGCACCGTAGTACTCGTTGGGGTTGAACTGATTCGCGAAGCCGGACTCGTTCGCGATCAGCGACAGGTCGGGCATCCGGAAGAACGGGATCTGGTCGTCGCCGCCGGCGAAGACCACGTACTTGAGCGACGGCCGCGCTGCCTTGACCGCGGCGACCTCGTTCGCGATGTCATTGGCGACGGCGTTCGCGGCAGTCGACGTTGCACGGGTTCGCATCCCACGCGTTGTAGTCGGCCTGCGCGCCCGCCAGGCCCTCGACCGGGATGACGGCGCCGCCGACGCCGAGGTTCGCATCACCTGCGAGGTGGTTCAGCGAGCTGACGACACTCGTCTCGGCTGCGGTGCCGTACGTGTCGCCGATCCGCTTCTCGTCGACGAGGATCAGCGTGTTCAGGTTGTTCGGCAGCGACGAGATCGCGGGCGCGGCGCCGGCGGTTCCCTGACCTGCAAACGGGAAGGTGCGAGCGGGGCAGGTGATCGCCGCAGTCGTCTGCGTCGTGACGCGCAGCGTGTACGGCTGCGGGCTCGATGCGCCGTTGTAGCCGAAGACGGCGATCGTCACGACGCCGCCGCCGCCCGGTGACACCATGCCGACGTCCTCGTCGTCCGTGCCGCGGTTCGAGGAGACCTGCACGATGGGAATGCCAGGGTTCGGCACGTCTTGCAGCGGCGTCGGTGTCAGCTGCGGGTTCGTCCCGCCTTGGAGGTCGAGCGGCTGGTCGGCAATCGTGCCGTCCTGCAGCGGGATGCCGTTGGTCGCGCCGGTGCGAACCGACGTCGTCCGCGGCGAGTACAGCGCCAGGTCGTAGTCGGCCGTGAGATCGGTCAGGTGGACCACGATCCGCGAGCCGGCCGCCGGCATCGGGATCGTGTAGTAGTCGACGGAGCCGGTCGTGGGCAGCGCAGACATCTCGACGTTCTGATTCGGCGTGACGGCAAGCGCGGTCGCCGGCGTCTGGTTGGTGAAGCCGTCGGTGACGGAGAACGTGGCGACGCTGGATTGGGAGAAGCCGCCGGCCGAGACGGTCTCGGTCGCCTGCGCAGGCCCGACATCCGTCCCCGATCGTGCGTCGAAGGCAATGGTGTGCTGCGTGCCGTACGCGGTCGACGCAAGCGCGAAGTCGATCGTCGACCCGTTGACGCTCGGGTCGCTTGTCGGCGCCCCGTCGAGCGTGGCCGAGCCCGGGTTGAAGTCGAAGCCGTCCGGCAGCGCGAGCTTCACGTCCGCAGGACCGCTTCCCGTCCCCTGGACCGTGAAGTTCGCGGTCAAGTGAAGCAGCGGGCGTGTCGGGTCGAAGACGGAAAGAACGCGCGGCGGGAGCGTCTCCCATGGCACGTCGGACGACTTGATCAGGAGGCCGATCACGTCGCCGAGCGTCAGCGAGCTCTGCACCGAGCTGCCGGGGCTGAGGAGGAGGTCGAGCAGCTGCCCGATCGTCGCGTTCGGCGCGATCTGGTTGTTGGCCGCAGCCTGGCCGAGCGTCTCACCTGCGCAGGCGCCACACGTGACGATCTGGGCGAGCGTTGCGGTCGGCAAGCCGTTGATCGGCAGACCGTTGATCGGCAAGCCGTTGATCGGCAGGCCGTTGATCGGCGAGGCGGACAGGTTCAGGCCGTTGATCGGGAGACCGTTGATCGGCAGGCCGTTGATCGGGAGGGTGGAGAGCAGCAAGCCGTTGATCGGCAAGCCGTTGATCGGCAGGCCGTTGATCGGCGCGCCGACGAGGCCGAGTGCGAAGAGGCTCGCGCTGCCGACGTTCGCGGTCGTGCACGTCGGCGCGACGCTCTTGCACCAGGCGAGGAGTGCGTCGAGCGACGACTGCGGCAAGCCGAGGCCGTTGATCGGCGTCGCCCCGAGCGCAAGCGCGCCGATCGTCTCCTGGCCGAGCGTGCTGCCGGAGAGATCGAGCTCGCCGAGGGTGATGTGCGGCGGGGTTGGCAGGCTCAGTACCTGCTGCAGCGTGATCGACTGCAGTGGCTTGCCGGCGAGCGGCGTCCCGGCCAGCAGCGTCGACCAGCCGCCGGGAACCGCGAGCCCGTTGATCGGGAGACCGTTGATCGGCAGGCCGTTGATCGGCAGCCCGTTGATCGGCAAGCCGTTGATCGGCAGCCCGTTGATCGGCAGGCCGTTGATCGGCAGCCCGTTGATCGGCAGCCCGTTGATCGGGAGGCCGTTGATCGGCAGGCCGTTGATCGGCAAGCCCGTTGATCGGGAGCCCGTTGATCGGGGCCGGCGTCGCCCCGTTCTGCGACGGCGCGAACGCGCCCAGCGACATGTTGGCGAGCGTGTCGTTCGAGCCCGACATCTTCACGGTCGCGCCGCTCGTCAGGCCCGCGCTGACGCCGGTGACGGTGCTGCTCGGGCCCGAGAGCGCGACGGCGTAGATCGCGGCGTTGTCGCACTGGTAGGTGGTGCTGCAGTTGTCGGCGGTCTCGATCCACTCGCACGTGCAGCGTCTGGTTCGCCGAGGCTGCCGTGTACGTGATCGTGTAGATCGCGGACGCGCAGATCCGACTCCTGCGGCAGCGTGTCGGTGATGTCGGGCGCCGAGCCGTCGGAGAGCGAGGCGAAGAGCTGCCCGTCCGCGCGGTTCGTCGCGACGTAGACCTTCAGCGTGCGTGTCGGTCGGTGTTCGCCGGCACGTCGAACGCGAAGCCCTTGCCGAGCGTCGACACGTCCGCTGGCGCCTCGCCGTCGTGCTGGAGGCCGCCGAAGACACCGTTCTCGGTCGGGTCGCCCGGGCCGCCGTCACTCCAGGAGAACGCGAACGGCGAGCAGTTGGCGGGACAGCGTGAACTGCCCGAGCCCGCGCAGCGGCGCGCTCGGCGCCGGGTCGATGTTCGTCAGGTCGCTGATCTCCGTCTACGCCCGACTTGCGCACGTCCGGGGCGAGCGAGGTGCTCGTGCCGGCGTTGCTGTAGCCCCAGATCGCCCAGTCCTCCGCTCCTTGTGTCGTCAGGTTGACCGGGAACTCGCCGGACGTTTGATTCGGGACGACGGGCGCCGGATTGAGCTGCGCGCTGTCGGAGAGCGAGCCGCCCGCGCTCGTGACCACTCCGGCCTGCATGCACGAGGAGAGCTGGGAAGTGTTGTTGTTGCCGTCGGTCGCGGTGGTGGTGATGTACCGGCCGTGCGTAATCGCCGGCAGCGTCTGCGTGAGGGGCTGCGAGTTGCCCGGATCGGTGAACGTTCCGACCCACACCTCGGCAGGCGACCCGCCATCGGTCGAGCACTGCGTGCTCTGGTACACGTCGATGCGATAGCTCGCCGAGACCGAGGCCAAGGACACGGTCAGCTGACCGCCGGCCAGCGTCGCGCTCGTCACGATCGGCGAAGGCTGCTGGTTGTTCGCATTGCCGTTCAGGGCGATCCCCAGCGCGCTGTTCCCGGAGATCGAGTTCGCGTAGATGTAGTTCGCGGTGCCGCCGTCGACCTCGATGCCGTTCCCGCCGACCGCCCCGGTGATCGCGTTGTCGTGGAACGTGTTGCCGTTGCCGTTGACCTGGACGACCGAGCCGCCCTTCGTCCCGTGCAGGATGTTGTAGGAGACCTCGTTCGAGTCTGCGTCCATCGCGACGTCGTCGAGCTGCGAGCCGAACACGAAGTTGCGGTTCGCGACCGAGCCGCCGATCACGTTGCCGCTGGCGACTCCTCCGGGCTCGGTGCACCCAGCTGCCGCGACCGCGATGCCTTGGTTTGCGACGCCGAAATCGAGGCCGGCGATCGGCGCGTTCGATCCGACCACGTTGCGCACCACGCTGTTGTTCGGGGACTTGCAGATCTCGATGCCCTGGTTCGTGCCACCGATCGTGTTGTCGGCGATCGTGTTCGACCCGTCGTCCTCGATCTGGATCCCGTTCTCGGCCTTGAAGTTCGGGTTCCCGGTCGGCTCGGCGCTCTTGTTCAGGGTCAAGCCGATCACGTTGTTCTGCACGGTCGTGCCGCTGCCCGTTGTGCCGGCCGACGGGCTGCCGAGCAGCGACCTCGCCGGCGGTGCCGTTCGCGGAGATCACGTTGCCGTCGGAGGCGTTCGGCGCCACCGATCACGGTGCCGGTGGCGTTGACGACCTCGACGCCGGCTCCCTCGTTGCCGGCCGCGGTCGCGCCGTCCGGCAGCAGGCCGATGACGTTGGAGTTGATGGTGACGTTCGGCGCGCCGTCGACGAAGACCGCCGGTCACGCGGCCGTTGCCCGAGATGACGTTGTGCTGGATCGTCGCGTGGCCCGACAGGACGTGGATCCCGGCGCCGAGATTGCCGAGAACCGCGGTGCCGCTGGCGGCGAGCCCGATCCAGTTCCCTTCGACCTGCGCCCCGCTGCCGCTCAGCAAGTTGATCCCCGCGTCATCGTGATTACCCGAGATCAGGTTCCGATCGGCAGTCGTCAAGCCGCCGATCGTGGTGCCGGTGCCCTGGTCGACGATGCCCCACTCGATGTTCGGGATCGTCGCGTCCCCGGCGTCGTTCGTCCCGATCTTGTTCCCGGCGATGATCGTGGACGCGGCCCCGCCGACGCCGATGCCTGCACTACTGCTGCCGGAGATGGTGTTGGCACGAATCGTGTTGCCGGCGGAGTCGCTGTCCAACTCGACTCCGATGAAGTTCGGGAGCGCGTTGTCGCCGGTCGCATCGACACCGATCAGGTTCCCCTCCACATCCGCGCCCTGCGCGGCGGCGAGGTAGACGCCGTAGCCCCCGCCGTTGACGATCACGTTCCGTCGCGACGAGCGTCGAACCGCCGACTGCTGTTGCCGGTGCCGGAGTCGACGACGTTTGCGTTCGTGAACGAGCTGCGGTACGCCGTCGTGCCGTCGAGCGTGCCGAAGAAGTTGCCGTAGACCTGGTCGTTGCCGGAGTCGGGCTGAAGATCGATCCCTTCGGCACCCGGTCCCGCGAACGCGATCCCGTCGATGATCGTCCCGTCCGCGTCGCTGTTGACGGACAGAAGCGTGAACACGTTGGCGTCGAGGCCGACGAGGTCGACGCCAGGCACGGCGTTGTCGCCCGACGGTTGCGGTGTTCGCGCTCGCACCCGGTTGCGAGTATCCGTCGATCTGGACAGGCTGCGCGATGCCCGGCAGCGGGCTCGACGAGTCGACGTCGATCTCGCGCTGGCCGACCGGCAGATCGAAGTCGATCGTGCTGTCGACGCTGTCCGCGTTCGCCGCGGCGATCGCCTCGGCGAGCGTGCAGTTCGCGACGGTGCACGTACCGTCGCCGGGATTCTGGTTCGAGTTGACGGTGTAGACGGGGCCGGGCTGCGTCGAGTCGGTGGCTGGAAGCAACGAAGCAGGCGGAGAGCTCGGAGGTCGTTCCCGACGCCTCACGCGTCACGGTCATGGTGATGCCCTCGCCCGCAGCCGGCCTGCGACGGCACGCTGAAGGGAACGACCCGAGATGGGAGTGCCGTTCGACGCCGTGTCGACCGTGCCGAGGTAGGTCTTCCCTTCGTTGTCGCCGCACGGAGTCGGGCTTGCGAAGAACTCGACGTGATACTGGCCGCGCCGCGACCGGGTTGATCTGGAAGGTGCCGGAGACCGTGTTTCCGTCGTCGGTCGCGGACTGGATTGCCGGGCGTTCCCGTGTCCTGGCCGACGTTCCCGTCGAGCGACGATCCCGCCGCCGGAGCCGTTCGACCGAAGATGCGAGCCCTGCGAGATCGTGATCGCCGGTCGTGGCGATCTCGAACCCCTCGGCTGCTGCTGTTCGCGACCGCGTTGCCGCGTGAAGACGGAGCCGCTGCCGTTGTCCACGCGGACGCCCGTGTCGTTCGCCGCGCCGATACGGCGACGCCGGCGCGGTTCGTGCCGATGAAGTTGCCGGTGAAGCGTGTTCGCCGCCGGCGCTCTCCTCGAGCGCCGTGTCACCGACGTCCGCGATCACGTTGGCGGCGAGACGTTGCCGCCGACCTGGTTGCCGGTGCCGGTCTCGATGTCGACCCCGATGTCGACCCGGCGAGCGTCTGCGGCTGTCCGTCGGCGGTCGTCCCGATCGAGTTGCCCTCGACACGTTGTTCGACGCGCGGTGATGCACGATCGCGATCTCGTGCAGAGCGACGGCGATCACGTTCCCCGCCCCGGCCACCGTTCCACCGACCGTGTTCGGCCGTTCGCGTCGAGCTCGATCGCCGTTGACGACGCCGTTGCCGCAGTGGTGCCCCGTCGAGCGCGACACCGATGTAGTTGCCCTCGACGACGTTGCCGGTCCCGGCCGGCGACCTCGACGCCCGTCGGTTGCCGCCGATCAGGTTGCGGTCGGCAGCGGTCGTTCCGCCGATCGATGTGTCGTCACCGCCGTCGAGGTCGACTCCCTGGCCGCCCGTCTCTGTCCGTCGTGCCCGTCGGGTCGACGCCGAGGTAGTTGCCGGCGATCGTGTCGCCGGTGCCGCCCGGTGATCGCGATTTGGGTATCGAGAAGCCGTTGATGATCGAGCCCACGCACCGTCGACGTCCCGCCTCAGCCGGAACGCCCAGTCACGCGGCTGCCGATGTCGGCGTTGTTAGCTGCACCGTCCGGATGCCCGACGCGACTCCACTCCGGGCTCCGTCGTGCCGTCGATCGTGCACCGAGCTCGAGGTAGGTCATCCGTCGCGGTGATCATTGGCGACGACGATCGTCGGGACGCCGCGAGCCCGGGAGGTTGAAGTTGATCGTGTCCGGGCCGGCGTGTGCTTCGCAGCGAGGATCGCCTCGCGAAGCGAGCAGTCGTCGGCGTGCACGACCCGGTGCGTCGTGGTCGCGACGGTGTTGACCGTGAACGTCTGCGGCGGGCTGTTCGTGATCTGGACGCAGTTCGAGAACTCCGAGGTTCCGCTCGGGCCGGTGACGGTCGCAGTCGCGAAGCCGGAGCCGTTCGCGATCGTGCCGGAGATCGTCGCGTTGCCCGACCCGTCGGTGGTCACCGAGCTCAGGGCGCCGGCGTACGCGCTCCCCTGGCCGAAGCCGGACGGATCGCACGACGGGCTGACAAAGACCTGCACGGTGAACTGCGTGCTCGGCGTGCTGTTCAGCGTCCCCGCAATCGTGACCTGACTACCGCCGTTCGTGTACGCGGCGGTCAGGAGCGGAGAGTTCTGCAGGCCGTTCGGGCCGGTGTCTCCGTCGCCGGCGTCATTGGCCGTGTGGCCGTTGTCGAAGCCGTAGATGATGCCGCCGCCGGTGTTCAACGAGGCGCCGTTCCCCAGGGCGCCGATGTTGTTGCTGAGGATCTGCACGCCCGATGAGGGGGCGAGCAGGCGAATGCCGGCGCCGTTCCCGCCGATCTGGTTGGCGGTGTTGATCTGGATCGCCGGCGAGCTCGACTGCACCAGGATCGCCTGCGAGCTGTTGCCGTGCGCGCCGCCGGCAGGGCCGAAGTACGCCGAGCTCACAGCCGCAGTGCCGAAGATCGCCAGGCCCGTCGTGTTCGCGGAGAAGATGTCCGAGCCGCTGACGGTGGCGCTCCCGTCCACCTCGATCCCGCTGTAGTTCCCGATCGTCGCGCTGCTCTCGCTCCAGTCGGTGCCGATGTCGCTGCCGGTCACCGTGATTGCAGCGCCGCTGCCGACCTTGATGCCCGCGCCGTTGCCTCGGTTCCAGCCCGTCACCGACAGCTTGATCACGCCGCTGACGGGGAAGGACGGCGCCTCGAAGTCGAGGCCGTAAAGCGCCGTCGTCGCCGTGCCGTCGACCTGGACGTTCGTGGCAGATCCGTCGATCGTGAGCGGCTGCGTGATCTGCGGCAGCGCCGTCGCGGGCTGGATGACGTACGGCCCCTGGGCGGCGGCGAAGACGATCGTGTCTGCGTCGGGAAGCGCGTTCGCGGCGTTGATTGCCTGGCGCAGCGTGCAGGTCGCGGCGCAGGTCGTCCCGTCGGTGTCCGCCGCCGAGTTGACGGTGAAGGTCGCGGCAAGCGCCTGCGGGGCCAGGACCACGGCCACGCACGCCGCAGCGATGAACGCACAGACGCGCGCCCAACGCGGCGAACGAGCCCTCTCCGCAGACTCCCCCGCTCGCATCTCCCTTCGCGCAGACTACGGGCGAACCGAAAGCCTGACAAGAGCGGGCTTTTCGTTCACCAAACGGATACGCGGGGGCGGTCGTTAGCATGGACGCGGCCGGAGGACTTCCATGTCGACCTTCAAGGACGGTGCAGTGGCGATCGCGCGCGTGGCCGAGCCGAGTGGCTCGCTGCAGGACGTGAGGGAGTCGGGCCTCGATCGTGAGGACCTGCTCCAGATCTACCGCAACATGCTGATCACCCGCGGCGTCGAGGAGCGGGGCCACATTCTCTACCGTCAGGGGAAGATCCCTGGGTCGTTCTACACGGGACGCGGGAACGAGGCTGCAGCGGTCGGGGTCGCGATGGCGATGGGACCGGACGATGTCGGAACTCCGCTTCACCGTGACATGGGGGTCCACATCACGCGAGGCGTCGAGCCCTGGCGGATCTTCGCGCAGTACATGGGCCGCGCCGACGGGCCGGCGAAGGGTCGCGACGGCAACGTGCACATGGCCGACGAGCGCCTCGGGCTGCTCGCCATGGTCAGCCACCTCCCCGCGATGCTCCCCGTCGGAGTCGGCTGCGCGCTCGCCTTTCGCATCCGCGAGGAGCAGCGCGTCGCCGTCGCGTGGTCTGGCGAAGGAGCCATGGCGCGCGGCGACGCACACGAGGGAATGAACTTCGCCGGCGTCCGCCGGCTGCCGGTCGTGTTCATCTGCGACAACAACCAGTGGGCGTACTCGACTCCGACGCACCTCGAGTACGCGGTCGAGCACCTTGCCGACCGCGCCGCCGCGTACGGGTTCGAAGGCGTCGTCGTCGACGGGACCGATGTACTCGCTGTGTACCGCGAGGCGAAGCGCGCGATCGAGAAGGCGCGTGAAGGCGGCGGCCCGACGCTGATCGAATGCCAGACGCTGCGCATGGAAGGTCACGCCGTCCACGACGACGCGTTCTACGTCCCGAAGGAGCTCTTCGAGCGCTGGGCGGAACGCGATCCGATCGAGCGCTTCCGCACCTGGCTGCGCAACAACGCCGAAATGTCTGACGACGAAGAGGAACAGTTGGGCACTCAGGTGAAGAAGCTGCTGAACGACTCGCTGCAGCGCGCGGAGGAGTCACCCGAGCCCGATCCGGCGAACCTGACCGAGGGCGTCTACGCGACACCCGAAGATCTCGACACGCCCCACCACAAGTAATGCCTGAGAAGACATACCTCCAGGCGATCAGCGACGGCCTTCGGCAGGAGATGCGCCGCGACAAGCGCGTCTTCGTGATCGGCGAGGACGTCGGCGTGTACGGCGGCGCGTTCAAGGTGACACTCGGCTTCCAAGAGGAGTTCGGTGCCTGGCGCGTGATCGATGCGCCGCTCTCGGAGACCGCGATCGTCGGTGGCGCGACAGGCGCAGCGATCATGGGGCTTCGGCCCGTCGCCGAGATGCAGTTCGCGGATTTCGTCTCCTGCGCTTGGGACCACCTCGTCACGATCGCGGCCAAGCAGCGCTGGCGCGCGGGCACGCCGGTCCCGATCGTGCTGCGGCTTCCGTCGGGCGGCGGCTTCTCGGGCGGGCCGTTCCACTCGCAGAATCCCGAGTCGTCGTTTGCGCACATCCCGGGCCTCAAATGTGTGTGCCCGGCGACGCCGGAGGACGCGAAGGGCTTGATCGTGAGCGCGATCGAGGATCCGAACCCCGTCCTCTTCTTCGAGCACAAGCACCTCTATCGCCGCATCAAGGGCGAGGTTCCGGACGAGCGCTACACGACGCCGATCGGCAAGGCCCGCACGCACCAGGAGGGCGAGGACGTGACCGTGATCACCTGGGGCGCCATGGTCTACACGGCCGAAGAGGCGGCGAAGATCGTCGACGCGTCGGTCGAGATCATCGACCTGCGCACGATCATGCCGTGGGACAAGGAGGCGGTACTCGAGTCCGCGCGCAAGACGTCAAAGGTGCTCGTGCTGCACGAGGACACGCGCACAGGCGGCTTCGGCGGCGAGATCGCGGCGACAATCGGCGAGGAGGCGTTCGAAGACCTCGACGCGCCCGTCAAGCGGCTCGCGGCCCCGGACACACCGGTGCCGTTTTCGCCCGTCCTCGAGAAGGCGTACATCCCGCAGGTCGACGACGTCGCCCGAGCGCTGAAGGAGTTGATCGACTACTAATGACCACCAACACCGCAGTCGACGTCGTGATGCCGCAGATGGGTGTGAGCGTCTCCGAGGGGACGGTCACGAGGTGGCTGAAGCAGGTCGGAGACACGATCGAGGCTGACGAGACGCTGCTCGAGATCTCGACGGACAAGGTCGACACCGAAGTCCCGTCGCCCGCGACCGGCGTCGTGAGCGAGATCCTCGTGCAGGAGGGTGAAACGGTCGCAGTCGGCACCGTCCTTGCACGGCTCGGCGGCGAAGGCGCGGCGCCTGCCGCTGCTCCACCCGAACCTGCAGCGGAGCCTGCGGCGGAAAGCTCGCCGCGAGCCGAAGACCCGGCACCGACGCCCGAGCCGTCGTTCGAGCCGGTTGCGCACAGCGGCAACGGGAAAGCGTTCGTCTCACCGGTCGTCGCACGGATCGCAGCCGAGCACGGCATCGACCCGGCAGGGATCCCAGGCACGGGGTCCGGCGGCCGCGTCACGAAGAAGGACATCCAGTCGTTCATCGAGAGCGGCGCGCAGGCACAGCCCGCTGCCCCGGCCGAAGTACCGCCTGCGCCGGTCGCGCCCGCGCAGCCCGCCGCGGCACCCGCAGCCCCGCCTCCCGCTGCGTCAGCGCCGCCTGTTGTGACGGCGGCAACCGCGCAGACGGGCGAGACGCTGGAGCCGATGTCGGCGATGCGTCGCGGCATCGCCGACCACATGCGCCGTTCGCTCGACACGTCTGCTCACGTCACGTCGGCGATCGAAGTCGACATGTCGCATGTCGTGTCGATCCGCGAGCGACTGAAGAAGGAGTACCAGTCGGCCTACGGCGTCAACCCGACGTACCTCGCGTTCATCGCGCGCGCGACGACCGAGACGCTCCGCGACTACCCGTGGGTGAACGGCGAGCTGCGGGGCGACCAGATCGTCTCGAAGAGCTTCGTCAACCTCGGCTTCGCGGTCGAGCTTGCTGACGGCAAGGGGCTGATCGTCCCGGTGGTGAAGAACGCCGAGACGCTGAACCTGCTTGGGATGGCGAAGGCGATCGCCGACATCGCGAAACGTGCGCGCGACAAGCAGCTGACCCCGGACGATGTCGCCGGCGGCTCGTTCACGATCACGAATCCGGGCGGGTACGGGACGTTCCACGGGACGCCGGTGATCAGTCAGCCGCAGGCGGGCATCCTCGGGACGTATGCGATCGTGAAGCGCCCGTGGGTAATCACCGACGACAACGGCGCGGATGCGATCGCGATTCGCTCGATCATGAACCTGACGCTGACGTACGACCACCGCCTGGTGGACGGCGCGCTCGCGGGGCGCTTCCTTCGCGACTTGCGCGAGCGGTTGCAGAGCTGGGGCGAGTCGGACTACTAGAGGCGCCGGCGGTGGACGTCCTCGAACTCGGCGTGACCGACTACCGCGAAGCCCTTGCGCTGCAGCGTGGGATCGCGGCGGGCGTCGCCGACGGCTCGCGGCCGGACACGGTGCTCTTCCTCGAGCATCCGCCGACGATCACGCTCGGGCGTCGCTCCGAGCCCGGCGAGCTTCACGTCCCAGACGGCGCGGACGTCGCGATCGTCGAAGTCGACCGCGGCGGCAAGTCGACGTACCACGCGCCGGGCCAGCTCGTCTGCTACCCGATCCTCGACCTCGCACGCCACGGCCAGGACGTGAAGAAGTACTGCCGCGACCTCGAAGAGGCACTGATCCGCACCATCGGCGCGTTCGGTGTCGACGCCACACGCATCGAAGGACTGACGGGCGTCTGGCTCGAGCGTCCCCCGCGCAAGATCGCGTCGATCGGCATCCACCTGACGAAGTGGGTGACGACACACGGATACGCGCTGAACGTCGATCTCGATCCTGCCCCGTTTACCGAGTGGATCACCGCGTGCGGGCTCGACGGTGCCGCGTTCACGTCGCTCGCGCGAGAGCTCGGCCGGCCGGTCTCCGTCGCCGAGGTGATCCCGTCGGCGGCTGTCGCGTTCGAAGACGTGTTCGGCGTGACGCTGGTCGAGCGCGCGCTCGCGTCTGCGTAGACCTTCCGGACCGGGCCTGGCGGCACCCCGAAGGGTGGCAGCCACCGTCGCGGACCATCCACAGGTGGGACACGTCCAGGGGCCGTCTGCGCGTGCTTTTGGACAGGACTCCACCCGGCCGAATGGAACAGATTGCTGTGGATGGTTTTCCTGAGCTGGGGACCTGGCGGGAAAGTGACCCTCAGGTCAGCCGGCGCCGTGCCGATCATCTTCGGATGGAAGCTGCGATTCGGGTGCTCGTTTGGGCCGGCGTGATCGGGGCCGCGGCGATCGCGATCGCCTTCGCCGCCGGGACCGTCTTCAGCCCGTAACGCGCCGTTCAGGGCGCCGGCGACGTCCACTTCGGCCGCGGGCGCGGCTCGAGCTCGCTGCGCGCCAGCGCCGCCAGCAGACCCTCCGCATCGTCCGCGACCGCAATCGCAGCAAGATCCACCGCGCGCACGAACCCCTCGTCGGTCGCATGGCGGGCGAGCGCGATCAGCGGCCGCCAGTACCCCTCGACGTCGAGCAGCCCGATCGGCTTCGCGTGCAGCCCGAGCTGCGCCCACGTCAGCTGCTCGAGCAGCTCGTCGAGCGTCCCGAAGCCGCCAGGGAGCGCGGCGAACGCATCGGCGAGCTCCGCCATCTTCGACTTGCGCTCGTGGAGCGAGCCGACGACGTGGAGCTCCGACAAGCCGGTGTGTGCGAGCTCCCGATCGACGAGCGCCTGCGGGATCACACCGATCACCTCGCCGTCGGCCGCGAGAGCGCCGTCCGCGAGGGCACCCATCAGCCCGACCCTGCCACCGCCGTAGACGACGCCGATCCCTCGCTCTGCGGCCGCCTCCCCGAGCGACCGTGCCGCGTCTGCGTAGGCAGCGAGCCGACCGGTCGACGCACCGCAGAAGACGCAGACCCGGCGCACGACGCCGAGCCTAGCGAGCGATCCGTACCGTTCAGGGATGTTCGCAGGAGAGAGAGGTGGGGGCCGGCGAGGCGGGACGCGCGAGAAGCCGGAGCGCCCCGCCGACCGCAGCGTCCGTCGGGCGAACCTGCACCGCGTCTTCCGGCTCTTTCGCGCCTACCGGCTACGGCTCGGCGTCGTGCTGGCGCTGATCTTGGTCTCCTCGGCGCTCGGCGTGGCCCCTGCGTTCCTGTTGAGAGACGTGCTCGAGGCCATTCAGCACGCGCAGACGACGCGCCTCTCCGTGTTCGCGGGGGCGATGATCGTCGTCTCGATCGTCACCGGCGTGCTCGGTGTCTACCAGACGCTCCTCTCGAACCGCGTCGGGCAGGACGTGATGCACGATCTGCGCAGCCAGGTGTTCAGGCACCTGCAGCGACTGTCGCTCGCGTTCTTCACCCGCACGCGCACGGGCGAGGTGCAGTCGCGTATCTCGAACGACATCGGCGGCGTACAAAGCGTCCTCACGAGCACTGCCACCTCGATCGTCTCCAACGTGACGACGGTGCTTGCGACGGCGATCGGCATGATCTTGCTTTCCTGGAAGCTCTCGCTTTTCTCATTCGCGCTCGTGCCGATCTTCGTCCTGTTGACACGCCGCGTCGGCGACGAGCGCCGTCGCATCGCGACGACAACGCAGGAGACGCTGGCCGACATCTCGAGCCTCGTCCAGGAGTCTCTGTCGGTATCCGGGATCCTGCTCGGGAAGACGATGGGGCGAACCGAGGAGCTCGCCGACCGGTTCGCGGGCGAGTCGAAGCAGCTCGCTGAGCTCGAGGTACGGCAGCGCATGGCGGGACGCTGGGTGATGGCTTCGATCCAAACGACGTTCGCGGTCATGCCCGCAGCCGTGTACTGGTTCGGCGGCCTCGCCCTCTCGCACGGCTCGCACGCCATCACGGTGCCGACCCTCGTCTCGTTCGCCACGTTGCAGACCCGGCTCTTCTTCCCGGTCGGCTCGCTGCTCGGCGTCGGGCTCGACGTACAGACATCGCTCGCGCTCTTCGACCGCATCTTCGACTACCTCGACCAGCCGGTCGACATTGCGGAGCGGGCACATCCCGTCGAGACGACCCAGGCGGGCGACGTGTCGTTCGAGTCCGTCTGGTTCCGCTACGCACCCGACGCGGATTGGACACTCGAGGACGTCTCGTTCGACGTCGCCGCCGGGACAAAGACCGCGCTCGTCGGAGAGACCGGCGCGGGCAAGACGACGCTCGCCTACCTGACGGCGCGCCTCTACGACGTCGACCGCGGCCGCGTCGCGATCGACGGCGTCGACGTCCGCGACCTGTCCTTCGCAAGCCTCGCGCAGCTCGTCGGCGTCGTGTCGCAGGAGACCTATCTTTTCCACTCGTCGGTGCGCGACAACCTCCAGTTCGCGAAGCCGGACGCGACCGACGAGGAGATCGAAGCCGCGATCCGGGCGGCACAGATCGGTGACTTGGTTGCTGCGCCTGCCCGACGGTCTCGACACGGTCGTCGGCGAACGCGGCTACCGCTTCTCGGGCGGCGAGAAGCAGCGGATCGCAATCGCGCGCACCATCCTGCGCAACCCGCCGATCCTGGTGCTCGACGAGGCGACGAGTGCGCTCGATACCGAGACCGAGCGGCAGGTGCAGGAGGCGCTCGACCGGCTCGCGTCAGGCCGCACCACTATCGCGATCGCCCATCGGCTCTCCACCGTCGAGGATGCCGACCAGATCGTCGTGCTCGACGGCGGGCGCATCGTCCAGCGCGGGACGCACGACGAGCTGCTCGCCACGGGCGGGCGGTACGCGGAGCTCGTCGGGCGCGCCGACGAGCCCGCCGGGAGCGCGCGACCCGCCTCTAAACTGGACGGCGTGCAGGAATCGCTGCCAGTCGCCGACCGCCCGCGGCGCCCGGAGTGGATGAAGGTACGCGCGCCGTCGCAGAACGGCAGCTACTTCGACGTGAAGAAGCTGATCCACGGCGCGCAGCTGCACACGATCTGCGAGGAGGCGCGCTGCCCGAACATCGCCGAGTGCTGGGGGCGCGGCACCGCGACGTTCCAGATCCTCGGTGAGACGTGCACGCGTGCCTGTCGCTACTGCTACGTCAACTCGGGCCGGCCGAGCGAGCCGGTGGACCCGCTCGAGCCCCTGCGCCTCGCGCAGACTGCGAAGCAGATGGGCTTGAAGCACGTGGTCGTCACGTCCGTCGACCGCGACGACGTGCCCGACAAGGGCGCGGGTCACTACGCGGCGACGATCCGCGCACTGAAGGCGAAGGTGCCGGGCTCGTCGGTCGAGGTGCTGACGCCCGACTTCCTCGGCGTCGAGGAAGAGGCGCTGCAGACCGTGATCGGCGCGCGGCCCGACGTCTTCAACCACAACATCGAGACCGTCCGCAGGCTCCACCGGAAGATGCGCGGCGGCAAGGCGAGCTACGACGGCGCGCTGGCGCTGCTGCGCCGCGCAAAGGAGATCGCGGACTATCCGGTGCTCACGAAGAGCGGGATCATCGTCGGCCTCGGCGAGCGGAACGACGAGGTCGTCGAGACGCTGCGCGACCTGCGCGCGCACGGCGTCGACGTCGTCACGATCGGGCAGTACCTGCAGCCGAGCGCCAAGCACGCGACGATCGACCGCTGGGTCCACCCCGACGAGTTCCGCTGGTTCCGCGAGCAGGGCGAAGCCCTCGGCTTCGGCTCCGTCTTCTCCGGGCCGCTCGTCCGCTCGAGCTACCGCGCAGACGAACAGCGGCACGCCGCCGAGACCGGCCGCGGCGCCGTCGCCTACTGAACCCCGGCGCAGCGATCAGCCGTGCGGCTTGGCCATCTTCCGGTAGTCGAGCGCCGCGTCGAGGATGTCGTCGCTGACGCCGACCTCCCGTGCGACTTCTCGCAGTGACCTGCCGGACGCCGACGCCTCCTTGACGATCTCCGTCGCCTTGTCGTAGCCGATATACGGGTTGAGCGCGGTCGCAGCCGACAACGTCAGCTCCGCGTAGCTCTCACACCGCTCCCGATTCGCCTCGATCCCCGCGACGCACTTCTCGTCGAGCAGGCGACACGCGGAGGCGAGCAGCGTGATCGAGCCGAGCAGATTGCGCGCCATCAGCGGCACGAACACGTTCAGCTCGAAGTGGCCCTGCATGCCCCCGACCGCAATCGCCTGGTCGTTGCCGATCACCTGCGCAGCGACCTGCGTCACGACCTCGGGGATGACCGGGTTCACCTTGCCCGGCATGATCGACGAGCCTTTCTGCAGCTCCGGCAGGAAGATCTCCGCGAGGCCGGCGCGCGGGCCGGAGCCGAGGAAGCGCAGATCGTTCGCGATCTTCGTCAGCGACACGGCGAGCGTCTTCAGCGCGCCCGAGGCCTCCACGAGCCCGTCGCGCGCAGCCTGCGACTCGAACGGGTCTGCGGGCGGCGAGATCCGGAGACCCGTGTCGGCGACGAGCCGCTCACGCACGCGCGCAGCGAATTCGGGATGCGTGTTCAGCCCGGTGCCGACCGCTGTGCCGCCGAGCGGGATCTTGCCGAGCCGCTCGAGCGTCGCCTCGATCCGCGCCTTGCCTTCGCCCACCTGCGCCGCGTAGCCGCCGAACTCCTGGCCGAGCGTCACCGGCACCGCGTCCATCCAGTGCGTCCGCCCCGACTTGACGATGTCGGTGAACTCGTCCGCCTTGCGCGCGAGCGCATTCGCGAGACCGTCGAGCGCAGGGAGAAGATCGTGGGTTAGCTGATCGAGTGCTGCGAGGTGGACGGCGGACGGGAACACGTCGTTCGAGCTCTGCCCCATGTTCACGTCGTCGTTCGCGTGAACGTCGTCGCCCGCAAGCGACGCGATCACCTCATTGGCGTTCATGTTCGACGAGGTACCAGACCCAGTCTGGAACACGTCGATCGGAAACTGGTCGTCGAGCTCGCCCGCCGCGACGCGGTCCGCCGCAGCGGCGATGCGCTCGCCTTTGTCGGCGTCGAGCAAGCCGAGCTCGGCGTTCACACGCGCGCCGGCGGCCTTGATCCGGCCGAGCCAGCGCGCCACGGCGGCGGGAATCGGCTCTCCGGACACGGGGAAGTTGGCGACGGCCTTGCGGGTCTCGTCGCCCCAGAGCTCCTGCTTCGGGGTCGCGGTCTCAGTCATGCCTGGACGGTAGCTCGCGGCTTCGCCTTCCCGTGTCGAGGAGGTCTTCCCACGAGGTGAGCTTCACGCGCGGACGGGAGAGCGGCTCGCCGGCGGCTCGCTCGGCCGCGTCGATCGCCTGCCAGCCCTCGTGGTCGACGTACGCCGCTCCTTTCGCGTCGAGGAGCTCTGCAAGGTCGCCGCCCGGGGTACCCGCAACGAGCGTGCCGGCCCTCGCATCCGCGAGCAGGAGCTCAACGGTCTCGGTCGCGTCCTTTTTGTTCGTGCCGATCACTCCGCTCGGCCCGCGCTTGATCCACCCGGCCGCGTATGTCCGCTCGGCACCTGTCACGCGCCCCTGCTCGTTGGGAATCGTCCCGCGGCGCTCGTCGAAGGGAACGCCGGGCAGAGGAACGCCCTGGTAGCCGACGCTGCGCAAGACAAGTCCGCACGGGATGGTCTCGGTCTCCCCGGTGGGGCGAGCGACGATGCGACCCTCCTCTTCGACGAGCTCGTTCCGCACGACCTCGATCGCCTCGACGTGATCGTCGCCCAGGATCGCGAGCGGCGAGACGAGGAAGCGGAGCACGATGCGGCGCGGCTTCCCTTGCCGCGGCTGCCCGGCGTACTCCTGCAGCAGGTCGACGTTGCGACGCGCACGCTCGCGGTCGAGCTCGAGGGCCGCCGCGCTTGCGGCGTCAAGTTCGAGCTCAGCCGCGTCCACGATGGGCTCGCAGCCCGCGAGCTCGCCGAGCTCCTTGAGCTCCGGCGGCGTGAACGCAGCCTGCACGGGACCGCGACGGCCGAGCATCAGGATCTCGGTGATCGGCGCGGCGGCGATCGCCGCGGCGGCCGGCGGGGTCGTGTCGGTCGGCGCGAGCTCCTCCTCCGTCAGCGCGAGCATCCGGGCGCAGTCGATCGCGACGTTCCCGTTGCCGATCACGACGACCCGCTCGGTGGCGAGATCGAACTCGAGCTCCTGAAAGTCGGGGTGGCCGTTGTACCAAGCGACGAAAGCAGTCGCAGGCCACGACCCAGGAAGGTCTTCCCCCGGAATGCCGAGCCGCCGGTCGGTCTGTGCGCCGACGGTGTAGACGACGGCGTCGTAGAGGTCCAGCAGCTCATCATGCGACACGGTCGTCCCCACTTCGACGTTGCCGAAGAAGCGGAAGCCGGGACGCGCGGCCGTCTTCTCGAATGCGCGCGAGACCGCCTTGATGTTCTCGTGGTCGGGGGCGACGCCGAGACGGACGAGACCCCACGGCGTTGGCAGGCGGTCGATCACGTCGACGGCGACGGGTGGATCCTCGGACTTGAGCAAGGCGTCCGCGGCGTAGAACCCGGCCGGCCCGGAGCCGACGACGGCGACGTGAAGCGGCGTC
Organism: uncultured Thermoleophilia bacterium; assembly: GCA_963774225.1. Classification (GTDB taxonomy): domain Bacteria; phylum Actinomycetota; class Thermoleophilia; order Gaiellales; family Gaiellaceae; genus PALSA-600. Next base: position 297,006 of record CAVZEA010000007.1, read on the forward strand.
ATACGGCCAAGCGTAGAAGAGCGCCGGGCTGTGGCTACGTGTCGAGGCGCGCGCGGATCGCGGAGCGGACCCGGTCGGCGACAGCAGGCATCTCCTGCTCCATCTGCTTGAACTCGCGCTGGAACATCACGATCACGGTCATCGGCGTCGTCGCGACGACGCTTGCGGTGCGCCGTTCGGTCTCGAGCAGGCCGATCTCGCCGAAGAAGTCGCCGGGGCCCAGCTCGGCGATCCGCTCGCCGTCCTTCAAGACGGCGGCCGCACCGTCCTCGATCACGAAGAACTCGTGCGCGAAGCGGCCCTCGGTCGCGAGCTCGTAACCCTCGGCCACCGACAGCTCGTCCGTCCAGCGGGCGAGGCGCTCGAGCTCCTTCTTCGAGAGGCCCGAGAAGATCGCAACGGTTTCCAGCCGTCTGGCTTCCATGCGCCGATCATGTCACGCGCCCGCGAGCCGGCAAAAGGAAATGTGACTATTACCTCTGTTACAGAGGTATACTGAGAACGTGCCTGCCGATGACCTCCTCGACGCACTTGCCACCCTGCGTCGCGCGATCCGCCGTCGCGCCGCACGGCCCGAGTCGCTTTCGTCGCTGACCGGGGCTCAGGCGGAGCTCATCCGGCTGCTGCGCCGGCGGCCCGGCACCTCGATCGCGGACGCCGCGGCTGAGCTGGGCCTCGCCGCCAACACCGTCAGCACGCTTGTGCGCCAACTCGCCGAAGCAGGCCTCGTCGTGCGCGGCGTCGACGGTGCCGACCGCCGGGTCGCGCGCCTCGATCTCCGCCCAAGCGTCCGCCGGACGGTCGAGGCTTGGCGCGACCGCAGGCTCGACGCCCTCGACGATGCCCTAGCCGCACTGCCCCGCACCGACCGCGCCGCGCTCGAGGCCGCGGTGCCCGTGCTGCTCCGCCTGGCGTCGAGCCTCGACCGCCAGGAGCTGGCTGCATGAGCGCCGCGCTGGAACCAGAGACACGGCCGATCGCAGCCGTGACGTGCCGGGGCGTCCGCCACCGCTTCGGCGACCACGTTGCGGTCGACGGCGTCGACCTCACCGTCCAGGAAGGCGAAGTCTTCGGCCTGCTCGGACCGAACGGCGCCGGCAAGACCACGCTGATCCGGCTCATGAACACGCTCCTGCCTCTGCAGGAGGGGACGATCTCGGTGCTCGGCCGTGACGTCTCGCGTTCGCCGATGGCGGTGCGGCGCCGGCTCGGCTACGTGCCGCAACAACTCTCGATCGAAGCGGCGCTGACCGGGCGGGAGAACGTGATGTGGTTCGCGCGCCTCTTCGACGTGCCGCGCCGCGAGCGCCGCGCACGTGTGGACGCCGCACTCGAGGCAATGGGGCTGATCGACGCCGCCGAGCGGCTTGCCGGCACCTACTCCGGCGGCATGGTGCGCCGGCTCGAGCTCGCGCAGGCACTCGTCAACCGCCCGCCCCTCCTGATTCTCGACGAGCCGACGGTCGGCCTCGATCCGATTGCTCGCGACAGTGTCTGGGAGCGCGTCGAGGAGCTACGCGGAGAGACCGGGATGAGCGTGCTGCTGACGACGCACTACATGGAGGAGGCCGAGGCGCTCTGCGACCGCGTGGCACTCATGCACCTTGGACGGATCCGCGCCGAAGGCACCCCCGACGGGCTCGAGTACGCCTTGGGCCCCGAGGCGACCCTCGAAGACGTCTTCCGCCACCACACCGGCGGCAGCCTGGACGACGAAGTGAAGGGAGGCCTTCGTGAGATCCGTCGTACTCGCCGGACCGCGCGCCGCGTCGGCTGACCTCGCGGACGACCCGAGCCTGTGGCGGAGGTACCCGAGCCGCGTCGGCACGTTCTGCCTCGTCGAGCTCCAGAAGCTCTCGCACGACCGCACCGAGCTCTTGACGCGCGCCGTGCAGCCGATCCTCTGGCTGATCATCTTCGGCGAGACGTTCAACCGTCTCCACGCGATTCCCACGGGCGGCCTGCCGTACCTCGATTTCCTGGCGCCGGGCATCATCGCGCAGTCCGGTCTCTTCGTCGCGATCTTCTACGGCATCCAGATCATCTGGGAGCGGGACGCGGGTGTGCTGACGAAGCTCCTCGCGACCCCCACACCGCGCTCCGCGCTCATCCTCGGCAAGGCCTTCGCGGCCGGCATCCGCGCGCTCTGCCAGGTGATCGTCGTGCTGATCGTCTCGGTGCTGCTCGGTGTCGCATTGACCTACAACCCGCTGCGCATCCTGGGCGCGTTCGTGGTCGTCGCACTCGGCGCCGCGTTCTTCTCCTGCCTCTCGATGACGATCGCGGGCATCGTCCTCAAGCGCGACCGGCTGATGGGCATCGGGCAGATGATCACGATGCCGCTCTTCTTCGCGTCGAACGCGCTCTACCCGGTGAAGGTGATGCCGGGCTGGGTGCGGGTGCTCAGCAAGGTGAACCCGCTCTCCTACGAGGTCGACGCGCTGCGAGGGCTGCTGGTCGGCACGAGCGCGAACCTGGGCCTGGACTTCCTCGTGCTGCTGGTCGCGGTGGGGATCGGCGTCACCACCGCCTCCTCGCTGATCGACCGGCTGGCGCGCTAGCTCTCAGCGCGACTCAGTGCGAGTGGCCGCAGCCCGAGCCGCAGCCGTCGGCGGCCGGCGCTTCGCCGTCCTCGACCTGGAAGCTGTGGCCGCAGCCGCACGCCGAGCTGACGTTCGGGTTCTCGATCTTGAACCCCGACTCCTGGAGCCCTTCGAGAAAGTCGATCGTCGAGCCCTGAAGGTACGGCGCGCTGAACGGGTCGACGACGACGGTCACCCCATGAAACTCGAGGACACTGTCGCCCGCCTGTGCACCGCGGTCGAAGCCGAGCGCGTACTCGAACCCGCTGCAACCGCCGCCCTGGATCGCCACGCGAAGCACCTCGGCCTCGCCGGCGGGCTCCTGGGCCATGAGCCCGCTCACCTTTGTCGCCGCGCGCTCGGTGAGCGTCACGACGGTCGTCTCGGCCTGCTCGACGGTCGCCATGAGCTCAGTGTACCCGCGGTTCCCCCGGTGAGAAGTCCCCCGACTTCGTGACGGTGTTTCGCTCACTTCGTGACACCGGTAACAGGCTTCGCTCCGGCCTTTGCAGTTGAGTTCGTGTCAGCCTCGACGATCCTGCTAGCGTCCGCGCCGGACGAGGGCCGGAAGGTAGGAGGCGACAGTGTTCAACGATTGGTTGCCGTTCGCGATCTACGGGCTGTTCGCCCTGATGATCCCGGTAACGATGATGGTCGGAAGCTTCGTCTTCGCCCAGCGGCCGCACAGGCGCGTGCGCGCCCGGACCATTCCGTTCGAGTCGGGCGTGTCGCAGGGACCGCCGAAGCGCCAGCGCTTCACCGTCAGCTTCTACCTGACGGCGATGCTCTTCATCCTCTTCGACATCGAGATCGTGTTTCTCTATCCGCTCGCCGTGATCCTGCACGAGCTCTCGTGGTTCGGGTTTTTCGAGTTCCTGACGTTCCTGATCGTGCTGCTCGTCGCGTACGTCTACATCTGGCGTAAGGGAGCGCTCGAGTGGCGCTAGACAAGCCGCTTCGCGCCTACGGGCTGCAGAGCGAGCGGCTCCTGATGCCGAGCAAGGCGTCTTCCTTCGAACAGGAAGTGGCCGACCTCGAGCAGAAAGTCGGCCTGACCACGCTCGCCAAGGCCGTCGCCTGGGCGCAGACGAACTCGATGTGGCCGGACACGTTCGGTCTTGCGTGCTGCGCGATCGAGATGATGTCGATCGTCGGCAGCCGCTACGACATCGCGCGCTTCGGCATGGAGCCGTTCCGTGGCTCGCCGCGCCAGGCCGACCTGCTGATCGTCTCCGGGCGTGTCTCGCACAAGATGGCCGCGCCGCTCCGGCAGATCTACGACCAGATGCTCGAGCCGAAGTGGGTGATCGCGATGGGTGCCTGCGCGAGCTCGGGCGGCATGTTCAACAACTACGCGATTGTGCAGTCGGTCGACAAGATCGTCCCGGTCGACATGTACGTGCCCGGCTGCCCACCGCGGCCGGATCAGTTGATCGAGGGCATCGTTCGCCTGCACGAGGCGGTCCGCGCCGGCGTGCCGCCGGCGTACGAGCTGCGGAGCGTGGCCTCCTGAGCACGGAGCCGTTTGCCGACGTCCCCGGCGTCGTCGAGGTTCGCAGCGCACACGACGAGACGACCGTCGTCGTCGACGCGGCCAGCCTGTTCGCGGCCGCGAAGCATCTCCGTGACACGGAAGGGTTCAACTTCCTCTCGGACATCACCGCGGTCGACTACCTCGGTTGGGGAACGCACGGCGTCTCCGGGTACATCGGCACGCCGCAGGGCCGCGACCTGAACACGCCGATGACGCAGGGCTACCAGGCGGTGCCGCTCGAAAAGCCGAGGCGGTTCGCGATGAACTATCACCTGCTTGCGGTCTCGAGCACCCCACGCCGCGTGCGCCTGCAGACGTGGCTCGACGACGGCGACCCGATCTCGTCGGTCGTCGCGATCTGGCCGACAGCAGACTGGCACGAGCGCGAGGCATGGGACTTGATGGGCATCCCGATCGACGGCCACCCGAACCTGAAGCGGATCCTGCTCGACGACGACTGGGACGGCCACCCGCTGCGCAAGGACTACCCGATCGGCGGCGAGCCGGTCAGATTCTCGGGCGAGGAATGACCGCAACAGTCTCCCGCACGTCACGCGCGCCGATCTATCCGGGCACACGCATCCCGAGCCCGATCCCGACCGTGCTGCGCACGTCGCCGGAGCTGCAGGCGACCGGCGACATCCAGACGATCAACTTCGGCCCCAACCACCCGTCAACACACGGCGTGCTCCGGCTGATCGTCGATCTCTACGGCGAGGACGTCACCGGCCTCGAGGCCGTGATCGGTTACCTCCACACCGGGTTCGAGAAGAACATGGAGCACAAGACGTGGTGGAAGTGCATCACGTACCCCGAGCGCATCGACTACGTCTCGTTCCAAAACAACGAGTACGTCTTCGTCGGCGCCGTCGAGAAGCTGCTGGAGCTCGAGGTCCCGCCGAAGGCCACGTGGATGCGCACGTTGCTCTGCGAGCTGAACCGCATCCACTCGCATCTCGTTTGGCTCGGCACGTCGGCGCTCGAGTTGGGCGCGATCTCGATGTTCTGGTACGCGTTCCGCGAGCGCGAGCAGATCCTCGACCTGTTCGAGCTCGTCACCGGCTACCGCATGCACACGCGGTACTTCCAGGTCGGAGGGCTCGCCGAGGACATCCCGCGCGGCTTCTATCCCGAGTGCCGAACGTTCTGCGACTGGATGCCGCGCGCGATCGACGACTACGAAACGCTGCTCACACGCAACAAGATCTGGCTCGAGCGCACCGAAGGGCTCGGGCTGTTGTCGGCCGACGACGCGATCGCGCTCGGGCAGTCGGGCCCGGTGCTGCGCGCCTCGGGCATCGACTGGGATCTCCGCCGCGCCGAGCCGTACCTCGCCTACCACCAGGTGGACTTCCGCGTCCCGGTGTTCCCCGAGGGCGACGTGTACGCGCGGTATCGCGTGCACATGGCGGAGATGCGCGAGTCGGTGCGGATCGTCGAGCAGTGCCTCGACCGGCTCGAGAACATGGAAGGCGAGCCGTGGATCGCCGACGACCGCAAGGTCGTCCTGCCGCCGCGGCACGAGCTCCACACGTCGATGGAGTCGCTGATCCACCACTTCAAGATCGTCACCGAGGGCTTCCGGGTCCCCGAGGGTGAGGTCTACTACGCGATCGAGTCGCCGCGCGGCGAGCTCGGCTGTTACATCTGCTCCGACGGTGGCGCAAAGCCGTGGCGTGTGAAGTTCCGCGCGCCGTCCTTCGTCGCGTTGCAGGCGACTGCCACGTGCATGACGGACGCGCTGATCGCCGACATGATCGCGATCGTCGGCTCGCTGGACTCGGTGATGGGCGAGGTGGACAGGTGAGCACCGGCGTAGGCTCGACGGAGCCGGCAAAGAGCGGAGGCGCCGACATGCGCGGCGCCGGAGCGGAGACTCTGTACGAGTCCATTCAGGTCGAGCGCGCGAAGTACCCGGCGGACTCGCGCAGCGCGGTCATGCCGGCACTCCGCCTCGCGCAGGAGGAGCACGGCTGGCTCTCGCCGGAGGTTATCCGCGAGGTCGCCGACGCTCTCGAGGTGACACCCGCGTTCGTCAAGTCGATCGCGTCGTTCTACGACCAGTTCCACCTCGCGCCGGTCGGCGAGCACCTGATCGAGGTGTGCACGAACGTCTCCTGCGCCGTGGTCGGCGCCCAACAGGTGCTCGAGGCGTTCGAGCACGAGTGCGGTTGCCACGCCGGCGAGACGAGCGCCGACGGAAAGTTCACCGTGCGGACGATCGAGTGCCTCGGCGGCTGCGGGTGGGGAACGATCGTCTCGATCGACGACCACTACCGCACCTACGTCAAGGCCGACAACGTGCCGCAGATCGTGGAGGAGCTTCGTGGCGAGTAAGCAGATCGACGAGATCGTCCTCGCAAACGCCACGACGTCGTACGCGGAGTACGGCGGCTACAAGGCGCTGGAGAAGGCTCGCGCTATGACGCCGGCCGAGGCGACGAACGAACTGATCGCGTCGGAGCTGCGCGGCCGCGGAGGCGCGTTCTTCCCGACCGGCCGCAAGTGGTCGTTCGTGCCGTCGAAGGAGCAGCTGCCGAAGCCGCACTACCTCGTCGTGAACGCCGACGAGTCGGAGCCCGGCAGCTTCAAGGACAACGAGATCCTCTCGCGCGTCCCACATCGCTTCATCGAAGGCTGCCTCATCACCGCGCACGCGGTCGACTGCTCACACGTGTTCGTCTACATCCGTGGCGAGTACTCCGGCCCGTACGAGATCCTCGTCGGCGCGTTGCAGGAGGTGCCGAGAGACGTCCTCGACGGCGTCACGATCGTGGTCCACCGCGGCGCCGGCGCCTACATCTGCGGCGAGGAGACAGCGCTGCTCGAGTCACTCGAAGGCAAGCGCGGGCAACCGCGGTCGAAGCCGCCGTTTCCCGCGATCTCGGGCCTGTATGCCGCACCAACCGTTGTCAACAACGTCGAGACGATCACGACGGTGCCGCCGATCATCGCGATGGGCGGTGCTGAATACGCGAAGCTCGGCGTCCCGAACACGCGCGGCACGCGCGTCGTGTCGGTCTCCGGCAACGTCGTGAACGGCGGCAACTACGAGATCGAAGCCGGGATGTCGATGAAAGACATCATCTACGACCTCGGTGGCGGCATCCCGGACGGCCGCGAGCTGAAGGCCGTCGTCCCCGGCGGCTCGTCGACGGTGATCCTGACGAAGGACGAGATCGACGTCGGCTACGACTTCGATGCGCTCGCTCAGCTGCGCACGGCGATGGGCTCGGCAGGGATCGTCGTGCTCGACGACCGCTGCTGCATCGTGCAGCTGGGCATCCGCTTCTCGGAGTTCTACGAGCACGAGTCGTGCGGCAAGTGCACACCGTGCCGCGAGGGCACGCGGTGGCTCACCGCGATCCTCCGCAAGCTCGAGGACGGACGCGCCACTCAGTCCGATCTCGACCTGCTGCTCGACGTGTGCGACCGCATCAACGGCAAGTGCCTCTGTCCGCTCGGCGACTCGGACGCGATCATCGTCGCGAGCTACGTGGCGAAGTTCCGGGACGAGTTCCAGGCGCACATCGACCAGGGCGGCTGCCCCTTCGGCGGCCACTCGTCGCTCGACCATGTCCTGGCGCCCGTCGCAATGCACACACACTCTCCGGTGACCCAGGTTCCTGCATGACCGACCTCGTGACGGTCACGATCGACGAGCGCACCGTGCAGGTGCCGAAGGGCACCGGGATGGTCGAGACGGCAGCGTCGGCCGGCATCGAGATTCCCGTCTTCTGTTACGAGCCACGCCTCGGGCCGGCCGTGGGCGCGTGCCGCATGTGCCTCGTCGAGGTCGAAGGGATGCCGAAGCTGCAGGCGGGCTGCACGCTCTCCGCGCAAGACGGCATGGTCGTCCGCACGGCGCGCACGTCCACGCAGGCAGCCGAGGGGCAGAACTCGACGCTCGAGTTCATCCTCGTCAACCATCCGCTCGATTGCCCTGTCTGCGACAAGGGCGGCGAGTGCCCACTGCAGGACCTCACGTTCCGGTACGGGCCCGGGAACACGCGCATGACGTTCCCGAAGCGCACGTTCGAGAAGCCGATCCCGATCTCGCCGCTGATCGCGCTCGACCGCGAGCGCTGCATCCTCTGTTACCGCTGTACGCGCTTCAGCGAATCGGTGGCGGAGGACGGGCAGCTCGTCGCGATCAACCGCGGCGCGCAGTCGGTGATCGCGACGTTCGAGGACGACCCATATCGCGGCCACTTCTCCGGCAACGTGACCGAGCTCTGCCCCGTCGGCGCGTTGACGTCGACGCAGTACCGCTTCGAGGCCCGGCCGTGGGAGATCCAGAACGTGCCGACCGTCTGCGGTCTCTGCCCGGTCGGCTGCAACATCTCTGCGACGACGCGCGAGGGCAAGGTCAAGCGGGTCCTCTCGCGCAACCACCCGGAGATCGACGAGGGCTGGCTGTGCGACAAGGGCCGCTTCGCCTTCGCACATCTCCACGCGCGCGATCGCATCGACGCGCCACGCCGCAAGTCGGGGCCGCGCCGGTTCGAGGCGATCTCGTGGGACGACGCGCTCGACCGCGCCGAGGAGATCCTGCGCGCCGGCGGGACGTCGACCGTGACCGCACTCTCGGGCGGGGAGTCTGTGGAGGAGGCGTACGCCCTCGGCAAGCTGCTGCGGCAAGGCCTCGGCGCGAACACCGCGGTGCTCCCAGAGCCCGTGCCGGACTGGATCGACGCGGCGCGCGCTCCGCTCTCGGCGCTCCGCGACGCGAAGACGATCGCAGTTGCGTGCGACGAGCCCGTCGTCGAACGTGCCCCGGTCGTCGACCTTTGGCTGAAGGCAGCACGCCGGGCCGGCGCGACAATCACGTACGGCGACCCCACCGGCAGCGTCGATGCGCTCGTCACCGACCGCCCGAGCCCGCAGCCCGAGGCAACGAACGTCTACTACCTGCCGCGCACCCCGAACGGCCGGGGCGTCAACGACGCGTGGAGCGCCGCCGGCGACGACGAGCCGACCGACGAGAAGCCCCGCGTGCTCCTCATCTCCGGCGACGAAGCCGCCACCGATCCGGCGGTGCGCGCACTGGCGTCCGACGTCGAGCTCGTGATCGGGATCGGAATGTTCGAAGACAGCTTCCGCGGGATCGCAGACCTCGTCTTGCCTGGCACGAGCTACCTCGAGCGCGACGGCACGACGGTGAACCTCGAGGGACGGTTGCAGCGGCAGCGTCGCGCGGTGCTCGCGCCGACGCCCGACGTCGTCGCGTGGATCGCGAAGCTCGCCGAGCGGTTCGACGTCGAGCTCTCGCCGCACGCGTCAGTCGTCTTCGACGAGGTCGCCGCGAACTGCTTCGGCGGCATCACGTTCGGCGACGTCGGCGAGCAGGCCGAGCTGCCGCCGCGCGCGGAAAAGCAAGAGGTGTCAGACACCGTGAAGGTGTCTGACAGCGGTCCGGGCCTGCGCCTCGTCGCCTACCGGCCAATCTTCAGCGGGGCCGCCGTCGACCGCACGCCGGAGCTCCAGTTCCAGCGGCCCGAGCCGGAAGTTGCACTCTCACCGTCGGACGCGAAGGCACGCAACATTCGCAACGGCGCCACGGTCACCGTGTCGTCGAACGGCACGTCGGTCGAGTTGCGCGCACGCATCGCGCACGACCTGAGCGCAGGCACCGTGCGCATCGCAAGCGAGCACGCCGGCGACCTCCACGCAACAGTGGAGGTGCGCCCGTGACCCACGAGGCATGGTGGATCACGATCCCGAAGGCGTTCCTCGTGATCAACGTCGTGATGGTGTTCTTCGCCTTCACGACGTGGCTCGAGCGCAAGCTGCTCGGCCGCATGCAGCTCCGGTTCGGCCCGAACCGAGCGGGCCCGAAAGGCTTGCTGGTGCCGATCGCCGACCTGCTGAAGCTGATCCGCAAGGAAGCGTTCTCGCCGATGGCGGCCAAGGAGCCGCTCTACATCATCGCCCCCGTCGTCTCGATGTTCACGGCGCTCGCCGCGTTCAGCGTGCTGCCGTTCGGCAACGGGTGGACGGTGTGGGGCCACCACATCGAAGGTCAGGTCGTGAACGTGCCGATCTCGCTGATCCTGATCTTCGCGCTCGGCTCGCTGGGCATCTACGGCTTCATCATCGGCGGCTGGGCCTCCGACTCGAAGTACTCGATGCTCGGCTCGATGCGCACCTGCGCGCAACTCGTCTCCTATGAGGTGTCGCTCGCCTTGAGCGTGCTGGGTGTGGTGCTGATGGCGCAGTCGATCAACCTCGTGCAGGTCGTGCAGAAGCAGCAGGCGACGCTGTGGTTCTTCATCCCGCAGTTCGTCGGCCTCGTCGTGTTCCTGATCGGCGGTACCGCCGAGACGTCGCGGCCGCCGTTCGACCTGCCGGAAGCAGACACCGAGCTCGTCGCCGGCTACCACACCGAGTACTCCGGGATGCGTTGGGGCCTCTTTCAGGCGGCCGAGTACATCAACATGCTGACGCTCTCAGGTCTCTGCGTGACGCTCTTCTTCGACGGCTACCACTTCCCGTGGGTGCATTCGCTCGACGAGCTCGGCCCCATCTGGTTCGTGCTCAAGCTGTTCACGCTCGTGTCGGTGTTCATCTGGCTGCGCGCGACGCAGCCGCGCCTCCGCTACGACCAGTTGATGCGCTTCGGCTGGAAGGTGCTGCTGCCGGTCGCGACCGTCAACGCTCTCGTCACCGCGTTTCTCGTGGTGCTGGTGAAGTAATGGCGGTCGTCCCGAACACGCTGAAGGGCTTCGGCGTCACGCTGAAGCAGGTCTTCAAGAAGCCGATCACGCAGCAGTACCCGGAGTTCAAGCGGCCGGTCTACCCGCGCTACCGAGGGCGGCACCGCCTCCACCGTCACGAGAACGGGCTCGAGAAGTGCGTCGGTTGCTCGCTGTGCGCGGCCGCGTGCCCTGCGGACTGCATCCGCGTCGTGCCGGCCGAGAACACACCGGACAACCGCGTGTCGGCGGGCGAGCGGTACGCGCGCATCTACGAGATCAACCTGTCGCGCTGCATCTTCTGCGGCTACTGCGAGCTGGCATGTCCTTTCGATGCGATCACGCTCGGCAACGAGTTCGAGATCTCGGAGTACAACCGCGACGACCTGATCTACACGAAGGACATGCTGCTCGCCGAGCCGACGAAGCGCGTACCCGTCGCCGATCGTGACCTCTACGACACGCCGATCCCGTACTACCAGGACAACTCCTAGTGGCGAACTTCCTCGTCTGGTGCGTGTGGTTCGTCGCCGCGTTCTTGTGCCTGGCGAGCGCGCTCGCGGTCGTCAGCTTCAGCAACCCGTTCTACTCTGCGCTTTCGCTGATCGGGAACCTCGCGTCGCTCGCAGTGCTCTACCTGCTCCTCTCGGGTGAGTTCGTCGCCGCAGGCCAGGTGCTCGTCTACGGCGGCGCCGTGATGGTGATGTTCCTGTTCGTGATCGCCTACCTCGGCGACCGCACCGACGAGTCGCCGTGGTCGGGCGGGCCGTCGTGGCAGATCGTCGGCGCAGTCCTCGCGGGCGGGGCGATTTTGGCCGAGGTGATCGTCGTCGTCGGTCTCCAGGCGGGGCACCTGCTCTCGAAGCCGAAGCACATCACCCGTTCGTTCGGCTCGCCGGAAGCAATCGGCCGACTGTTCCTCACCGACCACCTGCTCGCGTTCGAGGTCACGTCGATCGTCCTGCTCGTCGCGGCGGTCGGCGGCGTCGTGCTCGGCTCACACGCGCGAACGCTGGAGAGCGATGCACGGTCCTGACATCCAGTGGTACGTCGTCTTGAGCGCGATCCTCTTCACCACGGGCGCGCTCGGCGTGATGTTGCGGCGCAACCCGCTGATCATCCTGCTCTCCGTCGAGATCATGCTGAACGCGGCGAACTTGCTGCTGATCGCGTTCTCGCGGTTGCACGGGCGTGAAGACGGACAGATCTTCGCCATCTCGGTAATGGCCGTCGCCGCTTCGGAGGTCGTCGTCGGCCTCGGGCTGATCGTGGCGATGGGGCGCCGCCAAGTCGAGCTCGACGTGGACAAGCTCAGGACGCTCCGAGGTTAAGTGTCCCGTCCAGAGACACACGTCCGCCTCTGGCCCGCGATCACGCGGCGCGCTGCCGCGTCCTCAGTCGCGCCCGCAGCTACGGCTGCGAACGCTCCCTGCGTCCTTGCGTCGCTTGGTGCTCGCGACCCCGAGGCTAGACAGCGTCACTGGACGGAACACTGATGTCCACCGCCGCCTGGATCTGCCTGCTGCTGCCGCTTGCCTCGGCGATCGCGATCACTGCCGCCGGAACCGCAATTCCGCGCCGGGTTGCCGGCTACGTCTCGACGGCGACGACGCTGGGTGCCTTCGCCGCTGCCCTCGTCGCGTTCGCCGATATGTGGAGCAGGTCGCCGTCGAATCGCGGCGCGGTGACGACATCGTGGACGTGGCTCTCGGCCGGGCAGTACCACTTCGGGCTTTCGCTCCTCACCGACCAGCTGTCGATCGTGATGATGCTGATCGTCGCCGGCGTCGGCTCTCTGATCGTCGCGTACTCCGTCGGCTACATGGACGGTGACGACGAGGAGCGCCGCTACTTCGCCTACATGTCGCTCTTCGTCTTCTCGATGCTTCTGCTGGTCCAGGGCGGCAACCTGCTTCTGCTCCTCGCCGGCTGGGGCATGGTCGGGCTCTCGAGCTACCTGCTGATCGGGTACCACCAGGATCGCCCGTCCGCGATCGCTGCAGCGAAGAAGGCATTCGTCATGAACGCGTTGGGCGACGCCACGCTGGCACTGGCGCTCTTCCTGCTGATCCAGCACACAGGCAAGCTCGACTACAGCGCTGTCTTCGCAGCTTCGCCACACGGAGGCGGTGTCGCAAATCTGATCGCACTCGGCCTACTCGGCGGCGCGCTCGCCAAGTCCGCGCAGCTCCCGCTGCACACCTGGCTCCCCGACGCGATGGAGGGCCCGACGCCGGTGAGCGCGTTGATCCATGCGGCGACAATGGTTACCGCTGGGGTCTATCTGATCGTCCGCTGCCATCCGCTCTTCGAGCACGCCTACGTGATCCAGGACCTCGCGGCCGGCCTAGGTGCAGCGACGCTGCTGATGGCGGGGTTGATCGCACTCGTGCAGACCGACATCAAGCGCGTGATCGCGTACTCGACGATGTCGCAGATCGGCTACATGTTCGTAGGCGCCGGTCTCGGTGCGTATCCGAACGCGATGTTCCACCTGATGACGCACGCGTTCTTCAAGGCGCTGCTCTTCCTCGCCGCCGGGATCGCGATCCACGCGATTGCGGACGAGCAGGACATCCGCAAACTCGCCGGCATCGGGAAGCTGATGCCGTTTACGCGCACCGTGTTCCTGATCGGCTCGCTCGCGCTTGTCGGCATCTTCCCGTTCGCAGGCTTTTTCTCGAAGGACTCGATCCTCGCCGAGGCACTGCAGCGCGGTTGGTACGGCGACGTGATCTTCGCGGCCGGTCTCGCGGGCGCGTTCCTGACCGGCGTCTACGCGTTCCGGTTGTTCTTCATCGTCTTCACGGGCGAGCCGTCGGCATTCGCCCGCGAGCACTTCCACCGCCATCACGGGAAGGAAGGGCCGACCTGGATGCTCGCACCGGTCGCCACGCTCGCGCTCCTCTCGTGCATCGGCGGCTTCCTGCAGTTCGCGCCGCTCTGGCATCCGCTGACCGACTGGCTCTCGCCCATCGCTGCACCGCTGGCGGAGCCGTCGAACACGCAGGAGTGGGTGACGTCCGCCGTCGCGATCGCGATCGGGCTCGCGGGCGTCACCGTCGCCTGGGCGATCTACGGCGCAAAGCGTGTCGCAGCACCGCGGGCGCTCCCGGTGCTCGAGAAGAAGTTCTACTGGGACGAGCTCTACGACCTGCTCTGGTACCGCACGAGCGATCTCGCCGCCCGCGGCTTCTACGCGCTCGTCGAAAGGCCGCTGATCGGGGGCTCGATCACAGCCGTCACCGGAGCGCTCGGGCTCGGGTCGAAGGAGCTGTCCCTCGCACAGACCGGCCTCGTGCGCTCGTACGCGCTTGCCCTCGCCGGCGGCCTCGCCATCCTCACCGTCGTCTTCCTGGCGGTTCGCTGATGAACACGTGGCTGACGACGATCCTGATCGTCTTCCCCGTCGCGTCGGCGCTCGTGATCGCGGTCGCGCCGTTCTCGGCGTACTGGCTCGGCTCGCTGGCCGCACTTGCGTCGTTGATCGAGGTCGGCTTCTGGATCACCACCGCGTCGAAGTTCGACTTCGGCTCGTCACAGCTCCAGTTCTCCCAGCGCGCGTCGTGGTTCCGCGACCTGCACGTCAGCTGGCATGTCGGCCAATACGGGTTCTCGCTCTGGTTCGTCGGCATGACCGTCGTCGTGATGGCTGCCTGCACGATCTACGGCTGGTGGGTGGGCCGTGACCGTGGCCGCGCGTACTTCGCGCTGATGCTGCTGCTCACCGGCGCGATCGTCGGCGTGTTCACCGCGCAGGACCTCCTGCTCTTCTACGCCTTCTTCGAGGCAATGCTGATCCCGCTCTACGTGCTGATCGGTGTCTGGGGCGGCACCGACCGCATGCGCGCGACGATCACGTTCGTGGTCTACACGGTCGTCGGCTCGCTTCTGATGCTCGCGTCGATCGTGATCCTCGGCCTGCAGCAAGGCACCTTCGACCTGACGAAGATGTCGACGAGCTCCTCGACCTGGCTGTTCCTCGGCTTCGTCGCCGCCTTCGCGATCAAGTCGCCGCTCTTCCCGCTTCACGGCTGGCTGCCGATCACGTACCGCGAGTCGCCCCCGGAGGTGTCTGCGGTGCTCTCCGGCGTCGTCGGCAAGGCGGGCCTCTACGGCCTGCTGCGGATCGCGATCCCACTCTTCCCGCAGCCCGTGCACGACTGGCGCGTCGTGATGCTCGTGCTCGGGTCGGTGTCGCTCGTCTACGGCTCGTTGCTCGCCTTCCGCGCACCCGATTTCCGCGGCGTCATCATGTACTCCTCGCTCGCGCAAGCCGGGCTGATCGTGATCGGCCTCTTCGCAGGGAACTCGCTCGGCTTCGACGGCGCGGTCCTGCAGATCGTGAACCACGCCCTGATGTCGTCGGCTCTCTTCCTCGTCGCCGGGATGGTCGAGCGGCGGACGTCGACCGGCGAGTTCTCACGGCTCGGCGGCATGGCGCGCGGCCGCCCCGCACTCGCGACCGTGATCATGGTGGCAGGCGTCTTCTCGCTCGCCGTGCCGCTGTCGACGTCGTTCGCCGGCGAGTTTCTCATCCTCGCCGGCGCGTTCCAGCAAGGCTGGGCATGGGCCGTCGTCGGCGCGGTGGGCATCGTGCTCGCAGCCATGTACATGCTGCGCGCGATCTCGGGCGTCCTCCATCAGGACGTCGGGCCCGCGGTCTCCGAGCGCGCGACCGACCTGCGCCTCGGCGAGCTCGCGATCGTCGTGCCGCTGCTCCTCTGCCTGCTCGGCCTGTCGGCGTGGCCGAACCTCATCTCCGGGCACGCGACCGGCAGCACAGCAAGCACGGCAGGCTGGACGGAGTACGCGCCTTGATCCAGAAGCCGCACGTCGACTGGTTCGCGCTGTCGCCGTCGCTCGCGCTGCTCGCCGCGTCCGGTGCGTTGCTGATGGTTGCCGTCTTCGTGCCGCGCTCCACGCGCCGGCAGGTCTCGGCGTTCGTCGGCTTCGCCGGCTTCGTCGGCGCGTTCGTGTTCGCCGCATTCCTCGACGACCGCTCACGCCACGCGACGATCCTGGTGCACGACGCGATGTTCCGCGACAAGTGGTCCTCGTTCGCGCAGGTCCTCATCGCCGGCTCGGGCGCCGTCGCCGTCCTGATCTCGTACCGGGAGCGCATGCGCGACGAGCACGTCGCCGAGTACTACGCGCTCCTCACAGCCGCCGGCGCCGGAATGGCGTTCTTCGTGCAGGCGTCGAACCTGATGACGCTCTTCCTCGGGCTCGAGTGGTTCTCGGTCGCGCTCTACGTGCTGGTCGCAATCGACATCGACCTGATCGGCTCGCTCGAAGCCGGTCTCAAGTACCTGGTCGTCGGCGCTGTCGGCTCGGCGACGTTCCTCTTCGGCTCAGCTCTTGTCTACGGCATCACGGGCCAGCTGTCGTTCGACAAGATCGCCGCCTCTGGCCATCGTCACGACGCGATGCTGGTGGTCGGGCTCGCGATGATCATCGCGGGGCTTGCGTTCAAGTCGTCGGCGGCCCCGTTCCACCAGTGGACGCCCGACGTCTACCAGGGCGCCCCGACGCCGGTGACCGCCTTCATGTCCTCCGGGACGAAGATCGCAGCGCTCGTCGTCACATTCCGCGTGCTCGAGACGGCGTTCCCGCACGACACGAGCCTCTGGCGCTGGGCGATCGCGGTGATTGCGATCATCTCACTCGCGTGGGGCAACATCGCCGCCCTCGTGCAGAGGAACGTCAAGCGGATCCTCGCGTACTCGTCCGTCTCACATGCCGGGTTCATGCTGATCGCGATCGCCGCTGCGAACCCGCTCGGTGCCCGCGCTCTGCTCTTTTACCTCGTCCCGTACTCGGCGATGTCGCTCGGTGCGTTCGCAGTCGTCGCCGCGCGCGAGCGCGAGCTGCAGACGCCGGTGACGCTCCAGAACCTGGCGGGATTCGGCTGGGAGCGGCCGTTCCTCGGCATCGCGATGTGGACGTTCATGCTCGGGATGCTCGGATTCCCGTTGACGGGCGGCTTCATCGGCAAGTTCTACGTCTTCGCCGCTGCGTACGAGCGCGGCTGGTGGTGGCTGATCGTCGCCGGTGTGATCGCGACCATGATCTCGGCCTACTACTACCTCGGGATCGTGCGCGCGATGTACTTCCGCGACCGGGCCGAGCTCCAGCTCGCGCCGGCGGGTGGCTCACCGCCGAGCGACGTGCTGCTCCACGCGGGCGTCGCGATCGCCCTCGTCGTCACGGTCGGCTCGTTCTTCGCGGTGCAGCCGCTGATCGACGTGGCGCACTCGGCTGCTAGCTCGCTGCCGTTCTAAGACATACAACCTGGTTCCCGCCTTCGGCGGGCAACCAGGTTACGGCTTGGCGGGGCGGAGCAGTGCGAGACGCCGGAGCTGCGGCACGGCGGCGACGAGCGCTTTGAGCGCGAACACGACGAGGCAGGCGGCAAGTGCCGAGGAGCCGAGCGCCGGCAGCGTGTGGGTCTCGGCCGCCGACGAGCGTGCAGCGCACGAGAGCACGAGCAGTGCGAGCGCCACCGTCCACAGGGCAGCTTGCAGGCCGGCCAGCCGCTCGAGGTTGTCGAGGTAGGCGCCGAACGTCGTCAGCGCTGCGACCGCGGCGAGAGGGATTGCTGCCAGGAGCGCGTCGAAGGCGAGGGCGTGGGAGCCGCGACCGTCGGCGTAGGCCGCGACGATCGTGAGGAGGGCCGGGAAGAAGCGGCGTCCCACACCGACAGGTTCGCCTCGGGACCGGACGGTCCTTCTATGCTCCACGCGGTCCAGGATTCGGAAAGGGAGCGCACGCGAATGGCGACACTCACATGGCTCGGTCACGCATCGTTCAGGCTCGACACGAACGACGGTAAGCGCGTCTACGTCGACCCGTGGCTGTCGGGTCCCATGACTCCGGACCCGGAGAAGGATCCCGAGCGCGCCGACGTCATCTACGTCACGCACGGTCATGGCGACCACGCTGGGAACGTCGTCTCGGTCCAGAAGAAGACGGGCGCCAAGGTGCTCGCGATGGTCGAGCTCGCCGACTGGTTCACAGGTAACGGCGTCCCGGAGAGCGACGTGATCGCGTTCAACAAGGGCGGCAGCGTAGACGTCGACGGAATCCGCTTCACGATGACGCACGCAGGCCACTCGGGCTCCGCGCCCGACGGGTCCTACGGTGGCGAGCCGACTGGTGTCGTCGTACGCGTCGACGGCGCGTCGGTCTACTTCGCCGGCGACACGAACGTGTTCGGCGACATGCAGCTGATCGCGCGGCTGTACAAGCCGACGGTTGCGGTTCTTCCGATCGGAGATCACTTCACGATGGGCCCGGAAGAGGCGGCGCTCGCGCTCGAGCTGCTCGGAAATCCACGGTGCGTGCCGTGTCACTGGGGGACGTTCGGGCTCCTCACGGGCACTCCCGACGCGCTCGCCAAGCTCACGCCTGCGACCGTCGACCGGCTCCAGCCGGGGGACACCGTCAACCTGTGAGGGAGCGCTGGTTCGGAGCGACCGGCCGGCGCGTGCCCGAGATCGTGCTCGAAGGAGAGCTCGATCTCGACGACGCGTTGGTGCTCGACGGCGTCGACGAAGCGCAGCTCCGCCAAGCGCATGCCGAAGGGCGCCCCGTCGCCGTGCGCGCGCACGACGCAGAAGGCGTGCGCGCCGCGCTCGCGCGTCCGGAGGTCGCGACCGCGATCGTGACCGACGCTCGCCTGCTCGAGCTCGACCTGACGGAGCTCACGTATGGGTAGGAGCCCGATTGTCGCGACGTACTCGATCGCGGCGTGCGACCTCGGCGCAGGGCAGTGGGGAGTGGCGACGCAGTCGAAGTTCCTTGCAGTGGGCTCGGTCGTGCCGTGGGCGGAGGTGGCTGTCGGGGCGATCGCCACCCAGGCGTACGCGAATCCCCGCTACGGCCCGGACGGCCTCGCGCTCCTGCGCGACGGGCTCACGGCGCAGGAGGTCGTCGAACGCCTCACGGCGGCCGACGATGAGCGCGAACATCGCCAGCTCGGTGTCGTCGACGGAAGCGGCGGAAGCGCATCGTTTACGGGCAGCGAGTGCATGGACTGGGCGGGCGGCGCAACTGGGCCCGGTTACGCGGCGCAGGGGAACATCCTGGTCGGCGACGAGACGGTGGCAGCGCTCGCCTCGACGTTCGAGTCGACGGCCGGACGGTCCCTGGCCGAGCGGCTCATCGCCTGCCTCGCGGCGGCACAGGCAGCCGGCGGCGACCGGCGCGGCCAGCAGTCGGCTGCGCTCTACGTCGTCGAGCGCGACGGCGGCTACGCCGGGCTCTCAGACATTCTGGTCGACCTGCGCATCGACGACCATGAGCGTCCCGTCGACGAGCTCGCGCGGCTGTATGCGATGCACACGCTGCTCTTCGGCAAGACCGAGGAGTGGATCGACATCGACGACGCACTCCGCGCCGAGCTGGGTGAGCGGCTACAGGCGCTCGGTTACGACGGCGACCTCGAGGCGGCCCTGGCGGCGTGGGCCGGGACGGAGAACCTCGAGGAGCGACTCGGCGGCGTCGAGAAGATCGATGCCGTGGTGCTCGCGGAGCTCCGTTCACGATGAACGGGTACGGCATCTACTCCCTCGACGAGCTCGGGTCGTACCCGGACCCGCGCTACGAGGGGGCGCCGCAGCTGATCCCGCTGCGCTACGAGCTCGGTCTCCGGGCGTTCGGCGCGAACGCCTGGACACAGGATGTCGGCGGCCATGTCGTGCCGCGCCACAAGGAGGCGAGCGGCGACGAGGAGCTGTACGTCGTCGTTCGGGGGCACGCGCGGTTCACGATCGACGGTGAGACTCTCGACGCTCCTGCGGGAACGCTCGTGCATGTTGCGAGCGGCGAGGAGCGCGAGGCGGTCGCCGAGGAGCCCGCGACGATCGTGCTCGCGGTCGGCGCCACCCGCGGCAAGGCGTTTGAGGCACACGGCTGGGAAGAAGTCGTGATCGCGTTCGCCAAGGCGAGTGCGGGCGACCTAAAGGCGAGCAGAGCGATAATCGATGGGTTGCTCGCACGGCAGCCGAACGAGTGGCAAGGGCCGTACAACGCAGCGTGCTTCGAGGCGCTGCACGGAGACGCGGATCGCGCGTTCGCACACCTCGCACGCGCGGTCGAGTTGGCGAGCGACGAGGTCCGGGAGCTCGCGCCGGGCGATGACGACCTGACGGGCCTCCACGACGACCCGCGATGGCAGGAGCTGATCGCAGCGTGAGAACGGCGCACCTCGACGACCTCGAACGCATCGAGATGGATGACGGCTTCGTCTGGCGGCCCGTGCGTCGCCACTTCGGGATCGAGGCGTTCGGTGTGAATGCGTACTCCTCGCGCGAGGCGGGCGCCCAGGTCGTCGAGGAGCACAGCGAGTCGCAGCTCGGGCACGAGGAGATCTACCTCGTGTTGCGCGGACGCGCGCGCTTCACGATCGACGGTGCGGAGCACGAGCTCGGCCCCGGTCAGCTCGCGTTCATCAGCGACCCGTCGCTCCGGCGGGGAGCGGTGGCGCTGGACGAGGACACGCTCGTGCTCGCGCTGGGTGGAAAGCCCGGCGAGGCGTACGAGGTCTCGGCCTGGGAGGCGATGTTCGCGGCCGTGCCGGCCGCACGCGAGGAGCGGTGGGACGACGCGATCCGCATCCACGAGGAGGCGCTCCAGCAGCGGCCGGAGCACCCGGCGCTGCTCTACAACCTCGCGTGCATGGAGGCACGCGGCGGGAAGCACCTCGACGCCCTGCTGCACCTGAAGCGCGCGGTGGAGCTCGAGTCCAAGTGGGCGGCCGTCGCGGCCAAGGACAGCGACTTCGCCGCGATCCGCGACGAGCCGGGCTTCCCCGCCTAGCGGTCGCCCGGCAGGCGCGCACCCGCGGCGAGCGCGCGCAGGGCTGGCACGGGGTCGGCTTCAGGACGTGCGACGACGAGCACGGCGCCGAAGCCGTCGTCCGGCAGCAGGGCATCGACGACGAGCTGCAGCCCGACCGCGAGCGCGAACGCCTTGTAGGACTGCTCGCCGCCGAACGGTACGAGCTCCTCCGGTCGCGCGAGCCCGGCCAGCACGGCTCCGTGCGTGACGGCGCCCATCGACACATCGGCGACGACCGGGCGGCCGTCCGACGATGGGATCGCGATCGCGAGCGGGTTCGTTCCGGCGAGCGGCTCGCCGCCTGAGGGCGGAGCGAGCCGACGAGGGCTCGTCGCCGTGAGGAGCCCGACGAGTCCGGCGTCGGCCAGCTGCCGCACCCAGTAGCCGAGCGCACCCGTCGGGAACGTGCGCGTACACACGACGACGCGCGCATGCTCGGGTGGCGCAGCGACCTGCGCGGCGACGACAGCCGCCAGCGTGAGGTAGCCGAGCGCGCCGGCGCCGTCCCACCGCTCGTAGCCCGGCTCGGCAGCGACGCATTTCGGCCGCGACGTCGTGTCGATCGCCTTCCATGACTCGAGCCACTCGATCCGCGAGAGACCGTGGCCGAGCGATCCGCGCGCCTCGGCGTCGAGGAAGTGGGCGGCGAGCGTCTCGACGTCCTGCGACGTGAAGCCGAGCGCGGCGAGGCGCGGGCGGGCCTCGTCAGGATGCAAAGTCGACCACCTGCCAGCCGCGCCGGCGCGCGATCCGGCGAAGCTTGCGGTCGGGATTCGCCGCGACCGGATGTCCGACGGCTGCGAGGAACGGCTCGTCGCTATAGGAGTCCGAGTAGGCAGTCGACGCGTCGAGGTCGATCGCCTCAGCCACCGCGAGCTCGCGTACGGCCTGCGCCTTGCCCTCGCCGTGCGCCGCGCGCAACGAGCGTCCCGTGTAGACACCGTCGACGATCTCGCACGTCGAGCCGATCGCGCCGTCGAAGCCGAGATCGGCGGCGATGTGCTCGACGATCTCCTGCAACGTCGCCGAGACGATGTACGTGCGTTCACCGCGCTCTCGGTGACGGCGGAGCAGGTGAAGCGGCTCGTCGTACACGAGCGGCCGAAGCACCGGCTCCATCGCATCGCCGACGAGCCGTCGCATGTCCTCGACGGAGAACCCGGCGAGGATGCGCATCCCGTCCTCAGCCGCGGAGCGCACACGCTCGGCGCTCGCGCCGCGCGCGATGAAGAGCGCCTGCCAGAACGCCGACTTCGCGAGGTCGACGCGCGAGATCAACCCGGCGCGGCGAAAGGACGGCGCGAGAGCGAGTACTGACGAGCGCCGGATCACCGTGCGGTCGAGATCGAAGAAGGCCGCGCCGGTCAGGAGACGAGCGGCAGCGTGCGTGTGAAACCGCCGACGCGGCTCTCGTCGACCACCGAGGCGAGCTCGATGATCGCCTGCGCGGCAGCCGACTCCGGGCTCCGGAGGACGAGCGGCATTCCCGCATCCCCGGCCTCGCGCAGCGCCGGATCGAGCGGGATCGGTCGCGAGCAGCGGGACGCCGAGCTCGGCCGCCAGCCGCTCGCCCCCACCCGAGCCGAAGATCTCCGAGGTCATGTTCTCGACGATGCCGACGAGGCGCATCCCGGTCTTCTGCGCCATCGTCGCGGCACGCGAGGCGACTTCCTGCGCGAGCGGCTGCGGTGTCGTGACGACGATCGCCTCGGCGCGCGGCAGCAGCTGACCGAGCGAGATCGACACGTCGCCGGTGCCGGGCGGCATGTCGACGACGAGCACGTCGAGGTCGCCCCAGTGCACGTCTTGCAGAAACTGCTCGAGCGCGCGATGCAGCATCGGACCGCGCCACATCACCGGCTGGTTGTCGTCCAGGAAGAAGCCGATCGACATGAGGCGCATGTCGTACGCGACCGGCGGGACGATCAGCTTGTCGACGAGCACCGGCTTCTGCGAGATCCCGAGCATGTGCGGGATCGAGTGGCCGTAGATGTCGGCGTCGAGGATGCCGACCTCCTTGCCACCGGCGGCGAGAGCCGCCGCCAGGTTGACGGTGAGGGACGACTTGCCGACGCCGCCCTTGCCGGAGGCGACGGCGAGGACGCGCGTACGCGGATCGAGTTGCACGCCGCGCGACTCGACGTTTCCGCGCAAGCGCGTCGTGAGCGCAGCCCGCTCGTCGGGGCTCATCACGTCGAAGGCGAGCGAGACCGAGTCGACACCGGGTAGTGAGCCGATGTGCTCGCGCACCTGGTCCTCGAAGCTCGAACGCAGTGGGCAGCCGGCGACGGTCAGGGCGATCGTCACGGCCACGTGCCCACCGTCGACCTCGACGCCGCGCACCATGCCGAGCTCGGTGACCGGGCGGCGCAGCTCCGGGTCGATGACGCGGCCCAGCGCCTCGGTGATCTGCTCGCGGGCCACCACGGCGCAACCGTAGCGGAGGAGCGCGCGCCTACGCCTTTTCGGGGATGCGGCACCGGTCGCCGCGTGCCGACACCGCACCTATGAGGGGACGGCGTCTTGGCCTCTCGCGAGCCACGCATGTCCTAGGCGACCTCTGGCTGGTCGCCGCGCTTGCGCTGCTCTGGCTCGGACATGACCTCGAGGCGGCGACGGTCCTCCCCCTGGCAACGCTCGCGGTCGTGCTCGGTGCGCTGCGCACGCGCGAGCGTCATCGGGTCGCGGCCGACCGGCTGCAGCTCGCAAGGCAGATCGACGCACTTCCGCTCGCCACGGTCGCCTTCGACGGCGAGGCCCGCGTTCTCACCTGGAATCGCGCCGCCGAGGAGCTCTTCGGCTGGGGTCACGCGGAGGTCGTCGGGCGCAAGAACCCGTCCGTCCCCCGGGGGCACGAGGCCGAGTCCTCGGAGCTGCTCGCGCGAGTCCTCGCCGGCGAGGTCTTGCGCGGTGTCGAGGTGACGCGCTCGACCGCGCGACGGACGCGCGCTCGAGCTCGCAGTCTTCACCGCCCCGTTCGAATCGGCGTCCGACGTCGGGGTTCCTCGCGCTGTACGACGACATCGGCGAGCGAAAGCGCGTCGAGCGCGAGCGCGACGAAGCCGAACGCCGCTTCCGCGGCCTCGTCGAAGCGCTGCCACTCGTCACGTACGTCGATCTCGTCGACGACGACGCGACAAACGTCTACACGAGCCCCCAGGTCCATCAGCTCCTCGGCTGGACGGCCGAGGAGTGGACCGCGAGCCCGAAGATGTTCGCCGATCTCGTGCACCCCGACGACCGCGAGCGCGTGATGGAAGAGGTGCACGAGTGCAACCGCACGCGGCAAACATTCGAGAGCGACTACCGGATGCTCCATCGTGACGGCCACTACGTGTGGGTGCGCGACCGCAGCACGATCGTCGAAGACGCCGCCGGCGATGCATTCGCCCGCGGCTTTCTGCTCGACGTCACCGAACAGAAGCAACTTCGACGAGCAACTGCTGCAGGCCCAGAAGATGGATGCGCTCGGCCAGTTCGCCGGCGGGATCGCGCACGACTTCAACAATCTGTTGACGGGAATCAGCGGCTACGCCGACCTCGCTGCGCCGTCCGCCGAGCCCGGCTCGACGCTCGCACGCTGTCTCGACGGCATCAGGACGGCGGCCGCCGAGGCCGCGAGCTTGACGTCACGTCTGCTCTCGTTCAGCCGGCGCGACGTGCCCGTGCGCGGCTGGTCGACCTGAACGAGGTCGTGCGCTCTACGACCGAGCTGCTCGACCGGCTCGTGCGCGAGGACGTCACCGTGCGACTCGACCTCGCGACGTCGCTCCCCGCCGTTTCGGGCGATCCGACGCAGTTGAAGCAGGTCGTGCTCAATCTCGCCCTGAACGGCCGCGACGCGATCGCGAGCGGCGGCACGCTCGCGTTCGAGACCTCCACGAGCGGCGACGATGTCGTGCTGCGCGTCCGCGACGACGGCTGCGGCATGGACGACGCGACGCGCACCCGCGCGCTCGAGCCGTTCTTCACGACGAAGACCGCGGGGCAGGGCACCGGGCTCGGGCTCGTCGGTCGCCTACGGCGTCGTCGATGCACTCGGCGGGTCGCTCGCCATCGCGTCGCGCGCCGGGCGAGGGCACGACGGTCGAGGTGGTGCTGCCGGCCGCTGCCGGTCTGCGATCGACCCGTCCACCGGCCGTGAACGGTCAGCGTCGGCGCCGCCGGCGGCGTCGAGCGCGTGCTCGTGGTCGAGGACCGGGACGTCGTCCGGGAGCCTCGCCCGCGACCGTGCTCGAGGCCGCCGGCTTCGACGTCGAGGCAGCCGCCACGAGGTGACGAGGCACTCGAGCTCGCGGAGAGCAGCGCGACCGTTCGACCTCGTCGCTCGCGGACGTCGTCATGCCCGGCCTGAGCGGGCCGGAGCTCGCGCGCGCGCTGCGCCCGACACGCCGGCTGCCGGTGCTCTACATGTCCGGCTACACGGACGACGTGCTGGACGCCGACGGAGCTCGACGAGCCCGCGACGGGGTTCCTGCGCAAGCCGTTCACGCGCAACGAGCTCGTCGGCGCGGTTCGCGGTCTGCTCGACGGCGCAGCGCTAGCGACTGTGCGCTGAGGAGCGCGCGCGGCGATCCGTGCGCAGAGCTCGTCGCTCCCCGCCGCGGCGACACGTGACCGGCCCTCGAGGTCGAGCGGTGCTGCGCCGAACGGCGGAGCGTCGACGAGCTCGATCGCGAAGCCACGCTCGCGAACGAGCAGCTGCGCGGCAGCGATGTCGACCGAGCGCGGCAGGTTTGAGCGACACGACACCGTCGACGCGGCCGGCCGCAAGGTGGCAGAGCGTGATGCGCGAGCGAGCCCATCACGCGCAGGCGGTGGGCGACGCCCGTCGAAGCGCGCGGCGTTCGTCGGAGACGTACGCCGAGCGTCGTCGCCTCGAACGACAGGATCTCGAGCTCGTCCTTCGGCCGCTCGGACAACGGCCGCGCCGTCGAGAAATGCACCGTCGCCGCGCGTCGCCGTCCACTCCTCGCCCGTGCCGAAGTCGTGGACGTAGCCGAAGAACGACGTCGTCCATCGTGTCGCCGTCGGCGACTGCGATCGAGATGGAGAAGAACGGGATGCCGCGCTTCGCGTTCAGCGAGCCGTCGATCGGGTCGACGACGACCGTGCAGCGGCCGTTTCCTTCGACGCCCGACTCCTCGCTGACGAGTCGCACGTCACGGCCGCGGAAGCGCGCGAGGATCACCGCCTCGGCGGCCGCGTCGATCGCCGTCGTGTCGTCGCCGCCTTAGCCCGGCGCCGACGACCGGCTCCCGTTCGGCGCGGCCCGGCAGCTCGGCGAGCACCAGCGCGACGTCGTCGCGGGCGGCGCGGCAGAGCTCGAGCCAGTCCTGCGGCCAACGGGATGGAAGAGCAGGCCGGAGGTCAGCTTCGGGTAGAAGAACGTCGACTTCTGCGGCATCGTCTCGCCGGCGTGTGCGAAGCGCGACACCTGCTCGACCGTCACGGGCTCGAGCAGGAAGGCTGCCGCAGCCTCGCCGCTGTCGACCGCGGCGATCGCGTCGGCGGCGTATGGTGTGTACGTGACGCCCTCCGGCGCGAGCGACTCGACGACGCGCGGGCCGAAGTCGTCGTCCGGTCGCGACGCGCGTGAACGTGCCGTCGCGATAGAGCGTAACGCCGCCCTGCGGTGAAGGCGACCTGCTCTCCGGCGACGTCGCCGACCGCCTGCACGACGCGGTGAGTCGGGAAGATCTCGAGCCCGGGCGCTCGCGCGGAGACCAGGACGGCGAAGGTGTGCGTCGCCTCCGGGTGCTCGTCGCGATAGGCGAGCGCCGTCTCGTAGCGGTGATGGCCGTCTGCGATCAGCAGCGGGGTCGCGAGTTCGATCTCGTCGTGCGCCACCGGCCAGACACTCGTCCGCACGCCGCTCTCCTCGACGGCGAGGGCCGGCGACCCACTCGGGCGTGCGAGCACGGCGGCTCTGCGTCGTAGAGCAGGAAGATCGGCTCGAGCTGCGTCCTCGTCGCTCGCAGCAGGCGCAGCCTGCCCTCCTTCGGCCCGGCATGCGTGCGCTCGTGGGGGAGCACTTCGCCTGCCGCGTACGGCGTCACCGGCACGGCCGCGGCGAGACCTTCCCGGGTACGGGCGACGCCGTCCGGGCCGGTGTAGTCCTGCGCGACCCACCAAAACGCGGGCTCCTCCTCGCACGAGCACGCCGTCTGCGCGCCAGGCCCAGGGCGCGTGCCGCGCCCTCGTCCGAGTCGGGGAGCGTCAGGTGCACGACGTTGTACGGGCTGCGCTCGAGGTAGGCAAGGCGCGCCTCCGCGGAGATCACGTCGTACGGCGGCGCGACCAGCGTGTCGAGCGGCCCGGCGACCGTCGTGTCGTAGCGGAGCGCGCGAAAGGGCCGGACGATCGGCATCGTCGTAGAGACTAGAGGGATGGTGCGGACGCTCGACCAGGCAGCGGCGTGGGTCGACCAGGTGGGCGTCGCGCTGCTCTTCCCGAAGGCCGACGTCGTCCTGCCGTCGCTCTGGGAGCAGGTCAACGGCTCGCCCGAGCGCAACTGGGCGTTCGCGGCGAAGACAGGTCCTTCGCCGGCTGGAGCGACGAGATGGGGTTTCTGTGGAACGCGAAGGACGAGCTGCCCGCGCGCGGGCTCGTGTGCGTCGGGAAGCACCTCGCGCCGGGTCGCGACTGCGTCGCGCCTCGGCTCGTGCCGTTGCTCGTCGCGGCGAACGGTGAGCCCGCTCCCGAGGAGCTCGACGCCCGTCGTGGACGCAGTCCGCTCGCACGGCCCGCTGACGGGCCCCCAGCTGCGCGACGCAACCGGGCTCGCCAAGAAGGAGGTCGACACGCGCGGTCGCCGTGCTGCATCGACAGGCTCGTGCTCACGAGCTCGCATCTCGTCGAGCAGGACGGGCCGTGGGGCGCGACTCGCTCACGATCTCGTCGCGCGCAAGTGGCAGGTGGCGAAGCGCCTCCCGCACCGAGACGAGGCGCGGCGTGAGCTCGCGGGGATCGTGCTCGGGCTGGCGGGCGAGCTGACGGCCGCCGATCTGGCGGGCGCGTTCGGCTGGCGCAGGAAGGAGGCGGCTTCGATCCTCGACGAGGTCGCCGCCGGCCGAGACGACGAGGCGGGCTTCCGCATCTGGACACGCCAGTAGGCTAGAGGCTGTGACGATCGCCGAGCTGACCGAGGACCGCGTCGTCGAAGGAACGTATGCCGTGCGGATGAAGCGCCGGCTGAAGACGAAGAGCGGCGCACCGTACCTCGCGCTCGAGCTCGTCGATGCGACCGGTCACATCGAAGCGCGCGTGTGGAACGACGTCGAGCTTCTCGACGGACGGTTCGACGAGGGTGACGCGGTGCGCGTGCTCGGCACGCGTCGAGAAGTTTCGCGACCGGCTGCAGCTCGACGTCCGCTCGCTCGAGCCGTCGGACGTCGACCCGCAGACGCTGACGCCGACGATCCGGCGCGACCGCGACGAGCTCGCGGGCTTCCTCGACTTCCTCGTCGGCGAGTTGGTGCACCCGGGCCTGCGTGCCACCGTGTCGGCGGTGCTCGCGGCGCGGCCGCTCGAGACGTATCCGGCGACGCCCGACGACCATCACTCGTACGCCGGCGGGCTGCTCGAGCACACGGTCGGCGTCGCGACCCTCTGCCGCGAGACCGCGCAGCTCCATCCACGACTCCGCACGGACCTGGTGCTCGCGGCCGCGCTTGTCCACGATGTCGGCCGCACCGCCGAGCTCGGGCCCGGACCCGCCTTCACGCCGACGCCGAAGGACGGCTGCTCGGCCACGTGCACCTCGGCCTGCGGCTCGTCGAGGAGCACGCGCAGGGGCTCGACCGACGCACAGCTCGCCGAGCTTCTCCACTGCGTCGCGGTGCACCACGACGCACGCGCCGCCCGCACCGCCGAGGCGGCAGTGCTCTACCACGCGAACCAGCTCGACGCGGTCGCGGCTACCCGCCGCGTCGATTGACACCGCTCCTCCTCGCGCTCGGCGCGAGCCTCGCCTGGGGCGTCGCCGACTTCGTCGGCCCGCTCGTCGGCACGCACGATCGGCACGGTGCCGGTGCTCTTCTGGGCGCAGATCGGCGGCGTCGTGGCGATCGCGATCGCGGTCGCGGCCCGTGGCGACGCGCCGCGCGGCTACGGCGTCCTGCTTTGCGATCGGCGCGGCCGTCGGCGGCATGCTCGGCCTCGCGGCGTACTACCGGGGCATGGTCACCGGCGCGATGTCGCGTCGTCGCTCCGATCGCGGGCGTCTCGGCGATCATCCCCGTCTGCTTCGGGATCGCGACGGGCGACAACCCGTCGGCGCTCCAGATCGCCGGCGTCGTCTGTGCGCTGGCGGGGGTGGCGCTCGCGTCGGTCGAGCTCCACGAGGGCAGGCGGCGCGTCGCGGCGGGCGTCGGGCGTCGCGCTCGTGGCGGCGTGCGGCTTCGGCTTCTACTTCCCGTGGATGCACGCGGCCGGGAAGGTCGACTTCTGGTGGGCGTCGCTCGTCTTCCGCACGACCGCGCTCCTCGTGATGAGCACTGTCGTCGCCGTCCGGCGATCCGACATTCGCCTGCCGGCCCAGGTACATCGTGATCGCCGCCGTGATCGGGATCGGCGACACGATCGGCAACGTGTTCTTCGCAGCCTCGTCGGGACACGGGCTGGTCAGCCTGACCGCGGTGCTCGCCTCGCTCTATCCCGTCGTCACGGTGGTGCTCGCAGCGACCGTGCTGCACGAGCGAGTCGCGCGGCTACAACGGCGTCGGCATCGCGCTGACGCTCGCGGGCGTCGTGCTGATTTCCGTTTAAAGGCCCGGACGCGTGTGCGGTCTTGGGAAGCTGGCGCACCAGCCATGGGGGTCAAGAGCCGCTCCGCGGCCGGAGCCCGGCTTGGCCGGGCGGGAGGCCAAGCGCGGATCGCGCTGTAGCGCGAGGAAGAAGGGGGCCAACGGGGGAAACACGGTTTCCCCGGTTCGTACTAGACGTTGAAGCGGATGTTCAGCACGTCGCCGTCGCGAACGACGTAGGTCTTGCCCTCGAGCCGCTGCTTGCCTTGCTTCGCGACCTCGGCGTGCGAGCCGAGCTCGACGAGGTCGCGCCAGTCGACGACCTCGCAGCGGATGAACCCGCGCGCGATGTCCGAGTGGATCGACTCGGCGGCGTCGAGCGCGGACTCGCCGTCACGGAGGGTCCACGCTCGCGTCTCCTTCTCGCCGGCCGTGAAGAACGTGATCAGGTCGAGCGCATCGCGTAGGCGGACGGCGACGTCTTCGAGCGCCGAGTCGCCGTCGTCGCGGAACTGCGCGGCCTCCTCGTCGGGCAGCTCTGCCAGCTCCGCCTCGAGCTGCAGGTCGATGCCGCCCGGACCGTTCTCGATCGCGATCAGCGGCTTCGTCGTCAGCGGCTCGAGCTCGGCCGGCAGCTCACCGCCGTACTCGGAGAGGCTCCGGCCCGCGTCGACGTGCGCGAGGACCTTGCGCAGGTCGTCGACCTCGACGCGCAGCTTCGCGATCGCCCGACTTCGCCTGCTTCTCGACCCGCTCGAGCCGGCGCTCGACGTGGTCGCGGTCGTCGACGAGCAGCTCGAGCGCGAACGTCTCGAGATCGCCGGCAGGATCGGCGTCGGCGCCGAAGCCGCGCAGGACGACGAGCAGCGCGTCGACCTGCCGCAGGTTGCCGAGCTGCGCCGCGCCTGAGCCCGGCACGTCCTGAACGCGGATCGTCGCCGGCGTGACCTTGCGCGCATGGACGATCTGCGCGAGCGCGTCGAGGCGCTCGTCACCGATCGGCGCGACACCGATGTTCGTCTTCCCGTATTCACCTCCGCCCGCCTTCGTGAGCGCGGTGAAGAGCGATGTCTTCCCGCTGCCCGACGGCCCGACGATCCCGACCTCGAGTGCCATGGCGTCTGGACGTTAGTCGTCGCGCTGCGCAAGCTGCCGCTGAAGCGACAGAAGCGCACGATGCTGCAACGACTTGATCGCGCCCTCGGTCTTGCCGAGGATCGAGCGCGGCGTCGGCGTTCGGGAAGTTGAAGACGAACTTGAGCGTCAACACCTGCTGCTGGTCGGGTGAGAGGTCCTCGATCAGCTCCAGCATCGATTTGCGCCCGATCGACTCGAGTGCGCCTGCCTCGGCCGACGTCCGCTCGTCCGGCAGAGGCTCGGGGACCTCTTCCTCGGGTTGCCACCGCTTCGTCGCGCGAAAGTGGTCCATCGCGAGGTTGTGTGCGATGCGGAACAGCCACGCCGAGAACGGCGCCGACTGCCAGCGGAACGTGCCGATCGACTCGAGCATGCGCAGGAACGTCTGCGTCGTGAGGTCCTCCGCGTCGTGCCGATTCCCGACCGTGACGTGCAGGTAGCCGTAGATCCGGTCGAAGTGGAGGAGGTACAGCTCCTCGAGCGCTTCGCGGTCGCCCGCCTGTGCCTGCTCGACGAGCAGACGCACGCGCTGCGTCTCGCTCTCCTTCCGCTGGGTCGCCGCCTCGGACATCAGCCCAGTCGTGCCCCGCGACCCGGGTGCCTAACCCGCGACGTCTTAGGCCGCGGCGCCGAAGCCGACGCGGCTCTCGCGCGCGAACCGCTTCACGTACACGACTCGGCGCAGGACGATCGTGTAGCGCCCGTCGTCAGACTCGAAGGAGAACGAGGAGTCGAGGTCGCCCGCGAGCGCGCGATCGAGATCCTCGGCCGTCTGCAACGGCACGACGACGGACAACACCTGCTGGCCGTCGAAGGCCAGCTCGATCCGAACGCGGTCGATTTCACTCATGGCCCACGAACTCTGCCAGAACGCCGCCGGTCGCAGCGGGATGGACGAACGCGACCTGGAGACCGAAGAGCCCGCGGCGTGGCGACTCGTCGATCAGCTCGCACGCCGTCGCGCCGAAGCCGGTCGAGCTCCGCGGCGACGTCGGCGACCTCGAAGGCGACGTGGTGGAGGCCGGGACCCCGACTCGCGAGGAAGCGTCCAACGGGTGTGTCGGGCCCCGTCGGCGCGAGCAGCTCGATGCGCGACCCGCCGACGCGGAGCGACACCGCCTCGACACCCTGCTCCTCGAGACGCTCGCGATGCTCGACCGCGGCACCGAAGCAGCGCGCCGTAGGTCGTGACTGCCGCGTCGAGATCCTCGACGGCGATGCCGACGTGATGCACGTTCAGCGCGGCCATTCGCGCTCCAAGATCGCGTAGACGAACTCGCTCTGCCACTCGCCTTTGACCCATTCGTTCTCGACGAAGTGCGCCTCGCGTCGCAGGCCGAGCTTTTCGAGCACCCGCACCGACGCCGCGTTGCGCGCCTCGGTGCGACCGACGATGCGATGGACGTCATTCGCGAACGCCCAGGCGACGATCGCACGCGCCGCCTCGGTTGCGTAGCCGTTCCCCTGAAGCCGCGGCAGGAACGAGAACCCGAGCTCGGCGGTGCGATGCTCGAAGCTCGTGAACCACATGACGACGTCGCCGGCGAACGTGCCGTCGTGATGCGTCACAGCCGCGTGCAGGCCCCTGTCCTCCGTCAGCTCGCGCCCCGCGATCTTCCGTTCGAGGCGCCTGCGCGAGTCCGCTTCGGTGGCGGGGCCCTCGTACAGCCAACGCACGACATCCTCGTCGGCGTAGAGCTCGTGCAGCGGGCCGAAGTCGCCCGGTTCGAAGGGGCGTAGGACCAGGCGCTCGGTCTCGATCGGCCAGTCCGGCGACACGCCGGAGACGCTACCCGTCAGTCGGTGCCGAGGGCGCGCACGACGCCGACCGCGTCGGACGAGCGCGACTCGGCGGTGACGCCTTCGAACACTTCGAGCAGCTCGTCGCGGGTCAGGGTCTCCTTCTCGAGCAGCGCGGCCGCGATCCGGTCGAGCGCCGCGCGATGCTTGGCCAGCAGTCGCCGCGCCTCGTCGTAGGCGACGTCGGTGAGCTGCGCCTGCTCGGTGTCGCGGAGCCGCTTCGTCTCCTCGGAGAGGGCGTAGTTGTCGGCGCGCAGCGTCCGCGAGGTCACCGACTCGCCCATGCCCCACTCGAACACCATCGCACGCGCGATCTGCGTCACCTTCTCGAGATCGTTCGCAGCACCGTTCGTCACGCGCCCGAAGACGAGCTCCTCGGCGGCACGGCCGGCGAGCGCCGTCACGATCCAGTCGAGCAGCTCCTCCTTGGTCTCGAGGTACCGCTCCTCCTCGGGCAGGTGCAGCACGTAGCCGAGCGCGCTGCCGCGGGCGATGATCGTCGCCTTCTGCGGCTCGTTGCCGACGAGATGCGACACGAGCGCGTGCCCACCTTCGTGGTAGGCGAGGATCCGCTTCTCCTTCTCGGTGACGACGCGGCGCTGCTGCAAGCCTGCGACGACCCGCTCGAGCGCAGTCGTCGAAGTCGTCCATCGTGATCGTGGATGCGTCTCGGCGTCCTGCGCCGATCGCAGCCTCGTTGCAGATGTTCGCCAGATCGGCGCCGGTCAGGCCCGACGTCTGGCGCGCGATCGACTCGTAGTCGACCGTGTCGCTGACCGGCTTGCCGCGCGTGTGCACGCCGAGGATTGCGCGGCGGCCCTTCAGGTCGGGCGGCCTGGATCAGAATCTGGCGGTCGAAGCGGCCGGGACGAAGGAGCGCAGAGTCGAGGTCCTGCAGACGGTTCGAGGCGCCCATCACGACGACTTGGTCGCGCGCGCCGAAGCCGTCGAGCTCGACGAGGAGCTGATTCAACGTCTGGTCCTGCTCGCGGTTGAACCCGTGGCCCGCGCGCGCCTGGCCGACGGCGTCGAGCTCGTCGATGAAGACGATCGACGGCGCGTTCTTGCGCGCTTCCTCGAACAGCTTGCGGATGCGAGCGGCGCCGAGCCCGGCGAACATCTCGACGAACGCGGAGGCGCTCTGCGCGTAGAAGCGCGCGCCGGACTCGTTCGCCACCGCTTTTGCGGCGAGCGTCTTGCCGGTCCCCGGCGGGCCGTGAAAGAGGATTCCCTTCGGGACGCGCGCGCCGAGCCGCTCGAACTTCGCCGGCTCGCGCAGGAAGTCGACGATCTCCTGCAGCTCTTCCTTCGCCTCGTCGAGACCTGCGACGTCCGCCCACGTGACCGAGGAGGACGAGCCGGGGCTGATCTCCATCGGCTTCACCTGCGGCATCAGCTTGACCGTCTTCCAGAGCAGCCAGACGACCACGCAGCATGAGCACGAAGAACATGACCGGAAGCCAGTTGAGGGCGGTGCCCTGCACCGAGCCCCCGAAGTCGAACAGGACGGTCACACGTGCCCTATCGGCAGACCCGCGCCCGAACTGAAACTCGTAATGACCTCGGTCACGGTCGTGAAGCGGACCCCGGCCTCGCGCCAGGCGGCGAGGCACGCCGCGGTCCGCCCCTCGTCGAGCCCTCGGGAGGCTTCCTCGACGAACACGACGCTCCGTCCGCGGGCGAGGAGCCCGCGGATCGCCGCGTCGTCGCAGACGTCGGTGGCGACGCCGAAGACGACGACCTCGTCCGGGTCGAGCAGGTCGAGGAGCCGGTCGGCGTTCGGGTTCGTGAAGACGTCGAAATGCTTCTTGAGCAGGAGAAACTCCCTGCCGACGAGCCACCGATCGGGCACGTCGGTGAGGCCGAGCGGCACCGGGTCGAGCCTGGGCGGTCTCCGCGATCTTCGCGGCGCCTCGCGTGCCGCGAAGACAGTGCGGCGGATAGGTGGTCAGGTAGTCGGGCCGATCGGAGATCTCGGCGTCGGTCAGCTCGTGGTCGTCGGCGGAGGCGACGTGCGGGATCCCCGCGTCACGTGCCGCTTCGACCAGCCGCGCCATCGCCGGCACCGCCGCAACCGCACCGGGAACAGGCAGCTTCCCGTCCTCCTGCACGAAGTCGGCTTGCGTGTCGACGTCCCACAGAAGGCGCTTCACGAGACAAGCTCCAGCCGCTCGCTCGGGCGCAGGCGGCGTCCTTCCTTCGCCGCCGGCCGGCCGTCGGCGACGACGATGTCGGCGGTGAAGTCGTTCGACCCCCGAATGAGGGACGAGCCGACCCCGTAGGCGTCGACCGGCACACCGTCGCGCTCGAACTCGCGGATCTTCTCGACGGTGAACCCGCCCGAGACGACGATGCGCACGCGTTCGAAGCCCTCTTCGTCGAGCGCCGCGCGCACCTTCCGCACGAGCCGCGGGTTGACGCCGGTCGGGCGAAAATCGCCCAGCTCTTCCCAGAGCGAACGGTCGACGAGCGCCTCCGACGTGTCGAGCCGCACGCCCCAGAGCCGTGGCCCGAGTGCGTGCGCCACCTCGAGCGCCGTGCGCACCGAGTCGTTCTCGAAGTCGACGAGCACGGTCACGTTCATGTCGTCAGGCGCCCAGTCGGCGAAACGCGTGGCTGCCGCGACGGTGTCGCCGCCGAACGCCGAGACGAGCGCGTGCGGGACCGTGCCGAGCCCGCGGCCGCCCCACCACGAGGCCTGCTCGTCGGTCGTGACGCCGATCTCGGTGCCGACGATCTGGCCCGCAACGTACGCCGCGTAGCCGTCGCCCGTCTGCACGCGGTGGTGGTCGTGACGGGCGGCCATGAAGATCACCGGCTTCCCGCCGGCTGCGCGCAAGACGTTGACGACGTTCGTCGTGATCAGCGTGCGCCGCGCGAGCACACCGAGATAGGCGGTCTCGAGATGCGCGAACGTCGTGTAATCCCCCTCGATCGTCAGCACCGGCTCGTAGGGCTCGATCTCGTCGCCGTCATGGAGCGCGCGGACGACGAGCGCGTCGTAGTCGTCGGCACACAGCTTGAGGATCGCGATCGCTTCGTCCATCCCGCCGAGATACGAGTTCTTCTTCTGGAACACCTGCATCACGACCTGCGGGTGACGGTCGTCCTGGAGCAGCGCCGCGCGGGTGTGGTTGAAGTACGCGTCCGTGTACCAGCCGGCGCGCATCTTCTCGACGGGCAGGTCGAAGATCGCTGGGTCGAGTCGCTCCTGCGCGAGCTTCAAGCCTCGAGCTCCAGGCAGGCCGCGAGCGCCGCCTCGGCGACCTCGAGCTGCGCGGACGACGGCTCGCGGGTGCCGAACCGGTGCTGGAGCTCGTGACCCGGGCGCGCGAGCGCGCGTGAGACCGGATGCGCCGGATGGCGTGTCATCCAGCCGAAGATCTCCACCGACGCCGCGGCGGCGCCGACGGTTCCCGCAAGCCGCGCAGCGCTGCGCACGCGGGCGGGAGCGCGCTCGGCCACGATGTTCGCCGCCGCCGTCGTGAGCAGCATCGGAGCGACGAGATGCGAGCCACAGCGCTCGTGCTCCTTGGGGCGATCCTCGCCGTGCTCGTACGCGCCGATCGACATGTGCTCTGCGCCGTGGTACTCGGCCAGCTCGCCGCCGCGCAGCGCCAGAACAGCCGGCGCGAGCGACACGAGCGCGCTGAGCAGCTCGCGTGCGGCCGGCCGCAGGCCGCTCGCCTTTGTCCCACGCAGGACGAGCGCGCTCCCGAGCATCGTGGCGACGATGTGCGGGCGCTCCATCGGCAACTCGGCCTCCGGAAGCGCGCGCTTCAGCTGCGGGAGCAGCGCGAACGCCTCGGCGAGCCGGGCCGGGCCGCGAAGCAGAGGGTTGCGGACGTTCGACGCCCGGAAGCGCTTGCGGCGCGCGACCACCTTCACCTGGCCGGAGCTCGTACGCACTGCACACGCCCACGCCTTCGGGCCGTGGACCAGAACGCCGTTCCCGAGCGCCATCCCGCCGAGGCGGATCTTCTCCTCGGTGTCCTCCGTCATGTCGTGGAGCGTAGCCTGAGGCCGGCCTGCAAACGCGCCGCCGCAGGCCCCGGCCGGCCGTCGCCGATCGGCTGCCCGTCGACCGCGACGACGGGCATCACCTCACGGATCGAGGACGTCGTGAACGCTTCGTCAGCAGCGAGCAGGTCGGCGATCGGGAACCGTCCTTCGGTGACGGGCTCGAGCTCGGCGAGGAACGCCCGCGTGACGCCGGGTAGGACGCCTGCGCCCGTGGCGGGTGTGAAGAGCTCGTCCCCACGGCGCCACCACACGTTCGACGTCGCAGCCTCGAGCACGCCACCGCCGCCGAGCAGCAGCGCGTCGTCGGCCCCAAGCCGCTCCGCCTCCCGGCGCGCCGCGAACGACAGGCCGTAGCTCGTCGTCTTCGCACCCCGAAGAAGCGGCGGCGGCTCGCCGATCTCGAAGCTGCGCAGCCCGGCGCCGCGCGCCCGTTGCGCGTCGAGCCCAGATGGCAGCGGAGCCGCGGTTGCAGCCACCGCATCGCTCGTCCGGTAGAGGCGAAGCACGTGCTCCGGCGGGGCGGAGCCCACCACGAGCGAGATCAGCTCCTCCACACCGTCCGGCGCTGCGAGTGCGAGGGTCGCAGCCGAGTGCCGCAGGCGCTCCAGGTGACGGTCGACGAGGAACGGCCGACCGCCGTAGACGCGCAGCGTCTCGAACGCCGCGCCGCCGCGCAGCAGCGCCTCGTCGCCCGCGCCGAAGATCGGCTCCGCCGGATCGACCAGACCCCGGCCCGCGACAGCCACCGCGAGCAGCGTCATACGGCTACCGATCCCCGCCTGCGCTCTCGAGAGCCTTCAGGCCTGCGGCTCTGTCCACCGACCGCCGCAAGCAGCGGCCGCGCCTTCACCCACGACTCCTCGAGCTCGGCCTCCGGATCGGAGTCCCAGACGATGCCGCCGCCGGCCCAGAGGTGAACGCGCCCGGCGGCTACCGCGAACGTGCGGATCGTCAGCGTGAAGTCGAAGTCGCCGTTCGGCCACACCGTGCCGAGCGCACCCATCGACGCGCCGCGGCCGACCGGCTCCAGCCGCGCGATCTGGTCGACGGCGGCGATCTTGGGCGCACCGGTGATCGAGCCGCCCGGAAACGTCGCCTGGAGGATCTCGGCGAGGCCGACACCGGAGCGGAGCCGGCCTTCCACCGTCGAGACGAGATGCGTCACGCCCGCCAGCTCGCGTTGCGCCATCAACTCGGGCCACGCGATCGTCCCGACTCGGCACACGCGCGAGAGGTCGTTGCGCTCGAGGTCGACGATCATCACGTGCTCTGCCTCGTCCTTCGGATCGTCGACGTCCTCACCGAGCGGCCGCGTGCCTTTGATCGGCATCGTCCAGAGCCGATCGCCACGGCGCGCCAGCAAGAGCTCGGGCGAGGCGGAGACGATCGCCCAGCCTTCGCCCTGCAGCGGCCGCGGGTGGCGCGGCCGAAGCGGCGCGAGCACGGTCGCGAGGCCCGCGGGGTCACCGGCGAACGGCGCCGAGAGATGCTGCACCACGTTCACCTGGTACACGTCGCCTCGCGCGATCGCCTCACGCACCGCCTCAACGGCCGCCGCGTGCTCATCCGGTGCCCACGTCGCCTCCCACTCGCCCACACGGTAGGCGCCGTCGACCACCGCCGGCTCGCCCGCGGACCGCACGCGCGCCGCCAGCACCGGCAGGGCGCACGGCTCCGGTGGCGGCGGCCACGGCGCGCGGCGAAGCGTCTCGGAGAGCCGGTAGCCGAGGTAGACGTCGGCGACGAGCCCGGGGCGAAGCGCGTCGGCGAGGTACGCCTCGAGCGCCTCGAGGGCGCCTGCCGGCTCGTGAAGCTCAAGCACAGACGGCCGACGCCACATGACGCAGGAACCGCGTGCCGAGCTCGAGATCCGAGATCGGCACTCGCTCGTCCGCGGAGTGGATCAGGCGCGCAGCGAGCTGCGGGTCGAACCGAGCGGGGAAGAAGCCGTAGGCGACTGTCCCGAATGCGTCGCGAACCCAGTGCGAGTCGGTGAACCCCGCGACGCACGTCGGCACCGGCCGTGCTCCCGGCTCTTCCGCCGCGACGAACTGTTCGATCGCAGCCCAGAGCGGGCCGCCGATCGGCGACCGCGTGCCGCCCGCGCGCTCGATGTTCTCGAGCTCATAGTCGCCGGGGCCGAGCCAGTCCCGCAGCGTCGCCTCCGCCTCCGCCGGCGTCTGGCCCGGAAGAAGACGGACATCGACCGTGATCTCGCAGAGAGCGGGGATGACGTTTCGCTTGTCCGACGCATGCGCCTTCGTGGGCGAGACGGTCATCGCGAGCAACGGCTCGACGAGCTCGACCGCCGCCGGCGAGACGGCACGCGCCGCAGCGAGCGCATCCGTCGCCGCGGGGATGTCGCCGAGCACGGTCTCGAAGAACGCGGACACCTCCGGAATCAGCCGTGGCTCGGTCGCAAACGCGCCGAGCCGCTCGACGAGCGGCGCCGCTTTGACGAGCGCGTTGTCGGCGATCGCCGGCATGGACGCGTGGCCGCTTCGCCCGTGCACGCGCAGGACGAACGGGGAGCTCATCTTCTCCGCCGTCGAGCAGAGGTAGTAGACGTTGCCCCCGAGATCGACGCGCTCGCCGCCACCCTCGTTGACGGAGAAGTCCGCGCGCACGGCATCGGGATGCTCTTCGACGAGCCACTGCAGGCCGAAGCCGTCGCCGACCTCCTCGTCGGCCGCTGCGACGAAGATCAGATCGCCCGAGCCGCGCCAACCTTCGCGCGCGAGCGACGCGAGGGCGACCGCAGAGGCGGCGACCTCACCCTTCATGTCGAGGGCGCCGCGGCCCCACACCTCGCCGGCGACGAGCTCGGCCGAAAATGGGTCGTGCGTCCACTCGCGCGGGTCGGCAAGCACGACGTCCGTGTGCGAAAGCAGCGCCAACGACGGCCCGTCGCCGCGACCACGGATGCGCGCAACGAGGTTCGCACGCTCGGGGACGCGTGCGTACAGATTGCATTCGACGCCCGCCGCCTCGAGGTAGTCGCGCAGGAGCTCGGCTGCCAGGGTCTCGTTCCCCGGCGGATTCGTGGTGTCGAGCCGGATCAGTCGCTGCAGCAGCTCGGCCGTCTCGCTGCCCGCCGCCGCGCCGCTCACTTGCGCGTGCCGAGAACGAGCAGGTACCGGCGCGGCGCGCGGACGCCACCGTCCGGCTCGCGGTACGTCTCGTAAAGCTCGACGAACGCACGGTGGAACGCGCGCGCCTGCGTCTCGTCCAGCATCTTCACGAGCGCGATCACCGGCGGCGCCGACTCCGAGAAGAGCTTCCAGATCTCCTCTCCCGACTCCGCCTCGAACCAGAGCGTGCCGTCGTCGAACTCGAGCTCGAACTCGTCGCCCAGCATGGCCTCGACGTGGTCCTCTCGCCCCCACTCGTACGCCTCGCGGCCCTCGATCGGCTGATCGGTGAAGCGGCGGTAGAGCTCTCCGAGCTTCGGGTTCGGCTTCCACGCCGTGAACCCGAGCCGACCACCGGGCCGCGTGACGCGCGCGAGCTCCGCAGCGACGTTCGCGTGGTCCGGAGCGAAGATGAGGCCGAAGTTCGACACGACGACGTCGAATACGTCGTCGTCGTAGGGCAGGTACTCCGCATCGCCGAGGTCGAACGCGATCTCGACTCCCTCCTCGTCGGCACGGCGACGCGCCTTGACGAGCATCGGCTCGGCGATGTCGAGCCCCGTCACCGAGGCGCCGCGCTTCGCAACTCGCACGGCGACTTCGCCCGTGCCGGTGGCGAGGTCGAGCACTCGGTCTTCCGCGGCGATGCGTGCTGCCTCGACGAGCTGGTCCTGCACCGGGGCGAACCGCGCCGCCAGCCGCTCGTACGTGCCCGCTCCCCAGACCTCGCTCACTGCCACCAGAGCATACTTTCGGGGTGACCGACCTCTTCAGCGAGGCGGCCGGGCGACGGCTCGACGCGAGCGCACCGCTCGCGCAGCGCCTGCGGCCGAGATCGCTCGACGAGTTCGCCGGGCAGGCGCACGTCGTCGGGCCGGGCCGCGCCCTGCGACTTGCGATCGAGCAGGACCGCGTCCCGTCGATGATCCTCTACGGCCCGCCCGGCTCCGGGAAGACGACGCTTGCGCGCATCGTGGCCCAGACGACCGGGGCCGACTTCGAGGAGCTGTCGGCAGTGCAAGCGACGGTGGCCAACGTGCGCGAGGTGCTGGCCCGCGCACGCGAGCGACTCGGGACGAACGGCCGTCGCACCATTCTGTTCCTCGACGAGATCCACCGCTTCAACAAAGCGCAGCAGGATGCGCTTCTGCCCGGCGTCGAGGAAGGGCTCGTCACGCTGATCGGCGCGACGACCGAGAACCCGTACTTCGAGGTCAACTCCGCGCTCCTCTCGCGATCCCAGATCTACGAGCTCGAGCCGCACACGCTCGAGACGCTGCGTGAGGTCGTACGGCGCGGCGCAGCCTCGCTCGCCGTCGATGTGCCGGAGGAGGTCGAAGAGCAGATCGCACTGCGCGCCGGCGGCGACGCGCGGAACGCGCTCAACATCCTCGAGCTCTCGACGGAGACCGCGCGGGCCGAAGGAGCCGAGCTCGCAGAACGGCACGTCGACGATGCGGCCCGCAAGCGCCCACTCGCCTACGACAAGGGAGGCGATCGCCACTACGACTTCATCTCCGCGTGGATCAAGTCGACGCGTGCGGGCGACGTGCAGGCATCGATCTACTACCTGGCGGCGATGATCGAGGGCGGTGAGGACGCGCGGTTCATCGCGCGCCGGATGATCGTGCTCGCATCCGAAGACATCGGCAACGCCGATCCGCAGGCGCTCGTCGTCGCGGTCGCCGCCGCACACGCGGTGGAGCACGTCGGCCTGCCCGAGGCACGACTGAACCTCGCACAGGCCGCGATCTATCTCGCTCGCGCACCGAAGTCGAATGCGTCGTACGTCGCCATCGGCCGCGCGACGGAGGTCGTCCGCGAACGTGGAAATCTCATGCCGCCTGCCGCACTTCGGTCGGCCGCCTACGCGGGCGCGCGCAAGCTCGGACGTGGTGCGGGGTATCGCTATCCGCACGACGACCCGGAGGGCTTCGCGGTCGACTGTCTGCCCGAGGAGCTCGCAGGGAGCGTGTTCTACGAGCCGTCCGGCAACGGCGACGAGGTCATCCTCGAGCGCGCCGCGAACCCGAAGCCGAACGACTAGAGGATCCGCTGGCCGAGCGCGCTCGCCGTCAACTCGACTGCGAGCCTGCCGGTGTCGTTCTCGCGGTCGAGGATGGGGTTCACCTCGACGACGTCGAGCGCGTCGAGGCGGCCGGACTCGGCGACCAGCTCGAGCGCAAGGTGCGCCTCGCGGTACGAAAGGCCACCGGGCACCGGCGTCCCCACACCGGGAGCGAACATCGGGTCGACGGCATCGAGGTCGAAGCTCACGTGCAGGAACGGCTCGCTGCTCAGGAACTCGAGGGCGTCGGCCATCACGTGCTCGACACCGCGGCGGTCGAT
Organism: uncultured Thermoleophilia bacterium; assembly: GCA_963774225.1. Taxonomy (GTDB): domain Bacteria; phylum Actinomycetota; class Thermoleophilia; order Gaiellales; family Gaiellaceae; genus PALSA-600. The sequence continues at coordinate 338,847 of CAVZEA010000007.1, forward strand.
TTCGCTCATCGTGTACACGCGCACGTCGAGCTCGCGGATCAGAGCGCGCTCGCCCTCGTCGAGCGAACGGACGCCGACGAGTGCCGCGCGCCGGACGGACTGTGCTGGATACGCCTCCGACGCGAACGCGTCGCCTGCGACACCGAACGCCGCGGCGAGCGGCATGCCGTGCACGTTCCCGCTCGGTGAGGTCGACGGCCGATTGAGATCGCCGTGCGCATCGATCCACAGCACCGCGCCCGGCCCGTGCAGGCGCGCCATCCCGCCGAGCGAGCCCATTGCGATCGAGTGGTCCCCGCCGAGCACGAGCGGCACGCTGCCTTCGGTCACCGCCTCGGCGACGCTCGCCGCAAGCCACTCGCAAACCTGCTTGATCGGGCCGAGATAGCGATGCGTGAGCTCGCCCTCGTCCGTGGCCTCGGGCACAGGAGCACGGACGTCGCCGGCGTCGTACACGTCGCGGCCGAGCGAGCGGATCCGAGCCTCGAGCCCTGCGTAGCGGATCGCCGACGGGCCCATGTCGACACCGCGACGTCCGGCGCCGAGGTCGAGCCCGGCGCCGATCACGGTCACCGGCTTGCGCGTCTGTGCTTCGTCCATCGCGAGGAATCTATGCCGCGGCGCCCCGACGCGGCGGACGATGAATGGCGAGGGCCGGACTTGAACCGGCGACACCACGGTTTTCAGCCGTGTGCTCTACCAGCTGAGCTACCTCGCCGCGCGCCGGATTCTAGCCGGACAAAAAGAGACGTTCGGACCGGTGCTACCGCGTCGCGAACGTCCCTGTGGGACGAAGCCTAGGAGCCTTCGCCCTTGCGCGCAAGGAGTGCAAGGCTCGGTTCCTCGTCGAAGTTCGCAACGTGCGCGAACCCGCGGCGCTCGAGCTCGCTGCGAACGCGCTCGAGGGGCACCCAGATGGGGGTCTGCGGCCCAAGGCCGAAGGCGATCACGGCGTGCCCGCCCGGCGCCGTCACGCGTGCGAGCTCGTCGAAGAAGGGAATCATGTTGTTCAACGCGACGACGTCGAACGCGCCGTCGGGGAACGGAAGCTGTGATGCGTCAGCGACTTCGTATCGCTCACGATCGGACGACGAAAGGCGTCGCGCCTCCGCGATCATCCCCGGCGAGACGTCGACGCCGACGACCTCGGCATCCGGCCAGCACTCCGCAGCGGCGCGCGCGGCGGCGCCCGAGCCTGTCCCGACATCGAGCACGCGCACAGGGTCGGGCGTGACGGCGGCGAAAGCGCTCCGGATCGCGCGCAACCTGTTGGGGTTCACGCGCAGCGCCTCCCAGTCCGGCGCCAGCCGGTCGAACTGGGTCGTGACGGCACCGCGGAAGAGCCGCCAGAGCCCCGGCACACGCACCACCACCGTCGTCACGGTGCGCGCAAAGCGCTGCTGCGCGTTCACTCGGCTGCGATCCGGATCTCGTCGCCCAGCACGACGCCCGTGAGTCGGGCGGCATCCCCGCGACTGATCGCGAGCGTCATCAATCCGTACGAGTCCTCGTAGAAGATCAGCTCGCCGGGCTGCGCATCGGCGAACGTGTCTGCGACGAGGGCGTAGTACCGGTCGAGGCTCAGCCGGATCTCGACGCGGTCACCGCTCTTCACGGCGAGCGCAGCGATGTGCGAGCGCCGTGCGTTCGTCGCGACGTTCCCGAACCGGTCCACCACGAGCACCGTGGCAGAAACCTGACTGCGCCTGACCTCGGGGGCGGGCACGGCGATCCGCACGAGGTCGGCCGGCTCGATGCGCGCCCCAAGATCCTCGATCGGCACCCCTGCGGCCAGGTGCGCCGCTGCCGGCGCAAAGATGTCCCGTGCGTGGAACGTGTGCGAAACCTGGGGCAGCCGGTAGCGCGGATCGGTCAGCTCGTGCGCCGCCGTCACGCCCGCGGCGTCGGCCGCCAGCATCAGCAGGCCGTTGTCCGGCCCGACGAAGAAGCGCCCATCCGCCGTGCGCACGGCGATTGCGCGGCGCGCGCCGCCGACATCGGGGTCGACCACCGCCAGGTGAACGCCGACGGGCGTGAACGGAACGGCGTTCTGGAGCGCGACCGCCCCCTGGAGGACCGCCTGCGGGGGAACCCCGTGCGTGAGGTCGATCACTTTCGCGTCGGGAGCGATGCCTGCGATCACCGCATGGCAGGTGCCGACGAAATCGTCCTGCAGCCCGAAGTCGGTGAGAAACGTGACGACGGTCATTGCGACGCCGAGTCCATCACATTGCGCACCGCCGCGACGAGCCCGTCGAGATCGTGGCGCGCGGCCTCTCCGGCAACCTCGAGGCCGGCCTCGCGCGCGACCTGCGACGTCTGCGGGCCGATCGTGACAGCGGGCACTCGACCGCCGGCCTCGGCATAGGCACGCGCGGCCGAGCCCGAAGCGAGCACGACGATGTCCGCGTCCGGCAGTGGGGGGCGAAGGAGCCGCGTGCGGTAGAGGGCGACGAAATCCGCACCGAGCTGCTCGACAGGGCCGAGACGAGCGTCCTCGGCGGCGGCGAAGAGCACGCGGCCGGCCGGTCGTGGCAGCTCGCGCAGCAGACCGTCCTGCGACGAGTCGTGAGGGACGAACGCGGGCTCGAGGCCGTGTGCGCGCAGGGCCTCGGCGGTACCGGGGCCGACGGCCGCGATCCGCGGCAGGTTGCGCCCGCGGCGGGCCAGCTCAGCGGCGCCGTTCGGGCTCGTGACGATCAGCCAGTCGTAGCCCGCGCCGTCGACGGGCGTGTCGGCGATGCGTTCGATCTCGACGAGCGGGCACTCGATGACGTCGGCGCCGGCAGCGCGCAGCGCCTCTGCGAGCGGCCGCGCCTGCGCGCGCGGCCGCGTGACGATCACGCGCATGCCGGCTGAGCTGCCGCAAACGCCGCGAGCGCGCGCCCGAGCTCCTCGGGATCCTCGCCCGTGCGCCGTTCCAGCCACCGCCCGTCCTCGTCCGCGACGAGCGCATGCAGCACGGCGCCGTCGTGGTGTGCGGCGACCGGTGCCAGGCACCCTCCGCCAACCGCTGCAACACACCGACGCTCGAGCTCGACTCGCCGGCGCGTCTCGGCGTCGTCCGCGACGGAGACGAGGGGCTCCTCACCTGTACGCACTTGCAGCGCAAGCGCACCCTGCGCCGCCTCGGGCAGCATCACGTCCGGCTCGAGCCGCGCGCCGATCTCGACCGCAAGCCCGAGCCGGTCGAGCCCGCACGCCGCGAGCACGATCGCATCGAGCCCGCGCTCGCGGCGCTTGCGGAGACGCGTGTCGATGTTCCCACGCATCGGCTCGACGGACAGCGACGGCTCGAGCGCGAGCAGTTGGGCGCGGCGTCGTGCCGACGCGGTGCCGATGCGCATCCCCGGCCGGATCGCATCCGCGCCGACGAGCGCATCACGCGGATCGTCCCGCGGCAGGTACGCGCCGACCGAGAGCCCCACCGCGTCGGTGGACGTCATGTCCTTCGCGGAATGAACCGCGACGTCGATGCGGCCTGCGAGCAGCGCCTCCTCGAGCTCCTTGACGAAGACGCCGCGCTCGCCGATCTGTCCGAACGGACGCGTGCGATCGCGGTCGCCGGCAGTCGTGATCGGGACGAGCGTCACGTCCGCGGCGCCGAGGCGGATCAGATCTGCCGCCTGGCGCGCCTGCGTGAGTGCGAGCCTAGAGCCGCGGGAGCCGATGCGGACGAGCACAGGCGGACTGCCTCCTTCCGCGCGTCGTGCGGCCGCACGTGAGCGGCACACCGCGGCGCACGCGGAGGAACAGTGACGGCGCGATCGCCGGCAGCGGCCGTATGAATCCCCGGTCCCGCTCTCCTTCCGTCATGCCTCCTCCTCGAGTCCGAACAGATGACGTACCGCGTCTGCGTAGAGTGCTCCGTCGGCGCTGACAGCGGCTTCCTTCATGCGCACTGTCGGCAGATGCAAGAGCTTGTTCAAGATCTGAGCAGTCACCGATTCGAGGGTGCGACGCTCGTCGGGGCTCATTCGCCCTTCCACCTTCGCGAGCTCAGCCGACCGAATCGCCTCGGCGCGCGCGCGGAGCGATGCGATCGCCGGCACGACTTCGAGCGACGCACGCCACGCGAGGAAGCGCGCGGTCTCCTCGGCAACGAGCTGCTCGGCGCGCTCTGCTTCTGCTCGACGGCCTGCGAGCGTCTCGGCGACGACCGCTTCGAGGTCGTCGATGTCGTAGAGGAAGCAACCCGCAAGCTCGCCGATTGCAGGGTCGACATCGCGCGGCACGGCGATGTCGATGAAGAACAGCGGCGCACGCCGGCGTGCCGGAACGTCCGCGGCGTGGACCACCGGGTCGCTCGCAGCGGTCGCCGAGACGACGACGTCGACGTCGCCGAGCTGAGCGGCAGCCTGCGCAAGCTCGAGCGGCTGCGCACCGAACCGGCTTGCGAGCCGCTCCGCGGTCGCTCGCTTCCTGCTCGCGACGAACGCGATCTCGGCGCCGCGCGAAGCGAGGTTCGCAGCGGCGAGCTCGCCGATCCTCCCGGCGCCCACGAGCAGCACACGGCGCCCGGTGAGGTCGCCAAAAACCTGCGCGGCGAGCGCCGCTGCCGCCGACGAGACCGAGGCGGGGCTTTCCCCGATCGCGGTCTCGCTCCGCACGCGTTTGCCGACCGCGAGCGCTTGGCGGAAGACGCGGTCGAGGATCGGCCCTGGCGTCACCGACTCGTACGCCGAGCGCACCTGCCCGAGGATCTCGCCCTCGCCGGGGACGAGCGAGTCGAGCCCCGCGGCGACCCGGAAGAGGTGCCGGGCCGCGTCGTCTTCGTGCAGCCGGTACGCAACGTCGCCGAGCGGCTCGCCGGCGACGCGCTCGAGCGCCGCGAGCGCGAGCGCTTCGTCGACGCCCGCGAGGTACAGCTCGGTGCGATTGCAGGTCGCAAGGCACACGGCATCGCCGAGCGTGCGCGCGAGCTCGGCAGCGCGATCGCCCGGGAGCGCAACCCGCTCCCGCAGCTCGATCGGCGCAACATGATGGGACAGGCCCACAACAGAAAACGCGGTCACGCGAAGTGGCTCCCGGCCAGCGCGAGCCGCGCGACGATCACGAGCGCGAAGCCGCCGAGGGCGAGGTACGCGGCACGCGAGCCACTCGGCCGAAGCGCGACGAAGCCGCCGTAGACGAGCCAGGTGAGCAGCGTGACCGCTTCGAGCGCGTCGAGCGGCCGATGGTCGTGTCGCAGCCGCACGAGCCCGGCGCCGAGCCCGAGCGTCAGCAACGGCAGCGACACCCTGACAGTGCGTCGCGTCAGCTGCTCGAGCGAGGCGAGCGGTGGCAGCCGAAGTCGCAGGATGTCCGGCGCACGGCGCTTCAGCCGGCGCTCCTGCCACAGGTAGAGGCCCGCGAGCGCGGCAGCGAGCGTGAAGCCCGCGAACGCTGCGAGCACGAACCCCACATGGAGCACGAGGAAGACTGTTCCGTACCCGTCTCCCCCGGCGGAACGCGTGCCTCCGCCGATGCGCGCGATCGCGAACAACGCGACGGCGAGCGGCATCACCGCGAGGCCGAGCAAGCGAAAGCGCGGGCGGCACCCCCAGATCAGATACGCGCCGACGACGAACCAGACGAAGAGATTGAGCGACCCCGCCCAACTCCACCACGGAAATCGATCGGCGCGGGCAGCCTGCAGGGCAAGGAGCGCGGTCTGGGCGAGCCAGCCGATCCGGACGCCCCAGGTGGCCGCGCGCGCGGTGCGAACGGAGGCGTACGCGAAGGCAGCCTCGCCGTAGGCGATCAGCGCCGGCCAGAAGAGCGCCTCAACCATGGTCGCGCGCCTGCTCGACAAGGTCGCCGAGCTGTCGCTGCAGCCGCTGCAGCTTCGCGGCGATGATCGCCACCCACGCGAGCACCGCGACGAGCACGACGAGGTAGGCGGCCGCCACGTACTGCCACTCCGACGGCGGGCTCTGCGGGATCGGCGTCATGTGAGGAGCTCACGCAGCTCTCGCAGATGCGAGTCGATCCGCTTGCCCGCAAGCTCGACGTTGTACAGCGTCGCGAACAGGCAGAGCATCGCCGCCCAGGCAACGCAGAAGGTGAGGAACTGCGAATGCGTCATTTGCGGCCCGTGCGATGTGAAGACCGTGGGGTGCACGAGGCTGTGCGACAGCCTGATCGCAAGGAACGAGACAGGGACGAGCACGACGCCGAAGAGGGCGTACACCGCGCTCATGCTTGCGCGCGGCACGCCGGGATCGACCGAGAAGCGCAACATGAAGTACGCGCAGTAGAAGAGGAAGAGCACGAGGAAGAGGACGAGCTGGTCGTCGCCCCACTCCCACCAGTGGCCCCACGAGGCGCGCGCCCAGATCGAGCCTGTGACGAGGGTGAGCGCACCGAAGACAACACCCTGGTGAATCGCCACGTAGCTCTCCAGGTCGGCCCGCTCGTCGCGCGTGCGCAGGTACCGGAGTGCCTTCCACGCACCCCAGCCGAAGCACACGTACGAGGTGAGCGCGATCGGGACGTGGAAGTAGAAGATCCGCTGGGAGAAGCCCTGGTCCGCGTCGGTCGGGGCATAGAAGAAGATCAGCGCCGTCGCCGCTCCGAAGAGCGCCGTGGTGAGAGCCGCGAGCTTCACGCGCCGAATGCTAGAGGCTTGAGACGTCCCTCAGGCTTCGGCGACGACGTACTCGAATGCCGCCCAGCTGAGGACGGCGAAGATCGCGTCGTAGAGCACAAGGAACCAGAGGTATTCGCCCACGCCGCCGACGACGATCGGCACCGCCATCGGCAGGAAGAGCAGCGGCAGCAGGAGCTCGCGGGCCCGCCCGGCCACCGCCATCGCGCCAAAGAGCGTGCCGACGGCGGCGATCCCCAGGTCCGCGAGAGCGACCGCGGCCACCGTGCGGCCGTCGAGGCCGTTGAAGAAGATCGCGAACGCGGGCAGCGCGACGACCTGAGCGGCGGCCAGAAAGCCCACCACCGCGATCGACTTCCCCAGCCAGATCGCGCTGCGATCGCACGGGGCGAGCACGAGCGCGTCGAACATTCCCTGCTCCCGCTCCGGCACGAAGGCGCGCGTCAGCCCGAGCAGTGCGGTGAAGATCAGCGCCGACCAGAGCAGCCCGCGCGCCGCGACATCGCCCGTCCCGCGCGGCAGCGCGAAGTGAAAGATCGTCAAGGTCGCGAGCACGAACAGGAGCATCGCCGGCAACGTCTCCTTCGCGCGGAGCTCCAACAACAAGTCCTTCCGCGCGAGCGCAGCCGTGTCACTCACGTACGTCATGTGAGCGCCAGCGTCTCGGATGCACGGTGCTCGACGCGACCGGGGTCGTGCGTGGCGACAACCACTGTGCGCGCTTCGAGCAGGATCCCGTCGAGCAGGTCGCCGCCTTCGACGTCGAGTGCGTTGTACGGCTCGTCGAGCACGAGCAGGGCGGGGTCGTGCAGCAGGACGCGGCAGAGGCCGAGCCGCTGCTGCATCCCACGCGAGAACGTCGCGACGCGCTCGTGTCGCACCTCCCACAACCCGAACCGCTCGAGCAGCATTCCGATGTGCTCGGCGCGCTCGGGCACGCGGTACAAGCGACCGAAGAGCGTCAGGTTCTCGAGAGGCGTCAGCTCGCGATAGACGAGCGGCTCGTGCCCGAGGTACCCGATCGTCGAGCGCTCGGGAAGCCGAAGCTCGCCCGACGTCGGAGCAGCAAGGCGCGCGAGGATGCGGAGCAAGGTCGTCTTCCCCGAGCCGTTCGGGCCTGTGACGAGCAGGAAGCCGCCGTCGGGCACCTCGACGTCGACGTCGCGCAGGACGCGCCGGTCGCCGAAGCGCTTCGAGACGCGGTGCGCGGTGATCATCCGCGAAACACTTCGGCCGCAGCGCGGTGGAACCCGTCGGGCTCCCCGGCGGCCGCGAACGTGTCGGCGATCTCCTCCATCTCGCCCGCCCACCGCCAGCCCTTTCGCTCGGCCGACGCTCGTGCGCGCGCAAGGCGGGCGTCGAGCTCCGGCGCCGCGCGCAGCCACTCGCGTTCGACGTCGTAGTGACGGGCGACTCGGCGCGTTGCGAGCAGCATCGCCGCGGTGCCCTTCGTCCACGACGCGTAGACCATCTTCAGCGCAGAGGCGTTCTCGACCACGCGCGTCTCGATCCGGAAGAGCGCCCCGGCCTCGGCGGCGCCCTCGCCCGAGAGATACAGCGTCGGCGCATCGGGCACGCCGATGATGCCGCCGTCGACGAAGCGCGGGTGGATCGACGCGATCTCCTCTGCGTGCTGCGGCGAGATTGCGTTCGCGTCGAGGTAGACGCCGCCGAACCCGGCGCACGAACGCGCGACGTCGAGCGCTGCATGCGGCGGGCAGATCGCGACGATCACATCCGCTTCGGCGACGAGCGCCGTCAACGTCCCGACATCGCGGAACGCGGCCGCGCGTGCGTGGGTCTCGGGGCTCCGGCCCTCGGACGCCCACACGACCTCCGCGTCGAGCGACGCACCGACCGCGGCACCCATCTCGCCCGGATGCAGGAGCCCGACGATCACAGGACGTCGGCGAGGACGAAGGCGAAGAACGCGACCGAGATGACGCCGTTCATCGTGAAGAACGCCGCGTCGAGCCGGCGCAGGTCGCCGGGACGCACGAGCGAGTGCTCGTAGAGGAGCAGGCCGCCGACCGCGACGACACCGAGCCAGTACAACGCACCCACATGCAGGCCGACGCCGGCGGCGACGAGTAGCGCGATCGTCGCGAGATGGAGGGCACGCGCGCCGGCGAAGGCGCCGCGCTCGCCGAAGCGGGTCGCCCACGAGTGCAGGCCCTGCTCGCGGTCGACGGCGATGTCGAACAGCGCATAGAAGAGGTCGAAGCCCGCGACCCAGGCCGCCACGGCCGCGCCGAGGGCCCACGCCTGCCACGAAAGGTTGCCCCTGATCGCGGCCCACGCCCCCACAGGAGCGAGACCGTCGACGGCGCCGAGCCAGAGGTGGCAAAGCCACGTGAATCGCTTGAGGTACGGGTACACGACAAATGCGATCACCGGGATCGGCGAGAGCCAGCGCACGAGCGGTGCGAGCTCGAAGACCGAGACGGCGTAGAGCGCGAGCGCCGCCGCGCAAAAGCACACGACCGCCCCCGCGCTGAGCGCGCCCGCCGGCAGTTCGCGTGACGCGGTGCGTGGGTTGGCCGCGTCGATCCGTCGGTCGATCAACCGGTTCAGCGCCATCGCGAGCGAACGTGCACCGATCATCGCGAGCGTGATCCAGAGGAGATCGTGCGCCGAAGGCACGCCCGACACGGCAAGGAACGCGCCGACATACGCGAACGGAAGCGCAAAGATCGTGTGCTCGAACTTGACAAGCCGGTAGTAGAGACGTGCGACGCGCATCGGGCCTCTATGCGCCCGTCGCGCGATGAGTCGTCGGCACGTCGGCGAGCAACGCGAGGGCATGCTCGAGCGCAGGACGCACGACGGCATAGCCGTCGCGGCAGCCACCGGTTGACCCGGGCAGGTTGACGACGAGCGTTTGCCCGAGCACACCGGCAACACCACGCGAGAGCAAGCCGTGGGGGGTCCGGGCGATCGAGTCGGCGCGAAGTGCCTCGGCGATTCCCGGCACCTCGCGCTGCAGGACGGTACGGGTCGCCTCCGGCGTGACGTCTCGCGGCGCGAGACCAGTGCCGCCGGTCGTGACGACGAGCGCGGCGCGGCCCGCGAGCTCTTCGATCGCGGCGGCGATCTCCTCGGCCTCGTCCGGCACGCAGCGCCGCGTGACGTCGTAGCCGTCGTCACCGAGCAGCGCCGCGAGCAGATCGCCGCTGCCGTCCTCCGCCTCGCCACGCGAGACGCGATCCGAGACCGTCAACACTGCGGCGTTCATCCCTTCGCCTTCTCGACGAGCTCAACGGTGAAGCTCATGCTCCGGTCGACGGCCTTCACCATGTCGTACACCGTCAGCGCCGCGACGCTCGCGGCCGTCAGTGCCTCCATCTCGACGCCCGTCTGCGCGTTCGTCTCCGCGGACGCGACGATCTCGACGCCGTCATCCGCAACGGTGAGCTCAACGGAAGCATGGGACAGAGCAAGCGGATGACAAAGCGGAATCAGCTCCGCCGTGCGCTTCGCCGCCATGATCCCCGCGATCTGCGCCGTCGTCAGCGCATCACCCTTCGGGAGGCTGCCGAGGCGCGCGACGGTCTCGGGCGCCATGCGCACGAAGGCCCGCGCGACCGCGCGGCGGCGCTCGGCCGGCTTGCCGCCGACATCGACCATGCGCACGGCGCCCGCGTCGTCCACGTGAGACAGCTCCCCTGCTCCCGCTCCCGGCGCCGGCCGAGCCGGCGCCTTCGCTCCTGTGGAGTCTCCGTCAAGCCTACGACTCATGCCGGAAGCGTACGCCGGGAGCGCTGCGCGTCGTCCAGATCGGCCAACAGACCCGCCAGCCAGCCATGGACGTCGTTGGCCCGAACGTGCGACCGGATCGCTTCGATCCGGCGGCGGCGCTCGGGCTCGGCCATCGACAGCGCCGCGTGCAGCGCCTCTGCTTGGCCGGCGATGTCGAACGGGTTGACCGCCACGCTCCACTCCGACAGTTCCTCGAACGCACCCGTGTTCTCCGAGAGCACGAGGACACCGTCACGAACATTCACGAGCGGCGCCTCCTTCGCCACGAGGTTCATGCCGTCGTAGACCGCGTTCACGAGGAGCACATCGAACTGCTTGTACGCAGCGACCGACTGCGGGAAGTTGTCGGCGACGCGCAGCTGTACGACATCGCCATGCGCCGCGTTCACCTCGGCGACAGCGCGCTCGACTTCGGCGACGTACTGCGCGTACTCGGGAATGGACTGACGCGACGGATCGAGCAGCGCCAGCATCCGCACCCGGCCGCGCCACTCCGGATGCGTGTCGAGCAGCAACCCGAGCGCGTGGAACCCGCGCACGATGTTCTTCGAGGGATCCGTCCGGTCGACGCGGACGACGAGCTTCTCGGGACGGTCGGCGACGATGCGCTCCTCCTCCGCCAGCACCGCCGCGGAGTCGCGCAGCGCTGCAAACTCGTCGGTGTCGATCGAGATTGCATGGTGCGTGACGGTGGTCGCACCGAAGCCGCGTGTGGTCTCCGCGCAGCTCGTTCGGAAGGCGCGTGCCCAGCGCTCGGTGTGGAACGCGACCACGTCGTTCGCCAGCAGTCCCTCGTGCACGGCCCGCCGCATCGACTCGGGCAAGGTCGTCCAGTCTGTCGGCCAAGGCACGTGCACGAAGTGCGCCAGCACCGCGTCGGGCCGCGCAGCACGGACGTATGCGGGCGCCAGATACAGGTGGTAGTCCTGGAACAGCACGGCTGCTCCAGGTTTGTTGTCCAATTCGGCAACGACAGTGCGCGCGAACGACTCGTTCACCTGCTCGTAGCTACGCCAGGCGGCGTGAAAGGCGTCGTCGAGCTCCGGCTGGAGCGCGCGCCCCCACAGAGAGTGCTGGACGAACCAGAGCATCGGGTTCGCGACGACGTTGTAGTAAGCGTCGTACGCAGCCGGATCGTGAGCGACGAGCACCACGTCGCCTGCCGCACCCTCCGCGGCAACGCGCCGGTCCTCGTCGCTCATCGCACTCGCGATCCACGTGACGTCGTGATGCTCGAGCAAGGGGCGCAACGCGGTCACGAGGCCGCCGCCGCCGCGCCGCTCGACCCGGGCGCCGTCCTGGTCGCGCTCGTAGGTGACGGGCCCGCGGTTCGAGACAACGATCAACTGCCTGCGATGGGCCACGCGTCGGTCGCTGGGCTCTAGTCGAAGCGCTTGACGAACCGGAGCCGCGAGCCGCCGCCTGCGACGTCGCCGATCTCGAGCTCGTCGGCGAGCGCGTCGATGATGGCGATCCCGAGACCGCCCTCGGCCAGCTCGTCCTCATCGCGCGCCGCGTCGACAGCAGCCGGCGCGAAGCCGCCACCCTGGTCGCGCACCTCGACGACGAGCCGGTCCGGGTGCAGCACGTACGAGATCTCGACGAGCCCCTCGCCGTTTGCGTAGGCGTGGCGCACCGAGTTCGTGCACGCCTCCGTCAGCGCGAGCTTGAGGTCGCCCACCACCTCCGGCGAGAACGGCTCAGGCCGGCTGCGCGCGAGCCCCGTCAACGCGAGCCGCCCGAGCGTGATGAACTCCGGCTTCGCCGGGATCGTCAGCGTGATCGCGTGCGCGTCGCCGTGGGTCGAGCCCGTCATGCCTCGCCCGCTGTACCCGTCGGATTCGGAAGACAAACCTCGGGGATTCTGCCGAATTCTCTCACCCGCCTCCGGCCTACCCGGTGCGGGCGGTTCCTAACCCGGCGGGCGCTCGCCGAGCTTGATCTTGACGACACGTCGCTGCTGCCCACGAACGACCGTGAACCGTGCGACCTCACCGGGCAACAGCGTATTTGCAACAATCCGCACGACGTCCTCCGCATTGCGAACCGGCTGACCGTCGATCGCGACGATCGCGTCACCACCCACCCGCACGCCGAGCCCCTCGAACGCCTCGTTTCGTGTGCCGGCGAGGAGACCCGCCTTCGCAGCCCCTGAGCCGGGAACGACGCTGTCCACCAGGGCGCCCTGGGTCGCTGCGTAGCCGAACTTCTTCGCGATCGAGGGGGTCAGGTCCTCGGTCTTGATGCCGACGTACGCATAGCGAACGGTGCCCGTCGCGAGCAGCTGCTCCATCGAGCGACGGGCCGAGTCGATCGGAACGGCGAAGCCGACACCCTCGAACCCCGAGCCGGCCCCGCTCGAGCGAATCTGAGCGTTGATCCCGATCACGCGGCCACGCGCGTCCAGCAGGGGCCCGCCGGAGTTGCCGTGGTTGATCGGCGCATCCGTCTGGATCGCGTCGATCAGGTCGTAGCGCGTCGTCAGCGAGGGAATCGAGCGCTGGATCGCCGAGACGACGCCGACCGAGAGCGAGTCGGCATTCCCGAACGGGCTGCCGATCGCGGCCACCGGCTGGCCGACGACGACGCGCGAGGAGCGGCCGAGCGGGAGAGGATCGAGCGCATGCATCGAGGGATCGACGCGCACGACCGCCACGTCGTCGTACAGGTCGTAGCCGACGATCCGCGCCACCACGCGGTCGCCGTCGGCGAAGGCGACGTAGACAGTGCGCGCGCGTGTGATCGCGCCGGTGCCCTGGCCTGCAGTGGTCACGACGTGCGCGCTCGTCAGAATCGTCCCGTCGCCCGCGACCACGAAGCCCGACCCCTGGCCGACGCGCGCATCCGGGCTCGTGGGCGCATCGAAGTACGAGATCAGCGTGACGACGCCCGCGGACCGAGCCCGGTAGATCTGCGCGGGCTGGAAGCCGTTCCCGAGCAGCGGCTTCGCGGCCACCACGGGCGAGCCGACACCGGCGACCGGCCCGGTCTCGGCCAGGACGACCGTCCGCGTCCCGCCGTGCAGTCCGCCGGTCGCCTTCGCGCCGACGAACGCGACGAGGCCGCCCAGGAAAGCGGCGGCGAGCACGAGCACGGCCAGGGGGCTCCGACGCACCGTGTGCCACTATACGCGGCGAGCCGCGGAGCGGTTTTCCGCTCTAGGACACGGGTTGCGCCGTTTTCACGGTTTTCGGCGCCTCGATCCGCTCGGCGTGCAGGACGAGCGTGAAGCGGGTGCCCTCCGAGCCCGAGACGAGCTCGAGCCGCCCGTCCATCACCTCGGCCAGCTCGCGCGCGATCGCCAGCCCGAGCCCGCTCCCGGAGGCGCGGCCACCGTCCAGGCGGAAGAACCGCTCGAAGATCTGGCTCTGCGCCTCGGCCGGGATCGCGGGGCCGTCATTCGCGACCGCGAGCGCAGCTGCGACCGCCCTCGGTCGTCGGTGCTCCAGGCGAACGGTCGTTCCGGCCGGGGTGTGAACGATCGCGTTCTCGACCAGGATCCGGCCGATCTGCAGGATCCGCTCCTCGTCACCCCGCGCCTCGGCCGGCGGCCCGAGCTCGACCTCGAGCAGGTGCTCGGCCGCGGAGGCGCGAGGCGCGAACTCGCCCTGCGAGCTCGCCGGCGAGCGCGGTCAGGTCGACGGTCTCGGACGCCACCGTCATCCAGCCCGCATCGAGCCGCGACAGGTCGAGCAGATCCGTCGCGAGCTTCGCCGAGCCGGGCCACCTGCTCACGCATCTGCGCCAGGAACTCGTCGCGCGTGTCCGCGTCCAGACCGGGCTCGTCCATCAGCTCCAGATAGCCGCCCAGCGAGAAGAGCGGCGTCCGGAGCTCGTGCGACGCATTCGCGATGAACGCGCCGCGGGCGCGGTCGAGCGAGGCGATGCGCAGGCGCATCCGCTCGAACGTGCGGGCGAGCTGGCCCACCTCGTCTCCGCCGTGATCGATCACGGGCTCGTCGAAGTCGCCGGCGGCGATCCGCTCTGCGGCAGCCTCGAGCCGGCGTAGGCGGCGCGCGAAGAGGCTCGCGCCCGCGTAGCCGACGAGGATCGCGAAGGCTGTCGCGATCGCACCCGCGATGAAGACCCGGCGCCGGACGAGCGCGACGGTCTGGAGCTGATCGTGCAGCGGCGCCGCCAGGAGGACGACCGAGGTCTGCACCGGGAACGCCACCTCGGCATAGCGCTGGTCGTCCCGGCTCACGATGCCGCGGGCGAGCGTCGCGTGCCGGCTTGCGCGTCGGCCACCGGGTCTCGCTCGAGTGACGCCGAGCTCTGGTCGAGACTCGAGTCGGCCGTGCGGCTCGAGCGGCCCTCCGGCGGCGACAGCACCTGAAACACGACCACACGGGCGTTGACGCGAGGGGCCATCTCGAGCACGTAGGGCTGCTGTTGGATCGGCGTCGGCCGGGAACTTGGGCCGACGACTTCCGGCGCAGCGCCAACGCCAGGCTGCTCAGCGCAGTGTTCTCGAGCGAGCGCTGGTAGGACGGGACGACGATCAGGTAGACGACGACGAGCACGCCGGCCACGATCGTGAGCAAGCGCGAGCGCGAGCCGGCCACCGACGCCCTGCAACGGGCTCATCGGTCGCGGAACCGGTAGCCGACGCCGCGCACGGTGAGGATGTACTCGGGCGTCCGCGGCTCGGCCTCGAGCTTCTCGCGGAGGTGGCGGACGTGCACGTCGATCGTGCGCGGATCGCGGTAGTCGGCGCTCTTCCAGAGCGCCTCGAGGAGCATGCGCCGGCTGAAGACCCGTCCCGGGCTCGAGGCGAGTGCACGAAGGAGCTCGAACTCGACGTACGTGAGCGCGACCGGTTCATCGCGCACCTCGACCGTCCGCCGCGGGACGTCGATCACGAGGCCGTCGAGCTCGATCCGCTCGTCGGCCTCGCCGACCGGGACGTGCGGCGCGCGGGCGCGGCGAAGCAGCGCACGGACGCGCGACCGGAACTCGCGGATCGAGAACGGCTTCGTGATGTAGTCGTCGGCGCCGAGCTCGAGCCCGAGCACCTTGTCGAGCTCGTCGTCGCGGGCGGTCAGCATGATGATCGGCACGGTGCTCGTCGCCCGCAGCCGCTTGCAGACCTCGAGCCCATCGAGGCGCGGCAGCATCAGGTCGAGCACGACCAGGTCGACGGCTGCGCCGCGAAGACGCGCAGCGCCTCCTCGCCGTCGCCAGCCTGGACAACAGCGTACCCGTCCTTCTCGAGCGGGAAGGCGAGCAGCCTGCCGGACGGCGTCTTCGTCGTCGACGAGCAGGATCGTGGGAGAAGCGTCGGGCATCGTCCGGGCCGCGCTGCCAGGATAGCCCCGAGATGGCGGCGATCCCGACTTCCTTCTCGGCGAGCGCGCGCCCGTCGCGGCTCGCTCGAACGGCCGGTCAACGCCCGTCTCTACCGCGCCTCGTACGCCGTCGTCGCGCTCGCGCTCATCGTGCTGCTCTTCAGCCTCGCGCGGCCGGGCCCGCTGCCGGCGCCGGTGCTGCCCGCGAACTTCGACGGCACGGCTGCGCGTCGCGCTTGCGACTCGACCTGTCGGGACGACTTCCCGGATCGCTCACCCGGCGGGCCGGGCTCGC
Source organism: uncultured Thermoleophilia bacterium (assembly GCA_963774225.1). GTDB lineage: Bacteria > Actinomycetota > Thermoleophilia > Gaiellales > Gaiellaceae > PALSA-600. The sequence goes on from CAVZEA010000007.1 coordinate 354,778, forward strand.
TCCGTGCGTCGCAGTGGTTTCGCGACCAGATGCGGCAGTACAACCTCAAGGTCTCGTCGGACACGTGGCGCAACGCGTGCCTGGACTTGGACACGTCCAGCTGCACAACCTTTGGGCCGTCGCACCGGGGCAGTCGCGGCAGACGCGATCGTCGTGCTCGCACATCGCGACGACACCGGCGCCGGGCCGGGCGCCGAACGACAACGCGAGCGGCACCGCGGCCCTCGTCGAGCTCGCGCGCGGGTACGCCGAGTCGCGCCGGCGCTGCGCAGGGCGTTCGCTCCGCGCACACGATCGTGTTCCTCTCGACCGACGGCGGCGCGTTCGGCGGTCTCGGCGCGGAGCGCTTCGCGGCACACCCGCCGTTGCCCGTCGTCGCGGTCGATCGACCTCACCGCGATCGGCGGCCGCGGCGCGCCGCGCACTCGAGATCGCCGGTGACGCGCCGCGCTCGCCGGCCGCGGTCGCTCGTCGAGACCGCATCGCACCGGGTCGCGTGAGCAGACGGGCGTCGCGCCCGGCCGCGCCAGCGTCCTCGGCCAGCTGATCGATCTCGGCTTCCCGTTCACGCTCTACGAACAGGGCCCGTTCGTCGCGCGCGGCATTCCCGTCGCTCACGCTCACGACCTCGGGCGCCCGCCCGCCGCAGGCGTTCACCGACCGTGCGACTCGCTCTCCGCCGCGCACCTCAGCGCAGCTCGGCCGTGCAGCGCAGCAGCTCGTCGGCTCGCTCGACCAGGGCCTCGGGCTCGCGCCCGGCACGACGACGTACGTGCTGGACCGGCGGCCGCATCGTTCGCGGCTGGGCCATCGAGCTGCTGCTCGTCTCGCTGCTCGTTCCCGTTCGTCGTCACCGTCGTCGACCTGTTCGCACACTGCCGCCGCCGGCACATCCCGCTGCTCCCGGCGATCTCGAGTCTGCGCAGCCGGCTCTTCGTGTGGCTCTTCGTCGGCGTCGCCTTCTACGCTGCTCCGCGCGCTCGGTGCGTGGCCGTCAGGGCGCCGCGCGTCCGCCGAACCCGGCGACGGCGACGGCGGGCAACTGGCCCGTGCTCTCGCTGCTCGCGCTGGGACTCGTGTCGCTCCTGGCCTGGCTCCTCGCGCGGCCGCGGCTCGCGCCGCGGCGCCACGTCGGCGCCGACGAGCGGCTCGCCGGCCAGACGGCGGCGCTGCTCGGGCTTGGGCATCGTCTCGTTGCTCGTTTTGGCAACGAACCCGTATGCGCTCCTCTTCTTCCTGCCGCCGGTGCACGCGTGGCTCTGGCTGCCGCATCGTGCGGCAGCGGCGCGGGCCGGCGGCACTGCTCGTCCTGCTCGCCGGGTTGACAGGACCGGCGCTGCTCCTGCTCTCGCTCGGCATTCGGTTCGGTCTCGGCTTCGACGCGCCGTGGTATCTCGTCGAGCTCGCGTCGCTCGGGTACGTGCACCTCCCGGCGGTCGCGATCACACTGGCCGGCGCCGCCTGCGCAGCACAACTCATCGCGGTCACCGCTCAATCGCTATTCGCCCTACCCCGATGCCGGCCGACCGCCCGCCGCGGGGACCGATTCGCGAGGTCGTACGTACAGTGGTTATGACCGTGCGCACGCGCAGAGACGGCGAGCCCAGGCACAGCGGCGTGCCGCCGGAACGTGAGCGAGGAGTGATGCGGCGCGCAGTTCGCCTGCTCAGCACGTTCCTGATCGCCGGCGGCGCTCTGCTTGCTCGATCTGGGTCGTGTCGTGTGGCAGTGGCAGGACCCGTTCACCGCGATCTACACGCACTTCGAGCAAGCGCGGCTGTCACACGACTACGAGCAACGCGTTGCGGCGTTTCGCCCACTGCTCAAGCCTGCGCCGCCGGCGCATCGCGACTTGGCGGTCGTCGAGCGCGAGGTCGCGGTCGAGGCGCGCACCTATGCGCGCACGCTGCATACGGGCGACCCCGTCGGGCGCATCCGGATCGGCCGCATCGGGCTGAAGATGGTCGTCGTCCAGGGCACCGACGAGGCGCGTCTGAAGAAAGGGCCGGGCCACTACCTGCCGAGCGGCCTCCCGGGCGAGGGCCAGCTGATCTACGTCGCCGGGCACCGCACGACGTATCTCGCGCCGTTCGCCGAGATCAACGACCATTCGCGTCGGTGACTACGATGACGCTTCGACATGCCGTACGGCGACGTTCACCTATCGCGTGTACGCGTCACTTACATCGTTCCCGCCACCGAACTCTCGGTCCTCGCGAACCACGGCCAGCGAGATTCTGCGACTGCAGGCGTGTCACCCACGCTTCTTCGCGACGCATCGCTACATCGTCGACGCGCGCCTCGTCGCGGTCGCACCGCGCGGAGGGCGGCCATACACCCTTGCGAGCGCGAGCCGGCCGCCGCGCACTACACACGCAAAAAGCTGACGTGCGCACCTGCGGGTAGCTCGCCCGTGCCGCGTGGAACGAGCACGAGCGCGTCGGCGGTCGCGGCCCGCGCGATCATGTGCGACTCCTGGCCGGCGACGGGCCGGAGCAGAGGACCGGCGTCACCCTGTTCGATGCGTGCGCGCACGAGCTCGTCCCGATCCGCACCCCGCTCGCAGCCGGACAGCGAGCGTTCCCTGCTCGAACCGTGGCTGCGGCGCCGCGGTGCCCTGCAACGCCAGCAGCGCCGGGCGCACGAAGAGCTCGAAGCGACGAGCGACGACACCGGGTTTCCGGGCAGCCCGAAGACGAGCGTCGCGCCGCGCGTCGCGAATGCGACCGGCTTGCCCGGCTTCACCGCAACGCGCCAGAACACCTCGTGGGCGCCGAGCTGCGCGAGCGCCTCGCGCACGAAGTCGTGCGGGCCGACCGAGACACCGCCCGACGTCAGGAGGACGTCCGCGGCGAGCGCACGCTCGAGCACGTCGCGCGTCTCGACGGCATCGTCGGCGACAGGGGTGAAGAGCTCCGCCTCGGCACCTGCCGACCGGATCTGCGCCGCGAGCAGAAGCGAGTTCGACTCGTAGATCTCGCCCGGCGCGAGCGGCTCGCCCGGCGGCCGAAGCTCGGTACCCGTCGGCACGACCGCCACGCGGGGCCGGCGCCCGCACCGAAGGACGGCGATGCCGCAGGCGGCGAGGGCACCGACCTGAGCGGGGCCGAGCCGCACACCCGCGCGCACGACCAGGTCGCCCGCGACGACATCGCCGCCGCGCGGGCGGACGTTGACGCCGGCGGCCGTCTCCGGCACGCGTAGCTCGCCGCCTCCGCGGTCCTCTGAGAGCTCGCTGGGGACGACCGCGTCTGCGCCGTCGGGCACGACGCCACCCGTCGAGATCGCAATCGCCTCGCCCGCCTCGAGCCGGCGGTCGGCCGGCAGCCCCGCCGCCGACTGGCCGACGATGCGCAGCGCGCCAGGTGTGTCGCCGGCTCGGACCGCATGTCCGTCCATCGCCGAGCTGGGAAACGGCGGCAGGTCGACCGGTGACACGGCGTCCTCCGCAAGCACACGGCCGGCCGCGTCCGCGACCGCGACCTCCTCCGCCGGGAGCGGCTGCACGGACCCGAGCACGAGCGCAAGCGCCTCGTCGATGGTCGGAAGGCGTGACACCGCGCGCACCATAATCCCGCCACGATGTCGGAGGAGCCGATCGCCGGGCGCTATCGCTTGCTCGAGCCGCTGGGCCGCGGCGCGATGAGCGCCGTCTGGCTCGCGCACGACGACGAGCTCGACCGCGACGTGGCCCTGAAGACGCTCGCGCCCACCGCCGACCGCGAGCGGTTCGAACGAGAAGCCCGCGCCGCCGCCGCGCTCTCGCACCCGAACATCTGCGCCGTCTACGACTACGGGCGAACAGACGAGCGCCGCTACATCGTGCTCGAGTACCTCCCGAACGGCTCGCTCGAGGACGTGCTCCGGCAGCGCGCGCCGCTCGCAGACGACGAGACCCGCCGCATCGCGCTCGACATCGCGGCGGGCCTCGAGCACGCACACGAGCGAGGGCTCGTGCATCGCGACCTCAAGCCCGCGAACATCCTGTTCGACAGCGAGTCGCGAGCGAAGATCGCCGACTTCGGGATTGCGAGGCTCGGCGGGACCGGAACGCTGACGGAGACCGGCACCGTCCTCGGCACCGCGTCATACATCTCACCGGAGCAGGCATCGGGCGAGCCTGCCGGCCCGCAAAGCGACGTCTATTCGTTCGGCGTCATGCTCTACCGGATGCTTACGGGTGCGTTGCCGTTCGCATCGCAGAATGCGATGGAGCTCGTCCGCATGCACCGAGACGAGCCGCCACGCGACGTCCGCATGCTGCGGCCGGACGCGCCGGCCGAGCTCGCGTCGCTGACGATGTCGGCGCTCGCCAAGGACCCGGCGGCGCGCCCGCGCGACGGACATGCGCTCCTCGAGTTGCTGCGCGGCGCCGACACGCAGACGACGTTGGCCTTCGCCGCTTTGCCTGCGGTGGCAGGCGCGGCGACAGAGGCGACCCGCGTGCTGCGGCCCGCCCGGTCGTCCCGGCGGCCGGTCGTGCTCGCGGCGGTCGTCGCCGCTGCGCTGCTGCTCGGAGGCGTCGTCCTCGCGGTGCTGCTCACCGGCGGAAACGCCAAACCGTCCCCGCCGCCGCACGTGCCGATGATCCCCGCCTCCACCGAGCAGACGACGACGGCACCCACGACAACCGCGCCGGCGGCGACCGTGACCACGGTGCCCGCCACGAGCACGTCGCCGACGACGACTGCCGAAGACGACGACCGCACCGACGACGACAGCGGAAACAACGACGGCGCCGACCACGACCGTCGAACAGACGACCACGTCCGAGACGACGACCGCGCCGCCGGCGACGACGACGACAGCAGAGACGACGACCTCACCAGAGACGACGACAGCGGAGCAGACGACCACCGTCGCAACGACGACGGGAGCGTCAACGACGCCCTAGGGAACGACGTGCGGCGGCGTGCCGCTCGCGGTCGGCCGCGCGGGCGGCGCCACCGGCTTCGTCCCGCCCGCCGACGGCGATGGATCGTGCGGCGGCGGCGTGTGCGTCTTGGGCGGCGCCACGACCGTGGTCGTCGTCGTGGTCGTCGTCGTCGTGCCGTAGGAGCCGAGGTAGCCGTAGTCACCGTGCACGATGCTCTTCCAGACCGGGTATTTGTCCGGCGTCGGGAAGTCGAGCACCTTATGGTGCCAGAGAGCCGCCGCCATGTACTCGTGCCAGATCGGCACCGGGAACGTGGCACCCGCGACCGCTTCGCCGTGCACGTCGAGCATCGGGATCTCTCCCGTGGGATACCCCATCCAGACGACCGTCGAGAGCTGGCGTGTGTAGCCGTCGAACCACGCGTCGGCGTGATTCTCGGTCGTGCCCGGTCTTCCCGGCGTTCGGGTGGATGCCGTCGCCGGAGCCCGCGCCGGTGCCGTACTCGGCGTTCTGCTGCAGCACGTCGTTGACCTTCCACGCGACGCCCTGCGAGACGACGCGCTTGGTCTGCGGCTTGCCCCAGCCCGAGTCGCTGTCGACCTTCCCGGTCGGGAGGATCACCTTGGTGATCGCCGTCGGCTTTGCGTACACGCCCATGTTCGCGAACGTGGCGTAGGCGGTGGCCATGTCGAGCGGCGACACCGCGAGTGCGCCGAGACCGATCGAGGCGACGGGCTTGTCCGGATCCATGTGCACGCCGAGGCGATGCGCCATCTGCCACACGTACTTCGGCCCGACGTCGAGCGTCAGTTGAGCGTAGATCGTGTTGTCCGACTGCAGCGTCGCGCGCGTGACGGACTCGGGGCCGCTGTAGGTGTCCCCGTAGGTGTGCACGACCCACGGATCGCTTTCACTGCACCAGGCACCCGACGTGCACGTGAACGGCGCCGAGGTGTAGTAGGTCGTGTCGGGATCGATTCCCTGTTCGATCGCGGACGCGAGCACGAACGTCTTGAACGTCGACCCGGCCTGTCGTGCGGATTGCGCCGCGAGATTGAACTGGTTCCCCTTCGTGCGCACGACAGCGGTCATCGCGCGAATCGCGCCGGTGCCCGGCTCGACCGAGACGATCGCCGCAGCCGGATCGGTCTTGTACGGCAGGACGTCGAGGATCGCCTTCTGCGCGAGGCGCTGCAGACGGGGATCGATCGTCGTGTAGACCTTGAGGCCGCCTTCACGCACCGTGTTCGCGCCGTACGTCTTCTCCAGCTCGTCGATCACGTACGAGAAGAAGTACGGCTCTCGAATGCTGCGCATAGATCTTGCCCGGCTTGAGGTGAAGATCCCGTTGCCGGACGGCGCTGTCGTACTGGCTGAGCGTGATGTCGTTCGCTCTCAGCAGCGCGCTCAACACCTCGTTTCGTCGAGCGAGCGCCGCCTGCGGGTCGTGGAACGGGTCGTAGATCGACGGCGCCTGCGGCAGGCCTGCGATCAACGCAGCCTGGGCGAGCGTGAGCTCGCGCGCGGGTTTCGAGAAGTAGGTCTGCGCCGCAGCCTCGACGCCGTAGGCGTGATTGCCGTAGTAGACGGTGTTCAGGTACGTGTCGAGGATCCGCTGCTTCGACCACTTGCGCGAAAGCTTGATCGCGAGGCACGCCTCACGCAGCTTGCGGCTGAACGTCTTCTGGCTCCCCGTGTAGAGATTGCGCACCAGCTGCTGCGTGATCGTCGAGCCGCCCTGTACCGCCTTCCCTTCGGTCACGTCCGTCCACGCGGCACGCGCGATGCCGACGTAGTCGACCCCGCCGTGCTGCCAGAAGCGGCGGTCCTCGATCGCGACCGTCGCTTTCGGAAGCCACGGTGTCATGTTCGCGATGCGAATCGGCTCGCGGTTGCGGTCGGCCGGGATCCTGCCGAGCAGCGAGCCGTCGTCGGCGTAGACGAACGAGTTCTGGCCGATGTCGACCGGCCGGAGCGAGTTCAGATCGCAGCCGGCGGTCAGCGCGGCACCCGCGCCGAGCCCGAGTGCGGCGACGATCGCCGCCAGCACGATCGCGATCGTGCCCGCGATCACGCCGGCGCGGCGACGGCGGTTCACACGGCCGGCGCGCTTCCGCTTGCGCCCGCGGTGCGCGAGGATGAAGTCGAGGTCGTCCTGACGCCGCCGCCGCGCGGTCACGCGTGCTCCTGTGCAAGCCGATCGGCGAGCTCGAGGCGAAGATCGCTCGCAGCACGGTCGGCGGACGGCTCGTCGTCGACATGCTTGCGGACGACGATCGTGGCCGTGTCGGCGGTGAGGTCGGTCACGAGCACCTGCGTCGCCGTTCGGCACCAAGCAGCGCGACGAGTGCGGCGGACGTCTGCGGCCGGAACCTGCACCGTGACCTCGACCACGGTGTGCGCGCTCCGGATCGTCGAGTTGCGGATCGTCTCCGATGCGAGCCGCTCGTTCGGGACGACGAGGCGGTCGCCGTCGCGCGTGCGCAGCCAGGTGTAGGTGAGGCCGATCTCCTCGACGATCCCTTTCACGCCCTCCACCTCGACTTCGTCACCGAGGCGAAGCGGCTGGCGACACGGCGATCAGGACACCCGCGACGACGTTGCCGATCGTGCGCTGGCTCGCGAAGCCGATCACGATGCCGATCACCGCCGAAGACGCGAGCACGCCGCCCGCGATCGCGCGAACCTGCGGGATCACGAGCAGCGCCGACAGGATGCCCACGAAGACGATCAGCGCGAAGAGGGCGCGGCGGAGCACGCCGTACCGTGTCGCCACCTCCGGCGCGAGCGTCCGTCGGGAGATCCGCCAGTCGACGATCTTCGCGACAACGGCCGTGATCGCGATCACGCCGATCGCGATCACCACTCTCTGCCAGGAATCGGACACGGGAGCGCCCTATTCGACCCAGTCGATCGGTTTCCGCCCGGCATAGCCCGCACCGAGCTCGTGCCAATACGCGACGCTCGCCTCGCCGACGTGCCAGCAGAGCTCGACCTCACGCCCTCGTGGAAAGCGGGGAAGTCGAGCAGGCCGAGATCGAGATCCTTGACGAAGACGCCAAGCTCGTCGAGCTCGGTGACACAGCCGGCTGCATGCTCGCCGAGCTGCTCGAGCTCGGCCTGCGCGGCATTCAAGTCGCTGGCCGCGTACCCGCCGCCGTTCCCGCCGATCGCGGTCACGAGCGACCCCTGTGCCTGGACGAGCTCGCGCATCCGCGAACGGAGCTCGACCAGACGTTCGGCGACGGCGCGCACCTCACCGAGCGCGCTGTTAGCCTCGGCCGGAGTGAAGAGGCGTTTCGGCACGGCGCCCCTCAATGGTAGGGGCGATTCGACGCGCCTCGCGGTCTGGCTCGCATTCGTCCTGGCGCTGATCGCGCTCCAGTACGGGAGCCGCTACGCCTCGTCGGCCGCACAACCGGCGGAGCCGCTCTACTCGTGGACGTTCTTCGCGGCCTCGATCGGCCAGGAAGTCGTGTTCCTCGGGATCATGCTCGCGATCGCCGGGTTCTCGCTCTGGCGATTCGCGCTGCGGCGCCCGCGATCAGCCACCGGCGCCCTGGCATTGATCGCGATCTCCTTCGTCACCGTGATCGTCTTCGAGATCGTCTACGACGCGACTCGTCCGGCCGGGGAACGAACAGAAGCTGACCCCGACCCACTGGGAGCCGCAGCACGCCGGCGTCTACATCGCGAACGGGATCGTCATCTGCACGCTCGTCCCGCTCGTCGAGGAGCTGACGTTCCGCGGCCTCGGCTACTCGCTGCTCGAGCCGTACGGAGAGCGCACGGCGATCGTCGTCATCGCCCTGCTCTTCGGGCTCTCGCACGGCCTCGTCCTCGAGTTGCCGATCGTCGTCCTGTTCGGCGGCCTGCTGGCGTGGGTGCGTGCGAGAACAGGGAGTGTCTTCCCGGGCATGCTGCTGCACGGAACGTTCAACCTCCTCGCACTGGTCCTCGCAGTGACGTTGAAGGGGTAGACGAACGAGATCGTTCGTCTACATTCAGCCGGTGCGTCGCATGGCGGTCGTCGGGGTCGTCGCCCTTGTGTTCGCGCCGGTCGCCCGGGCGGGCTGCGGCGTGACGACGACGCCGCTCGAGGGATCAGCTCCGCTCACGGTCACCCTGACAGCGCAGTGCTCGTCCGCCGGCTACACGTGGAGCTTCGGCGACGGGTCGACGGCGACCGGGCAGTCGGTGCAGCACGTGTTCGCCGCCGGCTCGTGGCGGCCGACGCTGACGAGCGACGAGGGCGTGGACAAAGTCGGGCCGGTCACCTCGATCACCCTGACGGTGCGCGCGCCGCACCGCGCGCGCTACGCGAAGTGGGTCGCATTGCAGGCCTCGGTCGTGCCGCGGATCCCCGTCACCTATCGAGGTCGCCGCTTCGAGCACGGCACGCTCCGAGTGCGCGTTCTCTCACCCGGCCCGTGGCGTGTCCACGCCGGCAACGTGACCGAGGCGGCGACCACGCTCGTCGTGCCGACGCTGACGCTCACCGCGCGTGGAACGCCGATCGTCGGCTCCCGCGTCGCAGTCGTCGCAACACTCCACCCGGCCTCGTCGGGCACCGTCACCGTCCCGCACATCGACACGCGGGACGCACACGTCGCCCGCCTGCGCGTGACAAGCCGGCCGGCGCCCGGGTATGCGGCCGTCACGGGAACGCTCACGGTGCCGGTCGTCCAGCCGACGCTCGGCCCCGGTAGCCACGGGCCGTCGGTGCTTGCGCTCGAGCAACGGCTGGCGGTTCTCCACTACGCCGTGCAGGTGGACGGTGTCTTCGGAGACGACGACACGGAGGCGCTATACGCATTCCAGAAGATCACGGGCCTGCCACGCACCGGCATCGCGACGGCGGCCGTGTGGCGTCGGCTCCTCACCGCGACGATTCCGCGTGCCCGCTACGGCGGAAACCATGTCGAAGTCGACAAGACGCGGCAGGTGATCTTCATCGTTCGTGACGGCAAGGTGGCGCTGATCGTCGCCACGTCGACAGGCGCAACGGGCAACACGCCGGTCGGTGAGTGGCACGTCTACCGCAAGGTGGCCGGCTTCGACTGGGTCCTCTACTACCCGAGTTACTTCCTCCGCGGCTTCGCAGTGCACGGCTATCCAGACGTACCGCCGTATCCCGCGTCGCACGGCTGCGCGCGCATCCCGATGTGGGTGGCGCAGACCGTGTACGCCGACATTCCGGAGGGCTCGGCGGTGTACGTCTACACATGAGCCGGCCGGACGACAGCGACCGGGTGCTGAACGAGCTGCGCACCGAGATCGACCGCCTCGACGGCGAGATCTTCGCTGCGCTGAACCGGCGGCTTGACGTCGTGACGCGACTGAAGCGCCACAAGGACGAGCACGGGCTCTCGTTCCTCGACCCTGACCGCGAGCGGCGCATGATCGACGAACGCGTGCAGGCAAACCCAGGACCGCTCTCCGAGAACGGGCTACGCAGCTTCTATGCCGAGCTGCTCGCGCTCATCAAGCGCGAGCTGCATGGCTAGTCGTCGTCCGGCTCGGGCTCTTCGTCGGTCTCGGCAAGCTCCTCCGCCTCCGCGAAGTCCTCCGCCGAGACGCGGTCCAGGAAGCGCTTGAACTCGTCGACGATCTCCTCCTCGTTCACCTCGTCACCTTCCATCTCGATCGCCGAGTCCTCGATCACGTCGTCGGCCGCGAAGATGGGGACCTGCGCGCGCACCGCCACCGCGATCGCGTCCGACGAGCGGGAATCGATCTCGAGCTCGTTGCCATTCTGCGCGATCGTGATCGACGCGTGAAACGTGTTCTCGCGAAGCTCGGTCACCGTGACACGGACGACCTCGACCTCGAGCTCGCCGAGAATGTTGACGAGCAAGTCGTGTGTCAGCGGACGAGGCGCGCTCGCCCCTTGGAGCTTCATGAGGATCGCCGCAGCCTCGGGATGCCCGATCCAGATCGGGAGGTAGCGGTTGCCGTCCGCCGTCTTCAGAAGCACGATCGGCTGCTTGCCGACGAGGTCGAACGAGACCCCGTAGATCGACATCTCGACCATCGTTCCTAGATTACCGCCGCCCTGAGAGCTTGAACCCGCGGTCGGTATCATGCGCGCGCTCGGGCGATTAGCTCAGTTGGTTAGAGCGCCGCTCTGATAAGGCGGAGGTCCCTGGTTCGAATCCAGGATCGCCCACTGATGGGGCGCCTACACGGCCGGGTTCGCTCGTGCGTCCTGGTGCTCCGCGATGCTCACCGCCGGACTGACGTGACGTCAGTGAAGCGACGCGGTGCGGTGGACGTAGTCCTCGACGGCGTGCAACAGCATCTCGTCCTCAGCGAGCTCCGCCAGCGACCGCTTCGTCTGCAGGTCGAGCTCCGCGTCGGCGTCGAGCTCGCGGAGGAACGGTTGCAGCCGACCGCGGCGCGCCAGGTCGCGCCATGCGCAGCAGGAGCCGCCGCGTCTCGGTGTCCTGGGAGATCGCCTCGAGCGACTCGATGTCGTCCAGCCAGAGCCCGTTCACACCGGTGCAACGCACCGGCCCGAGCGGCGGTTACGCAGCGTGGCGGCCGGCGAGCAGCCGCTCGAGCGATTCCGCGAGCTCCTCGAGCTCGGTGTCGCCGTCGACTTCGACCCGGAGCCCAGCCGCACCGACCTTCGCATCGAACCCTGTAAGCGCCCGGAACGCCTCCCGCACACGGCCCGCAACCGCCGGGTCGACGGCACTCGTGCGACGCTCGCGCGTGCGGGCGCCCACGGCCTTCGCCGCACGCTCGGCCGACCGCACCGAGAGCCCCTCTCGCACGATGCGTCGCGCCAGCCGGCGCCGGGCGTCGTGATCCGGAACGGCGAGCAGCGCGCGAGCGTGGCCCTCGGACAGCTCGTTGCGTGCGAGCAGGTCGAGCACGTCGTCCGGTAGCTCGAGGAGCCGAATGCGGTTCGAGACGGTCGGCTTCGACTTGCCGACGCGCTCGGCGACCTCGCCGAGCGACAGGCCGAACTCGTCGATCAGCACCGCATAGGCGCGACCTTCCTCGATCGGCGAAAGATCCTCGCGCGCGACGTTCTCGACGAGCCCGAGTAACAGCGAGTCGCGATCGTCGGCCTCCCGCACGACAGCGGGCACAGTCGCAATGCCGGCCTCGCGCGCCGCACGCCAGCGCCGCTCACCCGCGATCAGCTCGTAGCCGCCCTCCAACCGAGGCCGAACCACGACGGGCTGAATCAGTCCTTGCGCACGGATCGACTCGGCGAGACCGGTCACCGCTTCGGGATCGAAGTGCCGTCGCGGCTGTTTTGCGTTCGCGTGGATCTGGTCGACCGCCAGCTCGGCGAGCGACGGCTCGGCCGACCCGATCAGGACTTCGAAGCCGCGGCCGAGGCCGCGCCTCGGCGCGGGGCTACCTGCGCTGGACAAGCTCCATCGCCACCTTCCAGTAGGCCTCGGCGCCGGGCGAGCGCCGGTCGTAGTGCGTCACCGGCAAGCCGTGGCTCGGCGCCTCCGCTACCCGAACCGAGCGCGGCACGACCGAGGCGAACACGAGGTCGCCGAAATGGCGGCGCACCTCGGCCTCGACGTCGGCCGACAAGCGCGTGCGACCGTCCGCCATCGTCAGCAAGACACCCGCCAGCTCGAGGCGTGGGTTCAGACGCGTCTTCACGAGGTTGATCGACTGCACGAGCTGCGCCAGCCCTTCGAGCGCGAAGTACTCGGTCTGCACGGGCACGATCACGCGGTCGGCCGCAGCAAGCGCGTTCACGGTCAGCGGCCCGAGCGACGGTGGACAGTCGAGCAGAACGAAGTCGAAGTCCTCGGCCTGCGCAAGCGCCTGCGCCAGGTATTGGTCGCCGTCGTCACGCTGCGAGAGCTCGACCGCAGCGCCCGCGAGCTCGGGCCTCGCGGGAACGAGGAAGAGGTTTTCGAAACGTGTCGGCTTCGCGAGCTCCGCCAGCGGGACGCCGTCGAGCAGGTCGTAGCTCGAGGTGCCGTTCGCGCGCATGCCCAGCCCCGACGTGGCGTTGGCCTGCGGGTCGAGGTCGACGACGAGGGCGCGCTCGCCCGCCTCGGCAAGGCACGCGGCGAGGTTGATCGCGGTCGTCGTCTTGCCGACGCCGCCCTTCTGGTTCGCCAACGCATAGATCCTCGCCGACACCACGCAAATCTAGCCGCGGCAGCGGACGCTGATCCCGCATGGTTGCACGGCTTTTACCGCTCGTTGCGGCTCACGTCAGGCGAGGGGCCGCTTCTTCGCCACGCCGGTGCGGCGCGGGAAGCCGGCGGGTGTCGGTCCCGTCTTCTCGAGCACGAGGTAACCGGGCGGGGCCTCGACGAGCCTGCCCGCGATGCGCGCCGCGACGGCAGCGACATCGTCCGCGTCGGCCGACGGCCCGACCCAGAGCACGACGGCGCCGCCGGCGCGGACGAGCGGCAGGCACCACTCCGCCGCAGCAGGCGGTTTCGCGAGTGCCCGCGCGACGGCGACGCCGGCCCAGTCGACTCCCTGCTCCTCGGCGCGGCCCCAGACGACGCGGGCGTTCGGCGGCGCGTGCTGTTCGAGGAATGCGCACTTCCGCCGCTCGGCCTCGAGCAGCACCACCTCCGTCTCGGGAAGCGCGTGCGCGAGCGGGATGCCCGGAACGCCGCCGCCGCTCCCGACGTCGACGAGCGGCCCCGGCCGGCCCGCGACGAGGTCGAGCCCTGCGAGCGACTCTGCGACCAGGCGCTCGTGCGCGGTCGCGACGTCGGTGATCGCCGTCAGGCCGGGCGTCGCGACCAGCGCGGCGAGCCAGTCGTCAAGCGGGGAAGACGACGACGTAGCGATTCGGCTCGGCTCCCTCGCTTGCCGTCTCCACGCCGCCGACCTCCTTGAGGCGCTCGTGGACGACCTTCCGCTCGACTGCGGTCATCGGCTCGAGCGCGATGCGCTCTCCCGCCTCGGCCTGCTCGGCTGCGCGCAGTGCGATGCCCTCGAGCGTCGCACGACGGCGATCGCGGTAGCCGGCCGCGTCGACGGTGACGGACTTCCCGCCGCCGTGACGGAAGGTCGACGCGTTGACGATGTACTGCAGAGCGTCGATCGTCTGCCCGTGCTTGCCGATGAGCAGCGCAGGATCGCCGCCGACGCACGTGACGAACACTTCGTCGTCGGTCTCGCGCACCTCGACATGTGCGCCGACACCGATCGCGGCGACGACATGCTCGACGAGCGTGCGTGCATGCGCCGCGACCTCCGACTCGTCGTGTGTGACCGCCACCGGCGCACGACTTTCCGATGCAGGCGCCGAAGCGATCACACGCGCCGGCGTGTACCCGACGCCGAGGAGGCCGCGCTCGCCCTCGGACACGATCTGGAACCGCACCGTCGAGGAGTCGATTCCGGGTGCGCGACGCTCGAGATCGCGCAGCGCTTTCCACTTGGCCTCGCCGACGGTCTCCCCGGTCGCTTCCACGGAGACCTCGTCGCTCACCGGCGCGCGCCGCCCTTCTTGCGCTTGACGCGGCGCGGCGCCCCGCCGGATGCGGGCTTCGGCGCCTGCGTCGAGGTGCCGTTCTCGTCGGCGACCCGGGGCCGGAGCCGTGGGGGCCGTGCGCGAGCTGCGCTTCGGGCCCGTCGGCTGCGCGGCAGCGCGAGCCGGGCTTCGGCATCAATCTGCGTGTGATCAGGCCCTGTCCGACCGTCCACAGGTTCGTCGTCATCCAGTAGAGAACAAGGCCCGTCGGGAAGCGCGAGACGACCGTCAGGAACGCGAGCGGCAGCACCATCATGATCCGTCCGCTGCGTCTTGTCCATCGTGGCGCCCATGAAGTACGTCGACGAGATTTGCGGAGCCCGCGTAGATCGCGAGCAGAACGAAGCCCGACCAGTGCGAGATGACGTGCTTGTCGAGATGCACGATCCGAGAGCCACGTGCCGGTGATGTGCTTCGCCTGATGTCGAAGCGTGAAGTAGAACGCGATGAACACCGGGAACTGCGCGAGCATCGGTAGGCACGACGCAGCCGGGTTGATGTTGTTCTCCTTGTAGAACTTCTGCAGCTCCTCCGACTGGCGCTGCCGGTCGCCCTTGTACTTCCGCTGGATCTCCTTCATCTCCGGCGCATGCGCCTGAAGCGACTGCATCGAATGGATCTGGCGGACCGCGAGCGGGCACGAGGCACACGCGGACGACGACCGTGACGGCGATGATCGCCCACGCCCACGGCAAGCCCGACCGTGGCGTGGAAGAAGTCGAGAATCGACTTCATCACGTTCTCGAGCGGCGACAGAATGCTCGCGACGATCACGGGTAGTCGACACCTCCGCGCGACCACGGATGGCACCGCAGCAGACGCCAGGCAGCAAGACCCGACCCCTTCACGACACCGCGCTCACGGATCGCGAGCGCCGCGTACTCCGAGCACGACGGGTGGAACTTGCACGTGTTCGCCGGCAGCAGCGGCGAGACGAGGAGTTGGTACAGCCGGATCGGCAGGATCGCGGCGCTGCGCGCAAGGGCGGTCATGCCGTTCTCTCCGCCGGCTCCCGCACCTCGCTTGGCACTCCGCCGAGCGCCTTGCCGAGGATCTCGTCGACACGTGCGGCGAGCCACTCGTGCCCGTTCGCCTCCGCCGCATCGGGCAACCCCTGACGAACGACCAGCACGAAGTCGTGCTTCGGTGGCACACCCTCGAGCCGCGCGCGCACGATCTCGCGCAGCTGGCGCTTGATTCGATTGCGAACGACCGCCGGCCCGACCGCCTTCGGCACGGCGAAGCCGAGGCGAGGATCGCCGATCGTCTCCTCACGCTCGTACCACCACAGGGTCAGGAAGCGCGTCGAGGCGGAGCGGCCGTGGCGGTACACGGCGTCGAAGTCGCGGGAGCGTGAGAGGCGGTTCCGCCGCTGCACGGAGGCTCACGCCGAGAGGCGCTTGCGTCCCTTGGCGCGACGGCGCTTCAGGATCAGACGCCCGGCGCGCGTCGACATGCGCGCACGAAACCCATGCTTGCGGCTCCGCTTGCGTACATTCGGCTGATAGGTCCGTTTCATGGGCGTCCAGACAGGGAGAGAAGCCGACAGTCCGCCGGCGCGCGGCGAGTATAGCCGGACCGTTTTGGGCCTCGGTTGTCCACAGGCCTGTGCACGGGGAAAAGCCGTGGAAAGCGTACGTGTGGGTGCCTCCTCCACACGACCTTTCCACAGCTGTGGAGAGGTATGTGGGGTCGATGAAATCCCTGCAAATACGGCTAATGAGCAAGGTTCGGACAGCGCAAGAAATCCTCATTGAGAGGCTGGTCCACACGTTGCTATGCTCGCCAACCCCCAGAGGACGCGGAAGGAGCTGTTGGCGACGCGTGGAGCACAGATCGAGCTGACGGCGGAAGACTTCTGGCAGGACGTCTCGGCTCGCCTCCGGCAGGCGCTCAACGACACGACCTACTCGACCTGGTTCGGCGAGGTGGAAGGCGCAAAGATCGACGGCGACACGTTCGTGGTGGCAGTGCCGAACGACTTCACGCGTGAGTGGATCGAAGGCCATTTCCTCGACCTCGTCCGCGCGACTGTCCGCGATGCGGGCGGGAGCGAGCGGCAGCGTCCGATTCCAGGTGGTCGAGCGCGCCGCGCCGAGGCCCAGCGCCGGCACCGGCTGCCGCCGTGAGCGCGCTGGCCCGCTCCAGCTCGAGATCGGCGCGCCGAGGACGGAGATCGCGGGGATCAACCCGCGCTACACGTTCGACTCGTTCGTGATCGGCTCGTCGAACCGCTTCGCGCACGCCGCCGCGCTCGCGGTCGCAGAGGCGCCTGCGCAGGCCTACAACCCGCTCTTCATCTACGGGCACACGGGCCTCGGCAAGACCCACCTCCTCCACGCGGTCGCCAACTTCGTCACCGACCACGGCGGCGGGCTCACGTGCCGGTATGTCACGTCGGAGACGTTCATGAACGACTTCATCAACAGCCTGCGCGACAAGCGCATCGAAGGGCTTCAAGCAGCGCTACCGCACCTACGACGTCCTGCTGATCGACGACGTGCAGTTCTTCGAGCACAAAGAGCGCATCCAGGAGGAGTTCTTCCACACGTTCAACTCGCTGTACGAAGCCGGCCGGCAGATCGTGATGTCGAGCGACCGCCCGCCACGCGACATCTCGACGCTCGAGGAGCGCCTGCGCTCGCGTTTCGAGTGGGGCCTGATCACCGACATCCAGCCGCCCGACCTCGAGACGCGGATCGCGATCTTGCGCAAGAAGGTCAAGTCCGACCAGATCGAGATCCGCGACCCGGAGCTCCTGACGTTCATCGCGTCGCGCGTCTCCACGAACATCCGCGAGTTGGAGGGTGCGCTGACACGGGTCGTCGCGTTCGCGTCACTCACCGGACGCGCGTTGTCAGTCGATCTCGCTCAGGACGTGCTCAAGGACGTCTTCCCTCAGGGCGAGAGCGCGCAGATCTCGATCGATCGCATCCAGGAGCTCGTCTGCGAACGCTTCGGTGTGACGCACGACGAGCTGACAGGCGATCGGCGGTCGCAGAACATCGTCTATCCACGTCAGGTCGCGATGTACCTCGCGCGTGAGCTGACGGACTCGTCGCTGCCGAAGATCGGCAAGGAATTCGGAGGTCGCGACCACACCACCGTCATCCACGCGACGTCGAAGATCGCGCGCTTGATTCGTGAGGACAGGTCTGTGTACAACCTCGTCCAAGAACTCACAGCTCGCGTCCGTCAGACCGCTGAGTGCAGCTGCCTGTGCGCAACCCCGACTTGTCCCCCGTCCGCCCCCACAGGGAAAATGGTCTGTGCTAAGGCCGCGCACGGGTTTCCCCGGCCGCCCACAGGACTTATGACTACAACGAGGTTTTAATTAGATGATTGACTCAGAGATAATGGTGGGCTCCGGCTTGCGGATTACCGTCGCGAAGGACGAACTTGCGGCCAAGCTCGCGACCGTCGCTCGAGGCGTCTCGACGCGAACGACAGTGCTCGTTCTCGGCGGCATCCAGCTGCGCGCCGAAGGGGGCCAGCTTCACCTCGCAGCCACCGACATGGAGGTGTCGCTGCGCGCGTACGCTCGACGCCCAGGTCGGCAGACGAAGGCACCGTGGTCGTCCCCGGTCGGCTGCTGCTCGACATCGCCCGTTCGCTGCCCGGACAGCGAGGTCTCGATCGAGCATCACCCGGACGAGGCGGTCGTTGTCGTCTCCGCAGGAACCGCGAACGTACCGCTTGCACACGTACTCCGTCCGAGGACTTCCCGCGCCTGCCCGGACGTCGACGCCGTCGCGTTGCACTCCATCGACCGCGACGCACTCGTCGAGACCGTCGACCGCGTCGGCCGGAGCGCGTCGCGTGACGAGAGCCGCCCTGTTCTCACCGGGATCCTGGTTCGCTTCGAGCCGGGCAAGGTCGTGATGGCGGCGACCGACTCGTATCGCCTCGCCGTCAAGGAGACGAACGTCGAACGGGACGCTGCCCGAGCTCGAGGCGATCATCCCGGCACGCGCGTTGCAAGAGCTCGCGCGGATCGCCGCCAACGCCGACGACGTGCAACTCGGAGTGCACGAGAACCACGTCGTGTTCGGCGCCGACGGGACGTGGCTCACGACACGCCGCATCGACGGCCAGTTCCCGAACTACCGGCAGCTCTTGCCCGAGCAGTTCGAGCACGAGTTGCCGCTGCCGCGCGAAGAGGTGCTCGACGTGGTCCGCCGCGTCTCGCTGATGGCGCAGCGCAACTCGCCGCTCCGCTTGCGCTTCGCAGAAGGTGAGCTGACAGTGTCCGCGGTCACGCAAGACGTCGGTGAGGCACGCGAGTCGTTGCCTGCACCGTTCTCCGCAGAGCCGCTCGAGATCGGGTTCAACGCCGAGTTTCTCCGCGACGGCCTCGAGTCGGTGGACTCCGAGTCGATCACGTTCAAGCTGATCAGCCCGCTGCGACCGGCTGTGCTCGAAGGCGACACCGCCGACTACGTGTACTTGATCATGCCGATCCGGCTCGCCGGCTGATCTGCGATCACGTAACGCTCCGTCAGTACCGGTCGTACGCTTCGCTCGACCTCGAGCTCACGCCCGGCGTCGTGCTCGTCGTCGGACGGAACGGTGCCGGCAAGACGAACCTGCTCGAGTCGCTCCACTCGGCACCCAAGGTTTTTCGCCGCGAACGCGCCACGATGCACAGCTCATCCGCTTCGGCGAGACCGCCGCGCGAGTCGCGTTGAGCGGCCGGCGCGGCGACGGTCGCCGATCGACATCTCGCTCACGCTGCGAGAGGGACAGGCGAAGGAAACGCGATTGAACGGCGCACGCCTTCCGTCGGCAGACTCTCTTCGCCGGGAGGTCGCGACGCTCGTCTTCACTCCCGATCGCTCGACGGTCGTGAAGGGCGGACCGGCAGCCCGCCGCGCGTACTTCGACCGCGACACTCGCCCGCCTCTTCCCGCCCGCGCATCGCTGCCGCAGGACTACCTCGCGACGCTTGCGCAACGAAACGCAGCGCTGCGGCGGGTCCAGCTCGGGCTTTCGGAGCGTGCGGCTCTCGAGCCGTGGAGCGAGCGCCGGCCTCACTCGCCGCCGAGCTTGTCGCCGCCCGCCGGGCGACACTCGCCGAGCTTGCAGAGCCGTTCGCTGCGCGTGCCGGTGAGCTCGGCTTGCCCGACGCACGGCTCGGGTACGACGCGGAGCCTCCGACGGCCGCCGATCTCGAGGCGCGCCTCTCGCGGGACCTCGAGCGCGGCACGACCGGCGCGGGGCCCGCATCTCGACGACGTGTTGATCGCAAGCGGCGACCGAGACCTTCGCCAGTACGGCTCGCAGGGCGAGCAGCGTCTCGCGGTGCTGTCGCTGCTGCTGGCGGAGGCGTCGCTCCTCGAGCCGACGCCCGCTCTTGCTCTTCGACGACGTGCTCTCCGAGCTCGACCTCGGCCGCCGTCGGTGCTCGCGGCGCACGATGGCGGGCATGGGACAGACGATGATCACGACGACGCACGCGTCCTCGCTGCCGGTGGAGCCGGCGCAGGTCGTGGAGGTGGAACCTGGAACGGCTCGGTAGCGACATTCGCACGGAGCTTCGCGCTTCGGCCCGCAGTCCGGCATGCCGGAGCTGCTCGACCGCTGGCCGGACGCAGTCGGCCCCGGGATCGCGCGGTTCGCGTGGCCGGCGCGGATCGCGCGCGACGGCACCGTGCACGTCTACACGGCCGACTCGGTGTGGGCGTTCGAGCTCGGCCAGCGGGCGCAGGAGATCGCCGAGCGGCTCGGCGTGGAGAAGGCTTCGCTTCGCGCCGGGACCGCTTCCGGAGGCCACCGAGGAGCGCCTGCACGATCCCTCTCGAGCCGACCCGCGAAGACGAGGCGGCGGCCCGCGAGCTGGCGGCCGGAATCGCCGACGAAACCCTGCGCGAAAGTGTGCAAAAAGCGGTCAGTTTGAGGCTCGCCCAGGAGCGCCGCGACCACCCAATCTGATACACTTTGACGGGCCTGGCAAAACCGCGGTTTTGCAGGCATTTCCTAATTATGGCGAACACGAGGCGAAGGCCGGATACTCGGCCAAGGACATCACCGTGCTCGAGGGCCTCGAGCCGGTCCGGCTCCGCCCCGGCATGTACATCGGCTCGACCGGGATCGGCGGCCTTCATCACCTGATCACGGAGATCGTCGACAACGCGGTCGACGAGGCTCTCGCCGGCCGGAACGACTACGTCAGCATCACGATCCACCCCGACAACTCGGTCACGATCGTCGACCGCGGCGCGGGCATCCCGGTGGACATCGTCCCGGGCGAAGGCGTGTCGGCGCTCGAGGTCGTGCTCACGAAGCTGCACGCCGGCGGGAAGTTCGGCGGCGACGGTTACAAGGTGTCCGGCGGCCTGCACGGCGTCGGTGCGTCGGTCGTGAACGCGCTCTCGGAGTGGCTCGTCGCCGAGGTCGAGCTGCGACGGAAAGGTCTACCGCCAGGAGTTCGCGCGCGGCGTCACGCAGGGCCCGATGGAGGTCGTCGGCGAGATCGACCGAGACCGGCACGACCATCTCGTTCCTCGCAGACGCCGAGATCTTCGACGAGACGGTGTACGACGCGACGACGCTCGTCTCGCGCTTCCGCGAGACGGCGTTCCTGACGAAGGGGCTGCGCGTCACGTTCGTCGACGAGCGCGCAGAGGGCGGCAAGCCGGTCGAGTTCCACTACGAGGGCGGCATCAAGGATTTCGTCGCGTACGTGAACGAGTCGAAGGACACCGTTCACCGCCACATCGTGTACTTCGAGGCCGGCGCCGAGAACGGCGAGGTCGAGGTTGCGATGCAGTGGAACAGCTCGTACCAGGAGTCGGTGTTCTCGTTCGCCAACAACGTGAACACGCACGAGGGCGGCTCGCACATGTCAGGTTTCCGCTCCGCGCTGACGTCGACGATCAACAAGTACGCGCGCGACAAGGCGCTGCTGAAGGAGAAGGAGACGAACCTGGAGGGCGAGGACGTGCGCGAAGGACTCGCAGCCGTCATCTCGGTGAAGCTCGCAGGAGCCGCAGTTCGAGGGTCAGACGAAGACGAAGCTCGGCAACCCGTGGGTGAGCGGTCTCGTGTCGACCGCGGTCAACCAGAAGCTGTCCGGAGTTCTTCGAGGAGAACCCGACCGAGGCACGGCAGATCGTGAACAAGGCGATCGCCGCGTCGCGCGCACGCCAGGCCGCGCGCAAGGCGCGTGAGCTGACGCGCCGCAAGTCGGCGCTCGAGTCGATGTCGCTGCCGGGCAAGCTCGCCGACTGCTCGATCAAGGATCCCGAAGTCGGCCGAGCTCTTCATCGTCGAGGGCGACAGCGCCGGCGGCTCGGCGAAGATGGGCCGCGACCGCACGTACCAGGCGATTCTGCCGCTGCGCGGGAAGATCATCAACAGCGAGAAGAACCGCATCAACAAGGTTCTCTCGAACAACGAGATCCAGGCGATGATCACTGCGATCGGCACCGGTCTCGGCGACGAGTTCGACCTCGAGAAGCTCCGCTATCACCGCGTGATCGTGATGACGGACGCCGACGTCGACGGCTCGCACATCCGCACCCTCATTCTCACGTTCCTGTATCGCCAGATGCCGGAGCTGATCAGCGGCGGCTACGTGTACATCGCGGTGCCGCCGCTCTACAAGGTGAAGCTCGGGAACCAGGAGTACTACTTCGAGAAGGACGCGCAGCTCGAGGAGCTGCTCGGCCGCGAGCGGATCCCCGACGTCGCAGTGCTCGATCGCGAGGGCGCCCAGTGAAGCTGACCGAGGCGAAGTGGAACCGCTTCGTCAAGGACATCCACCAGTACGAGGGCTACCACGCGCGGCTGCGCTCCGACTTCGGCGCCGCAGCGAGCGAGCTGATGATCCTGCACCGTCTGGTCGAGCATGCGATCGAAGTCGCCGTCCGACCTCGGCAGGGCGATCGACGCGATCGGCGAGAACGGCTACGAAGCTGTCGCTGCTCGACGGTCGACGAGGATCAGTTCCGGATCCGCGTCGTCGAGACCGAGACGTCGGCGGCGCGGAACATCGCGGTGCCGATAGAGCTGCTCGCCTCGCCGATCTACACGCGGCTGCGGAACGCGTACACGAAGCTCATCGATCAGCTCGGCGCGCCGCCGTTCGAGGTGACGGTCGGCAAGGAGCAGGAGATCGTCGAGACGTTCGAGGAGCTGCGCGCGCGCGTGCTCGACGCAGCGAAGCAGGGCATGCAGGTGTCGCGCTTCAAGGGGCTCGGCGAGATGAACGCCGACCAGCTATGGGAGACGACGATGGATCCCGCGAAGCGGCTGCTGTTCGCGTCGAAGTCGAGGACGACACGGCAGCCGACACGCTCTTTTCGATGCTGATGGGTGACGCCGTCGAACCGCGTCGCGTCTTCATCGAGGAGAACGCCACGAACGTGAAGTTCCTTGATGTGTAGGTCCGCTCGTGTCTGAGCTGGAGACGGGCGCCCTCGGCCCGGGACGGATCGAGCCACGTGAGCTCGAGCAGGAGATGCGCTCGAGCTTCCTCGACTACGCGATGTCGGTCATCGTCTCGCGCGCGCTGCCGGATGTGCGTGACGGGCTGAAGCCGGTGCACCGCCGCGTCCTCTATTCGATGTGGACGAACGGCAATCGCCCCGGCCGGCCGTACGTGAAGAGCGCGAACATCGTCGGGTACGTGATGGGCAACTTCCATCCGCACGGCGACTCCGCGATCTACGACACGCTCGTCCGGATGGCGCAGCCGTTCTCGCTGCGCTATCCGCTCGTCGACGGCCAGGGGAACTTCGGCTCGATCGACGACGATCCGGCGGCCGCCATGCGCTACACCGAAGCGCGGCTCGCGCGCATCGCGGAGGAGATGCTGCGCGAGCTCGACTCCGACACGGTCGACTTCGAGCCGAACTACGACGAGTCGAAGCAGATCGCGACGGTCCTGCCGGCGCGCTTCCCGAACCTCCTCGTGAACGGCAGCTCGGGCATCGCGGTCGGCATGGCGACCAACATCCCGCCGCACAATCTCGGCGAGGTGATCGACGCGGTCGATCACGCTCGATCGACAAGCCCGACGCGAACGTCGAGGACCTGATGAAGCACGTCAAGGGCCCCGACTTCCCGACCGGCGCCATCATCGTCGGCCGCTCCGGCATCCGCGATGCGTATCGCACGGGCCGCGGGCGTGTGGTGATGCGCGCGCGCGCACACATCGAAGAGCTTCGCGGCGGCCGCAGCGCGATCATCGTCACCGAGCTTCCGTACGGCGTGAAGAAGGGCGGCGACACCGGCGTGATCGCAAAGATCGCCGAGCTCGTCAACGACAAGGTCCTCACAGAGATCTCCGACCTGCAGGACCACTCCGACCGCACCGGCATGCGCATCCAAGTCGAGTTGAAGCGCGACGCAGTGCCGCAGGTCGCGCTGAACAAGCTGTTCAAGCACACACCGCTGCAGTCGACGTTCGGCGTCAACACGGTTGCGCTCGTGGGTGGCGTGCCGCGCACGCTCTCGCTTCTCGAGCTGCTCACGTACTACCTGGACTTCCAGCGCGAGATCGTCACGCGCCGTTCGAAGCACGAGTTGCGCCAGAAGGAGAAGCGCGCACACATCCTGCAGGGCTACCTGATCGCGCTCGACAACCTCGACGCGGTGATCGCACTCATTCGCTCGTCGGCCGACACGGAAGCCGCGAAGCAGGGATTGATGACGAGGTTCGAGCTGTCCGAGCGCCAGGCAGTCGCGATCTTGGAGCTGCGGCTCCGTGCGCTGACCGCACTCGAGCGCAAGGGAGTCGAAGACGAGTTCAAGGACATCCAGGAGCGCATCGCCGAGCTGCGCGACCTGCTCGGCTCCGAGGAGAAGATCGACGCTCTCATCAAGGACGAGCTGCTCGAGTTGAAAGGCATCTACGGCCGCTCGGACGACCGGCGCACCGAGATCGTCGCCGCCGAGGAGGAGCTCGAGCTCGAGGATCTGATCGCGGAAGAGGACATGGTGATCGCGATCACGCGCTCGGGGTACATCAAGCGCCTACCGGTCACCGCGTACCGCGAACAGCGCCGCGGCGGCATCGGTGTGATGGGAATGGATCTGAAGGACGAGGACTACATCGAGCATCTCTTCGTCGCCTCGACGCACGACTACATCCTTTTCTTCACGAGCGTCGGAAAGGTGTATCGGCTGAAGGTTCACGAGCTTCCTCTCGGCTCGCGGCAGTCGAAGGGCCGCGCGATCGTCAACCTCCTGCCGTTTCGCCAGGAGGAGAGCGTGCGGGCCGTGGTGCAGACACGCAGCTTCGAGGAGGCGAAGTACCTTCTGTTCGCGACCAAGAACGGGGTCGTCAAGAAGACCGAGCTCGCGGCGTACAACACGCCGCTCCGGGCCGACGGGATCATCGCGATCAAGATGCGCGAAGGCGACGAGCTCATCGGCGTTCGCCATTCGACCGGCCAGGACGACGTGCTGATGGTTTCGCGTCTCGGCCAGGCGATCCGATTCAGCGAGCGGGACGTGCGCGCCATGGGTCGCGACGCGTCCGGTGTCCAGGGGATGCGATTGCGAGGCGACGACGAGGTGATTTCCGTCGCGATCGCCGCCGACGACGCCGACCTGCTCGTGGTGACCGAGAACGGCTACGGCAAGCGCACGCGCGTCTCCGACTATCCCAAGAAGGGCCGCGGCGGCATGGGCGTCAAGACCGTGCAGCTGACCGAGGCACGCGGCCACCTGGCCGGAGCTCGTGTCGTGCGCGACGGGTATCAGGTGATGCTGATCTCGACCGGCGGCACGGTCATCCGCATGCCCGTCGACGACATCCGTCGCATGGGCCGTTCGACGCAGGGCGTGATCGTGATGCGGCTCCGCGACGGCGAGCAGGTTTCGTCGCTCGCTCCCGTCGTCGAATCGGGCGACGACGACGAGCAGCCGCCCGCGACCGACGAAGGCTAGGTTTCCGCACCCCCGCGTGCCATTTCCGTCTCCTCACCTTCCCTTTTGCAAGGGATAGTGGTAGAAGTGTCGCGCGAGGGGTTGGGAGACTGAGCACGGAGGAAGCCCTCGATGGCCTATACGAAGAGCGTCGACCTGCTTGAGCCGATCGACATGGCCGAGCACCTCGACAAGATCGAGCTGTATCTCGGCCAGGTGTGCGCGATCGCCGGCATCTCGAAGATGCAGCTCGACTACTGGACGAACAAGGCCCAGATCCCGACCAAGGGCAAGAAGCAGCGGATCTACGACATGGACGCGGTCGAGACCGTGATGCTGATCAAGCAGGCGAAGGACAAGGGGCTGAACCTCGGCGCTGCGATCGACGCCGCTCGCACGTTCCGCGAGCGCAAAGCGCTCGCCGGCTGATCCCGCTCTAGTTCTCGCCGCGCTCGCCGAAGGCGGCGAACGCCTTCAGCATCTCGATCGGCACCGGGAACGCGATCGTCGTCGACTGGGACGAGCCGAGCTCGAGGAGCGTCTGCAGGTACCGCAGCTGCAGCGCGATCGGGTGCTGCTCGATCACCTGTGCCGCGTCCTTCAGCCGCTCCGACGCCTGGAACTCGCCCTCGGCGTTGATCACCTTCGCGCGCCGCTCGCGCTCGGCCTCGGCCTGGCGCGCCATCGCCCGCTGCATGCCCTGCGGGATCTCGACGTCCTTCACCTCGACGATCGACACCTTGATGCCCCACGGCCCGGTCGCCTCGTCGATGATCTGCTGCAGGATCGCATTGATCTTGTCCCGCTCCGAGAGCAGCTCGTCGAGCTGGTGCTGGCCGAGCACCGACCGCAGCGTCGTCTGTGCGATCTGCAGCGTTGCAGCCATGAAGTTCTCCACCTGCGTGATTGCCGCTTTCGGGTCGACGATCCGGAAATAGGCGACTGCGTTCACCCGCGCTGGGACGTTGTCCTTGGTGATGACTTCCTGCGGCGGGATGTTCAGCGTGATCGTGCGCAGGTCGACCTTGACGAGCTGGTCGACGATCGGGATCCGGAAGAAGAGGCCCGGGCCCTTCGGCTCCGGAAACAGACGGCCGAGGCGGAAGACGACCGCACGCTCGTACTCGCGAATGATCCGGATCGCACTGAACGCGAACAAGATGAGGAAGAAGAAGACGACCGCGAGAACGATCAGTACTGCAGTCATGCGGTGATCCTATGCACCTGGAGGGTCAAGCCGTCGAGCGCATCGACGGCTACGCGGTCTCCGGGCTCGAGTTGCTCGGCCGCGCGTGCACGCCAGAGCTCGCCGTGGACGAACACCTGGCCTCCGGTTCGCACGACGCCCTCCATGCCGATGATCTCTTGTGGTCCCACGGTCACGGGCTGGCGTCGGGCGGCCATCGACTTGCCGACGGCAATAGCCCAGAAGCCGCCCAGGATCGCAGTCACCGTGAAGACGACCGCATCGTTCACGTGGTAGGGCGCGGGAGCATTCTGGAAGAGGATCACGAATCCGAACGCCATCGCAACGAGCCCCGAGAGGGTCAGCGCCCCGTGGGTCACGACGTGGACGTCGACGACGAGCAGCGCCGCGCCGAGCAAGACCAGCATCAGACCGGCCCACGAAATGGGCAGCACCGCAAAGCCGAAGAGCGCGCACACCATGCAGATCGCGCCGAACGCGCCCGGGATCACCACGCCGGGATGGAAGAGCTCGAACCCGAGACCGAGCAGGCCTGCCAGGAAGAGCAGCGACACGATGTTCGGGTCGATCAGAGTCGACAGGAAGCGTGTGAAGAAGCCGGGGCTCGCCGAGACGACCGTCGCGCCGGCCGTGTGCAGCGTGAGGTTGCGCGGCGTCGTCACGCGGCCGTCGATCGTGTTCAGCAGCGCCGGAAGCGAGGGGGAGACGAGGTCGACGACGTGCTTCTGCAGGGCTTCGGTGTCCGTCAGGTTCGACGCGACGCGCACGGCTGAGTCTGCCCAGGCCGCGTTGCGCCCGTGCGACTTTGCGAGCCCGCGCAGCGACGCGGCCGCGTCGTTGATCTCCTTGCGACGGAGGTCGCTGCCGATGTTTGCGCCGCTGCCTTCGATCGGGGTGGACGACCCGATGTTCGTTTCGGGCGCCATCGCGAGCACGTCCGACGCCTCGGAGATCCACACGCCTGCCGAGGCGGCCCGTGCACCCTGCGGCGTCACGTAGACGATCACCGGGATCTTCAGCGAAAGC
Source organism: uncultured Thermoleophilia bacterium (assembly GCA_963774225.1). Lineage (GTDB taxonomy): Bacteria > Actinomycetota > Thermoleophilia > Gaiellales > Gaiellaceae > PALSA-600. The sequence goes on from CAVZEA010000007.1 coordinate 382,246, forward strand.
TCCTTTTGCACGATCTTCCGCATCGAGTCCTCGAGGCCGCCCGGTGTGTCGAGCAGGATCACCGCGGCGGAATAGCCGTGCGACTGCGCGTGAGCGAGCTCGCCGTTCAGCCAGTCAGCCGTGACCGGGTTCACGTCTTGCGCGAAGTGGATCGCAAGCACCTTGGGCGCGTTCGCGGCCTGTGCTCCTGCAGGCAGCGCCAGGGCAATCAGGAAAGCCGCAAGAAGCAGGCGTTTCACGTTGCCCGAAGTGTACGCGCGAGCCATGCCGCGTAGCCGTGCTCGAGACGCTCGAGCACATCGACGAGGAGCTCGAGGCGGTCGCGAACGACGTAGCCGGCTCCCGGGTAGCCGGCCGCGCCGACGTTGATCCCGACTCCGAGCACGACGCGCTCGCTCGCCTCCGCCAGCACGCCGGCGGTCTTGCGGCCGCCGACAAGGACGTCGTTGGGATGCTTGATCTCGGCGTCGCCGCCGATCGCGGCAACGATCGCGCTCGCGGCAACGACCGTCAGCTCGGGCCAGGCGGCCACCGGCGGAGGCGGGTACAGAGCGACCGAGAACATCAGTCCCGAGTCGGCCCACGTTCGCCCGAGCCGCCCGCGGCCCCGAGTCTGGCGCTCGGCGAGCGCCACGGCACCGTGCGAGGCGTCGGGCGGGAGCAGCCGCTGGGTCGTCTCCGTCTCGACCGCGTAGTGGTACTCCCGGCCGAAGGAGCCGCGCAGCGCTGGTGCGACGACGCCGGGCCGAAGGTCCATCACGAACTAAGGTAGCCCGATGCAACCGCCGCTTCGTCCCGGGCGTCGAATCAGACGAGAACTGCGGCCCGATGGCCCGCTCGTCTACGAAAGGCTCTCCGATCCGATCCTGGTTCGACGTGCGAAGGACGGCGACCCGCGAGCGCTCGCGGCGCTCTGCGAGCGGCACGCACCCCGTGTCGAGCGGATCGCCCAGCACATGCTGCGCGATCCCGAGGACGCGCGCGATGCGGCACAGGAGGCGCTCGTGAAGCTGGTGCGCCGGCTCGGGCAGTTCCAAGGCCAGTCGCAATTCTCGACCTGGCTCCACCGCCTGGTCGTCAACACGTGCAAGGACGTCGCGCAGGCCCGCTGGACGGCAGACCGCCGCCTGCAACCGCTCCACGAGGACATGCGCGTCGCAGCGGACGGCGATCCGGTGCGAGCCGCGGCCGCCAGCGAGACGCGGCGCGAGCTCGGACGCTGTTTGGCCGGCCTGCCGACCGCCCAGGCAACCGTCGTTGCGCTGAAGGACGCCTTCGACGTCTCCTTCGAGGAGATCTCGGTTGCGACGGGACTTCCGGTCGGGACGGCGAAGTGCTACGCGCACCGTGCGCGCAACGGCCTGCGAGAGAAGCTCACTGCATGAGCCAAGTCATCATGGACAAAGCTGCCATCGAAGCGGTCTTGCCGCATCGAGACCCGATGCTCCTGCTCGACGAGGTGACCGAGCTCGAGCCGGGCGCCCGCGTCGTCGCGCGCAAGACGGTCACCGAGGAAGACTGCGCCGGCCATTTCCCGGGCAACCCGATCATGCCCGGCGTGAAGATGGTCGAGGCGCTCGCGCAATGCGGCGCGGTTGCCGTGCTCTCGCAGGAGGAGAACCGCGGCAAGCTCGCGCTCTTCGCCGGTATCGACGACGTGCGCTTCAAGCGAATCGTGCGGCCCGGTGACGTCTTGACGCTCGAATGCCAGGTCGAGACCGTCCGCGGTCCGGTCGGCCGCGGCAAGGTGCGGGCGACCGTCGACGGCGAGCTGGCGGTGCGCGGAACCCTCACCTTCGCGGTCGGGACCGAGCAAGCCGGCGTAGGCTCGACGGAGCCGGACAAGAGCAGAGGCACCGGCTTGGCCGGTGCCGGAGCGGAGCAACAGTGATCGGGCGCGCGACCGGGCCGCATATCTCGATCACCGGTCTTGGCTGCCATGTGCCCGAACGCGTGCTCTCGAACGCGGATCTCGAGCAGCTCGTCGACACGAACGACGAATGGATCATGGAGCGCACCGGCATCCGCGAGCGGCGGATCGCCGCCGAGGATGAGGCGCTGACAGACATCTGCCTGCCCGCGGCACGGCGCGCGCTCGAGATGGCCGGCGCCGACCCGGCGACGATCGACCTGCTCATCGTCGCGACAGTGACGCCCGACATGGCGTTCCCGTCGTCGAGCGCGTTACTTGCCGACGCACTCGGGATGCCCAACGCGGCCGCGTACGACCTCTCCGCCGGCTGCACCGGATTCGTCTATGCGATCGCGCAGGCGCACGGGATGCTCGCGGCCGGTCTCGCGAAGCGCGCACTCGTCGTCGGCGGCGACGTCCTGTCGAAGATCCTCGACTGGACCGACCGGTCGACACTCGTGCTCTTCGGCGACGGCGCAGGAGCGGTCGTGATGGAGCGCGTCGAGCACGGCGGCTTCCTCGGCTTCGAGCTCGGCGCGGACGGTGGGGGCGGGTCGAGCCTGTGGCTGCCCGGCAGCGGATCACGGAAGTTCGAAAATCCCGACGGGTACGTCAAGATGAACGGCCGTGAGGTCTTCAAGTTTGCGACGCGCGTCATGGTCTCGTCCGCCGAGGCGATCCTCGGCGAATGTGGCAAGCAGATCGGCGATGTGGACGTCTACGTCCCGCACCAGGCAAACGTCCGGATCATCGATCACGCCGCGCGCAAACTCGGCGTTCCCGATGGCAGGACGGTCGTGAACGTGCACAAGTACGGCAACACCTCGTCCGGCTCGATCCCGCTGGCTTTGGCGGACGCTGCCGACGATGGGCGCCTCGAGCCTGGCAAGCTGGTGCTCCTCACGGGCATGGGCGCAGGCCTCACCTGGGGCTCGGCATTGATCGAATGGACTCACGAGACGACTGGAGCAGCGGCATGACCAAGATCGCGTTCATGTTCCCTGGGCAGGGGTCGATGGAGGCGGGGATGGGCCGCGAGATCGCCACCGCCGTTCCCGAGGCGATGGCCGTGTACGACGAGGCGTCGGATGCAGCCGGGATGGACCTCAAGGAGCTTTGCTTCAACCGGCCGGTCGAGGATCTGGTCGACACGGAGGTGCAGCAACCCGCCCTCGTCACGACGAGCCTCGCGCTCGACGCGGCGCTGCGCGTGCGGGGCCTTCGCCCTGACGTCGTCGTCGGCCACTCGGTCGGCGAGTTTTCGGCGTTGGTGTCCGCGGGGACGCTGACGGCACGCGATGCGATTGCGCTCGTCCGTGAGCGCGGGATCGCGATGGCCGAGGCCGCGATGGAGCGGCCCGGGTCGATGGCCGCGATTCTCGGCCTCGCCGACGAAGCGGTCGAGGCGCTGTGCCACAAGATCGCGAACGTCTGGCCGGCGAACTACAACTGCCCCGGCCAGCTCGTGATCTCCGGCGAGACACCGTCTGTCGAAGAGGCCTGCGACGAGGCAACGCGCGAGGGCGCACGGCGCGCCGTCAAGCTCCGCGTCTCGGGCGCATTCCACTCGCCGCTCGTCGAGCGCGCCGCCGAGCGGCTGCGCCCGGCGGTCGAGAGGGTGCATCTTGCCGAGAGCAAGGCCGCGTTCATGTCGACGGTGACCGCGAAGATCGAGGATGCGCAGCGCTATCGCGAGCTCCTCATCGAGCAGCTCACGGCGCCGGTGCGCTTCACGCAGTCGGCACGCGAGCTGATCGCCGACGGCGTGACGACGTTCGTCGAGGTCGGACCCGGCACCGTCCTCAGCGGTTTACTGAAGAGGATCGACAGATCGGTGCGGACGTTCTCGGTGAACGACCTCAAGTCGCTGGACGAGGTTACGAACGCGCTTGGCTAGTGCGTTCGCGTCGCTCGAGGGAAAGCGCGCGCTCGTCACCGGCGCTTCGCGCGGCATCGGCCGCGCGATCGCCGAGGAGCTTGCACGCGCAGGTGCGCAGGTCGTCGTGGGCTATCGCAGCGGCAAGGACGAGGCCGAGTCGCTCGCCGACGCAATCGGCGGCCGGGCGATCCAGGCCGACGTGTCGTCGGCCGAAGACGCCAAGCGCCTCATCGACGAGGCCGGCGACATCGACGTGCTCGTCAACAACGCCGGCCTTACTCGTGACGGCCTGCTCGCGCGCATGTCCGACGACGATTGGCGCACGGTGATCGACACGAATCTCAGCTCGGTCTTCTACACGTGTCGCGCAGTGACCCGGCCGATGATGAAGAAGCGCGCGGGGTCGATCGTCAACGTCAGCTCGATCGTCGGCGTGCACGGGAACTGGGGCCAGACGAACTACGCCGCATCGAAGGCCGGGATCATCGGCTTCACCAAGTCGCTCGCGCGCGAGCTCGGGTCGCGGAACATCCGCGCGAACGTCGTGGCACCGGGATACGTGAAGACACAGCTCACGGAAGTGCTCCCGGAGGAGGCGACCGCGGCGATGGTGACCAACACACCGCTCGGCCGCGTCGCAGAACCGGAGGAGATCGCGGGCGCGGTACGCTTCCTCGCTTCGGATCAGGCCTCGTTCATCACCGGCGAGGTGCTGCTGGTGGACGGCGGACTGGGGATGTAGCGATGGCAAGGCGCGTTGTGATCACAGGGTTCGGAATGGTGAGCCCGCTCGGCAACGACGTGCAGACGTCGTGGACACGGCTGCTAGCCGGGGAGTCCGGCGCGGCCGAGATCCAGGCGTTCGACCACACCGACTACAACGTGCACTTCGCCTGCGAGCTGAAGGACTTCGATCCGACGGACTGGGTCGACCGGAAGGCGGCGCGGCGGATGGACCGCTTCGCACAGATGATCATCGCGGCGGCCCGCCAGGCGGAGAGCGACTCCGGCGTCGACGTTGCTTCGGCGCCCGATCGGCATGGTGCGTCGATCGCGACCGGCATCGGCGGCCTGCACAGCTATCAGGAGTGCTACCACGTGTTGCTCACGAAGGGCCCGGACCGCGTGAGCCCGTTCTCGATCCCGTCGATCATCCCGAACATGGGAGCCGGCTGGGTCTCGATCGAGCTCGGCACGAAGGGCCCGCTGATGAGCGAGTGCACAGCGTGCGCCGCGTCGAACATGGCAATCGGCGACGCGATGGACGCGATCCGTCTCGGACGCGCGGACGTCATGTTCGCAGGCGGCACCGAGGCGCCGATCACCGAGGTCGGGATCGCCGGCTTCGACGCGATGCGCGCACTGTCCCGGCGCAACGACGATCCCACGCGGGCGTCACGGCCGTTCGACAACGAGCGTGACGGCCTCGTGATGGGCGAGGCTGCAGCAGTGCTCGTGCTCGAGGAGCTCGAGCACGCACAAGCACGGGGTGCGCGTATCTATGCGGAGCTCGTCGGGTACGGAATGTCGTCCGACGCGGCGCACATGACCGAGCCCGATCCGACGGGCGAGAGCCCGGCGCGCGCCATGACGATGGCGTTGCGCGACGCGGGCGTCGATCCCACCGAGGTCGGCTATGTCAACGCTCACGCCACGTCGACGCCGCTCGGCGACTCGGCCGAGACGAAGGTGATCAAGAACGCGTTCGGTGTGGAACATGCAAAGAACGGGCTCGCGGTCTCGTCGACGAAGGGCGCAACCGGCCACTGCTTCGGCGCCGCGGGGGCGGTTGAGGCCGTCTTCACGACGCTTGCGGTGGTCGAGAAGCGCGTTCCGCCGACGATCAACTACGACGAGCCGGACCCCGACTGCGATCTCGACTACGTGCCGAATGAGTCGCGGTCGCTTCCGGATCTCGACGTCGCCGTGTCGAACTCGTTTGGTTTCGGCGGTCACAATGCGTCGATCGTCGTGCGCGCGTTCGCTGCCTAGGCGCGTAGGAAAACCACCAACTCTCGGCGAACGTGTGGCGCATGCCACGCACAAGCGTTGCCGTCCGCGGCGACGCCTACCGTCAGCCGATGCGCCTCGTGGACCTCGAAGGTCGTCTGGTCGAGTTGCACATACGCCGGTCGCCGCGCGTGCGCGGGAACCGGATGGTCGTCCGCTACGGGCTCCCGCCGGAGCTCGTCGTCCGCCCCCGTGCTTCGAGCGCCGAGATCGATGAGGCGATCGACTTTCACAAGGCCTGGCTCACGCGCCAGCTCGAGAAGGCCGTCGAGCCGCGGCTCGGGCTCGAGCGACTGTGTCTGACCGAGCGGCAAGGCCGTCGAGAAGCACGGGCGCGTGTGGAGCTGATCGCCCAGTCCGAAGCGGCTGCGCTCGGTGTCACCTACACGCGGATCACGCTGCGCGATCAGCGCAGTCGTTGGGGGTCGTGCTCGAGCAAGGGTGCCCTCAGCTTCAACTGGCGGCTCGTACTCGCGCCACACGACGTCCTCGACTACGTCGTCGTCCACGAGGTCTGTCATCTCGCCGAGCTGCATCACGGGCCGGCGTTCTGGCGGCTCGTGGAGAAGCGGCGGCCGCAGTACCGGGACTCCAAGGAGTGGCTCGACGACTACGGCTGGGAGATCCTCGCGTACCAGCCGCCGCTCGAAGTCGCCGCGTAAACTCGCCTGCGTGGATCGCTGGGCGACGTTCGACTGCTACGGGACGCTGATCGACTGGGACGGCGGCGTGCGCGCCGAGCTTGCACGCGTCTTCGGTGAAGATCGCGCGGAAGAGCTGCTTGCCCGGTACCACGAGGTTGAGCCCGGTTTGCAGGCGGGCGGCGAGCGAAGCTATCACGAGGTGCTCACGGAGTCGATGCGCGCCCTCGGCGCGCCCGACACGGAGGCGTACGGCTTGGCCGAGTCGGTGCCCGGCTGGGTCGCATTCCCGGAGGCGCGGGCGTCGCTCGAGGAGGCACGCGCGCGCGGGTGGAAGCTCGCGATCCTCTCCAACACCGACGACGACTTCATTGCCGCGTCACAGGTGCAGGTCGGTGTGCAGTTCGACGAAGTCGTGGTCGCGCAGGAGATCGGCTCGTACAAGCCGGCGCACCGCCACTGGGAGGAGTTCTTCCAGCGGACACACGCGCCGCGCGAAGGCCACGTGCACGTTGCGGCATCCCTCTTCCACGACGTCGTGCCGTCGAACGAGCTCGGTCTGCGCAGCGTTTGGATCAACCGGCTCGGCGAGAAGGCGACGGAGCAGCCCACACGCGAGCTGCCCGATCTCGTCCGGCTGCCGGAGACGCTCGATGAGCTCGTTCCGGCTTAGGGAGCTACGGGAGGGCGACGCAGCGGAGGTCGCGCGGCTCTTCGTCGCCGAGTTCGGGGACGCTCGCCTGATCGACGCTGACGAGATCCGCTCGTGGCTCGCAAATAAGGAAATGCAGCTCGACTGGCTGCGGGTGCTCGAGGTTGACGGGCGCGTCGTCGGTTACGGCGACATCTGGCCGAAGGGCGAGATCCTCGAGCTCGACACCGTCGCTCCGGGGTATTGGGACGAGTTCTTCGACTGGGCCGAAACCGAAGGACGCAGCCGCGGCATGGCGTTCGTTCGCACCCAGGTGCCGCACGGCCACGCACTTGCGGACGTTGTCGCGGCGCGCGGCTACGCACCGTGGCGTCACTCGCTGACAATGGAGATCGACCTCGGCGAGCGGCCCCGCGACGAGGCCCCGGACGGCTTCGCGCTGCGCACCTATCGCGACGACGACGCGGAGCTGGTGCGGAGCGCGTTGCAGGAGGCGTTCGCCGAAGATCCGTTCTTCAGCGACGTGACCCCGGGCAACTTTCGCGAGTTCTACCTCGGAGGCCGTGGATTCGATCCGGAGCTGTGGCTCCTGGCGTTTGCCGGCGCCGAGCTCGCCGGGTTTTCGCTCGCGTATCCCGTTCGCGGCACCGACCAGGAGCTCGGTTGGGTGGGAACCCTTGGGGTATTGCTGCCGTGGCGGCGGCGCGGCCTCGGCGAGGCGCTCCTGCGCAACTCGTTCGCACGTCTCTACGATCGCGGGCTGCGTCGCGTCGGCCTCGGTGTCGATGCGGAGAATGTCACCGGCGCCCTTCGACTCTACGAGCGCGTGGGAATGCGGCAGGTGCGCCGCTCGGACAACTGGAGACGGTCGTTGTGAGCGCACTGCGCGCGAGGTGCCCCGACTGCCGCACCCTGACCGCTGTGGCGATCGGGACGGAGTATCAGTGCCACTCGTGTGGGCGCGAGTTCGCTGCCGGGCTGGTGCGCGTCCCGCGCGCGTGGGGTGACGGCGGCGAAGGGATGATCGCTGCGGCCGAGATGGAAGTGCCGTGGCCGGAAGCCGCCGTGATCGCCGAGCCGACACTCGAGGAGCAGATCGCGACGTTCGCGCGAGAGCTGCCGGCGCGGCCCGTCGTTCTGGGCGGGTGCTGTTGCTCCCACGTCGGCGCGGTGCGCGAGCTGGCGCGCAGGCACGGACGCATCGGCATCGTCTGGCTCGACGCGCACGGCGACCTGCACGTTCCCGAGACCTCGCCGTCCGGGAACGCCTGGGGGATGCCGCTCCGGATGCTGATCGACGCCGGAGACGTCGGCGGCCGAGACGTGACGCTGCTCGGAGCACGCAACATGGAGAGCGAAGAGGTGGAGTTCATCGCCGAGTCCGGCGTCAGCCGGTCGCTCGGCGAACTGCCCGAGCAGATCTACGTCGCGTTCGACGCCGACGTCGCGGAGCCGTCGGAGCTCGATGTCTGGATGCCCGAGCCGGCAGGCCCACGCCTGGCCGAGCTGGAGGCCACGCTGAGCTCTCTGCCGACGCCGATCGGGGCCGGTTTCACGGGCTTTCTGCCCTCCGAGCGGAACGAGGCTGCACTGGTGCGCCTCGGCGCCGCGCTCGGTCTGTAACCGGCCTCGCCGCTGGAGCGGTCTAAGCTCTACGTGATGTCAGAGCCGCGGATCGACGTTCAGGTCGAGCACAGACACGCTCCACCTCCGGCCGACGCGAAGCACCCGAACACGTGCCCGAAATGCGGGTCGCACTATCGGGACGACGAGCTTGCCGACGCGCTCTGGGTGTGCGGCCACTGCGGCCACCACTTCCCGATGCGCGCCCGCGCGCGCATCGACTGGTACGCGGATTCGGGCTCGTTCCAAGAGGAGGCCGCGGACGTTCGCTCGGAGGACCCACTCGATTTCTTCGATGTCCGTCCGTACACGGAGCGGCTTGCGGAAGCCGAGCTGAACACGGGCCAGGGTGAGGCGATGTTGATCGGACAGGCGACGATCGACGGCCTGCCCGTGGAGCTTGCCGTGATGGACTTCAAGTTCATGGGCGGCTCGATGGGGAGCGCGGTCGGCGAGAAGTTCTCGCGTGCCTGCGACTCCGCGATCGAGCGCGGCGCTCCGCTCGTCTCGGTCACGAGCTCCGGTGGCGCGCGCATGCAGGAGGGGATTCTGTCGTTGATGCAGCTACCGAAGACGGTCTGCGCGGTCGAGGACCTGCACGATGCGCGGATCCCGATGATCACCGTGATGGCGCATCCGACGACCGCGGGAGTGCTCGCATCGTTCGCGTCGCTCGGCGACGTGACGATCGCCGAGCCAGGCGCGCTGATCGCGTTCACCGGCCCTCGCGTCGTCCAGGAGACGACCCGCGAGAAGCTGCCGGACGACTTCGGGTTGGCCGAGCAGAACCTGCGCTTCGGCCACCTCGACGCAATCGTGCCGCGACCCGAGCAACGCGCGTACCTGACCCGGGTCCTGAGGTTGTTCGCGTGAGCGAGCGGGACCAAGAGCTGAACCTGCGGCAGCGGCTGTCCGCGCTGTCGCGGCTGCCGCTCCTCCGCGGCGCGCGCGTCGACGGCGAGGCCGAGCGGCTCGAGCGGCAGCTCGAGCGGTTGAAGTCCGAGACGAGCGACGACGCGATCTGGCGCTCCGTCGAGCTCGCGCGTCATCCGGAGCGTCCGTACACGCTCGACTACGTCTCTCGGATGATCGACGACTGGGTCGAGTTGCACGGTGATCGCGGACGCGCCGACGACGGTGCGCTCGTCACCGGCCTCGGGCGTCTTGCCGGGCGGACGGTCGCGATCGTCGGCCATCAGAAGGGTCGCGACGTCAAGGAGCGCCTCGACCGGCAGTTCGGGATGGCGTACCCCGAGGGCTACCACAAGGCGATGCGGACGATGGAGATCGCCGAGCGGTTCGGCTTCCCGCTCATCTCCCTTGTGGACACGCCCGGCGCCTACCCCGGCGTGGCCGCGGAGCAGCACGGGCAGGGAGGCGCGATCGCGCGGGCGCAAGCCGAGATGACACGGCTGACCGTGCCGACCGTCGCCTGCGTGATCGGGGAAGGCGGCTCCGGCGGAGCGATCGCGATCGCCGTGTCGGACCGGGTGCTCATGCAGGAGAACGCGATCTACTCGGTGATCACGCCCGAAGGCTGTGCCGCGATCCTCTGGCGCGACGGCTCCGAGGCGAAGAAGGCCGCTGCGGCGTTCAAGCCGGACGCTCTCCATTGCCTCGACCTCGGAGTGATCGACGGGATCGTCCCTGAGCCGCCCGGTGGCGCTCAAACGGATCACGACGGTGCGGCGCGGCTCCTGCGGTCGGCGCTCGTCGAGGCACTCGAGGAGCTCGAGGAGACCCCGGGCGAGGAGCTCCGTCGGCGGCGGCGGGCCAAGTTCCGCGGCATGGGCGTCTTCGCCTAGGGCGCGCTCGCCCGCAGCAGGGATTTTCCACAGCATCCACAGGGTTTTCAACCGAGAACAGTCTCCTTACAAACAGGTTGGGGCCCGCATTTCTGCGGGCCCCGCGCGCCTAACCCCCCGTCAGGCAGAGAAGCGATTTGCCGACATCGGCACGACGCTCAGGTGGGACTCTCTCCGGGTCTGCCGCGGCGGAAACCTCCCCGCCGGCCGGTGTGCCTGTGGAAAAGTCCGGCGTACGTGGGCCTCGACCAGTACCGCCGCAAGCGCGACCCGACCAAGACTCCGGAGCCGTTCGGCGGGACGAAGCGCGGGCAGAAGCCGATCTTCGTTGTCCAGCGCCACGACGCGCGACGGCTGCACTACGACTTCCGGCTCGAGCGGAACGGCGCGCTCGCGTCGTGGGCGGTCCCGAAGGGCGTGCCGCTCGAGCGCGGTGCGAAGGCGCTCGCGGTGCACGTCGAGGACCACCCACTCGAATACGGCACCTTCGCGGGCGAGATCCCGGCGGGCCAATACGGCGCAGGCACGGTCGAGATCTGGGATCACGGCACGTGGGAGCTCGAGGAAGAGAAGCCAAACGGAGAGCTCACCTTCGTGCTGCACGGGGACCGGCTGCGCGGCCGCTGGACGCTCGTACCCGCCCACATGGACGGGAAGGAACAGAACTGGCTGCTCGTCAAGCGGCACGACGACGACGGCGGGGAGCACGTGCAGGGGACGTATCAGCCGATGCTCGCGACCGTCGAGTCCACGGTTCCGAGCGGCGCCGGCTGGACGTTCGAGGTCAAGTTCGACGGCTTTCGCGCGCTCGCGTACGTCCACGCCGGCGACTGCAAGCTCGTCTCGCGTAACGGCAACGATCTGACCGCGCGTTTCCCCGAGGTCGCGAAGGCGCTCGTGAAGGCGGTCAAGACGCCGAATGCCGTCGTCGACGGCGAGGTCTGCCGCGTCGACGCCGACGGCCGCACGAGCTTCTCGGAGCTGCAGCAGGGAAGCGGGACACTCGTCTACTTCGCATTCGACGTGCTCGAGGTGGACGGCGACAGTCTCGTCGGCGAGCCGTTGACCACCCGGAAGGAGCGCCTGCGGGCGTTGCTCGACCGTCGCGTGACGACCGTCGCCTTCTCGGAGAGCTTCGACGACGGCGAGGCACTGTTCACCGTCGCGAAGGAGCGCGGTCTCGAAGGCGTGATCGCGAAGCGCGAGGACAGCACCTACAAGGTGGGTCGCCGCACACGCGACTGGTTGAAGATCAAGACGGAGAACAACGAGGAGTTCGTCGTGGCCGGCTACACCCGCGGAGAGGGGCGACGGTCAGACACCTTCGGCGCGCTCGTGCTCGCGGTGAACGACGACGCCGGCCTGCGCTACGTCGGAAACGTCGGCACAGGGTTCGGCGACGCGGAGATCGACAAGCTGCTGAAGCTCCTGCGGCCGCTGCATCGCGACAGTCCGCCCTTCGCCGAGCCCCCGAAGATGCCGCGCGTACGCAAGGGCGACGTGCAGTGGGTCGAGCCCCGGCTCGTCGCACAGGTGCGGTTCGGCGAGTGGACGCACGACGGACATCTCCGGCACCCGTCGTATCTCGGGATCCGCGACGACAAGGACGCAGCCGAGGTCACGGAGCCTGCGCGCCCGATCGAGAGCGTCGTGCGCGACCGCGGCCGAGAGCTGCGGCTGTCGAACCTCGACAAGCCGTTCTGGCCCGAAGAGGGAATCACCAAGGGCGACCTGCTCGCGTACTACCGTGCGATCGCGCCGGTACTGCTCCCGCATCTTCGCGACCGGCCGTTCACGATGCGCCGCTACCCCGACGGTGCGCACGGCAAGGCGTTCTTTCAAAAGGACGCGCCGAAGCACATGCCGGAGTGGATTGCGACCTACCACGCACTCGTGTCGGCTCGCGACAGCGGCCGGACGAAGAAGTGGGTCGACTTCCCACTCGTCAACGACGAGCTTGCGCTCTTGTGGATGGTGAACATGGGCTGCATCGACATGAACGCGTGGTACTCGCGCATCGACAAGCCCGACCGGCCGGACTTCGTGCTGTTCGACCTCGATCCGACGCCGGAGGTTCCGTGGTCGCAGACGATCGAGGTCGCTCTGATCCTGAAAGAGCTGCTCGACGCGCTCGACCTCAGCTCATTCCCGAAGACGTCGGGCGGCAAGGGCTTCCATGTGCTGGTGCCGCTCGATCGCCGCTCGACGTACGAGGACTCGCGCAGCTTCGCCGAGATCGTCGCCGGTGCGATCGCGCGCACACATCCGAAGCTCGCAACCACCGAGTGGTCGAAGGCGCGGCGGCGCGGCGTTCTGATCGACGCGAACCAGAACGGTGAGGGCAAGACGATCGCCTCCGTGTACTCCGTGCGGCCGAAGCCGGGCGCGCCGGTATCGACGCCGCTCCAGTGGAGCGAGGTGGACGACAAGCTGAACCCCTCGATCTACACGATGCCCGTCGTGCTCGATCGCGTCCGCCGGCAGGGCGACGTGCATGCCGGACAACTCACGACGAGGCAATCGCTCTCCAAGGCGCTCAAGAAGCTCACCTAGGGCATCAAGCGCCCGGCTTGACCGGGTGCGTCCGCGAGGCCTGCTTCGCGACCGCCAGCTCCCTTCCGTCGATCACCGCGTAGCGCATCGCGATCGCGCTCAGCTCGTCGGATGCTTCCTTGGCGGCTCGTCCCAGCTGTGCGTCGAGCGTCGCACCGTCGTCGAGGTACAGCAGCCGGGTCCAGAAGGTCGTCAGCACGATCGAGACCCACGGCATGAAGATCGCATTCCGCTCGAGCGCCGCAGATGGACGCTGCACGAAAAATGCAACGAACACCCCGACCGTCAGCCCGGCGAGCCCGATCGCGGCTGCCGCCTGGCCGATGTTCGTCGCCGTCATCCCTTTCACGAACGCCGCCACGATTGCCGCGACGCCGAACACCATCATCGCGACGTAGCCGACGAACACGACACGGTACGACCGGCGGAGGTATGCGGTCGTGCGTGCGAGCGTCTGCACGTCGTCTTGCAGGATCGCTGCGGCGAGCTCGCGCAGCTGCTGCGTTGTCTGCAACGGATCCCCGTGCCGCGGGCGGGGCAGCCGCATCGTCATGGCCTGCCCTCCTCGTCCTACAGTCGGACGAGCCTACGCCACCAGGGCGGGAGAGTCCATCAGGCGAGGCCCAGGAAGGGCAGCACAGTCTCGAGGCCCGCGACCTCCGTCTCGACCGCCGGCCGGAACCCCTCCGGGCCGACTTCCAGGTCGAGGTGCTCGACTGGTGTCCCGCGCGGTGCCACCTGGTGCGAGCCGATCTCGACATAGCCCAGCTTCCGCGAGACGCCCAGCGACTGCGGGTTGCCCTCGATCGCGCCGGAGGTCGCTCGCTCTGCCCCGAGGTGGTCGAACGCAAGTGTCAAGACCGCCGAGCGCATCTCCGTTCCGAGGCCTCGGCCCTGGAGGCGTGCGCCGAGCCACGACCCCGTGTCGACGACCCGTGTCTCGCGGAATGCGTCGGCGCGCAGCGCTTGCATGCCGACCGGCTCGCCGTTGCGGAATGCCACGAGGTTGAGCGTCCAGCTCGCGGGCGTGCTGCCGGCCAGAGCCTCGACGTGGTGCGCCACGAAGCGCTCCTCGTCCAGGTCGTCCGTCCACGCGACCCCGAACGGCATGGCTTCGGGATCGTGGATGCCGGCCTCGGCGACCGTGTACAGAGCGTGCAGCTCGGCGAGCGTCGCATGCCTCAGCTCGAGCCGGGGTGTTCGGAGTCGCAACCGGGTGAGCGGATGCGGGAGCCGCGAGTAGACGTCGCGCCTCCCGACGGCGACGAAGCCGAGCTTTGCATAGAGCTCGCGCGGCCAGTCGTCTGCGAGCGCCTCGAGGTAGACGATCTCGGACTCGCGGCGCGCCTCTTCGAGCGCACGCTGCACCAAGGCACGTCCAAGGCCGCGACCCCGATGCTGCGGGAGCACCTCGACATCCTCGATCTGCGCGACGCCGTCACGCGTGCGCACCTCGCACCAGCCCGCGATCTCTCCGCCGACCCGTGCTGCGAGGAACCGCGTCGGGACAGCGGCGGCCACGTGGCTCTTCGCCTCGTTCAGCTGCTGCGCGATCTCGTGGCCGCCCCACGGCTCGCGCAGGATCGCGTCCGTTCGAGACGGTCCCAGCTCGTCGAGCGTCGCCTCGGCGATGGCCGAGGTGTCCACGAGTCGGTCGGGCGCGCGTTCGTGCGTCAGCACGAGGTGCGTGGAAAGCGAGTAGCGCAGCGCTGCGAACTCGGCCTGCAGCCCGGGTGCGCCGAGCTCGGCGACCACGCGACGGTGATGCCGGCCGGCGAGCGCCTCGTCCGCCTCGGCGGCGAGCTCTGCGGCCGAGACTCGGACCTCGCCGACGGACAGGTAGTTGTGGTCGTAGACGTCCGGAATCGAGTCGGCGAGATAGGTGACGCCGCTCGCAGTCGGGACGGTCCGCTCCGACGAGCCTTCCTGCAGCCTGCGGCGGAACGCGAGGATGCGGTCGATCGACACCGGCGCATCATCTAGATGAGCTCGGCGATCCGTCGCTCGAGGAACCGGCGCTCGGCGGCGTCGGTCGTAAGGGCGACCGCGCGTTCGTAGGCGACCCGCGCCTCGTCGAGGCGCCCGAGGCGGCGCAGGAGGTCGGCGCGGGTCGAGTGCAAGTACCGGTACCCAGGCAGGTCGAGCGAGTCGACGAGCAGAAGCCCCGCCGCCGGCCCTTCGAGCTCGGCGATCGCGACGGCGCGGTTGAGCTCGACGACCGGCGAGCGCGCAACCCGCCCGAGCTCTGCATAGAGCACAGCGATCTCACGCCAGTCGCGTGGCTCGTCGAAGTGGAGCGACGCGATGGCTGCCTGCAGGACGTACGGACCGCGTCCACCGAGCGCGAGCCCGCGCTCGAGTTGCGTGCGGCCGCGCGCGATCGCCGCTGCGTCGTACAACTGCGGATCCTGGTCGGCGAGCAACACAAGCTCACCGTTCAGTCGGCGTGCGTCGCGCCTGGCGTCGTGCAGGAGCATCAAGGCAAGTAGGCCTGCAGCCTCCGCCTCGTCGGGCATCAGGGCGACGAGTGCGTTGCCGAGCTGGATAGCCTCGGCGGCGAGGTCGACGCGCCCGCCGTACCCCTCGTTGAACACGAGGTAGACGACGGCAAGCACCGCCGCCAGTCGGTCGGGCAGCAAGTGGGGCGGTGGCACGCGGAAGGGGATGCCGGCCGCCTTGATCTTCTTCTTGGCGCGCACGAGTCGCTGCGCCATCGTCGCCTCGGGCACGAGGAACGCGTGCGCGATCTGCGTCCGTCGAGAGGCCGCCGAGCGCGCGTAGCGTCAGCGCGACTTGCGCCTCGAGTGCGAGTGCCGGGTGGCAGCAGGTAAAGAGGAGCTCGAGCCGTTCGTCTGCGAACACCACGTCGTCGTCCATCGAATCCTCCGTCTGCGCATCGAGGCTCGCGAGCCTGGCCCGCTCGGCGAAGGTGCGCTCACGCCGAATGCGGTCGATCGCTCTGTTCCGTGCGGTGACGGTCAGCCAGGCGCCCGGGCTCGCCGGCATTCCTTCACGCGGCCAGCGCTCCGCGGCGATCGCGAACGCCTCCTGGACGGCGTCCTCGGCGAGGTCGAAGTCGCCGAGGAAGCCGACCAGCGTGGCGAGCACTCGCGCCCACTCGTCGCGGAAGACCTGTTCGATCAGCGCTCGACCACCGGCCGTACCTCGACCGCGCCGCCGCGCCACGTTGCCGGGATGCGTGCCGCGACCGCAATCGCGTCGTCGAGGTTGTCCGCTTCGAAGAGGAAGAAGCCCCCGAGCGCCTCCTTCGTCTCGGCGAATGGGCCGTCCGTCGTGAGCGTCTCGCCGTTCGCTACGCGCACGGTTGTCGCGAGCTCCGTTCCCTGCAGCTCGCTCCCGCCGACAATCCCCTTCGTCGCCGAGACTGCGGCGTAGTCGGCGTAGATCGCGCCGCGCTCCTCGTCCGAAAGACTGTCCCAGTCGGGCTCGTTCGAATAGATCAATAGGGCGTACTTCACGTTCGATCGCCTCCTTGGTCGCTGTCGTCTCTACGACGAACGGCGAGCCAGAAAATCGACAACGACTTCTCGGATGCTCCCGGGCCGCTCGAGCCACGGGAAGTGGGCCACCCCTTCGAGCACTGTCAGCTCGGCGTCGGGGAGCACTGCGACGGTCTCCTCGAGGCCGGCGAGCGGGATCGCTTCGTGCTCGCCGTGCACGACCAGAACCGGCCGCGCGAAGCGGCGCAGGCCCTCGCCGACCGCCGGGTCGTCCACTCGCGAGGAGATCCAGCCGTGAATTGCCTCGAGCACGTCGCCGTCGCCGCGGAGGCTCTCCGGGAACGGCGGCATGACCTCGCGCGAGGAGAAGTAGGCGGGCCACAGTATGCGCAGCCTTTCGCCGGGGTCGGCGTTGTCGAGCCGCGCGCGCTCGTCGTCGGTCAGGCGCTCCAGCATGCGAGGGCCGGTCTCGTCCCAGTAGCCCAGCCCGAGCGCGCCGAGCGAGCCGATCGCCACCACGCCGAGCACCGGCTCGGGTACTGCTGCCGCGACTTCGAAGGCCAGCCGGCCGCCCCAGGAGTGACCGACGAGCCAGGCCGGCTCGGTGAGGTGCTCCTCCGCTTCGGCCACGAACGCCGGGACGTCGCGATGCTTGCCCTGCTCGTACCGCTCGATCGTGAAGACGCCGTCGAGCTCCGCTTCGAGCGAGTCGAGGTAGTCGTTCAGCCCCGGGCCCCCGTGGAGAAACAGCGCCCGCGGCATCAGCGGAGGCGGGAGAGAAAGGTCAGGGCGCCACGCTTGTCGAGCATCTCGTTCAGGTTCCCGCACTTGGGGCTCTGGACGCAAGAGGGGCAGCCACTCGTGCATGGACAGCCGCGGATCATCGCCGCCGTGTCGCCGACCCAGCCTTCGAAGGTGTCGAAGCCGCGCTCCGTGATGCCGACTCCGCCGGCGTGGCCGTCGTAGACGAACACGGTCGGTCGACCGGTCTGCGGATGAATGTTCGTCGAGAGCCCGCCGATGTCCCAGCGGTCGCACATCGCCCACAGCGGCAGCGTCGCGATCATCGCGTGCTCCGCAGCGTGCAACGTCCCGAGCAACAGCGGCATCTGCTCGAGCTCCGCCAGCTGCACCGGCTCGGGCAGGTACCAGATCGCCTCGGTCGCGAACGTGGTCGCCGGGAGCTCGAGCGGGACGAGCTCGATCCGCTCCTGTCCCGAGATCGTCTTGCGCTCGTACGCGACCACCTGCTCGGTCACCTCGATCTCTCCGAACGACAGCTCGAGGCCGAGCCGCCACTCCGTTCTGCGCGGCTCGACGATGCTCGTCATCGTCTCCTTCTTCGCCTGCGTGTACCACGAGCCGGAGAAGGGCTCGACGAGGGCATGCATCGATGCGAGGTCGAGCTGCTGCACGAGGAACGACTCGCCGAGATGGAGATACACCGCGCCGTCGTGGACGGTCGTGTATGCCCGCGAGCGCTCGACCGTGCCGAGCACGTCCCCCGACGACACATCCACGATCGTGACCGCATCGGGCTCGGAGGAGCGAAGCGACACGTGCGCGGCCGGGTGCTCGCGGCCCGCCCAGACGATGCCGGCCGGCGTCTCGCGCAGGAGCGGATCGTCACGGGCCGCCGCAAGCGCCTCGGCGCCGAGCGTCACTGCGTCGTCCTCGGTGAGCGGCGCCTCGTAGGCGGCGGCGCGGACGTGGCCTGCGAGCACACGCGGGCTCGCATGGTCGAGGATCGCCGCCTCGACCCGGCGCCCGAGCAGCGCGTCGGGCTCGCGCATGAAGAACTGGTCGAGGCCGTCTTCGGTCGCGACCAGCACCGCGAGGCCGCTGCCGCGCCGGCCGGCACGTCCCCACTGCTGCCGGAGTGACGCGACGGTCCCCGGGAAGCCGACGCTGATCACCGCGTCGAGCAAGCCGATGTCGATCCCGAGCTCGAGCGCATTCGTCGCCGATACGCCGAGCAGGTCGCCCTCGGCCAGCCGCCGCTCGATCTCGCGCCGCTGCGCCGCCGTGTAGCCGGCCCGGTACGGCGAGAGGTGAGCGTCGTCGCCGAGCCGCTCGGCAGTGAACCGGTGCACCAGCTCGGCTGCCTTTCGGCTCTTCGCAAACGTCAGCGTCCGGATGCCGCGCTCGACGAACGTCGCCTGCAGCTTCGCCGCCTCGGCGAGCGCCGACCCGCGCAGGCCGAGCTCCTCGTCAAGCAGCGGTGGGTTCCACAACACGATCGTCTTCTCCGCGCGAGGTGCGCCGTCGTCGCCGACGACGGTCACCCGCTCTCCCACGAGCGACGCACCGAGCTCCCCGGGGTTCGAGACGGTCGCCGAGGCGAGCAGGAACTGGGGCCGCGCGCCGTAGGCGAGCGCGAGCCGGCGGAGCCGGCGAAGGACGTTCGCCACGTGTGAGCCGAACACGCCGCGGTAGACGTGCGCCTCGTCGACCACGACGTAGCGAAGGTTGGCGAGCAGGTCGCCGAACCGGTCGTGGTTCGGGAGCACGCCGATGTGCAGCATGTCCGGGTTCGTCAGCACGGCGTTCGCCCACGTGCGGACCTGGCGCCGCTGTTCGATCGGCGTGTCGCCGTCGTAGACCGCGGGACGAAGCCCGTCGAGGCGATACGCCGAGAGTGTGCGGAACTGATCCTGAGCGAGCGCTTTCGCCGGGTAGAGATACAGCGCCCGCGTCGCAGGGTCGCGTGCCACGGCGTCGAGCACCGGCAGGTTGAAGGCGAGCGTCTTTCCCGACGCGGTCCCCGTTGCCACGAGCACATGCTCGCCTCGCTGCGCCGCGTCCCATACCGCGCGTTGATGCGCGTAGATCTGAGGCAACCCGATCGAGTCCCGCACGCGGGTAGCCAGCTCGTCGGGGAGCGGCGCGTAGACCGGGTCGCGCGCGGGCTCGACGGTGAGGTGCGCCAACTCCTCACCCTGCAGCAGGCCCTCCCAGCGGAGGACGTCAACAGACACGCCGACGATGCTAGCCTCGCTGCACCGGGGTGCCCCCGCACGGGGCTGAGATCACACCCGTAGAACCTGATCCGGTTAGGACCGGCGAAGGGAGGACCGATCGTCGCTCGAGCGTTGACGATTGCCGGCTCCGACAGCGGGGGCGGCGCAGGGATCCAGGCCGACCTGAAAGCGTTCGCCGCTGCAGGGGCGCACGGCCTGTCCGTCATCGTCGCGCTGACCGCTCAGAACACCGTCGGCGTGACGGCCGTCCACGAGTTGCCCACGTCTTTCGTGCTGGCGCAGCTCGACGCCGTTTACTCCGACATCGGTGTCGACGCGGCGAAGACGGGAATGCTCTTCTCCGCCGAGGTCGTCGAGGCGGTCGCGTCGTTCCTCGAGCAGCATCCCGTGCCGCTCGTCGTCGACCCGGTGATGATCGCGTCGTCAGGGGCGCGGCTCCTGCGGGAGGATGCGGTCAGCGCGCTCGTCGAGCGCCTCTTCCCGCTCGCGACGGTCGTGACGCCCAACCTGCTCGAGGCTCGAGTGCTCGTCGGCGACGGGGAGCGGGCGGAGCTCGCGGAGCGACTCGTCGCTCTCGGCGCACGCGCAGCGATCGTCACGGGTGGGCACGGCGACCCGGTCGATCATCTCTTCGACGGACGCGACCACGTTGCGATCCCGGTCGACCGCATCCCCGGCGCGCCGACGCACGGTGCCGGCTGCACCCATTCGGCGACACTGGCAGCGCTGCTCGCCCGTGGCGAGTCGCTCGCGGACGCTGCCCGCGGTGCCTCCGCCGCTGCCGTTGCCGCCGTCCGCTACGGGCTGGGTGAGCTCGGCGAAGGCGACGGCCCTGTCGACGTCCTCAACGTGAAAGGAAGGCAGTGACTGCAGGCGATGCACTGGGACGGCTGCGCGAGTCGAAGCCGCTCGTCCATCAGATCACGAACTACGTCGTCATGAACGAGACGGCGAACGCGACGCTCGCGCTCGGCGCGCTACCGGTGATGGCGCACGCGCGCGAAGAGGTCGAGGAGATGGTGCGGCTGGCCGGTGCGCTCGTGCTGAACATCGGCACGCTCTCGCCGTCGTGGGTGGAGGCGATGCTGTTGGCGGGTCGCGCCGCGAACGACGCCGGCGTGCCGGTGGTGCTCGACCCGGTCGGCGCGGGTGCGACGACGTACCGGACCGAGACCGCGCGACGGCTGCTGGACGACGTCAGGATCTCGGTGCTGCGCGGGAACGCAGGCGAGATCGCGACGCTCGTAGGCGTAGCCGCAGAGGTTCGCGGCGTGGAGTCGGTGAGTGCAGGTGCGGGTGCCGGCGAGCTCGCGCGCACCGCAGCTCGCGAGCTCGGCCTCGTCGCCTCGGTGACCGGGCCCGTCGACCACGTCTCCGACGGAGAGTCGGTCGTGTCGGTCGCGAACGGCCATCCACTGCTCGCGGCCGTCACCGGCACCGGGTGCATCTCGTCCGCCCTGACCGGCTGTTTCCTCGCCGTCGATCGCGACGCGCCGCTTGCGGCCGCAGTGAATGCGCTCGTCGCGCTCGGCGTCGCGGGTGAGGATGCAGCAGCCGTCGCGCAAGGCCCCGGAACGTTCCACGCGAGTCTCTATGACGCGCTTGCCGCACTCGATCCGCACACGCTTGATGCGCGGGCGAGGATTTCGTGAGGTTGCACGCGATCGTCGAAGATCTTGCGACGGCGCGTGTGGCCGTCGACGCGGGCGCAACGGTCGTGCAGTTGCGCGTCAAGTCGGGCACCGCAGACATTGTCCGGGCCGGCGCCGGGTTCCGTGCGCTGGCGGCAACCTTCGTCGTGAACGACGACGTCGAAGCCGCGGTCGAGCTCGGTGCTGCCGGGGTCCATCTCGGCCGCGCCGACACCGGCGCCGGCACCGCGCGTGCGCACGGGCTCCTGCTCGGCCGCTCCGTCGCGTCCGTCGAAGAGGCTCGAGGCCTCGACGCCGACTACCTCGGCGCGGGCCCTGTGTGGGAAACACCGTCGAAGACCGACGCCGACCCACCAATCGGGCTCGAGGGGCTGCGTGCGATCTGCGCCGCCACCGACCTTCCCGTGGTCGCGATCGGCGGCATCGATGCCACGAACGCTGCGGCGTGCATCGAAGCGGGCGCGGCGGGCGTCGCGGTGATCAGGGCAGCTACCGACCCGGCGCTGCGGAGGGTGCTTGACGAAGCTCTCGGAAATCGGTGAGGTCGCGTTCCTCGCTGCGCTCGAGCGCCGCGGGCTGATCGTCGGTACCGAGCATGACGCTGCAGTCGTCGGCGACCGTGTCGTCACGCAGGATGCACTCGTCGAGGGCATCCACTTTCGCCTCGACTGGCTGGACTGGCGCGAGCTCGGCTTTCGCGCCGGCGCCGTCAACATCAGCGACCTCGCAGCGTCGGGAGCGGATCCCGACGCGCTGCTGGTTTCGCTTGCGGTGCCGGCGACGACGACGCTCGAGCAGGCTCTGGAGTTGTACGAGGGGCTTGCGGAGACCGGTGTGCCGGTCGTCGGCGGCGACACGACTGCGTCGCCGACCGTGATGGTCGCCGTCACGGCGCTCGGACGAAGCGCGCGCGTACCCGGGCGCGCAGGCGCGCGTCCCGGTGACGTCCTCGTGGTCACGGGGCCGCTCGGCGCGGCCGGTGCCGCGTTTCGCGCGGGCAGATACGTGCGGCCCCCGCTGCGGGTCGCGGAGGGAAAGGTGCTCGCACGGGACGCCCATGCGTTGATGGACATCTCCGACGGGATCGCGCTCGACGCCGGTCGCATCGCGTATCGCTCGGGCGTTCGCTGTGTGCTGGAGCTCGAACGCATTCCGCTCGCGGAAGGTGCGCGCTTGGACGACCTCGGCTTCGGCGAGGACTTCGAGCTGCTGGCCGCGGTGGAGGAGCCCGGCGAATTCGCCGTCGTCGGGCGCGTCGAGGAAGGCGAGGGAGTCGATGTGCGCCTCGACGGCGCTCTCTACCCGCTGCGCGGGTACGACCACTTCACTCTAGAGGTACGCGGCGAACGTCTTCGCGAAATGCTTTTTCGAGCGCGCGCCGTACACGGTTTCGCGCGGCTCGCCGTTCGCGAACAGGATGACCGTCGGTAACGACAGGACCCCGTAGCGCTGAGCCGTCTCCGGGTTCGCTTCGATGTCGAGCTTGACGAAGTCGACTGCGCTCGTCGCGTTCGCCAGCTCGTCGAGCGCGGGCTCGATCGCCTTGCACGGCCCACACCACGGTGCCCAGAAGTCGACGACGACCGGCCTCGCCGACTCGAGCACCTCTTGCGCAAACGCTGCGTCCGAAATGTCACGCATCACGAGTGGAATCGAAGCAGAGGAACACGCCAGATCGCTTCGACGACGACTGCCTTGCTCATCTTGGAGGTTCCGGCGACGCGATCCGCGAACGTGATCGGCAGCTCGACCACGCGCAACCCGAGCTGTTTGACGCGGTACGTCGTCTCGATCTGGAACACGTAGCCGCGCGGAGTGATCGCGTCCAGGTCGAGCTGCTCGAGCACGTTGCGGCGGAAGCACTTGAACCCTCCGGTCGGGTCCTTCACGCCCATATGGAGGAAGAGCGCCGTGTACAGGGAGCCGCCCCGTGAGATCGCCCGGCGCAGCAGGCCCCAGTTGCGGGTGCCGCCGCCAGGGACGTAGCGCGAGCCGAGCACCAGATCGGCGCCCGCCTCGGCGGCGGCGATCAGGCGTGGCACGTCGCAGGATCGTGCGAGAAGTCGCAGTCCATCTCGAGCACGAGCTCCGCATCGGTCTCCAGGACGGCGCGGAAACCGGCGACGTAGGCCCGTCCGAGCCCTTCCTTGCGGGCGCGATGCAGGACGCTCACGAACGGGAGCTCCCCGGCGAGCCGGTCGGCGAGCTCGCCGGTCCCGTCAGGGGAGGCATCGTCGATCACGAGCACGCGGTCTCCTGGCCGAATCACGTCGCGGAGGGCGAGCAGCATCGGCTCGAGGTTCTCGCGCTCGTTGTAGGTGGGGAGGCACACGGTCGCTCGCATCGGCGGGCCTATGATCGCGACGATGGCGGACTTACCGCGGAACGAGGCGCTCGCGGAGCAGTTCGACCTGCTCGCGGACCTGATGGAGCTCGAAGGGGCGGACGCGTTCCGCATCGGCGCGTATCGCAAGGCGGCAGCACGCATCCGCGAGACGTCGTCCTCGGTGGCCCAACTCGCGCTCGACGGGCGCGCGAAGCAGCTCCAGGGGATCGGCAAGACGATCGAGGGCAAGATCGTCGAGGTGGTCGACGACGGCGAGATCCATGCGCTGACGAAGCGAAAGGCGGCCGTCCCGGCGGAGGTCGCTCGGTTCATGCGGTTGCCGGGCCTCGGCCCGAAGACGGCCCGTCGCATCTGGCAGGAGCTCGGCATCACCACGATCGCCGATCTCCAGTCGGCCGCGGCTGCGCAGCAGCTGCGCGGGCACGCGGGGATCGGGCCCGGCACCGAGGAGAAGATCGCGGCCGCGCTCGCGCAGCCCGAGACGTCCGCCGGCCCGCGGCGATCCCTGCTGGGGACAACGCTGCCGAAGCTGCGAGCCGTCGTCGACGTGCTGCGCGAGCACCCTGCGTCCGTCGAGGTCTCGCTCGCGGGCTCGGCCCGTCGCATGCGCGAGACCGTTCGCGATCTCGACATCATCGCCACCGCCTCCGACCCGCAGGCGCTGGTGGACTTCTTCTGCACCCTGCCGTGGGTCGTCGAGGTCGCGGCGCAGGGGTCGACGAAGGCAACGGTCGTCTCCCACGACGGTCTTCGCTTCGACCTGCGCGTTGTCCC
The DNA here is from genome assembly GCA_963774225.1 of uncultured Thermoleophilia bacterium. Lineage (GTDB taxonomy): Bacteria > Actinomycetota > Thermoleophilia > Gaiellales > Gaiellaceae > PALSA-600. The sequence continues at coordinate 406,536 of CAVZEA010000007.1, forward strand.
GCCCGAGAGCTACGGCAATTTGCTGCAGCACTTCACCGGCTCGAAGAACCACAACGTCGCGTTACGCGAGGACGCGGTCCGCCGAGGGCTGTCCGTGTCCGAGTACTCGGTCACGGAGGTCGAGACGGGTGAAGAGCATCACTTCGCCCGCGAGGAGGACGTCTACCGCTTCCTCGGCTACGCCTGGATCCCGCCGGAGCTGCGAGAGGACGGCGGCGAGCTTGCGGCTGCGCGGGCCGACGCGCTACCCGCGCTCGTCGCGTTGGCCGATCTGCGCGGCGACTTGCACACCCACACGACCTGGTCGGACGGCAAGAACTCGCTCGAGGAGATGGTGGCCGCCGCGCAAGCCCGCGGGTACGCGTACTACGCGATCTGCGATCACGCGCAGCGGCTTCGCGGCGACCTGCTCGACCGGCAGTCGGAGGCGATCGACGCCCTGAACGAGCAGGTTGCGCCCTTCCGCATCCTGAAGGGGATCGAAGTGAACATTCGCCCCGACGGCTCGCTCGACGTGCCGGACGAGCAGCTCGCGAGCCGCGACTGGGTCGTCGCGTCGGTGCATTCGCGCTTCGACCACGAGGCGACCGCACGCGTCTGTGCCGCAATGGATAGCCCGTACGTGGATTGCATCGGTCACGTCACGAATCGCAAGATCGGGAGCCGGGCGCCCTCGCCGGTCGACGTGGGAGTCGTGATCGAGAAGGCGCTGGAGACGGGCACGTTCCTCGAGATCAACTCGCAGCCGGACCGGCTCGACCTGACCGACGTGCACGCGCGGGCTGCGCGCGAGGCGGGTCTCAAGCTGGTGATCGACTCCGACGGGCACGAGGTGCGCGCTCTCGACTTCGTGGAGCTTGGGGTCGGCCAGGCGCGGCGAGCGTGGCTGACGAAAGACGACGTCGTGAACACGCGCACCTGGAAGCAGATCGAGAAGCTACGGAAGAAGCGTCCATGACGTTTCGCGAGGATCTCGACCTCGCCGCAGATTGGGCGGACGACTATCTGCGGACGATCAGCGAGCGGCGCGTCTTCCCAGAGGTCGAGCCCGGCGCGGTCCGCGCCGCGCTGCCTGCGTCGGCGCCGGAGCGCGGTGAGACGTTCGCGGCAATGTTGCGCGACGTGGACGAGTTGATCGTGCCGTCGCTCGCTCAGTGGAACCATCCGCGTTTTTTCGCGTGGTTCGCCAACACGGGCTCCGAGCCGGGTGTTCTCGCCGAGCTGCTGATCGCAACCCTGAACGTGAACGCGATGACGTGGCTCTCGTCGCCGGCGGCGACGGAGCTCGAGCTGACGGTGATGGACTGGCTCGCACAGCTCCTCGGCCTGCCGCGTGGTTGGCACGGTCACATCGAGGACACGGCGTCGACGGCGACCGTCGCAGCGCTTGCCGCCGCCCGAACGCTGAAGCCGGGCGGTGTCGTCTATGCGTCCGAGCAGGCGAACTTCACAGTCGAGAAGGCTGCCCGGCTCGTCGGGCTCGAGTACCGGAGCGTCGAGGTGGACGACGTCTACCGCATGCGCTCCGACTTCCCACTGGACGACGCCACTGCGGTCGTCGCGACCGCGGGCACGACGGGCACGACATCTGTCGATCCGGTGCGCGAGCTCGCACGCCGGTGCGGCGACGCCGGCGTGTGGCTGCATGTCGACGCCGCCTACGCAGGCTCGGCCGCGGTCTGCCCGGAGCTTCGCTTCTGCCTCGACGGTGTCGAGCACGCGGATTCACTGGTCGTGAATCCGCACAAGTGGCTCTTCACGCCGATGGACTGCTCGGCGCTCTGGACGCGGCGGCCCGACGCGTTCCACGAGGCGTTCGCACTCGTCCCCGAGTACCTCGCGTCGACGGAGTCGGCCGTCGACCTGAAGGACTACGGGCCGGCGCTCGGCCGACGGTTCCGCGCGCTCAAGCTCTGGTTCGTCCTCCGCTGGTACGGCGCAGAGGGGTTGCGAGCCCTGATCCGCGAGCACGTGCGGCTTGCGCAGCTCTTTGCAGAGCTCGTCGAGGAGGACGCCGACTGGGAAGTCGTCGCTCCGCATCCGTTCTCGACCGTGTGCTTCCGGCACGTGCGGGCCGACAACTTCGAGCTCGCGCGCGCCGCGACCGCGACCGGCGAGCTCTTCGTCGCTGCGACGAAGCTTCGCGGGCAGGACACGATCCGCCTCGCGATCGGCAATGCGCGCACGACCGAGGCGGACATTCGCCGCAGCTGGGAGGTGTTGCGCGAGTGCGCAGCGGCGTAGGCTCGACGGAGCCGCATGGCGGAGGTGACGGCTTTGCCGGCGCCGGAGCAGGACTCCGCGCCGTGATCTTTGATCTGTGGGAGACGCTGATCGACTGGGATCACGACGCGAACGCGTTGATGCACGCGCGAGTCCGCGAGCGGGTCGGCTTCGACTTCCACGAGCGTTGGGCCCTCGCACGCGAGCGCTATACGGCGCCCGTACGCGCGGTGCTCTCGGGTGTCGGCGTGCCGGACGATGCCCTCGACGACGTGTGCGCCATCCGGTCCGACTTCGTTCGCCACTGTCTCGTCCCGCGGCCGGGCGCGGTCGAGACGCTGGAGCGGCTGCGCGCCGACGGTTGGAAGCTCGGGTTGATCACGGTGTGCACCGAAGACGTCGAGCTGCTCTGGCCGCACTCCGCCTTCGCAGGTCTCTTCGACGCTGAGGTCTTCTCGAACAGCGTCGGCCTCTCGAAACCCGATCCGCGCATCTACGTTCACTGCTGCACCGCGCTTGGCGTACAGCCTGCCGACGCCGTGTTCGTCGGCGACGGTGCGAACGACGAGCTCGACGGCGCTCGGCGGGTCGGCATGCAGGCGATCCTCATCCACCGTGCGGGTCAGGATCCGTTCTGGCCCGAGGCGCGTGCCTTCGACGGCCCGCGTGTGTCGTCGATCCCCGAAGTGCTGGAGGTGCTGGAGGTGCTGGAACGATGCTGATCACGACCATGAACGACGTGCCGGGCAAGCACGTCACCGACGTGTACGGCGAGGTGTTCGGCTTGACGGTGCGGTCGCGCAACATCGGTTCGCAGATCGGCGCCGGGCTCAAGTCGATCCTCGGCGGCGAGCTCGGCGGCATGACGAAGATGCTGGCGCAAGGGCGCGAGGAGGCGATTGCCAGGCTCGTCGCGGAGGCGGAGGCCAAGGGCGCGAACGCGGTGATCGCGATGCGCTTCGACACGTCGGAGCTCGGCAGCACCTGGACGGAGATCTGCGCGTACGGCACCGCCGTGCGCATCGCCGACGCGTGATCCGCCGGTCGGGACGCGACGAGGCCGAGACGCACTTCGCGGTGCAGCGCGCAGCGTGCGTCGACGCGTTCCCCCACATTTTCCCGCCCGAGCTCTATCCGTTTCCCGACGACGCGATCCGCGAGCGGTGGGCAACCATGAACGGCACGGTGCTCGTTGCCGAGCGCGACGGGGCCGTCGTCGGTGTCGCTGCCGTCGAGTCGTGCTGGCTGCACGGCTTCTACGTCCTGCCCGGAGTGGTGGGGCAGAGGCGTGGCAGAGGAATTGCACGTCGCGGCGGCCGCCGCGTTGCCCGACTGTGCCGGAGCTTCGGCTCTGGGTGCTCGAGGACAACCGGCGCGCCCGGCGCTTCTACGAGAAGCACGGGTGGCGTCGTAACGGCGAGACCCGCGTCGTCGAGTACCCGCCGCACCCCGTCGACGTCGGCTATTCGCTCGTGCGCGAGGAACCATGAGGAGGCGTCGCCGGCCAGCACCGGTCCTCGAGTTGCTCGACGCGACGCTGCCGGAACTTCGACGCGGGCTGACGCGAGAGCGCGGCGCGGACCGTTGCGTACGAGCTGTTCGAGAAGCTCGGGTACGGCGCGGTCGCAGTGACCGACCAGCACGAGGTGCTTGCGTTCGTCGGCGCAGGCGCCGACCACCACGGACCGGGCGACCAGCCGATCCGCCCCGTCTACGACGCGATCGCCCGCGGTACGCCGCTGCTCGCCCCGCTCGGCCTTCGCACGGAGTGCGGCAACGCCGCGTGCCCGCTCGGAGCGGCCGCCGTCGTGCCGCTGCGGCTGCTCGACGGACCGGCCGGCGCCGTCGTCGCGTACGCGACCGCCGGCTCACCGCTCGACGAGGTGGCGGTCGAGACGCTCGAGTCGCTCGGCCGTCAGCTCTCCGCTCAGCTCCAGCTCTCCGAGCTGCACAGCGCGACGACGACGGCGCTTCAGGCGCAGATGGAACCGCATTTCGTCTTCAACGCGCTGAACACGATCGCGTCGTTCATTCGCACCGAGCCCGAGCGGGCACGCAGGCTCGTGCTCGCGTTCGCCGACCATCTGCGCAGCCGGCTCGCACGGCCGGGCGAGTTCGTGACGCTGGAGGAGGAGCTTGCGTCACGTGCGCAGCTACCTCGAGCTCGAGCAGGCGCGGTTCGGCTCGCAGCTGCAGGTGACGATCGACGCTGCGCCGGACGCCCTCGCTGTGCGTCTGCCGCCGCTGCTCGTGCAGCCGCTCGTCGAGAACGCGATCAAGCACGGCAAGACCGAACGGCCCCTGCATCTCCTCGTTCGCGCGCGCGTGCGACGCGGGTCGCTCCGCGTCACGGTGCGCGACGACGGTCGCGGGATCGCGCGCGACGCGATCGAGCGCGTGCTCGAGCCAGGGCGTCGGCGAAGGCACGGGGCTCGGACTCGCAAACGTCAACCTGCGCCTGCACGCGCACTACGGTGAGGCGTGAAGCTGCGCTCGTTTCCGTTCGGCACGGTCGTGCGGCTCGAGGTCCCCGCCGTGATGACGATCCGCGCGCTACTCGTCGACGACGAGGCGCCGGCGCGCTCGGAGCTGCGCTACCTGCTCGCGGCGCATCCGGACGTGCAGGTCGTCGGCGAGGCGGCGAGCGGCAGCGAGGCGTTCGAGCTTGCGCGCGACCTCCGCTACGACGTCGTCTTCCTCGATGTCGAGATGCCGGGCGCGACCGGGCTCGAGACGGCGCCGCACGTCCACGAGCAGACGCGATCCGCCGGCGGTCGTCTTCGTGACGGCGCACGCGCGAGTACGCCGTCGACGCATTCTCGGTCGAGGCGTTCGACTATCTGCTGAAGCCGGTCGACCCCGATCGGCTCGCGCGCGTGGTCGAGCGTCTGCGCGAGCGCTCGATCGAGAACGCCGCGCCGGTCGAGAAGGTCCCGGTCGTCGCCGGCGGCGGGACCGAGCTGCTCGACTTCGACCAGATCCACTACGCGCAGGCCGACGGCGACTACAGCCGTGTGCACACATACGACCGCTCATATCTCTGCACGCTCTCGCTCGGGAGAGCTCGACGACCGGCTGCGGCAACCGGTTCGCGCGCATCCACCGCTCGTACCTCGTGAACCTCGCGAAGGTCGCCGCGGTTCGCCGTGCCGCGCCGGACCGGATCCGCGTGCAGCTCGCCGACGCGGCAGCGCACGGAGCTCGACGTCGCGCGACGCCAGTCGCGCGAGGTGCGCGACCGTCTCGGCTCTAGAGCCGCCGAAGCAGCTCGAGCAACGCATCGGGCGAGCCGACGACCACGTCGGCGAGCTCGCCGAGCTCGGTCGGCCCTTCGGCCGACGATACGGCGATCCGCACGGCGACCTCGAGCCCGTCGAGTGCACGAAAGCCGTCGAGGTCGGTCACGTCGTCGCCGGCGTACAGCCCGCGCCGCAGGCCCGACTCGCGCGAGCAGCGCGCGGACGGCCGTGCCCTTCGACACGTCGACCGGCGGCAGCACTTCGAGCACGAATCGGCCCCACTTCGGTCGGAACCCCGCGTCGAGCGCGCCGGCCGCGACCTGCCTTCGAGCTGTTCGCGCGCAGCCTGACGTGATCGGCCGCGTCGCCGGTAGTGAAACGCGACCGTCAACGGCTTCAGTCTCGAGGTCGGGCCAGCCGCGTGCCGGCCGCGAAGCGTGGATGCGGTCGGCCCAGGCGGCGCTTCCGGGTGCGAGCTCGAGCCCGTGCTGACCGACGTACGCGCAGCGTCGTCGACGCCGACGATCGTGCGTGCCGACTCGCTCGTTCGGCCGGTGACGCACGCGACGAGTGCGTAGCGGTCGGCGAGACGCGCGTAGCTCGACGCGCGTCTCGTCCGGTACGCGGGCGTCCTCGCGGCCGTTCGACGATCGGCGCGAGCACACCGTCGACGTCGAGGAAGAGCGCCGCGCGAGCCGGCTCGGCCGCGATGCCCTGCGAGCGGGTCCACCTGCGTACAGTAGGCGAGTGCAGGCGTCGAAGCTGCTCGCGATCGGCCTGCTGAGCGGGTTCTTCGGGGCGCTCTTCGGGGTCGGCGGCGGCATCGTGATCGTCCCGCTGCTGCTGCTCCTCGCGTTCGACCAGCGCCGCGCCTCGGCGACGTCGCTCGCTGCGATCTTCGTCTCGGCGGTCGCCGGTGTCGTCACGTATGCGCTCCACGGGGATGTGAAGCCGGGCGCCGCGCTGCTCGTCGGCCTGCCTGCAACGCTCGGCGTGCTCGCCGGGACGGCGTTCCAGCAGCGCATCCCGGCCCGGCGGCTGAGCTACCTCTTCGCGCTGCTGCTGGCCGCGGTCGGCGTGCGGCTCGTCGTATGACGATCGCGCTCGTGATCGCGATCGGCTGCCTGGGCGGCGTGCTGGCCGGGCTGTTCGGCGTCGGCGGCGGGATCCTGTTCGTGCCGACGCTCACGCTCATCCTCGGCCTGACCCAGCTCCACGCGGAGGCGTCCTCGCTCCTCGCGATCCTGCCGACCGCGGTCGTCGGAACGTGGCGGCAGCGGAGGTATGGGAACGTCGACTTCCGCGTCGCCGCCTGGATCGGGATCGCATCGATCGCCGGCGTCCAGCTCGGCGTCCTGGTCGCCGAGTCACTTCCGGACGCCGTGCTCCGGCGCCTGTTCGGCTGCCTCCTGCTCGTCACCGCGGCCCAGATTGCCTGGCGGATCCGGAAAGGATCGTGAACACTTCCGTGGTGGGTACGCGCGACGAGATCTGGATCCCGCTGGTCGACGAGCCGATCGGCGAGATCGTCCAGCAGCTGCAATCCGAGCATCCAGAGATCGACGGGCTCGTTCAGGGCCCCCACCGGACGCTTGCGTTTCGGACGTTCGCCTACATCCGCGTGGGCCTCCTGCTCGGCCAGCTGCTCATCGACAACGACGTAGCCGGTTACGACGGCTCCGAGACCTGGGTCGACGCTCTCCTCCGCGACGACCGGCATCGCGACGCCGTCGTCGACGGAGCTGCGAGCCGTCGCAGAGGAGATCGCGGCCGATCCGCGGTACGACGAGGTCGGGAGCGCGGTCCCGACGACGCGGCCCGGGAGCGCTTCCGCACCTTCGCGCGCGAGCACCTCGGGTAGAGCGCGGCACCAGGGAACGGGCGCCGCTGGCAGAATCCAGGCACGGTGCGCCGCCGCCTCGCACTGCCAATCGGACTCGTCCCGCTCGCCGTCGCCGCCGCGCTGGTGGCGAACGCAGGCGGCCAGGCACCCAAGCCGGTCGCGACGGCGACCGCCTCGGCAGTCAAGGTGCTCGAGCCCGGGCAGGCCCAAGCCGCGGCGTCGACGCCGTCCGTCACCTCGCCGCCGTTTTCCCAGCCCGCGACCACCGAGACGTTCGCGTACCCGGCCGACGGCTCGGTCGTCAGCGTCGCCTCGACGACGGCAACGTCATCCACGACGGTGGGCCGAAACGCAGCGGCGGCGGCCGAGAGCGACGCGACCCAGCTCTCGCTGTTCGGCGGCACGATCACAGCCGACTCCGTCTCCGGCCGTGCGTCGGCCGGAACGGGCCCGTCAGGCGCGGGTGGAAACAAAAACGGCAGCAGCGTCGTCAACCTGAAGGTCGGCGGCCAGCCCGTCACGGGCACCCACGCCGCGCTCGGCGACTGGGGGCAGCTCTTTGTCGGCGGCGTCAGCATCGACCGGTCGGGCCCGGCAGGCACGAAGGCGTATCACGCGACGGTGGTCGAGCTCGATGTGAAGCTGACAGCTGCGCACGGCGGCCTGCCCGCGGGCAGCGAGATCCAGGTCGGATACGTCGACGTCTCGGTGCAGACGGCGCTCCCGGAGACGCAGACGACGCAGTCGATCACCACCCCGACGCTCAGCTCCCCGCCGCTCGATCCGGCTGCGGGGGACGCACCGCGCCTCTGGCCCCGGGGGACCGCGGCGAGCGCAGGGCCGCTGCACCTGCACCCCAAGCTCACGGCCGCCCACTACGTCTTTCCGGTCTACGGACAGTCGTCGTACATCGACACGTTCGGCGCGCCGCGCTCGGACGTCACCTACCACCACGGCGACGACATCTTCGGGCAGCTCGGACAGCCGATCCTCGCGTGTGCAAACGGCATCGTCTTCTCGGTCGGCTGGAACAAGCTCGGCGGCAACCGGCTCTGGATCGTCGACAGCCAAGGGAACCAGTTCTACTACGCACACCTCTCGGCGTTCTCGATCGCCGCAGTCAACGGCGCCCATGTGAAGGCGGGGCAGGTCGTCGGCTTCATGGGGAACACCGGAGACGCCGAAGGGACGCCGACCCACCTGCACTTCGAGGTGCATCCCGTGTCGCTTCTGTACCTCGGCTACGACGGCGCGGTCGACCCGACGCCATACCTGGATGCATGGAAGCACCAGCAGGATCTCCCGTTCCCGATCGCCGGCGGCTGGGTCCCTTCGATCGCCGGCCGCGCAGGCGCGCCCGAGCCGGGCGCGATCCTGCTCGGCGTCAACGACATCTCGACTGCAGACGGCCTCGATCCGGCGTCGTTGCGTGCAGCCATGACACCGATCAAACCTTCGGCGCTGATGCAGACACTCGTCCCGACGCGGGTCGCGCCGACGACCGACCTCGGGCGCGGGTAACTACTCGGCGGCGCCCGTGCCGGAGCCGCCGTTCGACGACGGGTAGTCCGCGCCGAACTCGTCTCCACTTCCGCCGAGCATCTCCTTCACCCACTTGCGCGTCTCCGGCCCGGTGACGGGATTGAAGAGGATCCCCAGCGCGATCCCGGCGACGAGCAGCGTGGTGCGCCCGCCGTGTGTCTTCTTGCCCTGCAGCCGGTCGGCTGCGCTGCGAAGGTCGTCGATCGCCCCTCGGAGCTTCTCGCGTACCTCGTCGTCGGTCGCGACCCGCGAGGCGACCGTGACCGCGCCCCGCGTTCCGATCAGTTCGCCGTACAGATCCTTCGCCGTCGCGAACGCGCTCATCACGTCTTCGCGCAGCTTCTCGTCCGACATCGCGCGCTCGACGTAGGGTTTGACGTTGGCCGCCGCGTCGTAGACCTTGTCTGTCGTTTTAGCCATGTTCGTGGAATCCTTTCGCCTCGATACTGCGCGCCTCATACCCCGGCCCCGCCGACGCAAACAGGCGCTCTTCCTCGTCGTCGTCCTCATCCTCGCAGGCTGCGGGGGGTCGAGCGCGGCCAAGCAGCAGTGGCAGCGAGTTTCCGCGCAGGGATCCACGTTCCAGGCGCCTCGAGGCTGGCAGGTTGTGCGGCACGGCACCGAGACGGTGGTGCAGCAGGGCCCCGAGCTCGTTCAGGTGGCAGCGTTCCCGCTCGTGCACCCGTACACGGCGGCGCTCTTCACGAAGGTCGAGACCGAGTTGCGGACACGGATGAGCGCCGTCGCACACCAGACCGGCGGCACGCTCGACGGCCACAGCACCGTCACCGCCGCAGGCATCCGGTCGCATCTGTACGACGTGCGTGTCGGTGACCACATCGACGAATACGTATTCGTCCTGCGCGGGCAGCACGAGTTCCAGCTGCTCTGCCGCCGGAAGATCTCGTCCGGCTCGGAGGTCTGCGACCGCCTCGTCTCGAGCTTCGCGCTGCGTTAGGAGGGGCTCTTTGCCGCCTGGCGCTCGATCGCCTGCGGCCGGCGGGCACGCGTCTGCCGGCGACCGTCGAACGCGGCTGCGAACACTTCTTCGATCGTGTCGGCGGGGATGAACTCGATCGCTTTCCGTGTCTCGGGCGGCAACTCGTCGAGGTCGGGCTCGTTTTCGCGGGGGAAGATGACGCGCTTGAGGCCGGCGCGCTGTGCCGCGAGCGACTTCTCGCGCAGGCCACCGATCGGCAGCACCTGGCCGGTGAGCGTGATCTCGCCCGTCATGCCGACGTCCTCCGCCACCGGCACGCCGCGCAGCAGCGACGCAATCGCCGTCGCCATCGTGACGCCGGCGGAGGGCCCGTCCTTCGGCACGGCGCCGGCGGGCACGTGGATGTGGATGTCGTGCTCGGCGAACCAGTTGTCCGGAAGCCCGAGTTGGGAGGCGTGGGCGCGCACGAACGAGAGCGCGGCCTGGGCCGACTCCTGCATCACCTCGCCGAGCTGCCCGGTGATCGTCAAGCGTCCCTTGCCCGAGTAGGCAGTCGCCTCGATGAACAACACGTCGCCGCCGGCCGTCGTGTAGGCGAGACCTGTCGCGACACCCGGCTCGGATGTGCGCTTGCGCACCTCGCCGGAGAACCGTCTCGGCCCGAGCCATTCGCGCAGCTGCGCGTCGTCGACGCGGATCCGCTCCGCCTGCCCCTGCGCCACGAGTGACGCCGCCTTGCGGCAGACATCGGCAATGCGGCGTTCAAGCCCGCGCACGCCCGCCTCGCGCGTGTACTCGCGGATCACCGCGCGCAGTGCCTTGTCGGGGAACGAGAGCTGCACTCGCTGGAGCCCGTGCGCCCGCCGTTGTTTCGGCAGCAGGTAGCGCTTGGCGATCCCGAGCTTCTCCTCCTCGGTGTAGCCGGAGAGCTGGATGACGTCCATCCGGTCGAGCAGCGCCGGGGGAATCGTGTCGAGCGTGTTCGCGGTGCAGATGAAGAGCACCTTCGAGAGGTCGAACGGCAGGTCGAGGTAGTGGTCGCGGAACGAGCGGTTCTGCTCCGGGTCGAGCACTTCGAGCATTGCGCTCGCCGGATCGCCGCGCCAGTCATTGCCCATCTTGTCGATCTCGTCGATCAGCACGAGTGGGTTCGACGACTCGGCGTCGCGCAGCGAGCGGATGATCGAGCCCGGCATCGAGCCGATGTACGTACGCCGATGGCCGCGGATCTCGGACTCGTCACGGACGCCGCCGACCGACAGGCGCACGAACTTCCGTCCGAGCGCACCCGCGATCGACTGGCCGAGCGACGTCTTGCCGACCCCGGGTGGCCCGACGAAGCACAGGATCTGACCCGAGACCTCCTTGCGCAGCTTCGCGACCGCGAGGTACTCGATGATTCGCTCTTTCACCTTCGTGAGGTCGAAATGATCGGCGTCGAGCACTTCACGCGCATGTTCGAGGTCGAGGTTGTCCGCGGTGAACTTCGACCATGGCAACGTCAGGATCCACTCGAGGTACGTGCGGATCACGCCGTACTCGGCCGCCGCGGGCGGCAGCCTCTCGAGCCGGCCGAGCTCGCGGCCCGCAGCCTTCTGCACCTCCTCGGGAAGCGTGCCGAGAGCCTCGAGGCGCTCGCGCAGCTCCTGCACCTCCGCCTGCTCCGGATCCGCCTCGCCGAGCTCTTGCTGAATCGCCTTCAGTTGCTGGCGCAGGAAGTACTCACGCTGCCCCTTCTCCATCTCCGACTGCACCTGCGACTGGATCTTCGACCCGAGCTCGAACACTTCGAGCTCGCGGTTCAGAATCGCGGACACGTTGCGGAGCCTCTTCTCGACGTTCACCTCTTCGAGGATCTGTTGGCGCTCCTCGGTGCGAATCGTGCGCAGCGTCGAGGCAACGAGATGGCAGAGCGCGCTCGGGTCGTCGACGTTTGCGGCGGCGAGCTGCAGCTCCTCGGGGAGGTACGGCGCGAGCCCGATGATCCGCGCGAAGAGACCCTGGACGTTCCGGGTCAGCGCCTCGAGCTCGGGCGTCTCCTCGAGCACGTCGGGGAGCGCGGAGAACTCGCCGAGCAGATACGGCTCGCTGTCGATCTGGTGGTCGAGCCGAACGCGGTCGAGGCCCTGCACGAGGATGCGCAGCGTCCCGTCGGGAACCTTGATCATCTTGTGGACGAGCGCGACCGTTCCGACCTCGTAGATGTCGTTCCAGCCCGGTTCTTCGATCGAGCCGTCGCGCGACGTGACGAGGGCGAGCAGGCGATCGCCTGCGACGACGTCGTCGATCAGGCGGACCGAGCGCTCCTGGCCGATTGCGAGCGGCGTCATCGACTGCGGGAAGACGACCGTCTCCTTCAGCGGCAGGATCGGCAGCGCCGCCGGCAACACGACGAGAGGCTCGTCCTGCTCCGGCAGTTCGAACGGAAGCTCAGTCAAGACGTTCCACCGTGATCCGGAACCGGCCCGGCGGCGGGGCCTGCTCGACGACGGGCAGCTCGACTGTCAGGACGCCACGCTCGAACCGTGCCCGTGCGCGTTCGGGATCGACGTCCTCCGCGAGACGCACTTGCCGGTGGAACGGCCCGTACTCGATCTCCATCTGCTGGTAGACGCGTCCTGGGACGCGTGGTCGCCGTCGCTCCCCCGCGACGACGAGCAGCCGCTCACCCGCCACGACGCGCACCGACTCCTGATCGACGCCCGGCAGCTCGATGACCACCGTCAGCGCGTGCGGATCGTCGGTGTGGAAGCAGTCGACGGTCGGGCGGAAGCCGTGGCGCAGCCCGGAGAAGCGCGGCACCTGCCACAGATCCGCGAAGAGCTCCTCGATCTCCTCCTGCAGCCGGTCGACATCGCGTCTTGGCACGCCTGCAAAGGTACCCAGCTGGCTACCGTCCACGCATCGCGCGCTGGACGAGATTCGTCGTACGGCACCGCCGTGCCGTGGTCGCCTTCTGGGCGGTCGTCCTCGTGCTGGGCGGAATCGCGAGCGCGCGCATCTCGCCGCTCCTCTCCAACACCTTCAGCGTGCCCGGGACCGACTCCGAGCGGGCCCGCCAGATTCTTCAGCGCCACTTCGGCGAGCGGCCGGACGGCACCTTCACGATGGTCTTCCGCGTCGATCGCGCGACACCCGCCGTGGTCGCCCGCGCACAACGTGCGCTCGACGCAGGCGCCCGAGCCGTTCGCACCGGCAGGCCGGGTCGCGCTGTCGCGGCTGGGCGGCATGTCGTCTTCGGCGACATCACGACAGAGCTCGATCTCGCGCAGGCGAAGAAGCCGACCGACGCGCTGCTCGCGGTTGCGCGCTCGCTCGGGCCGGGCACCGCGTACGTCACAGGCGCCGGGCCGATCCAGCACGATCTCGACCCGATCTTCACGCAGGACCTACGGAAGGGCGAGTCGATCGCAGTGCCGATTGCGCTCCTGGTGCTCCTCGGCGTGTTCGGCTTCTCCGTCGCCGTGACGTTGCCGTTCATCTTCGCCGCCTGCACGATCACCGGCGCGACCGGGATCATGTACGGCGTCGCGCACCTCGCGGACGCGCCGACGTACGTGACGAACCTGATCCAGCTGATCGGGCTCGGCATCGCGATCGACTACTCGCTGCTCGTCGTGTATCGATTCCGTGAGGAGCTTGCGAAAGGCCTCGACAAGGAAGAGGCAGTCGTGCGCACCATGGAGACCGCCGGCCGCGCGGTGATCCTCTCCGGAGCGACCGTCGCGATCGGCCTGCTGCTCCTGATCGCGATGCCACTGCCGTTCATGCGAATGATGGGAATCGCCGGGTTTCTGATCCCGGTCGTGTCTCTTGCCGCGGCCGCGACGTTGCAGCCGGTGCTGCTCTTCATGTACGGGCGCCGCGGCACGGCCCGGAGACGAGTTCTGCCGGGCGCGGCGATCGATCCCGACCGCGGACTATGGGCACGGCTCGCCCGCTCGATCATGCGGCGCCCGCTTGCGTACCTGGCGCTGGGAGCCACGCTGCTGGTGAGCGCCGCGGTGCCTGCGTTCTGGCTTGCGACGACGCCCGGGTCGTCCTTCGGCATTCCGCGGCACCCACAGGCGATCGCCGGTTTTGACGTGCTGCGGAAAGCGGTCGGTGCCGGGGCGGTCGCGCCGACAGAGGTCGTCGTCGACACCGGGCACGCGGGTGGGGCACGTGCGGCCGCGGTGCAGTCTGCGCTCGCGCGTCTTCGCACCGCTGTCGCCGCGGACCCGGAGGTCGCCTCGGTGCGCGGCGAGCCGGTCCTCGACTCGACGGGCCGCTACGCGCTGCTCTCCTCGTTCGGCAAGCACGACTACGGCGAGCCGCAGGAGCAAGCCTTCGCCAAGCGACTACGCGCAAAGCTCGTACCGGCTGCCCGCTTCCCGGACGATGTCGACGTGCTCGCAGGTGGAGCGCCGCCTCAGGGGGTCGACTTCCTGCACCAGGCGTTCACGCTCTTCCCCTGGCTGATCCTCGGCGTGCTCGTCCTGACCTACCTGCTGCTGATGCGTGCCTTCCGCTCGCTGCTCCTGCCCCTGAAAGCGGTCGTGCTCAACCTGCTCTCCGTCGGCACGAGCTACGGGATGCTCGTGGTCGTCTTCAAGTGGGGGCTCGGCCATTCCCTGCTCGGCGTGTATCAGTTCGGTCAGGTCGAGGGCTGGATCCCGATCTTCCTCTTCGCGATGCTGTTCGGCCTCTCGATGGACTACGAGGTGTTCCTCGTCACACGGATGCGCGAGGCGTGGGATGACGGCTTCGACAACACTGCGGCGGTCGCGCACGGCCTCGAACGCACCGGTCGCATCATCACCGCCGCGGCAGTGATCATGGTCGCCGCGTTCTCAGGGTTCCTGGCCGGGCGCATCGTCGGGCTGCAGGAGTTCGGGCTCGGGCTCGCCGTCGCGGTGTTCGTCGACGCGACCGTCGTGCGCTCGCTGCTCGTCCCGAGCCTGATGGCCGTCTTCGGCCGCTGGAACTGGTGGCTGCCGCGGTGGCCGGCGCGCCTCGTCCGCGTCGAGCCCTCACCGCTCGATCGCGGCGCGCAGGTCGGCGAGCAGCTGGCGTAGCTGAGCCGCAACGATCCCGGCGCCGCCGGCGAACGACCGCTCGAGCTCGGCCTGCGCGCGGTCGAGCGGCTGCTGTGCGTCGCGCCCCGAGAGGGCGCGGTCGGTCGCGTCGGCGAGGTGGCGCGTCGCGGCGGCGAGCTGAGTGTCCAACGGCTGCGTGTCGACGACGTCGCGCGCCACCGCGCGCGCATGCCGGTAGACGCGCGCCGCGAGTCGGATGCGCTGGTCGAGCTTGCCGACGTTGGCGGCGTCACCCCGGCGCAGCGGGCTCCAGCGCAGTGCTTGGCGCGCCGCGTTCAGCTCGAAGACGTCGCGAATCGCCTCGAGCGAGTGCGCACGCACGTCGTCCATCTTTCTTGCCGTGTGGCCGCTGCCGGTTGCGAGGTCGTCTGCGACAGACGTCAGATCGTCGACGAGCTCGCGTCGCAGCCGCGCGAGCTGGCGACTCAGCTCCCGCACGGGGTCCGGCGGCCAGAGGAGCGACGAGACGACGATCGCGATTGCGCCGCCGATCGCCGTCTCCCAGATGCGCTGCACGCCGAGCTGGCCGACGGTGGTGCTGGCGAAGCCGAGCATGAACAGGCCGGCGATCGGCACTTCGAGATTCGGCCTGGCGCCTACCTTCAGTACGACCGAGCCGAGCGCGCCGATGAAGAGAATCGCGGCGACGCGGATCGTCGAGGCCGTCGCCACGTGAACGAACGCAATCCCCAGACCGACACCGGCGAAGACGCCCACGATTCGGCCGAGCGACACCGACACGGCAGCGAACGGGTCCCCGGTCATCGCGACGAGTGGGACGAGCGCGGCGAAGATCGGCCGCTTGGCCCCGAGCTCCACGGCGAGCCACCAGGCGAGCGTTCCGCCGAGCGCCATCTTCGCGGCGAGCCGGAGCTCGACCACGAGGTCGCGTTCGACCAGCTTCCGGCGGATCAGCGCAGCGACGGCCGCAGTGCGTGTCATGCGTCGGGCGGGAGCCGCGCGAGGATCGCCTCGGCCAGCCGGCGATTCGCGTCATCGACCATCTCGCCGTCTGCGCGCGCGACTCCATGGAGCCCGAGCAGGCGGCGCGCGCGCTCGATCTCGTCGGCCGACGGTGCGTACACCTCGTTGCAGACCGCGATCTGCGCGGGGTGGATGCACCACTTGCCGTCGTAGCCGAGGGCCCGTGACCTCGCTGCGCTCGTACGCAGGCCCTCGGGATCGTCGAGCCGTGCGTACGGCCCGTCGATCACGGCGAGCCCGAACGCGCGGGCGGCCACCGCCACCCGTGCGAGCGCGTATGCCGAGGTGAGCGCCTTCGCCGATCGAGAGCGTGGGGACGCCGAGCGACGCGGCGAGGTCGCCCGGCCCGAGCACGAGTGCTTCCAGCCCGCGCGCGCCGGCGATGCGCTCGCACTCGACGAGACCGCGTGCAGTCTCGATCTGTGCTTCGGCGGGCACGGGCAGGTCGTCGAGCTCGTCCGGCGACTCGACCTTCGGGAGCACGACGACGTGCGGCCGTGCGCGCTGGACGAGCTCGAGATCCTCCGACGAGCCCCGGTTGACGCGAATTGCGACGGTCGGCGCCCGCCACTCGAGCTCGGCCAGCGCGCGCTCGACGAGCTCGCGCGCTCGGTCCTTGCGCTCGGGAGCGACGGCGTCCTCGAGGTCGAGGATCACCTCGTCCGCCTCGATGCCTGGCGGCCTTTGCGAGCTTCGCCTCGTCGTCACCGGGGACGGTCAGGCACGAACGGCGGCGACGGTTGGCCATCCGCCCGGAAGCTAACGCTTCGGTACGGTCAGAGCGAGGCCGCGTCTCATCGCGGATCGCCCACCCATGAAGCTCGTATCCCGTTTCGTCCAGCTCGTCTGGGGCGGCGACGTCGATCGCGCCCTGCGACCCGTGCTCGCAGTGAGCCTCGCGGGCTCGATCGCAGGGTCGTCTGCCTACCCGTTCCTCGGTATCTGGGCGATCAAGCACCTCGGCGCGGCCCAGGGACTGCTCGCGTTCGCCTACCTGACGGGTGCCGTGCTCGCGGGCGTGACCGGCTACGGCGGCGGCCACTTCTCGGACCGGGTCGGGCGGAGGCCGATGATCCTCGCGGGCTGGGGCCTGCAGGCGGTCGTCCCGCTGCTCCTGCTCGCCGTGGGCAGCCACGTCTACTGGGGCCTCGCGCTGCTCGCGCTGATGCCCGTGTTCGGATCGCTCGGTGGTGCCGCCGACCAGGCGATGGTCGCGGACCTCGTCGCACCCGAGCGGCACGAGGCCGCGTACGCATCGGTGCGCGTGGCGGCGAACCTCGGCGTCACCATCGGCCCGCCGATCGGCGGGCTGCTGCTCGTCGGCGGCCACTGGTCGCATCTGTTCGCCGGCACGCTCGTGCTCTCGGCGATCGGCTTCGTGATCGCGTTCCGGTACATCCCGCGCAGCGGTGCGTATGCGCCTGCCGGGCCGCCGCAGCGCGGGTCGTTTGGCGTGATCATGCGCGACTCGCCGTTCCTGCTCTTCATGCTCTCGTCGGTGTTCGCGACGATGACCTACATCGCGACGCGACACGCTGCTGCCGATCTCCGCGACGACGACACACCATCTCGCCCCTGCGGCCTGGGGTGTCCTGATGATCATCAACCCACTGTTCGTGACCGTGTTTCAGCTGCGCGTGATCCGGTGGACGGCGCACGTGCCCGCTGCTGTGAAGCTCGGGGCGGCGATGCCGATGATGGGCGTCCCGTTCCTGCTCCTCAACTGGAACGGCTCGGCCGGTGTGATCGCGGTGGTGATCGTCATCTTCGTGACCGGCGAGATGCTCTGGGTTCCCACGTCGCAGGCGGTCGTCGCCGCGCTAGCGCCTGCCGACATCCGCGGCGCTTACATGGGCGCCTTCGGCGGCACGTGGTCGGTGGGCTGGGCGCTGACGCCGTTCCTCGGCCTGCAGGTGCGTCACGCCTACGGCGACGCGACGATGTGGATGTGCGTCGCGGGAGTCGGCGTGGTCGCCGGTGTGCTGGGAGCAGCCGCCGCCCGCGGGCGGGCCGGCGGCATCGCTATACCATCGACCTAGATGATCGACTCCGAATGCCCGGCGCTCGCGGCTGGGGTCCTGCACGCGGCGCATCGCGGCCTGCTCGCCCGTCGCCAAGGGCTACGGCCCTTGCCGCCGGCCGATCCGTCCCCGCTGCTTGGTGCATGCCCTCCCCGCGAGCACCAGCATCTGGAGTCAATCATCTGATGAAAGGTCTGATCGCCGCCGGCGGCAGGGCGACGCGCCTCGCGGAACTGACGCGGGTGACGAACAAGCATCTCCTGCCCGTCGGGAGCTGGCCGATGGTCTACTACCCGCTGCAACTGCTCCAGCGCGTCGGAGTGCGCGAGGTGCTGCTCGTGACGGGGCAGCAGCATGCAGGACAGTTCATCGATCTCCTCGGGAACGGGCACGTCGCTTCGCGCGACGGTGGCGACGTGCTGTTCGATCTCGACCTCTCGTACAAGGTGCAGACCGAGGCGGGCGGCATCGCGCAGGTCGTCGGCATGGCGCGCGACTTCGCCGCCGGCGAGAAGCTCGTCGTCTGCCTCGGCGACAACATCTTCGAGCACGCGCAACGCGATGCCATCCAGGCGTGGGGCGACGGCGCACTCGTCTTCGCGAAGCAGGTGCCGGATCCGGAGAACTTCGGTGTCGTCGTCTACGGCGACGACGGCGCGATCGTCGACGTCGTCGAGAAGGCGGGCGTGGTGGACACGCGCTTCGACACGCCACCGTCGTCCGACGCGGTCGTCGGGCTCTACTGCTACCCGCCCGACGTGTTCGAGATCATCGAGACGCTTGCACCGTCGAGTCGCGGCGAGCTCGAGATCACCGACGTCAACCGCGCCTACGCGCAGCGCGGCGAGCTCGAGGTTCGTCAGGTCGAAGGCTGGTGGCACGACGGCGGCAAGCACTGGGCGGATCTCGCCGAGGTGGGGCGTCTGATCGAGCAGACGGGCGCGAACAAGTGACGGAACTGGTCCGCCGCATTCCGTTGCGCCGCTTCGACGACGACCGCGGCTTCTTCATGGAGCTGATGCGCGCGAGTGAGCTGCCGAAGCCGGTGAAGCAGGCGAACCTCGCACGCTCGCGCCGAGGCGTCATCCGCGCGCTGCACTACCACGAGCGTGGGCAGGACGATCTCTTCGCCTGCCTCGAAGGAATGGTGCGCGTTGTCGTTCTCGATCGCGAGAGCGGCGAGACGTACACCGAGGACATCGGCGACGAGAATCCGGTGGCGCTGTACGTGCGCGGCACGTTCGCGCACGGCTACGAAGCGCTCACGGACTGCTTGTTCTGTTACTTCGTCACCGAGGAATACGACGCGAAGGACCCCGACGAACGTGGCGTACCGTGGGACGACTCGCGCGTTCGGCACCTCTGGAGCACGCAATCGCCGATCCTCTCGGACCGGGACAAGACCGCCGCGTCGTCGTAACGGGCGCAGGCGGCCAGCTCGGGCACGCGTTGCTCGACGAGTTCCCCTGGGCACGTGGCCTGACGCGTGCGGCGTGGGACGTGACTCATCCCGCTCCGGAGGGTCTCCAGGCCGACCTTGTCTTCCACGCGGCTGCGTGGACGGACGTGGACGGCGCCGAGGATGACCCACAGAGCGCGGCTGCCGTGAACGTCGGCGGTGTCCAACACGCTGCGGAGCTCGGTGCTCCGCTCGTCGTGTGGTCGACCGACTACGTCTTCGACGGGCTCAAGCGCGAGCCGTACGTCGAGTCCGACGCACCGTCGCCGCTCTCTGCGTACGGCCGGACGAAGCTGCACGGCGAGGCGGCAGCCGGCGAGCAAGCGTGGGTGGTTCGCAGTTCGTGGCTGTTCGGCACGACGTCGAAGAACTTCGTGCGCACGATGCTGAAGCTCGGCGCCGAGCGCGACGAGGTCTCGGTGGTTCACGACCAGCGCGGATGCCCGACCTTCGTCGGTCACCTTGCGGCGGCGACCAAGCAGGTCCTGGACCTGCCGTACGGCGTGTACCACGTCGCGGCTTCGGGGGACTGCACGTGGGCGGAGCTCGCCGAGGCGATCTTCGAAGAGGCACGGCTCGACACGAAGGTCCGCCGGATCTCGAGCGTCGAGTTCGGAGCGCGCGCGCCACGCCCCGCCTACTCGGTGCTCCGCAGCGAGCGTGGTGCGCCGGTTTTGCCGCACTGGCGCGACGGCTTGCGCGAATGCTTACAACGCCTGGGTAGCCTCTGAGCCATGCGCGTTCTCGTCACCGGCGGCGCCGGCTTCATCGGCTCGCATTTCGTGCGTCATCTCGTGTCGCGCGGCGACGACGTCGTCGTGCTCGACAAGCTGACGTACGCCGGCAACCCGGCGAATCTCGAGGGCGTCGAGCACGAGTTCCACCACGGCGACATCGCCGATGCCGGCGCCGTCGCCCGCGCGGCGGCCGGCGCACAGGCCATCGTCAACTTCGCTGCGGAGACGCACGTCGACCGGTCGATTCTCGGCCCGGCCGAGTTCATTCTCACCGACGTGCTCGGCACCCAGGTGCTGCTCGACCACGCACGCCACCGTGGCCTGCGTGTCGTGCAGGTCTCGACCGACGAGGTCTACGGCGACATCCCGCGCGACGCAGCGGCTGCCACCGAGGACGCGCCGTTGCGGGCGTCGAGCCCGTACTCCGCCTCGAAGGCCGGCGGCGACCTTCAAGTGCTTGCCTACGTGCGGACCTACGGCGTCGATGCGCTCGTCACGCGCGGCGCGAACACGTACGGGCCGCGCCAATACCCGGAAAAGTTCTTGCCTCTGTTCATCACGAACGCGTTCGACGGAGAGCCGCTGCCGGTGTACGGCGACGGTCGGCAGCGCCGCGAGTGGCTGCACGTCGAAGATCACTGCACGGGCATCGCGACGGCGCTCGACGACGGCGTCGCGGGGGAGGCGTACAACGTCGGCGGACAGGAGCGCGAGAACCTCGATGTGGTTCGTCGCATTCTCGACCTGACCGGCGCCTCGCCCGATCTCGTTCGCCATGTCGAGGACCGGCCGGGCCACGACCGCCGCTACGCGATCGACTCGTCGAAGCTGCGTGCGCTCGGTTGGGCGCCGAGCCGGTCGTTCGATGCCGGCGGGCTCGAGGAGACCGTCGAGTGGTACCGCGCGAACCGCGAGTGGTGGGAGCCGATCAAGTCCGGTGAGTACCAGCGCTACTACGAGACGCAGTACGCGGCGCGTCTCGGCTAGAGGCCTGGCCGCACGGGCAGCGAACACGTAGAGGCCCGGCCGGCGTCGGCCGGCGGCCTATGGAAACGTTCGGTAAAGCCTGGAAGGGCCTGCACGAAACGTCGGCTACCGTGACAACCGTGGGCCGCTTCGCGCTGGTGCTCGGGGCAGTCGCGCTTGCGGGCGCCGGGCTCGCCTCGGCGATCCTCGCCGCGTCGCCCGGCCCACCGGCCACCTCCACTGCGAGCAGTTCGACCGGCACGGCGGTCATCACCGGCACGACGCAGACGACGGTGACGAGCCCCGCGGCGTCGGTGCTCGCGATCAGCGGCCACGGCTATGGGCATGGGCTTGGCCTCAGCCAGTGGGGCTCGTACGGCTACGCGCTGCACGGCTGGACGTACCAGCGGATCCTGGCGCACTACTACTCCGGTACCTCGCTCTCCCAGACCACAGTCGCCAAGGTGCGTGTGCTCCTGCAACAAGGAACGGCGGTCACGATCGGCTCGGTTGGCCCGTGGAGCGTGACCGATGCGACGGGCACGAAGGAAACGCTCACCGTCCAGTCGCTGAAGCTCGGCCCCGGGCTCACCGCAGCGCCACTCGCCGGACTCACGCCGCCGCTCACGTTCTCCGGGCCACAACCGCTGACCGTCGGCAGCAGTGCGTACGGCGGGAAGCTCGTCGCCTCCCGTGACGGCTCGCTGCTCGACGTGGTCGATCTCGTTTCGCTCGAGCAATATCTGAAGGGCGTCGTGCCTGCCGAGATGCCGTCGGCCTGGCCGGCAGCCGCACTCGAGGCGCAGGCGGTCGCGGCGCGTTCGTATGCGCTAGCGAACCGGACACCCGGACGCCCGTTCGATCTCTACGCCGACAGTCGGAGTCAGGTGTACGGCGGTATGGCCGCCGAGACGACTGCAACGAGCGCTGCCGTCGACGCGACGAAGGGCGAGATCGTCATCTACGCAGGCAAGGTCGCCGACACGCTCTTCTTCTCGACGTCGGGCGGCAAAACCGCCTCCTCGCTCGAGTCGACAGGCGTGGCGATCCCGTACCTCGTGTCCGTCCCCGATCCGTACGACATCCTCTCGCCGTATCACGACTGGGGCCCGGAGCTGTTCGATGTGTCCAAGCTGACCCATTCGCTCCAGCTCGCCGGGCCGATCGCCGGCTTCGACGAGGTCGACGGGGTGTCGGGACGGGTGCAGACCCTCGCACTCACCTCGGGTGACGATTCCGAGGTGACGCTGAGCGGCAATCAGGTGCGGGCCGCGCTCGATCTTCCGTCGACGTGGTTCACGCCGGCGCTCCTCGAGTTGCTGTCGGCGGCGCGGCGCATGACGTACGGCGGTGCAGTGTCGTTGACCGGCCTGTTGCTCGGCGCGACCGGCGTCGGCCTCGAGGCGAAGCCTTCCGGCCACGACTGGGCAGCTGCAGCGATGATCGCCCCGCGTCTCAATGGTCGCTTCAGCCTCGTGGTGAGGCCGCGCGTCTCGACCGTGTATCGGCTTGCCTGGAGTGACGTGCGCGCGGGGCTCGCGAAGGTGACGGTCGTCGCGCGGGTCAGCGCGTCGGAGACGTCGGGCGGCGTCGCGGGCACGGTTCGCCCGGTCGACCCCGGGACCTTCGTCGAGCTCCAGCAGCAGCAGGCCGACGGCTCGTGGACGACGCTTTCGTCGACGACGACCGACGGCTCTTCGAGCTGGTCCTTCGCCGGCGTGCTCGCGCCCGGCACGTATCGCGTGCGCGCGACGCCGGGCGGCGGCGTTGCAACCGGCTTCTCGACGCCGCTCGTCGTGTCGTGAGACGCGTTGGCGCGCTGCTCGTGCTGGCGGCGCTCGTCGTCCCGGCGTTCGCAGCAGCGTTCCCGAACACCGAGCCGCTCGCGCCGAAGCAGTGGTACCTCGACCGTGACGACGCGTGGGCCTTCTGGCCGACGATGCCTCAGCTCTATCCGGTGAAGGTCGCGATTATCGACTCCGGCATCGACGGCTCGCATCCGGACTTGATCGGCCGCGTGATCGCCGCACGGTCGTTCGTCGGCGGCTCGCCGTATCGCGACGACGACGGTCACGGCACGTTCGTCGCCGGCGAGATCGCAGCGAACCCGACGAACGGGGCCGGCATCGCAGGCGTGGCATTCAACGCCCGCTTGATCGTCGCGAAGGTCGTGACGGCGTCCGGCGACGTGTCGCTACCGGCTGAGGTGGCGGCTATTCGCTGGGCGGCCAACGAGGGAGCGCAGGTGATCAACCTCAGCCTCGGCGGCGTTCGCGATCCACTCGACACGCAGCTCGACACCTACTCGTCGCTCGAGCAGGCGGCGGTCGAGTACGCCTACGCGAAGGGAGCGGTTGTCGTCGCCGCGGTCGGGAACGGGCCGGAGTCGCCGGCGACGCCCTGGAACTACGCCGACTACCCGGCGGCCCTGCCGCACGTGATCGGAGTCAGCGCCGTCCGCGAGGACGGATCTGTGCCGCTGTACTCCAACCGCGACGCCGTCTACAACGACATCGCAGCGCCGGGCGACAACATCTTCTCGACGATCCCGACGAATCTCGAGGACGACAGCCCGGCGTGCACCGGGCATCCGTATTCGGACTGCGGGCCGCTCGAGTTTCGCAACGCGATCGGCACGTCCTTTGCGGCGCCGCAGGTGGCGGCAGCGGCCGCGCTCATTCTCGGCCAGGACCCGACGCTCCGGCCCGACCAGGTCTCATGGCTGCTCGAGCGCAGCGCGATCGATGACGACGCGTCGACCGGGTGTGCGCAGTGCCCACCGGGTCGCGATGCGCTCACGGGCTGGGGAACGCTCGACGTCGAAGGCGCCCTGAGCATGCTCACCTCCGGCGTTCGGCTTCCTCCACCGGATCGCTACGAGCCGAACGACGACGCCGGACCATGGGCGCACGACCTCCCGCCGCTGCCGCGAACGATCACGGCGTCGCTCGACTTCTGGGACGACAACGTCGACGTCTATCGCGTGCATCTGTCGAAAGGCCAGCGGCTGTATCGCGCGCATCACGCCCGGCGACGGCCGCCGACGGTGCGCCTCGCGCTGTGGGCTCCGGGCACGCAGCACGTCGAGAGCCTCGATCTGACGAACATCCGTCGTTGCGCGCTCGCACCGCCGGGGGCTCCAAGCGCGCCTTGCCTATCGGGCGCGGATGTCGGGGACGTTCTACCTCGAGGCGAAGCTCATCTCGCCGACGTACAACCCGGTGCAGTACGAGCTCTCGCTCAACCGCCGTTCTCCCTGAGCTCGTCCGCCGTGACGTCGCGCAACACGCGCGCCGGCGAGCCGACGACGATCACGCGCGGGCGGCACGTCCTTCGTGACGACCGCGCCGGCGCCGACGAAGGCCTCCTCGCCGATCTCGACGCCGGGGCAGAGAATCGCGCCGCCGCCGACCCGCGCGCCACGCCGGATCGTCGGGCCCTTCATCAGCGCCTTTCGCCGTTCGGTGCGGCCCATGAAGTTGTCGTTCGTCGTCACGACGCACGGAGCGATGAAGACGTCCTCCTCGAGCGTCGAGTACGCGGTGACGTACGCGCCGGCCTGGATGCGCGTGCCCGCGCCGACGGTCGTGTCGTTCTCGATCAGCGAGCCGCGGCCGAGCGATCGCAGTCGTCGGCCATCGTGCACGCGCTCGCGGATGCACGCCTGGTCGCCGACGATGCAGTTCGCGCCGATCGTCGAGCCGGCGAAGACGATCGCGCCGGTCGAGATCGACCGTGCCGTCGCCGATCGTCGCCGGCGGCAGCGGCTCGCGCTTCGCGGTCGAGGCGGCGCCGAGCGTCGGCTGCTTGCCGACGACCGCGTACTCGAGCACGCGCACGTCCTCGCCGAGCACCGTGCCCTCGTAGACGGTCGCAGTCGGGTGGATCTCAGCCATCGAGCTCGAGTCGCCGTCAGCATCTCGAGCGCGCGCACGACGCGCGCGCCGTCGCGCGCGACCTTCGACCCGGTCGTGCTGCCCGTCGATCAGCTCGAGGAAGTAGTGCACTCGAGCCGCAGCGGCTCGGCGGTCGAGATCTTCGGGATGGAGATGTCGCCCGAGCGCGTCTGCCACTCGCCGTACGTCTCGGCGCGCTTCCAGGGCGACTTCTCGTAGACGGTCACCTTCCGCTCGAGCTCCATGTCGTCGAACACGACCATCTTCTCGCGCCCGACGACGGTCATCTTCCGCATCTTGTGCGGGTCGAGCCACGAGAGGTGCATGTGCGCGATCTTGCCGCTCGGAAAGCGCAGGAAGCAGAAGACGACGTCCTCGACGCCAGGAGTCAGGAAGTCGCGCTGCCCTGCGCGCGTCGCGAGCTCGGGATCCTCGTCGAGCAGGTAGAGGATCACCGACAGGTCGTGCACGCCGAGCGACCAGAGCGCGTTCTCGTTGGCGCGCACGATGCCGAGGTTCTGACGGTTGCCGTAGACGCACAGCACGTCGCCGAGCTCGCCCGCGTCGATCAGCTCCTTGAGCTTGAGCACGCCGGGGTGGTAGAGCAGCAGGTGGCCCGGCATCAGCACGCGGTCGCGCTCGGCGGCGAGCGCGACGAGCTCGTCCATCTCGGCGGCGTGCATCGCCGGCGGCTTCTCGACGAAGACGTGCTTGCCCGCCTCGAGCGCCCGCTTCGCGAGCGCGTAGTGCGTCGGCACGGGCGTCGCGATCACGACCGCGTCGAGCGAGTCGTCGGCGAGCAGGTCGTCGAGATCCGTCGTCGCCTTCGCGTCGGGGTAGCGCGCGCCGAGCGCTCGCGCAGGTGTCCGTCGTCGAGATCGCAGAGCCAGGTCGAGGTCGGCGAGGTCGTCGAAGTTGCGGACGAGGTTCGGCCCCCAGTAGTTGAGGCCGACGACTCCGACGCGTCGTCACAGCTTCCAGACCTTGCCGTCGACCTCGTGGCCCTTGGTGGCGTTGCGGAAGTCGACGATCACCTTGCCGCGCCGCACGAGGTCGCCGTAGTCGATCGACGAGTGGTTCGTCACGATCGCGACGCAGTCGTACGCCTCGGGCTCGAGCGGCGACCGACGTCATGCCGTCGAACTCGGGCACGAACGGGTCGTGGTAGGAGACGTCGGCGCCGGCGTTCTGCAGCAGGTGGATCAGCTTCTCGGCCGGCGTCTCGCGATAGTCGCCGATGTCGGGCTTGTACGCGACGCCGATGATCAGGATCTTCGACCCGCGACACCGACTTGTGCGCGCCGTGGTTCAGCGCCTGCGAGATCAGCGAGCGGCAGAAGTACGGCATGTTGTTGTTGACCTCGCCCGCCAGCTCGATGAAGCGCGTCGAGAAGTCGAACTCGCGCGCCTTCCACGTGAGGTAGAACGGGTCGATCGGGATGCAGTGGCCGCCGAGACCCGGGCCCGGCTTGAACGACGCGAACCCGAACGGCTTCGTCGCGGCTGCGTCGATCACCTCCCAGACGTCGATGCTCCATCCGGTCGCAGAGCTGCGCGAGCTCGTTGACGAGCGCGATGTTGACGGCGCGGTAGATGTTCTCGAGCAGCTTCGTCAGCTCGGCGGCATCCGGCGTCGAGACCTCGTGCACCGTGTCGAGCGCCGCGCGGTAGACGTCGGCGGCCGCCGGCGTCGACGCGGGGGTGATCCCGCCGACGACCTTCGGCGTCGTCTTCGTCGTCCAGTCCTCGCGGCCCGGGTCGACGCGCTCCGGCGACATCGCGAGGTGGAAGTCCGTCGCCGGCCTTCGAGGCCCGAGCCCTGCTCGAGGATCGGCTGCAGGATCTCGCGCGTCGTGCCGGGCCAGGTGGTCGACTCGAGCACGACGACCTGGCCGCGCTGGAGCACCGGCGCGAGGCTCGTCGCGGCGCGCTCGATGTAGGAGAGGTCCGGCTCGCGCTGGCGCGAGAGCGGCGTCGGCAGCGCGATCAGCACGGCGTGCGCCTGCTTCACCTGCTCGTAGTCGGTCGTCGCGACGATGAGCCCTTGCTCGACGAGCGCCGTCGAGCCGCTCGGAGGTGACGTCCTCGATGTGGCTCTCGCCGCGGTTCAGCGCCTCGACGATCGTGCGGCTGCACGTCGATGAGCGAGGACGCGCTGGCCGGCCTCGGCGAAGGTGACGGCGAGCGGCACACCGACGTAGCCGGCGCCGATGACGGCGACGTCGTAGAGGTTCGACTCCGGCACGGCGGTCAAGCGTACAGGGCGGCCGCGATGCGCTCGGCGGCGTGTCCGTCGCCGTAGAGCGGCGGCGCGTGCGGCCGGGAAGCGCGCCGCCGCGAGCGCGGCCGCGAGCTCGTCGGGCTCGGCCAGCCGGTTCGCGCCGGCGGTCGACCGTGTCGACCCACTCGGTGCTCGGCCGCAGCGTGACGCACGGGACGCGGAGCCAGTACGCCTCCTTCTGCAGGCCGCCCGAGTCGGTGACGACCGGCGTCGCGCGCGGCGACGAGGGCGAGCATCTCGAGGTAGCCGAGCGGCTCGATCGCCTCGACGTTCGCGCGGCAAGCGCGATGCCGTGCTCGTCGAGCACGTGGCGCGTGCGCGGGTGCACCGGGAAGACGAACCGGCGCTCCGTCGTCGCCGACCGCATCGACGATCGCGCGCAGCCGGTCGGGCTCGGTGTTCGCCTGCCGGTGGATCGTCAGCACGGTGTACGGCGCGCGTCGACGGCGGGCCGCGCGCCGTGCGCGATCGGCTCGAAGAGCCGCGTCGCGTCGGCCATCACGTCGCCGACGACCTCGCGCCGGCCCGGCGACGCCTTCCGACTCGAGCTGGCGCGCCGAGCGCTCGTCGGGGCAGAAGAGGAGCGCCGACGAGCCGGTCGACCTCGATCCGGTTTCGCTCCTCGGGCATCGACAGGTCGAAGCTGCGCAGCCCGGCCTCGACGTGCGCGACCGGCACGTGCTCCTCGGCTGCGCGTGCGCGCCGGCGAGCGGTCGAGTTCGTGTCGCCGTAGACGAGCACCCAGTCGGGCCGCTCGCGCCTCGACGACCTCGCGGATCGGCGCGCGTCATCGCGTGCGGCGTCGGAGGTGCGCAGGTCGAGCCGGTACGCCGGCTCCGGGATGCCGAGCTCGTCGAAGAAGACCTGCGACATCGCCGGGTCCCAGTGCTGGCCGGTGTGCAGCACGACCTCGTCGATCCCCGCGTCGCGCAGCGCCACGGAGAGCGGCGCCGACTTGATGAACTGCGGCCGGTTCCCGACGACGGAGAGGACGCGCATCGCCGCTACGATACGCGGCGCTTCCCGGGCCGTTAGCTCAGCTGGTAGAGCAGGGGACTCTTAATCCCAAGGTCGAAGGTTCGATCCCTTCACGGCCCATCGTCGTCAGATCGCTGCCGTGTCGAGTGAGACGATCGCTTCGCGGACGCGGGCTGCGAGGGGCGGGCATCGCTTCCGCTCCCAGACCGCCAACGCGCGTTCGAGCGCCGTGCGAGCATCGTCGTCACGGCCCGCAGTCTTGAGCACCGTGGCGAGGTTCACGTTCGTCCAGGCCCGGAACCACGTGTTGTCGGTCTCGTTTTCGGCGCGCGTGACCGCCGTCCGCGCCAGCGCCGCCGCCTTCTCTGGTTCGTCGCGCGCTGCGAGCAGCAGCGCTTCGGCGGACGGGGCCATCACGCGCACCGACGCCCGTGCGGGCACGGCTCGAGCCACGCGAAGCGCAGCCTCTGCTTCGTCGAAACGTCCGAGGTAGCAGAGATCGGCGGCGAGGAACGATCTGAAGGCCGCAGCCACGCTGCCTGTTCCGAGGACATCGATCATGTCGGCGTTGTGCCTGCAGGCGCGTTCGCGGTCGCCTTCGATCGTCGCGATCAACCAGAGGTAGCCGTGGCCGTCCTGCGCGCGATTGTTCGAGATCTCCCGGAGGTGGCGCGAGCGCGCCTCGGCGAGCGGCCACGCCTCGTCGAAGCGGCCGAGCATCGCGAGCAGGGCCGCCCGGGGCAGGTCGCAGGCTCCGGGCGGACGCAATTCGGCGAGCTCGTCGACCATCCGCATCGCCTCGTCCGTCGGGCGGGGGCTGGCGAGCAGCGCCCACTCGAGATGTGTGTCGGACGGGGAGTCTCCGGCGAGGCGGTGGTATCGGAAGGCGTTGAGTGTGGCCTCGACGTCCTGGTCGTTCTGCATCCGGAAGTTCGCGATGTAGCCGAGCAGCTCCCAGAGCAGGGCGAGTCGTCGTGCGTCCCCTCGCTCCTCCTCGAGCGGCAGGGCTCCTCGCAGGAGCTCTGCCTGTCGGTCGGTCGTGATCTCCCC
This sequence comes from uncultured Thermoleophilia bacterium, assembly GCA_963774225.1. Lineage (GTDB taxonomy): Bacteria > Actinomycetota > Thermoleophilia > Gaiellales > Gaiellaceae > PALSA-600. The sequence goes on from CAVZEA010000007.1 coordinate 435,773, forward strand.
GCCTTTCGACGTTCTCACGAAGAGGGCGAACGCGCGTCCGATCATCGCGCCCGACCGGTCCCCTGCCGCCTCCGCACGATCCGCTGCCAGGTCCGCAGCCGTTGCTGGATCCTCGTCGTCGAAATCCATCTCCCACGCCGCCTCGAGCTCGAGTGCGACGTCGAGCCTGTGCGGCCGGATCAGCTCCGCGGCTCGAACGAGAAGCGCCGATGCGGTCCGGTGGTCCTCGCGGTCGATCGCTCGCCGGCCGGCTGCGGCCAGTGGCGCGGCGGCGCGGTCCGCGAGCGCCGCGTCGGGCTGGCCGAGCTCTGCCAGGTAGCGGACGGCCTGTTCGAGGTGGTAGCCGACGATCTCGTCTCGCTCGACGAGCGACGAGCCGTGCTTGTCGAGCCAGTCGGCGAAGCGGGCGTGCAGGTCGGCGCGGACAGCCTTCGGGAGAGCGTCGTAGGCGGCGTCGCGGATCAGCAGATGGCGGAAGCGGTAGCCGTCGTCGCCCGGGAGCTGTGCGCGGTCCGGCCGGACGAGCTGATGACGCACGAGAGCTGCGAGCCGCGTCGTGACCTGCGTCTCCTCGGGGGCGAGCGCCTGCACGGCCCCGCGGTGGAAGATCTCGCCCTCGACCGACCCGCGTTCGAGCACCCTGCGCTCGGACTCGTCGAGCTGGTCGAGCCTGACCCCGAGCAGCGCCTTCAGCGTCGGCGGCACGACGACATCAGTGTTCTCGGACGCCATGGTGAGCATCTCGGAGATGAACAACGGGTTGCCCCCGGCTGCGCGGGCGATCCGCTCGCGCAACTCGCTCGACACGCTGTCTCCGATCATGGCGCCCGCCTGCTCCGGCGCCAGCGGCTCGAGCCGCAGAATCCCCTGCCAGCCAGGACGGCGCTCCACCAGTTCGGGTCGCGCCATGCACAGGATGAGAAGAGGCGCGCCGGCCGACAGCAGCACGGCCGACTCGATCAGGTCGAGGAAGGTCTCGTCGCCCCACTGGATGTCGTCGAAGACGACGACAAGCGGCGCCTGCTCCTCGAGCAGCTTTCGGAATGCCCACGCGATCTCGTCTCCGCTGGTGCCGACCTCGGATTCGCCGAGCAACGAACGAATGGCCCGCTCGGCGATCGGGTCAGTTGGCAGCGCGTCGAGTTGCTTCACTGCTTCGACGACAGGCCAGTAGGTGATTCCCTCGCCGTAGGGCAGACATCGCCCGCGGACAACCCGAGCGTCGAGCGCCGCGAGAGCCTCCGCGACGAGTCGCGACTTGCCGACGCCGGCGTCGCCGACGAGGGTCACCAACCGGCAGTTCGACTGCGCGGTCGCCTGCTCCCACGCCTCAGCGATCGTCGTAAGCTCGCGCTCGCGTCCGACGAACTGCGACTCGTGGCTCCGCTCGGGCGCCGCCAATACCGAGAGCAGTCGATACGCCGTGACCGGCTCCGCCTTGCCCTTCAAATCCAGCGGCTCCACGGGCTCGACCGACACTGCTTCGTGAGCGAGTACGTAGGTCGTCTCGCCGATCAACACCTCTCCTGGTTCGGCCGCTTGTTCGAGTCGCGCCGCGACATTCATCGCGTCGCCGGTCGCAAGCGTCTCGTCGCCGGCAGTGATCACCTCGCCCGTGGTGACGCCGATTCGGCAGCGGAGGTCGAGCTCAGGCAGGACGTCGCGCATCTCGACCGCGGCGCGGCAGGCGCGAAGTGCGTCGTCTTCGTGCAGAACCGGCACGCCAAACACCGCGACGACGGCGTCGCCGATGAACTTCTCGACCGTGCCGCCGTGCCGCTCGATGATCTCCCGCATCCGCTCGAAGTAACGCGCCAGCTTGACTCGGAGCGCTTCGGGGTCGAGCGACTCGCCGAGTGCGGTCGAGCCGACGACGTCGCAGAAGAGAACTGTCACCGTCTTGCGCAACTGACGAAACGCGGCAGGCGCAGATAGCGAGGCCGTGCAGAAGCCGCAGAATTGGAACCCGTCGGGGTTCTCCTTCCCGCAAGCAGGACAGAAGGTCACGTCTCGAGTCTGAACCGCCGCTCAGCGGCGGGCAACACCCGACGCGGCGAGCTTGAGCAGCCGGCCGAGCTCGCTGACGCCGTGGGCCAGCCGGTCGTCGGGGACGCCGGAGAAGCTGAGTCGCGCGTGGTTCGCCTCCTCGACGACCGGGAAGAACGTCCCGCCGGGGACGTAGGCGACCTTCGCTTCCGGCAGCAGGGTGTCACGCATGAATGCAGCGGCATCGAAGCCCCGCGGGAACGTCAGCCAGGTGAAGAGGCCACCCTCGGGGCGCGTCGCGGTCACGTCGTCCGGGAACGTCTCGTCGATCGTCGCGAGCATCAAGTCCCGCTTGCGCCGATAGACGGGAATCGTCCGCGCGATTTGCGCCTCGATGTCGAACCTCTCCAGGTACGCCACGGTCGCCGCCATGTTGAGCGTGCTGTTCTGCGTGTCCGCAGCGAGCTTCAGCAGTGTGAGACGCTCGAGGATCTCGGGGCTTGCGACCGCCCAGCCGAGTCGCAGGCCGGGAGCGAGGATCTTGGAGAAGCTGCCGAGATGGAGGACGCGTCCCTCGGTGTCCATGCTCTTGAGCGTGGGGAGCGACGTGCCTTCGTAGCGCAGCGCGCGGTACGGCGAGTCCTCCACGACGAGCAGGTCGTGTGCGTTCGCGAGCTCGATGAGCTGCTGCCGTCGCTCGAGGTTCAGCGTTGCTCCGGTCGGGTTCTGGAAGTCCGGGATGGTGTAGAGCATCACGGCGCGCGGATTGGCCGCGAGAACCTCGGCGAGGTGATTGGTGTCCATCCCGTCGGCGTCGGTGCGCACTGCCGCGTACGCCGGCTCGCTCGGGGCGAAGGCGATCAGCGCTCCGAGGAACGTCGGGTTCTCGGTGACGATGACGTCGCCCTGGTCGATCATCAGCTTCGCGGCCAGGTCCAGTCCTTGCTGTGCGCCTTGGATGATCAGGACGTCGTCGGCCGTGCAGGCGATCCCGTCGTTCGTGAGACGCTCGGCGACGCGCGCGCGCAGGTTGGGCAGCCCGTTCGTCGTCGTGTACTGCAGCGCAGCCGCGTGCTCGGGCGCGAGCAGGCGGTCGTAGACCGTGTGCAGGTCGTCGATCGGAAACAGCGTCTGGTCGGGGTAGGCCCCGCCGAAGGAGATGACGTCCGGGTCGGCGCCGAGCCGCAGCAGCTCGCGGATCGCCGAGGGCCGGACACCGCTCATGCGTCTTGCGAACTTCACGTGCGGAACATTGTCATGCGCGGAGTGCAGCGAGCTCGGCGAGGCGATCGTCCGCGAGTTGGTGAAGTGCAGCCTCGGGCCGCATCCGCCCGGTGAGTGCGACGAGGAACGTCTCGCGGTCGAGCGCGTAGAGCTCGCATGCGTTCCGCGTGCGAACGGTGGCGGTGCGCGGCACGTCATAAAGCAGTGCGATCTCCCCGAAGCCGTGTCCGCGGCCGAGTGTCGCGACCTGCGTCCCTCGTGCGATCACGTCGACCTCTCCGTCGGCGATCACGTAGAAGCGGTCGCCCTCGTCACCCTCGGTGATCACGTCGACCCCGGCGGCAACGTGGAGCGGCTCGAGCGCCGAGGCGAGCGTCTCGAGCTGCACGGCCGGGAGGAGCGCGAACATCGGTAGTGAGCGAAGGAGAGCCGCCTCCACCACCGGCGCCGTGGCGTGGCGATCGATCGAGATGAGCCGTCGGCCGCTCAGGAGTGCGACCGCCGGAAGCATCAGGCCGACGCCGACGAAGGCCGCGGTGGCGCCGCCGAGGGCCACGAGAGCGGGTGTCAGCAGCGAGCCGAGGGCGAGCCCGAGCATCTCCAGGCCTTCGAGCAGGCCGAAGATGCGCGCGAGCAGGTCGGAGCGCGCAACCCGTTGCAGCAGCGTGCGGGCGGTGACGGTGAACGTCGCCTGGGCTCCTCCGGCCGTCGCAAGCAGGGCGAGCGAGCCCGCGACGCCGGGCAGTGTCGCGAGCCCGAACAGCGCCACCGCCCAAGCGCCGAGGGCGGCGACTAGCGGGATCGCGAGGCGTTTTCGGCCGACGACGCGAGCCGTGATGGCGACGGCAAGCACGGAGCCGAGCCCGGTTGCGGCATTCAGGTACCCGGCCCAGTTGCCTCCGCGGTGCAGCACACCGCGCGCCAGCTCGACATAAAGAACGTCGAGCGCTCCGAGTGCGGTTGCCTGCGCGCCGAGCAGCAGTACGAGGATGCGCGCGTTCGGCTCGCTGCGCACGAGCGCGAGCGCTCCGCCGAGGTCGTCTGCGTCGTCCTCGTCGCCGGCTGCGGCGCCCGCACCGGCACGCCGCAGCGGCAGCACGAGCATCGCGCCGACCGCGCCCGTCGCTGCGCCGACGACGAACAGCGCTCCCGGTGGAGACACGGTCAGGAGGACGCCGACGAGCAGCGGCGCCAGCAGCGTTCCGATGCTCTCGATCCAGCCGAAGACGACATTGCTCGCCGCGAGATCCTCCGGCCGCCGGGCGAGGCCCGGAGCGAGTGCGGACTGCGTCGGCCTGGTCGACACGTATGCAATCGACGGTGCGACCAGCGCGACGAACACGATGATCGGCCGGGCGTGCGCGAGCATCACCACGGCGACGAGCGCAGAGCTCGCCGCCTGTGCGACGTAGCCGGCGACCAGCGCAGCCCCGGTTCCGATTCGCTCGCCGAGCGAGGCAACGAGCGGTGCGCAGACGGCCGCCGGAATGAGCAGGACGGTTGCCAGGACGCCGGCCGCGGTGACCCCGCCGTGACCGTACGCATAGACGAGCATCGCGAGCCACGTCGCCCACTCGGCGACGTTGAACGCCAGGTACGCCACCGAGACGCCGCGCAACTCGCGGTTGCGCCAGACGACGCGGAGGACCTGCAGGATCACCGCGCGATCATGTCATCGCGGTCGAGGCTCCCCTGTCTGCGCGTTCGCTAGTTCGCGCGACCGGGGTCGTGCAGAAGCTCCGAGATCTCCTCCCACTCGACAGCCGTCTGCCGCCCACTGTCGAACTGTCGGAGCAGCTCGTCGTGCACGCGCCGGAGCTCTGGATCGTCCTTTTCTCGTTCGCTCCCGGTGTGCTGCTTGACGAGGAAGATCAGCCCTGCGATGCCGGAGTCCTTGGTGAAGCTCAATTCGAGCGGACGCCCGAGGAGCTTCGGGACGTCGAACGGCGCGTACATCCACCAGAACTTGTTGAGGCCGTCTGCGTGGATGCCCGCACGCGTGCGATGCGCGTCACGGCCGTACAGCGGGTACTTCGCGGGCACGCCCTGTCCGAGGGCGTCGTACAGATCGGCCAACTCGTTGAGCGCGTGGAAGTCGGGCAGCTCCGGCAGGGCACCCATGCCGGCCGCGTGCACGAGGACCGCCTCGAGCGGAGCGTTCCCCGACCGCTCACCCTTGCCGAGCAGTGTCCCGTTGATCGTGCAGCACCCCGCCATCAGCGCGGCGAGGCAGTTCACGACGATCAAGTGCGTGTCGTTGTGCGGATGGAACTCGATGTCTTCGGCGGCGACGCCTGCGTCACGGAGCGCACGCACCTGTTTCGGCACGGAGCGCGGCCAGTCGACGGTGTCCCAGGGAAGCCCGAGCCCCATCGTGTCGCAGATGCGGAACTTCGGCGGCGCAATGTCGGGATAGGACGACGCGATCTGCTGCACCGCAGCGACGAACGGCAGGACGAACTCTTTCGGAGCGCGCGTCGCGTCCTCCAGGTGCAGTCGCGGACGTAGCCCGGAGTCCAGCACAGCGCGCACCGCATCGAGGTAGCTGTGGGCTGCGTTGCGGCGGCCGCCCGGCGAGAACTTGTGGAACGTGTGGTAGTCGCTCGCCGAGGCGAGCATGCCGGTCTCGCGCACGCCGACGTCACGCACGAGCGCAGCGTCGCTGGCGCTCGCGCGAATCCAGGTCGTCGGCTCGACCGGCGCACCGGCGGCGTAGCGCTCGAGCGCCGCCTCGAGCATGCGACGGTCGGCGTCGCGGTAGACGAAGAACTCCGCCTGGCGGAGCGCGCCGCTCGTCCCGGTGAACGCGCACTGCAGCTCGTAGATCCGCACACCCTGCTCGACGGTGAGCGGCAGGCCTCCCTGCTGGCCGTCACGGTGTGTCGTCTCCGTTGTCCAGACGACAGGTGGGAGCTCCGGTGGAGGCTCCGTCCAGTCGTAGGTGGGGAAGGAGTCGCGCGGGAAGGAGTGCTCGAAGAGCTCGGGCTCCGTCGGGTCGGGCATCTGTTCCAGCACGTCGCCCTGACGCTAGCAAAGGCGATCAACGTTGATTGCTATTGTCAACCTATGGTCGATCTCAGCTCGGCCGAGGCCGCCGACTATCTCGGCGTCTCGCGGCAGACGCTGTACGCCTACGTCAGTCGCGGACTGCTCGTCTCCGAGCCGTCGTCGGAAGGTCGGGAGCGCCGCTACCCGCGGTGGGCGCTCGACGAGCTGCGCGCCAGACGATCCGAGCGGCGCGAGCCCGCTGCGGCGGCGCTGCGCTGGGGGACGCCCGTGCTGGAGTCGGCGCTCACCCTCATCGACCGCGGCCGTCTCTACTACCGGGGCCGGGATGCCGTCGAGCTGTCGCGACACGCAACGCTCGAGGAGGTCGCCGCGATTCTGTGGGACGCAGACCCCGGCAGCTTCGACGGTTCCTCTTCACAGCGTCGCGCAACCGGGCGAGTCGTTGTCGACAACCTGGTGACGTGCCTCACTAAGCGACGAGCGAACGCATTGCCGTCGACACCAAAAGTCGCCGCGGACACGGTGACGGCGCTCTTCGAGGCCGTCGGCGCGTATGGGCGCGGCTCGCTCGCCGAGCGCCTCGCCCGCGGGTGGCGCACGCGCGCAAGCGATGACCTGCAGGCGGCGCTCGTCTTGTGCGCGGACCACGAGCTCAACGCGAGCGCGTTCACCGCGCGCGTCGTCGCGGCGACAGGCGCACCGCTCCACAACGCCCTGCTCGCGGCGCTCTGCGCCCTCGAGGGACGACGGCACGGCGGCGCGAGCGCGGTGGTGATGGAACTGCTCGACGAGATCGACCGAGTGGGTGTGGCTCGCGCGGGCGAGCGATGGGTTTCGCGCCACGGTCACCTGCCGGGTTTCTGGAACGCGCATCCCGCCTACCCGGCGGGCGACCCCCGCGCAGCGGAGCTCCTACAGCGACTCGACTTGCCGAAGCGCGACGCTGCGATGAAGGCGATCGCTTTCGGCGAGCAGCTCGGCGGAACGCCCACGATCGAGCTCGCCCTCGCAGCTCTGAGTCGCACGCACCGCCTGCCGCGGGATGCGCCGTTCGGCGTCTTTGCGCTCGGTCGCTCGGTCGGTTGGATCGCGCACGCGAACGAGGCTGCCGCGGGACCGCTCATCCGGCCCCGTGCCCGCTACGTGGGGCCGCCGCCGCCGCGTGCTTCCCTGTAGCGGTGCGCCTGCTCGCACTAGCGCTCGTGCTCGCGGCGGCCCTCTGCGCCGGCTGCGGGTCGGCTGACCGACCGAAGCTCACCGTCTCGCCGCGGACGAGCCTTGTCGACGCGCCGCTCTCGATTCGACTCGACGGTGCGCCGCCGGGAGCACTTGTCACGTTGACGCTGCGCGAGAACGGCTGGACGTCGCATGCCGTCTTCCGCGCCGACGCGCACGGCCGCGTCGACCCGTCCCTCCAGGCGCCCGTGCGCGGAAGCTATGCGGGTGTCGGGCCGATGGGCCTCTTCTGGTCGCTGCACGGCTCGGATGCTGCACTCGGGCCGTGGTTCGGCGGCAACGCAACGCTCGTCGCAACCGTCGGCAAGAGGACGCTCGCCTCCGAGGCGTTCGAACGCCTCGACCACGCGACCGGCGTCGTCTCGCGCGACCTGAGCGTTCGGGGCGCCGGCTTCTACGCCCGCTACTTCGCGCCGCCGCCTGGCAACGACCGCCACGTTCCGGTGCTGATCTTCGGTGGCTCGGAGGGCGGCCTGTCCACGACGCTCGACGCGGCGCTCCTCGCGTCGCACGGCTTCCCGACTCTCTCGCTCGCGTACTTCGCCGCACCGGGCCTGCCCGCGAATCTCGAGCGCATCCCACTCGAGTACTTCGTGCGCGCTGCACGCTGGCTCGACCGCCGGCCGGGTGCCGACGCATCACGGCTCGTCGTCATCGGTGGCTCGCGCGGCGCAGAGGCGGCACTGCTCCTGGCTTCGTTTTACCCGCGCCTCTTCGCCGGTGTGATCGGCCTCTCGCCGAGTGCGTTCGTCAAGCAGGGCTACAACCCGAAGCTGCTCAACACGAACGTCGCGGCGTGGACGCTACGCGGTCGTCCAATCGTCTACCGGTCGGCGGCGCATCCGCGTGCCGGCGCGATTCCCGTGCAGCGCCTCACCGCCGATGTGCTGCTCAGCGCCGGGCTCGAGGATCAGCTGACACTCGGATATGGCGAGGAGCAGACGATCACGAAGAGCCTCCGCAAGCTCCGCGGGCGACGGATCGTCACGCTCGTCTACGAGCACGCTGGTCATCTCGTCGACACGCCGGTGCCGTATCTGCCGTGGGGCGACACCTTCTACGACGCCGCGCTCGGTGTGCAGGAGACACTCGGCGGCACACCGTTCGGCAACGCCGCGGCACGGGCCGACGAATGGCCTCGGATGCTCGCGTTCGTCGCGAGCGTTCGTTCCCGCGGCTGATCAGTCGCCCGGCGCCGCCCCGTCCCGCATGCGCGAAGGCCCGCCTGAGCGGGCCTTCGAACTTCTGTCGCTAGTCGTTCGATCAGAACGACATGCGCTGCGGCTTCGTCCAGGCGATGCGGATCAGATCCGCTGCCTCCTCGACGAGCCCCATCTCTTCGGGGCGGGGCTGCGGAGCCCGCTTGCCCGACGGGCGCCTAGGCGCCGTCGTGTCCCACGAGAGCCGGTTCATGCGTGCACCTCCTGCGTGTCCGCGGGCGCGGGCGCCCGAGTGATCCTGATGTCTCCGGAGACGGTCTTGGCCCTGATCTCGACGAGCGGCCCGTCCCCGGCCGGTGCGTCGGTTGAAAGCTCGAGCTCGGAGCTCGTATCGCCGCTCAGCGTGTTGCAGTCGAGAAAGACCCGGGAGCCGCGGCGGACGCCGATCGTCACGTCGCCCGAAACAGAGTGCGCGGAGACGTTGCCGCGCATCACAGCGCCGTGATCCTGATCGCCGCTGACCGTGTTGACGCTGACGTTGTCGTACGCCTCGTCGATCGTCACGTCGCCCGAGGCCGACGAGATGTTCACCGGGCCGCGTGCGACGTCGATCGAGACGTCGCCCGAAGCGGTCTGGATGGTCGTCGCGCCGACGTCGTGTGCGCTGAAGTCGGAGCTCGCGCTCTTCACGGCCACGCCGCCCGAGACACGGTCGACCTCGATGTCGCCCGAAGCGGTTGCCACGGTCAGGCCGCCGAGTGTCCCGCGCGTCACGATGTCGCCGGACTTGGTCCGGATCGCGACGCTCGACTCGTGCGGGCAGCGAATGCGGCAGGAGATGCCGCGCTGGCCGAACGAGAGAATGAACGAGAGGCCGCCGCCACGCTTCTGGGGCACGTCGACGAGCACCTCAGGCCGGCCGTTGCGCTCCTGCAGCTCGATGCGCGCAGCGTCGATCAGCTGCTGCGACTCGTCGTCGTGGGCAGTCAGCTCGATCTCGACGCGCCCGTCGAGCGTCGGGTCGATCTCGATGTCGCCGGAGGCGAGCCGGACGTCGAGCTCCACCGGGCCCGAGACGTCGAAGTGCTTCTCCATGGTTCCTTCCCTCCCTAGCTCTGGGCGTAGCCGGACAGGCGCTTGCCGCCGACGTGGACGGGGCGCGATTCGGTGGCCCGGGCGATCGCGCGCACGAGCCAGGCGTTGACGGAAATGGCCTCGCGGTCGGCGGCCTTCTCGACCGACGACTTGAGTGACTCGGGGAGGCGCAGGCTGATCCGCGCCGAGAGCTCCTCGCCCGTCATGCCGCCGGCGTCGCCCTGGACGTCGACGAAGACGAGCTCGGGCTCCTGGCCGGCGAGGCGAACCTCGACATGGCCGGAGGGCAGCTTGGAGGAGAGCTCCACCGCTGCCTGCGAGAGCAGGTCGAACAGCTTCAGGCGCAGATTCGAGGAGAGCGCGTCGCCGAGCCGCTGCGCGATCTGCGCCGACCGCTCGTCACCGAGCTCTGCGAGGCCCTGTAGATCCTGCTGAAGCCCCTCGAGGATGATCGTCAAGTTCATGGTGACATCACTATGACATCACAAGTGCAGTCTGTCAAGCATCATCCCGCTGCAGAAGTGATTTCACCTGCAATGTCGGGGGAAACGCAGACGGGCGGCCAAGAGGCCGCCCGTCACAGAAGAGGAGGGAGAGAGGAGGGAGCGTTCTGGGTTGCCGGGCTCCTAGTACCCCGCGCCCGGTCCGACCGGGCCGTCTTCGATCGTCGTCCGGCGGCGCGTCGCCACGCCGCCCCAGCTCGACCAGAAGACGAGCGAGAGCACGAGGCCGACAATGCCGACGACCATCAGGATCACGCCGACGGTGTTGATGTCGACGCCGGAAACCGTCGCGTTCACGGCCCAGGCGAGGATCGCGCCTGCCGCGATCAGGATGAGGCTGACTCCGATGCCCATAGGTGCTCGTCGACCTCCTTGGTCGTTCGGTTGGGTGGTGTGTGTGCGGTTGCGTACGAGCACGGAGTGAACGGGCGAACCACCGCTTTGGTTACGGCCTTCTTCGGGTTTCGCTTCTACTAGGCTTTCGCGCGGGTGCGCAGGGGCTCCATCCTCCAGCTGGCCGGGCTCGCGGTCGTCGCCGCAGTAATCACGTCGCTCGTCGCGACGCTGATCCCGTGGTTGCCGGTCCCCGCGAGCAGGGAAGCCGGCCGGATCGACTTCGTCTACTGGTTCACGACCGTGATCGCGATCGCGGTCTTCAGCGTCGTCGCGGCCGTGCTCGCGTACTCGGTGATTCATTTCCGCGCGCGGCCGGACGACGATTCCGATGGACCGCCGACGCACGGGCACACGACGCTCGAGATCGTGTGGACGGCGATCCCGGCGGTTCTCGTCACCGCCATCTCGATCGTGAGCGCAGTCGTGCTCGCCCAGAACAGCCGCGCCGGCTCCGACCCGCTCGTGATCCAGGTCACGGGTGTGCAGTTCGCGTGGACGTTCACGTATCCGAACGGCAAGAGCTACGGCTACCTGACGTTGCCGGAGTACCGGCACACGAAGCTCGTGATCACCTCGAAGGACGTCATCCACTCGTTCTGGGTTCCGCAGTTCTCGCAGAAGCAGGACGCGGTGCCCGGTCAGAAGAACTCGCTCGTCATCACGCCCGACCGGCTCGGGACGTACCCCGTCATCTGCACGGAGCTCTGTGGGCTCGGGCATGCCCTGATGCGCAGCCACGCGGACGTTGTCACGCCCGCCAAGTTCGCGGCGTTCATGAAGGGCGGAGGCACGAGCGGCTCACCCGGCCTCGCGGTGTTCCAGCAGAACGGGTGCGCGAGCTGCCACACGTTCACCCCCGCCGGTGCAAGCGGCAAGATCGGCCCGGACCTCGACAACCTGAAGTCGTTGGCTGCGAAGGCGAACCGCGGCTCGCTCGAGCAGTTCATCCACCAATCGATCGTCACCCCGGCCGCGTACATCGCACCGGGCTACTCGGATCTCATGCCGCACATCTTCGGGACGCAGATCCCTGCGAACCAACTCACGCAGCTCGTGCAGTATCTGAGCCAGGGGGCGAAGTAGCGAAATGACGGACGTCGCACACGCGCATGCACACCACGAGTCGCCGCCGGCACCGGCCGGCTGGCATCGGCTGACCGCCCCCGGCTGGCTCCGCGTCCTGTGGGTGACGCCGATCGGGTTCGGGCTCGGGATCGGGCTGCCGGTGCTGATCCGCTGGCTCGCACACTGGGACCCGCTCTGGAAGGGCTCGGTGCTCGTGACCATCGAGCTCGTGACGACGCCGCTCTTCTTCCTCGTCGGAATCGGCGGCTTCGACTACTGGGCGCACTACGCGTCGGGCCGCCCGACACGACCTGAGGACCACTCGAGCCACGGCGCGCGCTCGTGGCGCGACTACTTCCGCATCAACACGGATCACAAGGTGATCGGTGTGCAGTACCTCGTCACGACGATCTTCTTCTTCTGCGTCGGCGGACTGCTCGCGATGATGTTCCGCGCCGAGCTCGCGCAGCCGGGCGATCAGTTCTTCAACCCGCAGACGTTCAACGTGCTCGTGTCGAACCACGCGGCGCTGATGATCTTCCTGTTCGTCATTCCCGCGTTCGCCGGCCTCGGGAACTACGTGATCCCACTGATGCTCGGCGCCGCCGACATGGCGTTCCCGCGGCTGAACGCACTCTCGTTCTGGCTCCTGCCGGTCGCGGGACTGATCCTGATCGCCGGCATGGTCACGCCGGGCGGCGGGCCGTCGGCGGGGTGGACGTGTTACGCGCCGCTCTGTTCGCACCAGCCGCTCGGACAGGTGTTCTTCAACATGGGCGTGCAGTGGGCGGGCGCGAGCTCGATCATGACCGCGCTCAACTTCCTGGTCACCATCATCACGATGCGTGCGCCGGGAATGACGTTCTGGCGCATGCCGCTGCTCGTGTGGGCGAACTTCACGACCTCGCTCCTCGTCGTGATCGCGACGCCGTTCATCGCCGGCTCGCAGTTCTTCGTGATGTTCGACCGCGTCCTGCACACGAACTTCTTCGAGCCCGGCGGAGGCGGCTACGTGCTCGGGTACCAGCACATCTTCTGGTTCTACTCGCACCCGGCCGTCTACATCATGATGCTGCCCGGCTTCGGGATCATCAGCGAAGTCATCTCGGTGATGAGCCGAAAACCGATCTTCGGGTATCGCCTGATGGCGCTGTCGTTGATGGCGATTCTCGTGCTCGGCTTCTCGGTGTGGGCGCACCACATGTTCGTCGCGGGCATGGCGGGCTGGCTGCGCGTGCCGATGATGGTGACGTCGATGGTGATCGCCGTCCCGACCGGCATCAAGATCTTCTCGTGGTTAGCCACGATGTGGGACGGGCGAATCCACTTCACGACACCGATGTTGTTTGCGCTCGGCTTCATCTCGATGTTCGTGATCGGCGGCCTCTCCGGCATCTACCTGGCGTCGGTGCCGATCGACATCCACGCGAGCGACACGTACTTCATCGTGGCGCACATCCACTACGTGCTCTTCGGCGGGTCGGTGTTCACGATCTTCGCCGGCATCTACTACTGGTTCCCGAAGATGACCGGGCGCATGTACGACGAACGGCTCGGGAAGCTGCACTTCTGGCTCACCTTCGTCGGCTTCAACCTCACGTTCTTCCCGATGCACTACATCGGGCTGCACGGGATGCCGCGCCGCGTCGCCGACTACGCCCACCAGTTCGCAGACATCAACCTGTTCATCTCGATCGCGTCCTTCGGGCTCGGTGCCTCGACGCTGGTCTTCCTCTACAACATGGTCTATTCATGGGCTCACGGTCCCGCGGCCGAAGCCAATCCCTGGCGTGGGCTGACGCTCGAATGGCAGGTGTCGTCGCCGCCGCCGATCTTCAACTTCGACGAGATCCCACAGGTGATCGGCAATCCGTACGAGTACGGCGTCCCAGGCGCACGCCATGCCATCTTCGGCGCGCCGCACCCCGAGCCGGTCGGAGCCGACTAGGCGTGTCTCACCTGCTCGTCATTGCCAACGAGACGTCTGCTTCGGACACGTTGCTCGGTGCGCTGCGGGACAAGGATCCGGCCGCGACCCGGTTCACGGTGATTGCGCCGGTGAACGAGCCGAACCAGGGCTACGTCGTCTACGACGACACGCGCCGGGCCTCTGCGGGCCGGCGCCTCGAGAAGACCGTGAAGGAACTGCGGAACGCGGGATTCTCCGCGCAGGGGTTCGTGGTCGAGACCGGGCCGGTGCAGGCGGCGAAGGACGCACTTGCGCAGCTCGAGCCGAAGGTCGACGAGATCATCGTCTCGACGCACGGCGCCGCCCGCTCCGGCTGGATGCGCCGCAACGTCGTCGAGGACATCGAGCGCGCGGCCGGCAATGTTCCCGTCACCCACGTCGTCGTCGAGGAGGGTGACGGCGAGGGGGAGAGCAACGTGCTCGTCGTCGCCAACCGCACCGTCGTTTCCGACGAGCTGCTCGACCGCATCCGCAAGCGCGCCGCGCGCGGGCCGGCGAGCTTCCTGATCGTCGCGCCTCAGAGCGACGACGAGGAGCACGACGACGCCGACCGGCGCCTGCGCCGCGCGCTCGGTGAGCTGCGCGGCGAGGGAATCGACGCACACGGGCAAGTCGTCCATCCGGATCCGTACACCGCCGCCCGCCACGCGGTGAACGATGAGCGCGTGGACGAGATCATCGTCTCGACGTTCCCGGGTGAGCGCAGCGGGTGGCTGCGCCGCGACCTGATCGGACGGCTTCGCAAGGACACTGGCCTCCCCGTCGAGCACGTCATCTCGGGGTCGGTGGTCGCGGAATGAGCCGTAGGCTTGACGGAGGCTCACAGGTAGCGGAGGCGCCGGCTTCGCCGGCGTCGGAGCGGATGCGATGAGCGCCGCGGCCGACGCGCACGAGCACCACGGGCCTCCGCCCATTCACTACAGCTCGCGGATCACACCTGCCGTGCTCGGCATGTTCCTCTTCATCGGGTCGGAGATCATGCTCTTCGGCTCGTTCTTCACCGTCTACTTCTTCGACCGCGTCGTGAACCACAGCTTCGGCGGGCACTGGCCTCCGCCCGGCTACCACCGCCCGGCGTTCGTCGCCGGCGTCAACACGCTGATCCTCGTGACGTCGAGCTTCACGATGCACTGGGCGGACTCGTCGATCAAGAAGGGCAACCGGGCCGGCATGAAGGCCGGGCTCCTATTGACGGTGCTGCTCGGGCTGACGTTCCTGCTCACGCAGGTGATCGAGTACCACCGGCTCGGTTTCAGCACGAGCAACACGTCGTTCGCCGCCACGTTCTTCGGTCTCACCGGCCTGCACGGAGCGCACGTCCTCGTGGGCTTGACGATCCTCGCGATCATGACGGTCCGAGCGTTCAGAGGGCACTTCTCGCCGGAGGAGCATCACGGGATCGAGATCGGCGGGATCTACTGGCACTTCGTCGACGTGATGTGGATCGTCGTCTACGTGACGGTGTACCTGCTTTAGTTCCCCTGCGATGAAGAATCCCGTTCGGAGCGAGGCCGACGCCTTCCGCTTCGTCTTGTGGACGATCGGCTACTTCGCGCTGATCGTGATCGGGTACTTCATCAATCACTGGCTTGGACTCGCCGTCTTCGTCGCGCTGACGGCCGGCATTGCGTGGCTCGTGCTCGCCCGCCGCGCCGACCCGGAGCAACCTGTGCGTCAGGCCCCCGCGCCGAGCCCGCCCGAGCAACACCGGATCCTCGTGGTCGCCAACGAAACGGTTGCCGGCGCCGAGCTGCTTGGCGCGCTCCGCGGACGCGCCGAGGGGCGAAACGTCGTGGTCCTCGTCGTCTGCCCCGCGCTCAACTCGCCGCTTCGCCACTGGGCCTCGGACGAGGACGACGCGCGCGCGGCTGCACAGGAGCGGCTCGACCGGAGCCTCGAAGGGATGCGCGCGGTCGGGCTTGACGCTGCCGGCGAGATCGGCGACGGCGACCCGATCCAGGCGATCGAGGATGCACTGCGGACGTTCGGCCCCGACGAGCTCGTCGTCTCGACGCATCCAGAAGGCCGCTCGCACTGGCTCGAGCGTGGCGTCGTCGACAAGGCGCGTGAACGGTTCGCTCTGCCGCTCACGCACGTCGTCGTCGACGTCGACCGCCCCTGAACGTCGTCGTCGAGCAGGTCGACCCGCTGCCGCTCGCCGCGGAGCTGCGAGACGTCCACCGCGCGGCGCTCGGTGTGGGTGCGCTCTCCGACGAGTGGGCGACGGTGCAGTTGCCACGCCATGTGACGCGCGACGGCTTCGTGTTCCTCGTCGCGCGCGAGGCCGCCAAGGAGCCGCTCCTCGGCTTCGGCTATGGCTACACCGGCGCGTACGGTCAGTGGTGGACCGACCACGTCGCGCGTGCGCTCGGCGCAGGCCAGCGGGCCGTGTGGCTCGACCCGCCGCATTTCGAGATCGTCGAGCTGCACGTGCGGCCGAAGCGACAGCGCCGCGGCCTCGGCTCGCTCCTCCTGGCGCAGCTCCTCACGCGGCAGCCCCATGACCGCGCGGTGCTCTCCACGCAGCGCGGCTCCACCCAAGCGCGGAGCTTCTACGCGAAGAACGGCTGGCAGGAGCTCGCCGAGGTCGACTTCGGGACGGGTTTCCCCCCGTACCTCGTCCTCGGACGACTGTTGTAACTCGGTTGCCGGGCGCAGCCCGGAACCGAGTTGTCTGTCTTTTCACTTTCCGGCGATGCTGGAGACGTACTGCGCGACCGCGGCGATCTGCGCCGCGCTCAGCTTGTCCTTGAAGGACGGCATCGCCCCGCCGCCCGTCTCGACCTGGTGTTGGACGATCGACTCCGACGGCTTCAGCTGGTCGAGGTTCGGCCCGATCGTCCCTTTCGATCCGGCGTCCTTCAGTGTGTGACAGCTTGCGCAGCCCGCGGTCTCGAACACGTGTTTTCCGTTCGGCTTCGCCGCCGTTGTCCCGCCCCCGCCGCTCTGCGAGCCGCCACCGCTGCTCGCCGGCGGCGCGGCGGTCTCGGCCGTGACACCGCAGTCCGGGTTCGCGGAGCACTGTGCGATGTAGAACGCGATGTCACGCGCATCCTGGCCGCGGTAGAGGTTCGGCGGCATCGCGCCCTCCGGGTCGGAATACGCGATCTGTCCGCGCACGATGTCGCGGATCGTCTGCACCGCGAATCCCTGTTGCTTGTCGGATGAGAAGGCGTCGTCGAGATTCGGGCCGACCGTTCCCGTGGACTTCGCGTCGGCGAGGGTGTGGCACGACGCGCATGAGAAGCCTGACTTCGTCGTCGCGAGGAACAGCTCCTTGCCGTGGGCCGCGTCACCGGTCGTGACGCGCCCAACCGCCCCGCAGCCCGCCACGGCGAGCGCAGCGGCGACGAGCAAAAGTGCGTGGACGAGGTAGCGGCGCAGGGCTAGGAGCTGGGTTGGGAGACGCCGTCCAGAGCCGAGATCGCGTCCTCACGCGTCTCGTGGATCGCGAAGACGCGGTCGAGGCCCGTGATCTCGAAGATCTTCGTGATGTTGCGGTCGCTGCAGACGAGCGACAACTGCCCGTCATTCGTGCGCAGCCGCTTCACGCCGCCGACCAGCACACCGAGGGTCGTAGAGTCGATGAAGGTCGTCGAGCTCAGATCGACGATCACCTGCGTGCCTCCCTGACTGATCACCTCGAGCAGTTGCTGCTTGAACTCCGGCGCGGTGTAGAGGTCGACTTCGCCTGCGAGTGAGATCACGTACGTGTTGTCTGAGAGCTTCTCGGTCTTGATGTCGAAGTTCATTTCGGCCCCCCGGGGTAGCTCAGTGGCAGGCGAACTGCCGCGTGAGTCTACTTCCCGGAGGACTTTTTCGACGGGGTGACCGTGGTGCTCTGAGACGCGACTTGAGACCTCAGCGTCACGAGTTGCGACTTGACCTGGGCCGCCAGCGGGTCGTGAGGCGCCAGCTTCAAGAACGTGTCATATGCGGCGATCGCCACTTCCGAGTTCTGGGCGGCCTGGGCGGCCTGCCCGAGCTGCAGCTGGGCGTTCGGGTCGTCCGGCGTGATCGCGACCAGCCGCTGATACGCCGACATCGCGTGCTGCTGTGTGGACTGGTAGTTCGTGAGAGCTGTCTGCTCCTGCGTCACCGCCGCCGTCTGCACCGCGTTGGCGATCGGGTCCTCGAGCGTCTTTGGATCGTTGAACGCCTTGCCGAGGGGTGAGCTCGACGGAGGGGCGAAACTATCGCCGGCGGAGTTCTGGTTCGTCCCGGCAGCGGCCGCGATCTGGTACTGCGTCGCGTAGGTCTGGGCCTGGTTCGAGTACTCGCTACCCAGCTCCGCGAGCGCCGAGGTGTCCTTCGGACGCAGGACGACATACCGCTCGAGCGCAGTGATCGCGTCGCTCGTGCGCTGTTTCGCTTCGTAGGCCGTCGCGAGGTCGCGCCAGTCCTGTGCGTTCTTCGGGTGCTTCAGCGTCTTCGCCTGCAGGCTCGAGATGGACGTCCCGCTGCTCGCGTGACCGAAGTTGAACGCCTGTTGGAGGGCGTCGGTGATCCCGTTCGAGCCGGAGCCGATACCGAGGAAGACGAAGCCGAGGCCGAAGACGAGCGCGAGCAGCACGAACACCCACTTCGCGTGCACGCGAAGCCGCTGGAAGAACAGCTCTTCCTGCCACTGCGGCGGCTTCTGCTTCCTCGGCGCGGCTACGGCCGCGGCGGGAGCATTTTGTGCCGGGCGGCGCTTGCGATGCTGCGTACCTCTCGCCACTGCTCCTCTTCCTCGTGCGTGTAGCGGGTCTGTCCGTCGACGATCGTTTCGAGCACTCGGTCCGGCGAACCTCCGAAGACGATCGCCGCGGCCGGATCCTCCACCGGATGGTAGGGGGTGCCGGCGAGGCTGACTACCACCAGATCGGCTTGTTTGCCGGGCGTCAGGGTACCCACGTCTGCGTCGAGTCGCAGCGCCCGTGCCGAGCCGATCGTGGCGAGCGCCAAGGCAGCCGTGGCCGTGAGCGCCTCCGCACGGCGCTCACGGGCCCGCGCGCAGGCGATCGCGAACCGCATCTCCTCGAACATGTCGAACGACGGGACCGAGGCCGGCGAGTCGGTGCCGAGCCCGATCGTGACGCCTGTCTCGAGCAGCTGTGCGAGCGGAGCGATTCCGCAGCCCAGGAAGGCGTTCGAGCGCGGGCAGTGCGCAACGGGCACACCGCGCTGGGCAAGCAGCCCGATCTCCGTCCGTGTGACGTCGACGCAATGGGCGCAGAGGAGCTCGGGCCCGAGCACGGCCTCGAGCGTCGCGACGGGGCTTCGGCCGGTCGGCGGGACGAGCAGCGGCGCGATCGCTGCCAGCGGCCCGGTGCCGGCGCGCAGCCATTCCGACTCGTGCGGGCTCTCGGCGAGGTGGGTGCCCACGGGGACGCCGAGCGAGAGGCAGAAGCGGTAGGTCTCGAGAGAGCACGTGTACGGCGCATGCGGCGAGACGCCCACTTTCACGAGTGCGCTCTCCGAGACCCGGCCGCGCTTCTCGATCCACTGCTGCTCCGCGTCCCTCGGGTCGACCGCGAACACCTCGAGGTGCACGACCGCGCGCAGCCCGAGCTCGGCGGCAGCCGTCGCTGCCGCGCCCGAGAAGCTGTAGTCGCCGGCGGTGGTGATTCCCGAGCGGAGCGAGTCGGCGACACCGAGGCGCGCGATCGCGAGCATCTCCTCCGGCTGGAGCAGGCTCTTGCGCTCGATGTGGGTCCTGATCCACGGACCGAACGCGGTCCCGTCGCCGAAGCCGGCGTAGCCCGCGTACTCGAGGTGGGAGTGCGCGTTCACGAAGCCAGGGAAGATCGCGGCACCGTCGAAGTGCCGCTCGCTGCGGCCCGGCCCCACGTCGACGATCCTGCCGCCGTCGAAGCGAACGCGGCCGTGCTCGATCGGCGGCCCGTCGAGAGGCAGCACCCAGTCGGCAGACAGTTCGTTCAATGCTGAGGCTCGAGCGGCGCAGACGACGCGCGTGCGCTGCGGCGTTCGAGGAGCACCGACGCCCAGATCGACGCCTCGTACAGAACGAGGAGCGGGATCGTCTCCAGCGTTGTCGTCACGGGATCCACTCCGGGCAGCGCGACGCCCACGCAGCAGACGATGAAGTAGCCCATCCGGCGGCTGCGGCGGAGCGTGCGCGTTTGCAGGATCCCGATGCGCGTCAGACCGACCACGAACAGAGGCAACTCGAACACGATCGCCATCGCGATCAGCACCTTCGCCGCGAACCCGATGTAGTCGCGCGCTCTGATCAAGACGGTGTACTGGTGCTTGTCGTAGTTCGTCAGGAAGTGCGCAGCCGCGGGGAGGGCGATCTCGTAGCCGAACACGACTCCGATCGCGAGGAGCAGGACAGAGATGAAGACGAAGATCTTCATCACGCGCTCGTGCGCCGGGTCGAACGCGGGCAGGAAGAACGCCCACACTTGCCAGATCACGACCGGCAGCGCCAGCAGGAAGCCGACGTACAGCGACAGCCACATCGACGTCATGAACGGCTCGCCGATCGTCAGCGTCGTGAGATGGCGCCGGTTCTTCGGCAGCTCCAGTTCGAGGGCAGTGGATCAGGTGCCGGTGGAAGATGAAGGCGACGACGAAGCCGACGACGACCGCACCGATGCATACGAAGAGCCGCTGCCGGAGCTCCTCGAGATGCTCGACGAGCGTCGCCTCCTCGCCGTGTCCCAGCCGACGCGGCGGACGCAGGCGCATGGCGCGCTAGTGGACGGTCTCGTTCTCGCGGGGCGGTGCGGGCGCAGTCGTGTCCTGCGTCCCGACCGGCAGCTGCGTCGTCTCTGTGGCTCCGGCTTGGGGTTGCCGGAGACCGAGTCCTTGAACTCACGCATCCCGCAGCCGAGCGACCGTCCGATCTCCGGCAGCCGCTTCGCGCCGAAGAGGAGAAGGGCGAGCAGCAGCAGCAGGATGATCTCGAGGTGCGCCGATGTTTCCCATGGTCAGCCTAGCGCGTTTATGGAGGTCGAGGTCCCGGCCAGGCCCTCGGCTACGATTGAGACCGGAACCCGAACGAGCGAATCCGCTTGTTCACAAGCCCTGAGGAGTCGACCACGTGGCAACACTGGAGCTGAAGAATCTGCACGTCGCTCTGGAGGACGGCACGCCGATCGTAAAGGGCGTCGAACCTAACGGTCTCTTCCGGCGAGGTGCACGCGATCATGGGGCCGAACGGCTCGGGCAAGTCGACGCTCGCGTACGCCATCGCCGGCCATCCCGCGTACCCGATCACCGAAGGGCCAGATCCTGCTCGACGGCGTCGACATGACCGAGGCCGGCGCCGACGCAGCGCGCCCAGGCCGGGCTGTTCCTCGCGTTCCAGTACCCGCACGCGATCCCAGGGGTCACGGTGACGAACTTCTTGCGGCAGGCGATCAACGCCGTGCGCAAGGCGCGCAAGGGCGGGGTCGAGGATCCGATTCCGGTGCCCGAGTTCCGTAAGGAGCTGCTTGCGCAGATGGACCGCCTGAAGGTCAGCCGCGAGCTCGCGTCGCGCTACTTGAACGACGGGTTCTCCGGCGGCGAGAAGAAGCGGGTCGAGATCTTGCAGATGGCGATGCTGCGCCGAAGATCGCCGTGCTCGACGAGACCGACTCCGGGCTCGACATCGACGCGCTCAAGGTCGTTGCCGGCGGCGTCAAGGAGCTCATCGGCCCCGACATGGGTGCGCTCGTCATCACCCACTACCAGCGCATCCTCGACTACATCGAGCCCGACTTCGTCCACGTCTTCGTCGGCGGACGAATTGTCAAGGAGGGCGGGCCCGAGCTTGCCAAGGAGCTCGAGGCCTCCGGCTACGAGCAGTGGGAAGAAAAGGAAGCAGCCTGATGGCACAGACCGAGTCCGAAGTCGTACAGGGAATCGGGTCGGATTACGAG
This sequence comes from uncultured Thermoleophilia bacterium, assembly GCA_963774225.1. GTDB lineage: Bacteria > Actinomycetota > Thermoleophilia > Gaiellales > Gaiellaceae > PALSA-600. The sequence goes on from CAVZEA010000007.1 coordinate 457,290, forward strand.
GACGAAGTACGGCTTCTCACGTCCCGCGAGGACTACTTCTACAAGTCCGGCCGCGGCTGTCGCACGAGCTCGTCGACGCGATTTCGTCGCACAAGAGCGAGCCGGACTGGATGCGGAAGTTCCGCCACCGCTCGCTCGACTACTTCCTCGCGCGGCCGATGCCGACGTGGGGCGGCATGCCGTCGCTGCACGAGATCGACTTCGACTCGATCTTCTACTACATCAAGCCGACCGAGAATCAGGCGGCAGTCGTGGGCGGACCTTCCGGCCGACATCAAGGACACCTGGGACAAGCTCGGCATTCCGGAGGCCGAGAAGAAGTACCTCGCCGGCGTCGGTGCGCAGTACGAGAGCGAGGTCGTCTACCACAAGCTCCAGGAGTCGCTCACCGACACAGGGTGTGATCTTCCTCGACACCGACACGGCGCTGCGTGAGCACGAGGACGTCTTCAAGCGCTACTTCGGGACGATCATCCCGCAGAACGACAACAAGTTCGCGGCGCTGAACTCGGCCGTCTGGTCGGGTGGCTCGTTCATCTACGTGCCGCCGGGCGTTCAGATCGAGCTGCCGCTCCAGGCCTACTTCCGCATCAACGCGGCGAACATGGGCCAGTTCGAGCGCACGCTGATCATCGTCGACGAGGACGCGTACGTGCACTACGTCGAAGGCTGCACCGCGCCGATCTACTCGACCGACTCGCTGCACTCGGCCGTCGTCGAGATCGTCGTCAAGAAGGGCGGCCGCTGCCGCTACACGACGATCCAGAACTGGTCGACGAACGTCTACAACCTGGTCACGAAGCGCGCGGTCGCCGAGGCGAACGCGACGATGGAGTGGGTCGACGGGAACCTGGGCTCGAAGCTGACGATGAAGTACCCGGCGATCTGGCTGACGGGCGAAGGCGCGCACGGCGAAGTGCTCTCGATCGCGTTCGCGGGCAAGGGCCAGCACCAGGACGCGGGCGGCAAGTGCGTGCACCATCGCCAAGAACACGTCGTCGGTCATCACCTCGAAGTCGATCTCGAAGAACGGCGGCCGCGCCGGCTACCGCGGGCTGCTCGAGGTCGCGCGAAGGGGCGCGACGGCTCGAAGTCGAAGGTCGTCTGCGACGCGCTGATCCTCGACGAGGACTCGCGCTCCGACACCTATCCGTACATCCGCATCGACGAGAAGCGACGTCGACATCGGCCACGAGGCGACCGTCTCGAAGATCGGCGAGGAGCAGCTCTTCTATCTGCATGTCGCGCGGGCTCAACGAGGCCGAGGCGAGCGCGATGATCGTGTCGGGCTTCGTCGAGCCGATCACGAAGGAGCTGCCGCTCGAGTACGCCGTCGAGATGAACCGGCTGATCCAGCTGCAGATGGAAGGGTCGGTCGGTTGATCGTCGAGCATGTCGACTTCTGGGCGGTGCCGGTGACCGACATGGAGCGGTCGAAGATCTTCTACGGCGAGACGCTCGGTCTTCCGCGTGTCGCGCACGCCGAAGACCAGGGCTTCCCGGAGTACCAGCTCGGCGACAACGGGTTCCTGTATCTGCTGGCAGCTGGAGTCGATCGGCGCCGCGTTCCCGCTCCGCACGACGCCGGCTTTGCGCTGCGCGTGCCGGACGTCGCGGAGGCGAAGGGAGCTCGAGGCGAAGGGCGTCGACGTTCAACGGCGACATGCTCGACAGCGGCGTCTGCCACATGGCGTTCTTCGCCGACCCCGACGGCAACCAGATGCTGCTGCACCGCCGCTACGCCCCGCGCGACTGATGGCGACGCTCACCCGCAACGACGCCGCGAAGCGGTACGACGAGCTGCCGCTGCCGACGACGGCGGACGAGCACTGGCGCTTCACCGATCTGCGCGGCTTCGATCCCACGAGCGATCTCGTCTCGGGACGACGACCCGCGAGCAGAAGCCGGCCAGCTCGACCTCGAGGTGGCGGGTCGCGCGATCGTCACCGAGAGCGGCATCGAGATCGTCTCGGCGCCCGAAGGTGTGACGTTCGAGCCGCTGCCGGCCGACTACGACGCGACGCTCGTCCCCGAGGACGACAAGTTCGCGCTCGAGAACCTCGCGCGCTGGCAGCACGGGCTGCTCGTGCACGTGCCGAAGGGCGTCGTGCTCGAGAAGCCGCTGTACGTCCAGGTGATGTCGAGCGGCGGCTCGCTCTACTGGCGCATGGTCGTGCAGGCCGACGAAGGCGCGCGCTTCACGCTGATCGAGGATCTCTCGTCCGCCGGCGACGACGTCGTCGCCTACACGAACGCGGTCGTCGAGCTGTTCGTCGATCCGCAGGCGCAAAGATCGAGTACGTCTCGCTGCAGAACCTCTCGAAGGAGACCTGGCACTTCGGCCGCCACAAGGCGCGCCTGCGAGCGCGACAGCGAGCTCGACTGGGTGCTCGGCGGCTTCGGCTCGAAGCGCGGCAAGGTCTGGATCGAGAACGACCTCGTCGGTCAGGGCGCGACGTCGCGCGTGACCGGCGCGTACTTCGCCGACGGCGACCAGCACCTCGACTACGACACCTTCCAGGAGCACGCGGCGCCGAACACGGAGAGCGACTTCGCGTTCAAGGGTGCGCTGCGCGAGCAGGCGACTGCGGTCTGGCGCGGGATGATCCGCGTCGAGGAGAACGCGCAGAAGACGAACGCCTACCAGGAGAACCGCAACCTGCTGCTCTCCGAACGAGGCGCACGCGGACTCGATCCCAGGTCTCGAGATCATGGCGAACGACGTGCGCTGCACCCACGGCGCCACGCTCGGCCGGATCGACCGCGAGGAGCTCTTCTACCTGATGGCGCGCGGGCTGTCGCGCGCCGAGGCCGAGCGGCTGATCGTGCGCGGCTTCTTCCAGGACGTGCTCGACCGCATCGAGCTCGAGCCGGTGCGCGAGGCGCTCGGCGCCGCGCTCGAAGCCCGCATCCCGCAGGCCTAGCTTCAGCTCTGCGGAGAGGAACCTCCGGTTGCCGCTCCCAATGCCCTCGCCCTCCGACACTTGCGAATCGCACGGTCATGAAACCGGCGCTACACGCGAAACGGCCTCATGGCTCGCGCCGGGCGTAGCCCGGCACTCGTGACGGCAACCGCTAGGCTCGAGGCGGTTCTGCTCGGCCAAAGCCCGTTCGAGCTCGTGCGAGCCGGCTTCGAGCGCGCGACGCGCCGCTCGAGCGGCAGCGGCTCGACGTCGCTTCGGCCGTGCCATCGACGACGGCGCAGACGGTGACTCGGCAAGCAGGTGCGTCCAGCGCTCCTCGCGCTGTCCCGGCTGGCGCCCGACGAGCTGCGACGAGCTCCTTCGCCGCCGAGCCGCGTCGAGCTCGGCGGCCACGTCGTCGATGGACGTGCAGCCGCGCAGTGCGCGTCTTCAGTTCGTTGACGGTCTGCGGGCCGCGCAGCATCAACACCGCGAGGATCGAGACCTCGGCCGGCATCAGGTCGAGCGCTTCCTGGAAGAGCTGGCGGTACTTCGCCGTCCGCGAGCCCGGGCCCGTCGCGAGCCGCGCATAGCCCTTCGTCGCCGAGGCTCTGCGCGGCGGCGCGCACGCCGGACTCGTCGTAGGTCCATGCACCGGCTCGCGATTCGTGGACTGGTTGCACGCGAGTCGCAGCGAGTTCAGCGTCAGCGGGTACTGCTCAGGCGTCGTGCGCTGCTTCTCGATCAGGCAGCCGAGAACGCGGAGCTCGACGGGATCAAGGCGATGCGCGGAGCATGCAGGAAGTCAATCAGGCTGACGCGTCTCGTCGGAAGACTTCCAACCTGGTTTCGGGCTTCGCCCGAGAGCCAGGTTAGGCGCGCACCAAAGGCTTGTACTTGATGCGGTGCGGCTCGAGCGCCTCGGGCCCGCGCGTCTCGCGCACCCACTCGGCGTACTCGGCCCAGTCGCCTTCGAACCACGTCGACCTGCGAGTCGCCTTCGAAGGCAAGGATGTGCGTCGCGACGCGGTCGAGGAACCAGCGGTCGTGCGTGATCACGACGGCGCAGCCGGCGAAGTCGAGCAGCGCCTCTTCGAGCGCACGCAGGGTGTCGACGTCGAGGTCGTTGGTCGGCTCGTCGAGCAGCAGCACGTTGCCGCCGCTCTTCAGGAGCTTTGCGAGGTGCACGCGGTTGCGCTCACCGCCGGAGAGCTGTGCCGACCGGCTTCTGCTGGTCGCCGCCCCTGAAGTTGAACCACGACGTGTACTGCCGCGAGTTGATCTCCTTCTTGCCGAGCAGGATCGTGTCCTGTCCGCCGGAGATCTCCTTCCAGACGGTGCTCTTCGGATCGAGGTCCCCGCGCGCCTGGTCGACGTACGCCGAGCTGCACGGTGTCGCCGATGCGCAGCTCGCCGGCAGTCCGGTGACTCTTCGCCCGCGATCATGCGGAACAGGGTCGTCTTGCCCGCGCCGTTCGGGCCGACGACGCCGACGATCCCGGCGGGTGGGAGCGAGAACGTCAGGTCCTCGAAGAGAAGCCGGTCGCCGAAGCCCTTCGGCGACGCCCTTCGCGTCGATCACGACGTCGCCGAGCCGCGGCCCGGGCGGGATGTGGATCTCGACCTTGTCGAGCTTCACATCTTCTTCCTCGGCGAGCAGCTTCTCGTAGGACCCGAGCCGCGCCTTCGACTTCGCGTGACGCGCCTTCGGCGCCAGGCGCACCCACTCGAGCTCGCGCTGCAGGGTGCGCCGCCGCGCCGAGCTCTGCTTCTCCTCCTGCTCGAGCCGCGCCTGCTTCTGCTCCAGCCAGCCGGAGTAGTTGCCCTGGTAGGGGATGCCGCGACCGCGGTCGAGCTCGAGGATCCAGCCGGCGACGTTGTCGAGGAAGTAGCGGTCGTGCGTCACCGCGACAACCGTTCCCTTGTAGTCGGCGAGGAACCGCTCGAGCCACAGCACCGACTCGGCGTCGAGGTGGTTCGTCGGCTCGTCGAGCAGCAACAGGTCGGGCGCCGAGAGCAGCAAGCCGGCACAGCGCGACGCGCCGGCGCTCGCCGCCGGAGAGAGACGTGACGTCGCGGTCGCCGTCGGGGAGACGCAGCGCGTCCATCGCGTGGTCGAGCTGCGCTTCGAGCTGCCACGCGTCGCGGCGGTCGATCTGGTCCTGGACAGACGACTGCTCGGCGAGCAGCGAGTCGAAGTCGGCGTCGGGCTCGGCGAACCTCGTGGAGATCGCGTTGAAGCGGTCAAGAAGATCACGGACTTCGCGCACGCCGTCCTCGACGTTCTCGCGAACGGATCGCTTGGAGTCGAGCTCCGGTTCCTGCTCGAGCAGCCCCACAGTGGCGTTGGGCGCGAGCTCTGCGATCCCCGACGACGTCTCCTCCTTGCCGGCCATGATCCGCAGGAGCGTCGACTTGCCCGCCCCGTTCGAGCCGAGCACGCCGATCTTCGCTCCCGGCAGGAACGACAGCGAGATGTTCGCGAGCACCTGGCGGTCGGAGCCGTAGAACTTGTCGGCCCGGTACATCGTGAAGACGTAGTCGCTCATCCGGGCGGCCACGATACCTCCGACTGGGTCTGCGGTCGCGCGAGGGAGGGGCGGTAACCTTCGCGGCATGGCCGTGACCACCGACACGAGGCTTGACGCGCAGGCGCTGCGCGCCGACTTCGCCGTCTTCGACGAGCTCGTGAACGGGCTTCCGGTCGCCTATCTCGACTCGGCGTCCTCGACCCAGAAGCCGCGCCAGGTACTGGACGCGATGCGAGAGTTCTACGAGCACAGCTACGCCAACGTGCATCGCGGCGTCTACACGCTCGCCGAGCGGGCGACCGCCGGCTACGAAGGAGCGCGCGAAAAGGTCCGGGCGTTCATCAATGCGCCGTCGCACCGCGAGGTGATCTTCACGCGCAGCGCGACGGAGGCGCTCAACCTGGTCGCGTACGCCTGGGGGCTCGACAACCTGGGGCCGGGAGACGTCGTCGTGATCACGGAGCTCGAGCACCACGCGAACTTCGTCCCCTGGCAGTTCATCGCGAAGCGCACGGGAGCTCAGTTCGCGCATATCCCGATCGACGACCTCGGGGAGCTGCAGCTCGACACACTTGACGACATCGCGAAGCGCGGCAACGTCAAGGTCGTTGCGAACAACCTTGTCTCGAACACGCTCGGGACGATCAATCCTGTCGAGAAGCTCGCGGCATGGGCGCATGCGCAGGGCGCGATCATGGTGGTCGACGCAGCGCAGGCTGCGCCGCACAAGCACCTCGATGTCCAGGCGCTCGGCTGCGACTTCCTCGCGTTCTCGTCACACAAGCTGTGCGGCCCCAGCGGGGTCGGAGCGCTCTGGGGCCGGCGCGAGCTGCTCGACGCAATGCAGCCCTTCAACTTCGGCGGCGAGATGATCCGCTCGGTCTCCCTCGAGCGCACGAGCTGGAACGAGCTGCCTTACAAGTTCGAGGCCGGCACGCCTGCGATCGCCGAGGCGTATGGCTTCGGGCAGGCGATCGACTACGTCTCGGCCGTCGGGCTCGAGGCGATCGAAGCCCACGAGCACGAGCTCGTCGTGCAGACGATGGATGCGCTGGCGGAGATCCCGGGCATCCGCGTGTTCGGGCCGCCGGCCGACCGTCGCACCGGCATCGTCAGCTTCGAGCTCGAGCACGTGCATCCGCACGACGTCGCTCAGATCTTGAACTGGGAGGGTGTGGCCGTTCGTGCGGGTCATCACTGCACGCAGCCACTGATGACACGCCTTGGTGTCGCGGCGACGACCCGCGCGAGCTTCTACGTCTACTCGATCCCCGAGGACATCGATCGCCTGATCGCCGGTCTGCATAAGGTCAAGGACACCTTCGGTGTCTGACCTCGACGCTCAGCTGTACCGCGAGGTCATCCTCGACCACTACAAGAATCCGCGCGGCCACGGCGCGCTCGACCCGCACGATGCGTCGGCGGAGGGTGAGAACCCGCTCTGCGGCGATGAGGTCACGATCTTTGTGCGGTTCGGTGCCGACGGCGAGGTGATCGAGGAGATCGGCTTCGAGGGCCGGGGCTGCGCGATCTCGCAGGCGGCCACGTCCATGCTGACCGAGCTGGTGAAGGGGCGGACCGCGACCGAGGTCGCACAGCTGCCGAAAGAGGAGCTGCTCGAAGAGATCGGCATTCCCCTGACGCCGATTCGCCTCAAGTGCGCGATTCTCGGGCTGGGCGTCCTGAAGGTCGCGCTCCACCGCGCGAAGGGAACGCCGCTTCCCGAGGAGTGGCAGGGCCTCGCGAACGAGTTGCGGCTGGACTAGCGGCCAACGTGCCGAAGATCCATGTCGCGCCGCTTGCCGAGTTCGGGCCCGGCTCCACGAAGATCGTCACGGTCGGGTGGACGTCGATCGGCGTCTACAACTGCAACGGCCGTCTCTACGCGCTCGAGGATCGCTGCTCGCACGACGACGGGCCGCTGTGCGAGGGCGAATGGGACCAGGATCTCTGCCGCGTGATCTGCCCCCGTCACGGCTCGGCGTTCGACCTCGAGACCGGAACGCCGATGTCGCTCCCCGCGTACCAGCCGGTCGCCACGTACCCGGTCACGGTCGAAGACGGTGTCGTCCAAGTCGAGGTCGTCGAATGACCGACCCCGTCCGGTGCTGGGAGTCCGCGGACCCGTCTTACAACGTGTACCACGACGAGGAGTGGGGCAGGCCCGTACGCGACGAGCGGGGGCTCTACGAGCGGCTGTGCCTGGAAGGGTTTCAGTCCGGCCTTTCGTGGCTGACGATCCTTCGCAAGCGCGAAGGGTTCCGGGCCGCGTTCGTCGGCTTCGACCCCGACCGCGTCGCCCGCTTCGGCGTGCGGGACGTCGATCGCCTGCTCGGTGACGCGTCGATCGTGCGTCACCGGGGAAAGATCGAGGCGGCGATCGCAAACGCAAAGGCGACGGTCGCTCTGCGCGAGACAACGCCGCTGCATGAGCTCTTTTGGTCGTACGCGCCGGCGTCGGCCGGCGTCCCGCGCCGCGGAGAGCCGTGGCACTCGACCACGCCCGAATCGGTGGCGCTCGCCAAGGAGCTTCGGCGCCGCGGCTTCCGCTTTGTCGGGCCGACGACGGCGTACGCGGCGATGCAGGCCTGCGGCGTCGTGAACGACCATCTCGCGGAGTGTTGGGTGCGCGAGGCGGTCGAAGCCGAGCGCGCCGCGGCGCTCGCGACGTAGGCGTGCGTCCTCCGTCCCATCCGCTATTGTCAGAACATCCGCGGAAAGGAGGTGGTCCGGCGTTGGAGACTTCAAGTACGGGCAGTGGAGGTACCAGCTCGTAGAGGCGTGTCCCTGTGACCTGACGGGGAATCGTCTAGCCAGCGTGGGGGACTCGCGTTACGCGCCGCCCTTTTAAGGGGCCGGAAACGCCTCTACGAAATCCAAGCTGGTGACCGGATCGAGGGGCCCCGTGCGGGGCCCCTCGTCTTTTCGCCTCACCCCGCAGAGAAGCGCCAGATGTCGTGGCCCTTCCAGCTCGGGACCCAAGCCTCGCCGGCGATCTGCGTGACGACGAACGGGCCGACGCCCGCCTTGACCGTCCTCACGACGGCGTTCGTCGCCGGGTCGACGATCGCGATCGAGTTCAGGCGAATCTGCGGGACCCAGACGAGCCCGCCGACGACGTCCGGGTCGCCGAGGTACGGCGCACCGGGAAGCGTGACGGTCGCGGCCACGGCGTTCGACCCGGGATCGATCCGCACGAGTCCTGATGGAGATGTCACCCACACCGCGTTCGCGCTCGCCGCGGTCCAGCCGGCACCGCCCGAGACGGGGATCGACGCAACCTGCTTGTTCGTGCTCGGGTCGACGCGGATCACCCCGTTCTGACCCGCCGCCCACACCGATCCGAATGCACCGACCACGCCGGTCGCGAGCGGCAACGGCCACCGCTTGACGACCCGGTTCCGCGCAGGGTCGATCCGCTCGAGATCGCCGGCACCGTACGCCGTCGTCCACGCCGCGCCGAACGCGAAGGTGGTGTCGTAGGGCGTTATCCCAACCTTGATCGCGGCCACACGCTTGGCAGAGGCGACAGACACGCGGCTGACCGTCGACGAGCTCGTGTCCTCCACCCACAGCGAGCCGGCGCCGTATCCGAGACCGCACGAGCCGGTGCCGATGCGCGTCTTGCCGACGACTTTGTTGGTCTTGGGGTCGATCCGGACGAGGTACGGAGCGCCGTACTCGCTGACCCAGACGAAGCGTCCGCCGGCGGCAGCGGCACACGGCGCGGTTGCGACGGAGAGCGGGATCTTCGCGACGACGGCCGGAACGGCGGTCGTCGCTGCGGCGGCGGCGATGGTGGCGATGAGCATTCTCATGCGCCCGATGGTACTCCGAAAGCGGAGTAATTACTACGAAGTCGGATTAGTGATCACTCTGATCGAGGATCTCCTCGAATGCAGCTCCCAGCCCGGTCAGCGCGACGCGCATCTCGCCTTCGACGATCCGCTCCTGCAATGCGTCGTTGATGCGGATCAGGGCGCCCCAGCCGCGGCGCCACTCGCGATCGCCGCGTGCCGTCAGCTCGAAGAGGAACGACCGTCCGTCGTCCGGGTTGGGCCGCCGTCGCACATGCCCGCGGGTCTCGAGCCGGCGGACGACGTCCGACGCGGTCGTGAGCGGGAGACCAAGCTCGTCGGCGAGCTCCGTCAGGCGCATCCCGGCGCGCGCGCCGATCAGGCTGAGGACGGCGTAGCCGTTCGGCTCGACGCCGTCGGCGGCGAGCTCGAGCTCGACGAGTTGCGCCATCCGCTGATGCGCTGCCACGAGCAGCAGCAGGAGCGAGAGCTCTCGCCGCTCAGACGGCGCGCCGGATTTGCTCTTCGAGCGGGACGCGCTCGAGCGTGAAGGTGTCGGCGGCATCGTTTTCCTGGACGGCGTTGTCACCCGCAGCGATCATCGCGACCTGGTCGGTCGTGAGTGGGGCGCCGGGAGCCCATTGGGTGAGGAGCGCTCCCATGTGCGCAACGGCGATCGGGACGTGGACGAGCGGCCGGCGTTTGCCGAGCACCTTTGCGATCGTCCGGTACAGCTCGTCCCACGTGACGACGTCGGGGCCGCCGAGCTCGAACGTCTTGTTGGCCGCGGCGGGCAGATCGACCGCCTGCGCGAAGCACGCGGCGACGTCCTCCACCCACACCGGTTGGATCCGCTGCGTGCCCGGCCCGATCACGCTGACCACCGGCGCGTATCGCACCTGCTTCACGAAGGTCGGCAACACGCCGCCGTCACGCCCGAACACGAAGCTCGGCCGGAAGATGACGTGCTCGAGCCCGGACGCGAGCACGTCCTGCTCCATGTTCCACTTCGCGCGGAAGTACGGAACGACGTCTTGTGCAGGCTCGTGCGTGCCGAGCGCGCTCATCAAGACGAAGCGCTCGACGCCGGCATCCTTCGCGGCGGCGATCAGCTTTCGCGTGCCCTGCGTCATCACGCGCTCGAAGTCGCCGGGCTTGCCCCGGATGATGGCTACGAGCTGCACGACGTGCGTGCATCCTTCGAGCGCCGAGCGCAGGCTTGTTTCGTCGGTCACATCGCCGACTGCGAGCTCGACGCCGGTGAGCGACGTCCGGTCTGCGTTCCGCACGAGCACGCGCACGTCGAGCCCGCGGTCGCGGAGCGCGGCCACGACTTTCGGGCCCACGAACCCGGTGCCACCGGCGACGAGGACTCTCATTGGGAGAAGTTCTGCCAGTAGCGGGACGGCGTCGGCCCGCGTTGACCTTGGTACTTCGAGCCAAGCTTCGAGCTTCCGTACGGCGCGAGAGCGGGCTCGGTCAGCTGCATGAACGAGATCTGTCCGATCTTCATCCCGTAGTAGATCGTGATCGGCAGGTTCGCGACGTTCGATAGCTCGAGCGTCACGTGCCCGTCCCAGCCCGGGTCGATGAAACCCGCCGTCGAATGGATCAGCAGGCCGAGCCTGCCGAGCGAGCTCTTGCCCTCGAGGCGGGCGACGAGGTCGTCCGGGAGCCGGACGCGCTCGAGCGTCGAGCCGAGCACGAACTCGCCCGGGTGGAGGATGAACGGCTCCTCGTCGCCGATCTCGACCTGCTCGGTCAGCGCCTCCTGCGGCTGCTTGACGTCGATGTACGGATAGCGCGCGTTGTGGAACACCCGGAAGTAGCGGTCGACGCGCACGTCGACGCTCGACGGCTGGAGAAGCTGCTCGTCGTAGGGGTCAATCCCGATGCGCTCGGCGGCGATGAGCGCGGCGATGGTGCGATCGGATAGGACCACACTCGGATTCTTCCATTAGCGCCTCAGCGAGGGTGCGGAGCCCCTTCAGAAACACCTCGCGCTCCGCGGGGCCGAGCGCGGCCAACGTCTTCTCCAGGGGCAGGTCGCGCCGGCCGAGCCATTCCTGCACCGCGCGCTCGGTCTCGGGGGCGAGCGCGACGACGGTCCGGCGACGGTCGGCGGGGTCCTCGCTCCGAACGAGCAGACCATGCTCCTCGAGCTCACGGGCGAGGCTGCTGGCCGCGGGAAGCGACACGCCGAGCGCCTCGGCGAGCTCCCCCACGGAGCGCTCGCCGTCCGTGCCGACGTTCGCGAGCAGCGCCACGTGCCGCCGCCCGAGCCGGCCGCCATGTGCCAGGTGGACGAGCTCCGGAGCGGGCCGGCGCCGAGACCAGAGGCCGCGCATCACCTGGCGAAGCAGCGACCGTAGCTCCGCAACCTCATCTGGTTTGGTTATCATCCGATAACTATTATCGTTCGAGAAGCGAAAGGAGGTGAGCGTACATGTGTAGAGGACACCATCACGAGCACGGCCGCCGCGGCCGTCACGGCACCCCGAACCGGGAGCAGTGGGTCGAGCGTCTCGAGGCCCACCGCGAGCATCTCGAGGAAGAGCTGAAGAACATCCAGGAGCTGCTCGAGCGGCTCAGCGACAAGCCCGAGCCGGCCGGCGCGGTCTAGGCGCGCGAAGCCCGCGCTGCAGGCACGTAGTAGCGCTCGGCGTACTCGATCACCGTGCGCTGCATCGAGAAGCGCGGGGCGAGCTCGGCGATCGAGCTCTTCATCATCTCGAGCCAGGCGTCCCGCGCCTCGAAGCGCGGGACGACCTGCTCCTCGAGGAGCGCATAGAGCACCTCCGCGTCCTCCTCGTCGGAGCCGCCGGCGATCGCCCATCCATAGGCCGGTTCGTACGCCTCCGCCCACCAGCCGTCGAGCACCGAGAGGTTGAGGACGCCGTTCACCGCCGCCTTCATCCCGCTCGTGCCGGAGGCCTCGTACGGCCTTCGCGGCGTGTTCAGCCACACATCGCAGCCGGGGATGATCATGCGCGCGAGGTCGATGTCGTAGTTCTCCAGAAAGACGAGACGCCCGCGTGCCGCGCCGCGCGACAGCTCGATGATCCCTTGCATGACGTCCTTGCCCGGCACGTCCTGCGGATGCGCTTTGCCCGCAACGACGACCTGAACCGGCAGCGCAAGCAAACGCTCGAGATCGTGGTAAAGGAGACCTGCGCGCTTGTACGTCGCGAAGCGGCGCGCGAATCCGATCGTGAGCCGGTTCGGGTCGAGCCCGGCGTGTTCCGCGAGCCGGAGCCGAAGGCCGGCGTGCACGTTCCACAGCGCATCCGAATCGACGTTGCGCGCGGCGTCCCAGTTCGCCGACGCGGGCGGCTGTTCGACCCGAACCCCCGTCGACCGCAGCAGACGCGCAAGCTCCGGTGCGAGCCACGTGCCGAGGTGGACACCGTTCGTGATCGCGTCGATAGGCGTCTCTTCGCCCGGCCACAACTCGTCCCACATTTCGCGCGCGACCTCGCCGTGCAGCTCGGAGACACCGTTCCGGTGCGCCGAGAGGCGCAACGCGAGAGGCGTGAGCCCGAAGCCGTCGGCTCCGTCGCTCCGTCCGAGAGCCAGCAGCCGCTCGTGCGAGAGCCCGGCACCTTCGGCGAGGTCGCCGACGTAACGGACGACCAGCTCGCTGCCGAAGACCTCGTTGCCAGCGGGCACCGGCGTGTGCGTCGTGAACACCGTCGACCGGGCGACGCGCTCGAGTGCTTCGTCGGACGGCACGCCGTCCTCGACGAGCAGGCGTGCGCGCTCGATCGTGAGGAACGCCGAGTGGCCCTCGTTGACGTGGAACACGGTCGGCTCGATGCCGAGCGCGCGCAGCGCGCGCACGCCTCCGACACCGAGCAGCAGCTCCTGCCGGATGCGGTGCTCGCGGTCTCCGCCGTACAGCGCATCGGTCAGCCAGTCGACGTCGAGAAGGTAGAGCGGAACCGAGCCGACGTCACGTCGCCACACCGCTGCGGTGACGGTCTCGCCGGCGAGCTCGACGCCGACTTCGACGTCCTCGCGCGTGAGCCCGAGGGCCTCCGGGTCGAGCGCGTTGTACGACTCGAGCTGTCGCCCTTCGTCCGACACCGACTGCGTGAAGTAGCCGCCGCGGTAGAAGAGCCCGACGCCGACGAGGGGCACCCCGAGATCTGCAGCGGCCTTCAGATGATCACCGGCGAGGACTCCGAGGCCCCCCGAGTAGATCGGCAGCTTGGTCTCGATGCCGAACTCCATGCTGAAGTACGCGACGAGCACGTCCTGCTCGCCGCTATGCGTTTGCGACCACCAGGTCGCAGCTTGTGCCTGCGTGTTCGTGCTCATTGGCCCCCGGCGGAAGCTAGCGAACGCGCCTTACGGACGCGGCGTGAACGTCACGATCCTCGAGGTGGCCACCTTGCCGTCGAGCCCGCGCGCGACCGCGACGGCCGAGACGCGCTCCGCTTTCTCGAAGCTGAGTGGATCGACGAAGGCGCGATAGGGCGCCGAGTCGTCGACTGCTACTCGACGCCATGTGCCTCCTGGACGGCGGATCGCGAACCAGACGCTCACCGGTTCGCCGGGCACCGTCGCGCTCAGCGCCTCGTAGTCGGAGAGCGCGTCGGGCGCGACCTTGAGCACCGGCTTGCTCGGAGCCGACGATGGCATCTGCACGCTCGGCACCACGAGGAGCGATGACACGGGAGGCAGCGTCAGCTTCACGTTGCCCGAGGCGCTGCCCGCGCCGTACACCACGTGCCACGAGGCATTCGGCGTCGCGGTGTGCACCGTGACCGTCGCCGGCGTGTCGCCGTTGTTGAATGCGACGATGAGCTCCCGTCCGGTCGCCGTGTCGATGCGCGAGACGACGAGCACCGCATCTTTCGCGAAGCGGACGACGGATGCGCCTGTCGACAGCTCTGGGTAGGCGTCGCGCAGCGCCCCGAGCGCGGTCAGGTGAGGCTCGAGCGGATTCGTGACGCCGAACGACGAGCCGGTGCCGATCGGCGGGCCACCGACCCGCTCCTCCGTCTGCCAGGCCGAGACGTGGGTCGGGAACATGTCCTCGCGCGCAGCCTGGTCGCCGCCGGCGCCGATCATCCCGACCTCGTCGCCCCACTGCACCACCGGGGCGCCGCGGAGCAGGTAGAGCAGATCCCAACCGAGCTCGACGTGCTGCAGGAGCGCGGTGCCGGTGAGGCCCGGCGCCTGGCTCAGGATCTGCTGGGCCGCACGGCCCATGTCGTGGTTCCCGAGGAACGTCGGGAACGCCGGGTCGATCCCGTTCGGCGTGCGGAAGTAGTCGTCGTCCTGCAGCCGGTGTGCGACGCCGAGTGCGCCCGACGCACCGGCGGCGTACGCGCTCGCGACCGACTGGAATGGAAAGTCGAGCACCTGCGGCAGGCCGCGGGTGCGCACGTAGTCGGAGAGGTCGACGGAGTCGTCGAGCGTCACCTCGCCGAAGATCGGGAAGTCGGAGATCCCGATCGACTTCGCGGCGGCACGGATCTTCGGCACCCAGAGACGGAAGAACGCGGCGTTCACGTGCTTCGCGGTGTCGACCCGGAAGCCGTCGACGTGGAAGCGCGTGATCCACGACGCGTAGATCTGCGCGAGCCCCTTCATCACGTTGGGCTTCTCGGTGAACAGGTCGTCGAGCCCGTCGAAGTCGCCCTGCTCGAAGCACGCCTGACTGCACGAATCGAAGTCGATGTTGCCGCGGTCGTGGTAGTTGAGCGGGTCGTTCAGCCAGTCGGGCTTCTTGAGATGCCGGTCTTCTGGCGGGACGTACGGCACCTCGGGCATGTAGCGGGCTGCGAGACACGGGAACGTCTTCGCGGTCACGTACCGGTCGGCGCGGAAGAAATTGCCGTGGCAGTCACGGAACGGAACATCGGAGTAGGTCGAGCTGTTCGCGAGCTCGATGATGTCCGCCGTGTGGTTCACGACGATATCGAGGTACACCTTCAGCCCGAGCGCGTGCGCCTTGGTGACGAGGTCGGCGAAGTCCTGATCGGTGCCGAGATGCGGATCGACCGTCGTGAAGTCGAGCCCCCAGTAGCCGTGATAGGCGGCGCTGCCGTTCTCGACCGGGTCCTGCTTGACGACCGGCGTCACCCAGAGTGCGGTGAAGCCGAGGTCCTTGATGCGCTGCAGGTTCGCGGCGAGCCCCGTGAGATCGCCGCCGTGGTAGTAGCCGGGGTCGGTCGGGTCGTAGCCCGTCACCTCGCGCGAGCCGGTCAGCCCGCCCTCGTCGTTCGTCGCGTCGCCGTTCGCATAGCGGTCCGGCATCACGAAGTAGATGCGCTGGCTCGCCAGGCTGCTCTGCGTCGGGAGCTGTGAAAGCGCGGTCAGTGCAGCGCCTGTCGGCGGCCCGGTCGTCGAGCGGCCGTTCGCAGAGCCGAGCACAACCAGCGTCGCGACGACCGCCGCGACGCCGAGCGCGCTAGCGAAGCGGGTGACCGGTCGCCTCATCGAAGAAGTGGAAGTTCCTCGTGTCCACCGCGATCGGCACCTCGTCGCCAAGCTTGAGCTGGACGTGCGGCGGGAACGACGCGACGAGGTTTGGCCGCGAGCCGACAACGGTCGTGCTCGCCTCGCTCGCGAGGAGCTCTTCCTCTTCGATGGACTCCGCCTTGATCGAGCGGGCGTCGACATGGAAGTACGCCATCGACTCGCCGCCGAGCGCTTCGACGAGCTCGACGCGAGCGTGCAGCTGCTGCAGGTCGGTTCGGCCCTGGGCGGGGTGGAGATCGCCCGCCCGCATACCGACGATCACCGGCTTACCGTTGTACTCACGCAGGCGCGGGTAGTTGGTGAGGGCTTCGTTGCTGATCTCGAGCTGGTGACCCCCGAGATCGATCGACACGGTGCCGTTCACCGAGGCGGTCGACTCGAGCAAGTTCATCGGCGGTGTGCCGATGAAGCCCGCGACGAAGAGATTCTCCGGCCGGTCGTAGAGGCGCTGCGGCGCGTCGACTTGCTGCAGGATGCCTTTGTTCATGACCGCGACCCGGTCGCCCATCGTCATCGCCTCGACCTGATCGTGGGTGACGTAGATCGTCGTCGTCTGCAGCTCGCGCTGGAGCTTCGCGATGTCGGCGCGCATCTGCACTCGCAGCTTGGCGTCGAGATTCGAGAGCGGCTCGTCCATCAGGAAGACCTGCGGCTGGCGGACGATCGCCCGGCCCATCGCGACGCGCTGCCGCTGCCCGCCGGAGAGCTCCTTCGGCCGCCGGTCGAGGTACGGCGTCAGGTCGAGGAGGCGTGCCGCCCACGACACGCGCTCGTTGATCACGTCCTTGGCCGTCTTCCGGAGCCGGAGCCCGAACGCAATGTTCTCGCCGACGCTGAGGTGCGGGTACAGCGCGTAGTTCTGAAAGACCATCGCGATGTCGCGCTCTTTCGGCGACAGCTCGTTGACGACCCGACCGCCGATCGAGACCGTTCCGTCGGAGATGTCCTCGAGCCCGGCGACCATCCGCAGCGCCGTCGTCTTCCCGCAACCCGACGGGCCGACGAGCACGAGGAACTCGCCGTCGTTGATGCCGAGCGTGAGACCGAAGACGGCCTGCACGCCGTTGTCGTAGATCTTGTCGACGTGGTCGAACGCGACATCGGCCATGACTAATGAATCCTCCAGAGGTGGAATGCGGGACCGTCGGCCGGGAGCACGCCGTTGGCAGCGTGCTCGCCGTAGAGCGTCTCCAGGGCGGGAAAGGGTGTCGAGACGGGTTCGTGCGGCGCTCGTGCTGCGAGGCAGAGGAGTCGCTCCATCGCGCGTCTCACGCAGGTAGACGAGCACGTCGTCGGAGGCGTGTACCACGCGCAGGCCGCCGTGTGCGAGCGCCGGCAGCGTGCGCCGCAAGGCGGCGAGCGCGCGCACCTCGTCGAGGAACGCTCGGTCCCACGATCCCTCATCTGACCACGGCATCGTTCGCCGCGCGTCCTCGCCCCACGCGCCTTCGAGGCCGAGCTCGTCGCCCGCGAACAGCATCGGCACGCCGGGCATCGTCATCTGCAGCCCGATGCCCACCAGGTGGCGCTCCGGTGTTCCGGCGATCGTTCGGAAGCGGGCCACATCATGGCTGTCGAGCAGGGTCCACGAATGGAGCGTGGCATCCCACGGGACGCCGGCGCGGAAGCGCGCCATCGCGGCCACCGTCTCAACGCCGCTCAAGCGCGGAACGCCGACCGGAATGCCCCAGAACTGGTGGAGCTGCTCAGGGTCGGGATCGTCGCGCAGGAGCCAGGTCCAGGCCGGGCGCATGAAGCCCGAGTAGTTCATGACGCCGTGCCAGCCGCGCGCGCCGAGGTCGGGCCGGAAGTCGTGGCCGTGCTCGGCCACGAGCAGCGCGTCGCCGACGACCTCACGCATCCACTTCGACACCTCGCGGTTCAGGTCGAGATCGCGGTATCGGCCGGTCATGTTCGCGACGTCGACGCGCCAGCCGTCGAGACCGAGCTCGAGGTAGCGGCGGAGCACGGTCGCGAAGCGCTCGTGCAGCTCGGGCGAGAGCCAGTTCAGCTTGGGCAGCGTCCTGTGCCCGAGCCACGACTCGAAGCCGCCGGGGATCGAGTTGTCGAAGTAGTAGAAGCCGCGTTCGGGCTGCTCGCCGCGCTGCGCCGCGAGGAACCACTCGTGGCGGTTTCCTGTGTGGTTGGGCGTAATGTCGCCGACGAGTCGCAGGCCGCGCGCGTGAGCCGCTGCGGCCAGCGAACGCAGCGCATCGTCGCCGCCGAGCAGTGGATCGACGTGCGCGAAGGTGGTCGCGTCGTAGCGATGTGTCGACGCGGCGGGGAAGAACGGCGTGAGATAGATCGCGTTCGCACCGACGTGCTCGATATGGTCGAGGTGCTGCTCGATCCCGCGGAGGTCGCCCCCGTAGAGCTCGAACGGCGTCGTGCGTCCCCGCCCGGTCGGAAGCTCATCCCACGCGCGTGGCACCGCCCAGTCGGGTGCAGCTACGGCAAGATCCGAGGAGGCGAACCGGTCCGGGAAGATCTCGTAGACGACCGACGAGAGGTGCCAGGCGGGTCCCCAGGTGCCTGGGGTGAGCGCGAAGTCGTCGGCGTCTGCGACCTCGTGCGGCGTGCTCCCGAGTGCGTTCACCCACGCATAGCCGGCCTCGCCGCCGGCAAGCAGGAAGCGATAGCGCGTGACGGGGTTCGTGAGCGGCATCTCCGCGCGCCACCACGTCTCGTCGGCGGTCTCCTCGTCGCGGACGGCCTCGGCGCTGCGTGGCTCGCCGTCGCGCTCGTACCGCAGGAGCACACGATCGGCCGCAGCGTCGTGCGGGACGCGCAGGCGCACGACCGCCGTGCCGCCGAGCTCGTCGGGCCGTTCCAGCACGTACAGCTCGGACCCGTCGTGGTGCGGGGCCGCGAGCCCGGTCGCGATCTCGGACCGAACTGCTGTCATCCTTTGACGGAGCCGGCGGTCAGGCCGCTGACGATCCAGCGCTGCAGGAACAGGAAGAGTGCTGCAACTGGCAGTGCCGCGAGCAGTGCTCCGGCGGTGAACGGCCCCCAGGTCTTGTCGTACTGGTTCGAGATCAGCTGATTCATGCCGACCGGGAGCGTGAAGTGCTTCGTCGACTGCAGGATCGTCGAGGCGATCACGAAGTCGTTCAATGTGAAGACGAACGAGATCAGCGCGACGACTGCGAGCACGGGTGCCGCTAGCGGCAACACGACGCCCCAGAAGATCTGTGCTGCGGTCGCGCCGTCGACACGCGCCGACTCGTCGAGCTCGGTCGGAATCGTGTCGAAGAATCCCTTCATCAGCCACGCCTGCACCCCCATCGAGCCGCCGAGGTAGACGACGACGACCGTCAGCAGCTTGTCGAGGCCGACGACCGGGAAGATCGCTCCCAGGTTCAGCACGATCAGGTAGATCGCCGCGATCGCGACGAACTGCGGGAACATCTGGATCAGGAGGAGCGTCAGCATCCCCATTCGGCGGCCCTTGAAGCGGAAACGGCTGAACGCGTAGGCGGCGAGAGCGCCGAGCATCGTCGTGAAGATCGCTGAGAGGCCCGCTATCAGCATCGAGTTCAGGAACCAGTGGATGTACGGGACGTCCTGCTTGGCTCCGGTGTTTGCGATCACGTTGTTGTGGAGGAGCTCACCGAAGTTGTGGAGTGTCGTGTGGCTCGGGATGATCTGCGCGTCCTGGATCGCGTTGTCGCTGTTGATGGACGACGAGACGATGTAGACGACCGGGAAGAGGGCGACGACCATCGCGAGGATCGCGACGAGGTGCCGCCACCAGGTGTCCTTCAGCTTCGGCCGGCTCTTCGGTGCCTTCGCCGTCGTCGCTCTGGCGAGCGTTGCGGTCAGGCGCGGCGCAACTACAGCCGTCGGAGTTAGATCTGCCTCGCTCATCTCATTGTCTCCAGTGACTTGGATCGCCAGAAGGACACGCCGGAGATCCCGGCGACGATGAAGAAGATGATGATCCCGACCGCGCTCGCGAGGCCGTAGTCGGAGCCCTTGCCCGCTGCGATCGCGAGCTTGTACGTGTAGCTGATCAGGATGTCCGTGTTCCCGGCGATCGACGAGGCGCTGTTGTAGGGGCCGCCTTGGGTCAGTAGGTACACGTTGTTGAAGTTGTTGAAGTTGAACGCGAACGACGCGATCATCAGCGGCGCAACCGCGACGAGCAGCAGCGGCAGCGTCACGCGCCGGAAGATCTGCCAGGCGCCTCCGCCGTCGACGCGCGCCGCCTCGGTCAGCTCGTCGGGGATCGACTGCAGCGCCCCGAGCGAAACGAGGAAGAAGTACGGCGTCGTCAGCCACACGCTGACGAGCACGACCGCGATTCGCGGCCACGAGATGAAGGGGAGCCACGAGAAGACGTTGCCGCCGAAGAGCCACGGCACGTGCATGTGGAACAGCCGGTTCACGACGCCGAAGTCGTCGTTCAGCAACCCGGCCCACACAAGCAGGGAGAGGAAGCCCGGAATCGCGTACGGAATGACGAGCACGGTGCGGTAGAGACGCTGGCCCCGCATGCCCTTCTTGTCGAGCGCGATGGCGAGGAAGAGCCCGAACGCGAACGAGAAGAACACGCACGACGCCGCGAACGCGAAGGTCCACGCGAAGATCGAGAAGAACGGCTTGCGTACGAGCGGGTCGTGGAGCATGCGCCCGAAGTTGCGAAAGCCGGTGTACGTCTTCCAGCCAGGCTCGAGCTCCTCTGCGTTAGGGCCGTTGCCTGCGACGAACGAGCCGAGCCCGTTGTCGTAGAACACCTTGCCGTCGGAGATGCGAACGAAGTCGTTGTGCTTCGGCTCATACCGCAGCGTCGGCTTCAGCTCGACTGCGACCGACGTGCCCTGCGGCTGGATCGCGGCATCATCGGTCGTGGGAACGTCGAAGTTTCGGAGCTGTTGGTCGAGCGCGAAGAGCTCGGCGCCCTTGATCACGGTGTAGCCCTTCGCCGAGGCCGGCTGGCCGGTCGACGTGAGCGTGACCCCGGACTTCGGGAGCTCGGTCAAGCCCTTGTGCGTCCCGACGTAGACCTTGCCGCTGGTCTCGTCGTGCAGCAGGAGCACGAGGGTGCCCGACGCGTCTCTTGCCGGAGCGAAGTCGAACTGCCTGCCGTTGGCGGGCGGCTCGAGTGAGTTGATCTTGATCGTGCCGATCGCCTGTTGCTTGGTGAGGATGTGCCCCGTCGAGTAGTTCGAGAAGGCGACGTTGATCGTGTAGACGATCGGGATGATCTGGAAGCCGATCAGGAACACCGTTCCGGGGATGAGGAACTTCGCGGGCAGCGTCCACGAGCGCGGCAGGAGGTAAAGCCAGTCGATGATCGCCGTCGCCGCGACGACCACGCTGAGCGCGGGCCACCGGTGGTGGTCGATCAACACGTACATCGCCCAGACGGCGAGTGCGTTCACGAGTGAGAGGAAGACGAGCTTCAGCGTGTAGCCGACCACGCCGGAGAACGCTGCGATCGACCGGGCGATCAGCCCCGGCTTGAACGCCGGCTC
This sequence comes from uncultured Thermoleophilia bacterium, assembly GCA_963774225.1. Classification (GTDB taxonomy): domain Bacteria; phylum Actinomycetota; class Thermoleophilia; order Gaiellales; family Gaiellaceae; genus PALSA-600. The sequence goes on from CAVZEA010000007.1 coordinate 478,493, forward strand.
GGTGGCGGGGGTCTGGGCGGGTGTGGTGGTCATCCAGTGCTGGAGGCGAGATCGGGACGGGCGCCCCGAGTAGGGCGCCCGTCCCGATGGTCGCTTCGACTAACCGATCTTGTCCGCGATCGACCGGGCCGCGCCCTTGAAGGAACGCACGGCGGTCATCGCGCCGGAGCCCTTCGTCGAGCGGACCCACGCGGCGCCCAGATCGCTCCAGACGCTCGCCATCTGCGGGATGTTCGGCATCGCGACGCCGCCCTTCCCGGCCGCACCGAACTGGGCCAGGATCGGGTCGGTCGCCTTCGCCTTGCTGTTCGCCGGAGCACGGCCGCCCGCTGCTGCGAGCTGCGTCTGCGCCGACGGTGTCGAGAAGTAGTTCAGGACGAGGTCCTTGGCCGCTGCATCGACGTTGTGCGTCGTCGCCCACTTCGTGACCATGACGCCGTTGATGCCGAGGAACGGCACCGCAGCGCGACCGGGCACGATCGACGGGATCTGCTCGACCGAGAACTTGATGCCCGCCTTCTCGACGTCGGAGTCGGCCCACGGGCCGGTCACCCAGTACGGCGTCTGGCTCTTCGTGAATGCCGTGTCGCACGTCGAGTAGTCGGCCTTCGAGTTGATCAGGCCTTCCTTGTTCCACTTGTCGATCAGGGGTGCGTTCTTCAAGAACGTGGGGTTCGCCACGCCGATGTTCGACGGGTCGAGGTTGCCCGCGCTGTTCGTGCCGAAGACGTAGCCGCCCAGGCCCGAGAAGAACGGATACATGTGGTACGCGTCGCCGCCCGAGCCCTGCTGCACGCAAAGGCCGAACGCGAGGTGGTTCTTCTTCTTGAACTTGAGCGCCGTCGCCTCGAGCTGGGCGAACGTCTTGGGAACCGGCGCCAGCTTGGTGTTCACGAGCAGGCCGATGTTCTCGACCTGGACCGGCATGCCGTACAGCTTCTTCACGGCGGTGCCGTACGAGAAGCCGGCCAGCGTGTACTTCGGGAACTGCGCGAGCACGGCCTTCGACGGATACAACGGCTCGACGAGCCCGTTGGCAGCGAGCTGGCCGGTCCAGTCGTTCGCGGCGAGAATCACGTCGGGAGCGGTGTCCGCTGACACGGTGCCAACCGCAGTCTCGATCGAACCGAAGTCCTTGGTCACGACCTGAACGGTCGCGCCGTTCGAGGCGGCCCAGGCGTTCGCGACCTTCGTCACCGCCGGAGCGCGGTTCGCATCCGTCCAGATGACAATCGTCGGCCCCGCCTTGTGCGCCGCCACCGCCGACGTCGCGACGATCGACGCGATCGCGGCGACGCCAGTGAGCAACGCCCACATGCGCTTGAGGTTGTGCATTAGAGAGCCCTTCCTGCTTGGGGAACTACGACACGGGGCCAGCTGGGGGCAGGCACCTGGCGCGAGTCTAGAGCCACTTCACGGCAAGTCGCAATGGGCCGGATCCCTCAATCGCGGTCGGTAGGTCCTACTGAGCGCCGCTCGGCTGAATCCTCGCCATTCAGGTATGCAAACGGGCCGGATCGTCCGCTACGCTCGGGAGATGGCCGCCACGCGCTCCATCGAGCTGAAGACCGCGATCCCCGGCCCGCGCTCGCAGGCGGTCCTCGAGCGCCTCCGGGTGAGCGTCGCTGCGCCGCTCTCGATCACGTTCCCGATCGTCGCGGCCGAGGCGCAGGGTGCGCGGCTGACCGACGTGGACGGCAACACGTTCATCGACTTCGCCGGCGGCGTCGGCTGCCTGAACGTCGGCCATTCGCACCCGCACGTCGTGCAGGCGGCGCAGGAGCAGCTCGACAAGTTCTCGCACACCGACTTCACGATCGTCCCCTACGAGATCTACGCCGACCTCGCCGAGCGCCTGCTTGCCCTCGCCCCGTTCCGCGGTGACGCGAAGGCTGCCTTCTTCAACGCCGGCACGGAAGCCGTCGAGAACGCGATCAAGTTCGCGCGGGCCTACACGGGCCGGTCGGCGGTGATCGCCTTCGAGGGCGCATTCCACGGGCGCACCTACCTGTCGCTCGCCCTCACCTCGCGACCGCATCCGTACAAGGCGGGCCTCGGCCCGTTCGCGCCCGAGGTCTACCGCGTCCCGTACCCGAACGCCTACCGCGGCGTGAGTGCTGCCGACGCGCTGGCCGCGCTCCGGCGTGCGTTCCACACGCAGGTCGCCGCCACCGACGTCGCCGCGATCATCTTCGAGCCGGTGCAGGGCGAGGGCGGCTTCATCCCGTCGCCGCCGGAGTACGCGCAGGGACTGCGCGAGCTCTGCGACGAGCACGGCATCGTCTTCGTCTGCGACGAGGTGCAGAGCGGCTTTGCGCGCACGGGTCGCTTCTTCGCGGTCGAGCACCTGGGTGTCGAGCCCGATCTGATCACGGTCGCGAAGTCGATCGCGATGGGCATCCCGCTCTCCGGTGTGCTGGGGAAGGCCGAGATCATGGACGCGCCCGCCGCGGGCGGGGTGGGCGGCACCTACGTCGGCAACCCCGTTGCGATTGCCGCGGCGCTCGCCGTGCTCGACACGATCGAGGACGAGGGTCTGGTCGACCGATCGGCGCGGATCGGCGACGTGATGCGGGACCGCATGCTCGACTGGCAGGAGCGCTGGCCGGCGATCGGCGACGTGCGCGGCCTCGGCTCGATGCTCGCGATCGAGCTGGTCGATACGCACGGCGAGCCCGATCCGGACGCCGCGACCAGGGTGATCGACGAAGCGCTCGGGCGCGGCGTGCTCCTGCTGCGGCCGGCGTCGGCGGCAACTGCATTCGCGTCCTCGTGCCGCTCGTCGTGGGGGACGACGAGCTCGAGGAAGCGCTCGAGGCCTGGGAACAGGCGCTCGCCGCAGCGCTTTAAGCCCCTTCGCGAGGGGGTACCCTCAGAAGCGCGATGGTTGGGGAGCTCCTGTCCGACCGCTACGAGCTCGAGGAGCTCGTCGGGACCGGAGGCATGTCGAGCGTGTTTCGGGCGCACGACCGGCTTCTCGACCGCAAGGTCGCGCTGAAGATCCTCCATCAGCACTACTCGGCCGACGGTGACTACGTCGAGCGTTTTCGCCGCGAGGCACGGGCCGTCGCCACGCTCTCACACCCGAACATCGTCACGGTCATCGACCGTGGGTCGCACGACGGGCGCCAGTTCATCGTCTTCGAGTACGTCGACGGCGAGAACCTGAAGCGGCTGATCGAGCGGCGCGGGCCGGCTGCCGGTCGCGACCGCGCTCGAGCTCGCGATGCAGATCGCGCAGCGGGCTCTCGTTCGCCCACCAGCAGGGGCTCGTCCATCGCGACGTGAAGCCGCAGAACGTGCTGCTGAACGGCGACGGGCGCGCGAAGGTGACCGACTTCGGGATCGCACGCTCGCTCGACGTGCAGCACGGGATGACGCAGACCGGGACCGTGCTCGGAACGCTCCGACTACATCGCGCCCGAGCAGGCGCAGGGCCAGCCCGTCGACGAGCACACCGACGTCTATTCGCTCGGCGTCGTGCTCTACGAGCTGCTGACGAGCGAGGTGCCGTTCCCCGGCGAGAACTTCGTCGCGGTCGCGATGCGGCACATCAACGAGGAGCCGCCGTCGATCGCCGCGAAGCGGCCCGACGTCCCGCCGCGCGTCGACGCGGCGGTGCAGCGCGCGATGGCGAAGCAGCCCGGCGGACCGGTTCGAGACGATGAGCGAGTTCCGCGCGGAGCTCGAGGCGTGCCTCGCCGAGCTGCAGACAGCGGGGACGCGAGCTGGCGCCGCGGTGCGTCCGGCGCGCCGCCGCGCATCGTGCACCACCACCGTCGCCCGTGCGCCGTGCCGTTGGTCGTGTGATCGTCGCGCTGCTCGCGATCGGCGGCGTCGTCGCCTACCTGGTCCTCGACGGCATCCGTCGGTCCGTTCACAAGGCGCCACGCGCGCGGCGGCGGTCTGACCGGCGCGAAGATCCCGCTCAAGGCGACGACGGCCTACGACCCGTACGGCGACGGGCACGAGCACAACGCCGACGCGCCCAACGCGACCGACGGTATCGAGGGCACCGCCTGGCGGACCGAGGATTACAACGCGACCTTCGCCGCTCGGCACAAGGCCGGCGTCGGCCTCGTGCTCGACGCCGGCAAGCCGTGCGCTGCAGTCAGCTCGACCTCACGACGACGACGCCGCGGCTTCACGGCCGAAGTCGAAGCAGGGCGACTCGCCCGGCGGACCGTTCCAGGCGATCTCGGCGTCGCAGACCGTGGCCGGGCCAGACCCGGTTCGACACGACAAGCCGCGCAACGTTCCGGTACTACGTGCTCTGGATCACCGCACTGAAGCCTCCAGGCACCGGCAGCGCTTCGGTCAACGAGATCGTGGCGCGCGGACCTAGAACCTGAGCTGCCGGCGGCGCTCGAAGCGCTCGACCGCGAGGTCGGCCAGCCGATCGAGCAGCTCGCACGTACGGGATGCCCGACTCCTCGAACAGCCTCGCGTACACGCTCGTCGACGTGAAGCCCGGGATCGTGTTCAGCTCGTTGACGAGCACCTCGCCGTCGTCGCGCACGAACATGTCGGCGCGCGCCATCCCTTCGCAGTCGGTCGCGACGAACGCACGCACTGCAAGCTCCTGAGCGCGTTCGATCTGCTCGCCCGTGATCCGCGCAGGGACGATCAGGTCCATCTCGCCCTCGTCGTACTTCGCCTCGAAGTCGTACCACTCGTTGCGCGTGACGACGATCTCACCCGGCAGCGACGCAGTCGGCGTCAGGTTGCCGAGCACGCCGACCTCGACTTCGATGCCCGACACGAAGCGCTCGACGAGCACCTTCTCGTCGTGCTCGAACGCGAGCGCGACGCCGCGTCGCAGCTCGTCGTCGTCGTGCGCCTTCGTGATGCCGACGCTCGAGCCGAGGCGCGCCGGCTTGACGAAGCACGGGATAGCCGAACGGGTTGCGCGGCTCGTCGCCGAGACGCAGCGTGATGTTCTCGGTGACGGGGATGCCGTGGTCGCGGAGGATCGCCTTGAAGATGTCCTTGTCCATGCAGAGCGCCGAGGCGAGCACGCCCGCGCCGACGTACGGGACGCCGGCGAGCTCGAGCAGGCCTTGCACCGTCCCGTCCTCGCCGAACGGGCCGTGCAGGATCGGGAAGACGACGTCGACGTCGGCGAGCGCGGCTGCGACCTCCTTCGGCGGTAGCCGCTCCGGCACGGGAGCCCGTGTCGTCGGCGTCGCCGGCCTCGAGCGCCGCTCGGCCGGAGGCGAGCTGCCAGCGGCCGCTGCGATCGATTCGCACCGCGACCACGTCGTCGCCGTTCGCCTCGAGTGCCGACACGACGCTCGCAGCCGACGCAACCGAGATCGGGTTCTCACTCGAGCGGCCGCCGAGGATGACCGCGATGCGGCGACTCACGGCGTGGTGGTCGTCGTGGTCGTGCCGGTGGTCGTCGTGCCGCCGGTCTGCAGCTGCCCGACGTTGATGATCACGGTCTCGCCTGCCGTCGCCGGCGAGCCCGGCTTCGGGTCCTCGGACTGCACGATGCCGTCCTGTGTCGGATCGGTGACGGGCACGTAGACGACGCTTGGCGTGAGTTGTGCCTGCGTGAGGATCGTCTCCGCGGTCGTTTGATCGAGCTGTGTCACGTCGGGGATCTGCGTTGCGGCGGGGCCTTTCGAGACCGACAGCGTGATCGTGGTGCCGCGCGGCTGCGGCGAGCCCTGCGGCGGGCTCTCCTGCACGACGACGCCCTGCGGCTGATCGGATGCGACATCGGCGCGCGTGACGACGAAGCCCTGGCCCTCGAGCGCCGACTTCGCGTTTGCGAACGGCTCGTTGCGAACGTCGGGCACCGGGATCGGCTTGGCGCCGCGCGAGACGTTGATGTGCACGAGGCTGCCCTTCACCACTGTGTCGCCTGCGTGCGGCTGCTGCGCTGTGATCGTGTCGGTCTGCGAGCCGGAGAAGATCCGCGTGATCTTCCACTGCAAGCCCGCTGTCGCCAGGTCGCTTAGCGCAGTCTGCAGGTCCTCGCCGACGACGCTCGGCACCTTCACCTGCGGCTTCCCTGTCGACACGACGAGTGTGATCGTCTGGCCTTTGACTTGCTTCCCCGTCGGGTCTTCGGAGATGACTTGGCCCTTCGCCACAGTGTCGCTCGATCCGTAGACGATGCTCACCGCAAGCCCGGCCTGCTCGATCTTCGCCTTGGCGAGGTCCTTCTGCAGGAGCTCAACGTTGGGCACCGCCACCGGCGTGTTCTTGTTCAGCTGATCCTGGATCTTCGAGTAGAGGAACCAGCCGCCGATCCCGCCGGCGACGATCAGGCCGAGGGCGAGCAGCCACGGCCAGATCGAGCGCCCGCGTGGGCTGTCCTCGTAGTCGTAGTAGGGCGTCGGCGGGCGGTAGGCGGGCGGCGCCGGAGGTGCAACCGCAGAGCGCGGCCGCTGCACCATCGTCTGCGCGCTCGAGATTCCCGCTCCCGACAGAACCTGGGTCATCGCATCCTCGGTCTCGCGCGAGACCGAGACGCCGCGCGCGACGCGCGCGAGGTCGGCGTCCATCTCCTCGGCGGAGGCGTACCGCTGCTCGGGATCCTTCGCGAGCGCGCGCATCACGACAGCGTCGAGGTCATGCGGGATGTTCGCCCGCAGTTTCGACGGCGGCTCGGGCACCTGCGAGAGGTGCTTCATCGCGATCTCGACGGGCGTGTCGCCCGTGAACGGCACTTTCCCGGTGAGCATCTCGTACAGCACGATCCCCAGCGAGTAGAGATCCGAGCGCGGGTCGACCGGTGCGCCTCGCGCCTGCTCGGGTGAGAGGTACTGCGCGGTCCCGACGATCGAGCCGGCCTCCGTCATCTGCGACGCCCCCGAGCGCGCGATCCCGAAGTCCGTCACCTTCAACCGACCGTCTCCGCCGACGACGATGTTGTGCGGCTTGATGTCGCGGTGCACGATGCCGTTGCGGTGCGCAAACGCGAGCGCGCCGAGAATCTGCCGCGCGTAGTCGATCGCGATCGGCACCGGTGTCGGGCCGTTCTTCACGAGCAGCTCCTTGAGCGTGCGACCGTCGAGGTACTCCATCGCGATGTAGTAGGTGCCTTCCGCGTAGCCGCGGTCGAAGATCGAGACGATCGACGGGTGGTTCAGGCCGGCGGCGCTCTGTGCCTCGCGGCGGAAGCGCTCGACGAACTGCTCGTCGGCGGAATGCCGGTCGTCGAGCAGCTTGAGCGCCACGGGCCGACCGAGCTCCTGGTCCTCGGCGAGGTAGACGTCGGCCATTCCGCCCGAGCCGAGCTTCCGCCTGATCACGTATCGCCGGTCGAAGACGCGGTCGATGAGAGTGTCGTTCAACGTCATGGAGATCCGGCTTGGAGGTTCGACGCGGCAGGCAGGATCGCCTGCATGAGCTGCTTCGCGATCGGAGCCGAAACCGAGCCGCCGAAGCCGTTCACGGAGTGCTCGACGACGATCGCTCCAGCCACCACCGGGTCGTCGGCGGGCGCGAAGAAGATGAACCAGGCGTCGTAGACGCCCGGGACGCCGGTCTCGGCGGTGCCCGTCTTGCCGGCGACGAGGATGCCGGGAATCGCAGCCGAGGTGCCGGTCCCGCCGGTGACGACGGCCTGCATCATCGTGTTCAGCGTCTCCGCGGTGGACTTCTTCATCGCGCGGCGCCAGACCTCAGGCTTCACCTTTGTGACGGTGCCGCCTCCCGGAGCGGTCACCTTCTTGATGAGGTGCGGCACCATGATCACGCCGCCGTTCGCGACTGCCGCCGCGACGAGGGCCATCTGCAACGGGGTCACGAGCAGCCGGTCCTGACCGAACGCGAGGCGGCCGGGATCCATCAGCCCGGCGTCGGTGAAGAACTCGTGTTTCTTGCTGTTGAACTCGCCGCTCGGTGAGACCGTGTCGGACGGGAGCTCGATCGGCGGCTTCGAGTAGAAGCCGAAGTCCTTCGCCTTCTCGACGATCCGTTTCGCGCCGAGCTTCTGGCCGATGTTGCAGAAGACCGCGTTGATCGAGTGCTGGTACGCCTCCACGAGGTTTACGTGACCGTACGACTCGGCGGTCTGATCCGGGTTCAACGCGTTCGAGATCTTCTGGCCGTACTCCGTGCAGTACCCCGGGTCGAAGAACTGCGAGTCGGCGGTGTACACGCCGTCGTCGAGCGCTGCTGCCGCGGTCACCGTCTTGAACGTCGAGCCCGGCGGGTACAGACCCTGCGTCGCGCGGTTCAAGAGGGACGAGCTCGAGCCTGGACACCCGCTCGGCGAGCGCAGGATGCTTGCGTAGCCCGCAGACGACTCAACCTTGTTCGGGTCGTAACCGGGCGACGATGCCATCACGTAGACCTGGCCGGTCTTCGGGTTCAGCACGACTGCGGCGCCGCATTTGCCTGCCAGGTCGGTCTCGGCAAGCTTTTGCGCGTTGGCGCGGATGTTGAGCACGAGGTTGTTTCCCGTGACCGTCGTGCCCTTCAGGTTGTCGGAGAGCTTCTGGAAGATCGTCCCGAGGTTCGCGTTCGACGCGGTGAGGTACGCGTTCTCGCTGCGTTCGAGTCCCGCACGCGAGCGGCCCTGCGTCGAGTAGCCGACGACCTGCGAGGCGAGGCCGTGTGTCGGATACCTGCGGAAGAACAGCGTCTGCCCGGCGCGCTTGACCGCGCGATTTGCGGCGAGCAGCGTCTTCCCGTCAGAGGCGTAGATGAGGCCGCGGCGGATGCGGAACTGCGCGACGCGCTCGATCGCGTTGTCCTGTCTCGCGGCGAGACCGCCCGAGGCCCACGTCTGCCAGTACGTGGTGGCGGCGACGAGGGCGGCGAGCAGGGCGAGCGCGACGACAGCGAGGCGGGAGATCTGCTTGTTCACGTCGAGTTCGCTCTGTTCGAGACGAGCAGGAGGCCCGCGAGGAGCAAGAAGTTCGCGACGACGGACGAGCCGCCGTACGACACGAACGGGAGCGTGATTCCGGTCAGCGGGATCAGACGCAGGACGCCGCCGACGATGATGAACGTCTGCAACCCGAAGCCGAACGTGAGGCCGGCGGCGAGCAGCTTCGAGAAGCCGTCGTCGCCCTGCAGCGCGATCTTCATCCCGCGCGCGACGAAGAGCATGAACACGAGCAGCAGCGCGGCTGCGCCGATGAGACCGAGCTCCTGGGCGAGCGCCGAGTAGATGAAGTCGCTGTTCACGAACGGGATCAGCGCCTTGCCGTCGGTCGTCGAGAAAGTGCCTTTGCCCAGCCCGGTGCCGCCGAAGCCGCCATTCGCGATCGAGTACAGCGACTGCACGAGCTGATAGCTCGCACAGCTCTGTCGCGGCAGGTACGTCCCAGACGTGGGGCAGTAGAGCTTCGCCGTCGTCCAAGGGTGCAGCCAGATCGTGATGCGCTCGCGGACGTGCGGGATCTTCTCGTACGCGCCGACTCCGCCCGCGGCGAAGAGCACAACGCCGACGACGACGAACGAGAGCCGCGCGGTCGCCACGTAGAGCATCGAGATGAAGATCCCGAAGTACAGAAGGGCAGAGCCGAGGTCGTTGGACGAGACGAGCACGAGCATGCAGCCGCCCCAGATGACGAGGAGGGGGCCCATGTCCTTGAGGCGCCCTTGCGCGAGCACTTCGCGCTTCTCCCGCAGGTACGCCGCGAGGAAGACGATCAGGAAGATCTTTGCGAACTCGCCCGGCTGCACTTCGATCGGGCCGACGCGCACCCACAGCCGTGCACCGTTCACCGTCGTGCCGATGCCGGGAAGCCGCGGCAGGAAGAGCAGCGCGATCGCACCGATCCCGAACAGGTACTTGTAGTCCTCGAGCACGCGGTAGTCGCGACGAAGGCCGAAGAGTGCGAGTGCGAATAGCCCGACGCCGATCACGATCCAGAGGCCTTGCTTGAACGCACCGTCGGGCCCGAGGCGGTAGATCTCCGTGACGCCGATCGCCGTCAGGAGCCCCGCCATCGGCAGCAGGTACGGATCGGCTTCCGGCACGGCGATGCGGGCCATGACATGCGCGATGAGGTAGAGCGCGAAGAAAAACAGCGCGTAGCCGAGCGAGCCCCACGAGACGAGCGACTGGCGCGCGATGTAGACAGAGGCGAAGCCGAGGCCGGTCAGCACGCCGACCGCGGCGAGGTACAAGAGCTCGCGGTTGCGCGGGCGGAGACCGGTCAGCGGGCGAGCCCCCACCAGACGAGCACGACGATGACGGCGATCAGCGCAGCGATCACGAGCAGCGCGAGGAGCCGCCTGCCGAGGCCTGCCTGCGGGGTCTCCGGCGCCGCGGGCGTCGCCAGTGTCGACCGGAGCTCTTCGGCGGAGACGATCATCGTCGCCTCCGCGGCACCGGGATCCGCGGGCGGCGGTGGCGCCACTGCATCCTCGGGATGCAGCGTGTCCTCCTCGTCGAGGGACGGCGCCTCGGCGGTCGCGTACTCGCGCGTCTTCTCGTCCGGCTCGCCCGCGCCCTCGACGATCTCGAACAGGACGGCGGTGATGTTGTCGACGCCTCCGGCTCGATTCGCGGCCCTGACGAGCGTGCGCGCAGCTTCGTCGAGATCGCCGCGGTGCCGTCTGAGGATGCCCTCGATCTCGTCCGCGGAGACGAGATCGGACAGCCCGTCGGAGCACAGGAGATAGACGTCGCCCGCCTGCGGGCTCACGGTGAAGGCGTCGACGTCGACGTCGGGGTCGGTTCCGAGGGCACGCGTGATCACAGAGCGCTGCGGATGCAGCTCGGCGTCGCGCTCGGACAGCTCGCCGCGCCGCACGAGCTCTGCGACGAGCGAGTGGTCGTCGGTCAGCTGCTCCAGCTCGTCGCCGCGCAGAACGTAGGCGCGCGAGTCGCCGACATGGCCGAAGGTGATCTCGCCGTTCGGCTGGACGACCGCGACCGTCATCGTCGTGCCCATCCCGCTCGTCGCCGGGTCGTTCGAGGCGCGCTCGTGCACCCGCCGGTTGGCCTCTTGGACGAGCTCCTTCACCTGGTCCTCACCGCCTGCAGTCGTGCTCGTCTCGCGGAGCGCGCCGGCTGCGAGCTCCGACGCGATCTCGCCGGCGCGTGCGCCGCCCATGCCGTCCGCGATCGCGAAGAGGGGCGGGCGGAGCACGAATGCGTCCTCGTTCTGGCGTCGCTTCCGTCCCGGGTCGGTGGCGGACGCGGTCCGGCCCAGCGCCAACGACGTCATGGCTCGAACCTCAGATCGGTCTGACCCACGCGCACGACGTCGCCGGGTGCGAGGCGCCGGTCGCGCGTGAGCCGGATGCCGTTCACGAACGTCCCGTTGGTCGAGCCGATGTCCTCGACCCAGATCCCGTCGCGGCGTGGCTCGATGCGCGCGTGACGCGTGGAGGCGTAGTCGTCGTCCGGAAGGCTGACGTCGTTCGTCGGCCCGCGTCCGATCGTCAATGGGTGCGCGTCCAGCGTCACGACGTCGCCTTCGTCGAGCGCCGGGCTTTCGAGCACGACGAGCCGCCCGAGCTCACGCGCGGGCATTGAGCCGAGCAGCCCGGCCGCGGCTGCCTGCTGCGGGCCGAGGATCATCGACTCCTGAGGCAGCCGCAGGTCGCGTGCCGCGGAGCGCACGATGCGCCAGATGAAGAGGTAGAGGAGGATGAGGAACGCGAGCTTGAGCGCGAGGAGCGTCGTCTCGACCTGAGCCGAGGCAATGGTCGAGCCCACCTACTCGAGCTCCCGGCTGAACGCGAGCTCCGTCGAGCCGATCGTGAAGCGCGCTCCGTCCTCGAGCTCCACGCGCTTCACACGCTTTCCGCGCACCTCGACGCCGTTCGTCGAGTCGAGATCGACGAGCCAGTAGGCCCCGCCTTCCTCGCGAAGCTCGGCGTGGCGGCGCGACACGTTCGGGTCGTTCACCTGGACGTCGGCGTCCTTCGAGCGGCCGATCACGAGGCGCGGCTTGTCGAGCTCGCGGCGTTTCCCCTCCCAGCGTACGACCGCCACCTCGCGCTCCACCACGCCGAGCTCGACCGGCGAGGCCGGCTCGGTCGGCTGCGGCAGCGGAGCCGCGGGTGCGTAGATCATCGTCGCGCTCGGCTCCGGGGAGTCCGGCGGCGCCTCGGTGCTTCGACCGGCCGGCTGCACCATGCGCGTCGCGATCCCGAACACGCCGACGTCGAGATCGTCGTCGGTCTCGAGCTGCACGCGTGGGGGCGTGATCAGCACATACCCCTCGCGGCGGGCGTGCTCGGCGAGGTAGTCGGCGAGCTCGTCTTGCAACTGCGCCTCGTACGACGAGAACTGCTCGCGGTCGCGAGCAGAGAGGAAGACGCTGTACTCGTTGGGCACGTACACGCGCGACACCGAGACATTGCGGTGGTCGTCCATCTCCTTGACGAGCTTGCGGGCGAGCTCGACCGGCTGGACGTTCGTTCGAAACGCCCGGCCGAAGACGCCCTCGAAGAGCGATTCGAGCTTCGATTCGATGGCTCGGAGCACGGGCATAGGCGGCGCGGTCGTCCTTCCCCGCGCCTCAAGTCTATGTCGGGCGGTGGAGGGCCAGGACCCCGGCTGTCAGCCAGGCGGCCGCTACGAGCGAGAAGAGCCCCGCCGACGGTGCGACGAGCGCGGTTCCTGCGAGCAGTCCGCCCGCGAACAGCACCGCGCGCCACGGCCCTCGGCCGCGGAATTCGGGCAGTACAACCGCTGCGACCGCGAGCACGATCGTCTCGGCGACGAGTGCCGGGTGGTCTGCGAGTTGTCTCAAGAGCGCGAAGGCAACGGCGCCGGCGTTCCGGGAGCCGTCGACCCCGAGCCCGAGCGGCGCCTTCTCGTCGACGAACGGCAGCGCTGTGTGGCGGATCCCGGCGACGACGGCTGTGACGAGCACCGCGGCGGCCGCTTGGGCCGCACGCCGGACGCGTCCGTGAGCCCCTTGGGCGACGAGCGGTAGGAGCGCGAGGCCGCCGAGCGGCGCCAGGAGCGGTCCTGCTGCGAACAGGAGGCCCGAACGTGTGTCCCGCCAGTACAGGACAGCCCAGACGGCCGCCACGACCGTGTAGACGATCGCGAGCCCGAGCGAGACGTTCCCGAGCGGGAGGATCGCGGCGGCGAGCGCCAGCAGCAGCGCGATCCGCGGCGCGGCGAAACCGAGCGCTCCCGCCGCGGCGGCGAGCCCGAAGGCCCAGCCGGCCGGGAAGAACGGAAGGGTGGAGGCGACCCAGCCCGTGGTGAGCGCTGCGAGCGAGGCCGGCACGATGCGGTCTACGGCGAGGAGCGCGCGCTCGCGGGGCGTGGCAGTCGCGCCCGTCCCACCGCTCCGCTGGCGCCGGCGTTTCGGCAGCGAGCGCAGTTCCTCGGCCAGTCGTCCGGCGCTCGGCCGGCGTTGGGGCGCTGCGACGAGCGCGCTCGCGACGGTTGCGAGGACGTGGTCGGGCAGGTCCGGGCGAAGCGCCTCGAGCGGCGGTGCCCCACGCTTGATGCTCTGCGAGGTGTCGGTGAGGTCGCCGCCCCAGAAGGGGTGCTCTCCGGCCAACGCCTCCCAGAGCACGACTCCGACCGCCCAGATGTCGGCAGCGGGCGTGGCCTGCTGGCCCTGGAGCCGCTCCGGAGAGATGTAGGCCAGGGTGCCGGGAATGTCCCCGAGCGCCGTCAGCGTGTCGAACTCGGCCATCTGGGCGAGGCCGAAGTCGAGCAGCCGTGCGTCGATCTCGTTCGACTGCGCGGTCGATCCCTGTGCGAGCAGGACGTTCGACGGCTTGACGTCGCGGTGCACGATGCCGCGCCCGTGTGCGTGAGCGAGCGCATCGCAGATCTGAGCGGCAACCTCGATCGCGCCGCGATCGTCGAGCTCGCCTGCCCGGATCACCTCGCGGAGCGTGCGGCCGGGGACGTACTCGTAGGTGATGTAGACGTGCGACGGATCGCGTGCGAGCGACAGGATGCGCTGGCAGCGGGGATGCCGCAGCGCGGCTGCGGCCCGCGCCTCACGCTCGGCCCGATGTCCGCCTTTGCCTTCCCGCGCGACGATCTTCAGCGCGACGTCGAGGCCGCTCCGCTCGTCGCGGGCGAGCCAGACATGCCCCATCCCGCCAGAGCCCAGGGGCCTGATCGGCCGGTAGCGGCCCAGGAAGAGATCGTGCGCGACAGCCGCCGAGGCCACCAAGCTGTGTACTAGGTGGCCAGGACATTTCCTCTCGGAACAGAAAGAACGCGGTAGATTCGCCCTGCCGATGGATCCGCGCGACGACGACATCGAGTTCGACTTCTTCGAGGACGAACCGGCGACCACCGAGGCGCAGTCCGCCCAACCTCGTGTGCGCCTGCCGCGAAGAGGTGGTGACGGAACCGGTTCGCGCCGGCCGGCCGGCCCGCGCAACCTGACGCCGCTCGTGCGGCTGCTCGCGGCGATCACAGTGCTCGTCGCGCTGTTCGTCGTATTCGGCCTCGCGATTCAGTCGTGTGCATCGACGTCGAAGCACGACACCTATGCGAACTACATGAACGACGTCGCGAAGATCGCGCACAGCTCGCAGGATGACGGCAACGCCGTCGCGAACGCGCTGACCACCGCAGGGTCGAAGGCGTCGTCGTTGAGCAGCACGCTCACCGGCATCGCCGAACAGGAGCGCCAGAACGTCGCGCAGGCACAGAAGCTCGACCCGCCTGGTCCACTCCGCCCCGAGAACCAGCAGCTGATCGAGGCACTCGAGTTGCGGATCAGCGGCGTGCAGGGCCTCGCAAGCGCGATCGGGCAGCTCGGCTCGAGCACCTCCACCACCGACGCCGGTGTGCTTTCGGAGCAGGCCGACCGGCTGCTCGCGGGCGACATCGTCTGGTCGGACCTCTTCCAGGCGCCGGCCGCCGCGGAGATGCGCAAGCAGGGCGTACAAGGTGTCGCGCCGCCGTCCTCCAAGTTTGTGACCAATCCGCAGCTCATCTCGGAGACGACGATGAGCGGCGTCATCACGCGCCTGAAAGGCGCCACCACGGGCGGCAAGGTGTCGGGCCTCCACGGGACGAACCTCGAGTCCGTCAAGGCGGTCCCCGGCAATCAGACGCTCTCGCCGTCGACCGAGAACACGGTGACGGCGACGACCAGCCTCGGCTTCGTCGTCACGATCAAGGACTCGGGGAACTTCCAAGAGGTCGACATCCCGATCACGCTCACGATCCAGCAGAACCCGGCGATCGTCCGGACGCAGAAGATCGCAGTGATCAACCCCGGCCAGGTGAAGTCGGTCACCTTCTCGAACCTGGGCACCGTCAAGTTCGCCCAGAAAGAGACGCTGCTCGTCGACGTGAAGCCCGTGAAGGGCGAGGCGCGGGTCGACAACAACAAGGGCAGCTACCAGGTCATCTTCTCGCTGGGGTAGCCCGGCGGCCGATCATCTAACCTCGCTGTCGTGCACGTGACGGCGACAGAGGCGCTGATCGTTGCGATTGCCGGCGCTGCGGTCGGCCTCGGCGGGCTAGGGCTTGCCTGGTGGGCGGTCGTTCGCGTACGGCGCGTCCGCGACGCCCAGCGCACCTTGCTCGGGGGCGGGCGGCGCGACCTCGTCGACTTCGCCGTCTCGCTGCAGGGCCGCGTCGACGACCTCCACCGCTCCGTCGACGAGGTCGCAGCCGGGCTCGCGCGGGTCGACCGGCGGATCGACTCGACCGTCGCGAACACCTCGATCGTGCGCTACGACGCCTACGAGGACACAGGCGGCCATCAGTCCGCATCGCTCGCCTTGCTCGATGCGGCGCGCACCGGGATCGTCGTCACCGCGATCCAGGGCCGCGACTACGCGCGCATCTACATGAAGGAGCTCGATCGTGGGCGAGCCTCGGTCGCTCTCTCGCCGGAGGAACAGGAAGCGGTCGACCGCGCCATGGGCCGCTCGTAACTCGGTTGCCGGCCGAAGGCCGCTTGTAACTCGGTTGCCGGCCGAAGGCCGGAACCGAGTTGTCCGTCTGAGGCCTTGCGCCCCTCGCCCACATCCACGGCTACGATTTCGGCGAGGTGCAGCAGGTACTCGTCCTGAATGCGAGTTACGAGCCGCTGAATGTGTGCTCACTACGCCGCGCCCACGTTCTCGTCTTCAAGGGCAAGGCCGAGGTCGTCGAGGAGCTCGATCGACCACTTCGCTCGGCCACGGACACCTACCAGTGGCCACACGTCATCCGACTCGTGCACTACGTCCGCGTGCCGCGCATGGTCCAGCGCAAGATCTCGCGGCGCGCCCTCTTCGCTCGTGACGGCTGGCGTTGCGTGTACTGCGGCACCGCCGGCGGTCGACTGACCCTCGATCACGTCATCCCCCGCTCGAAGGGCGGCGACTCGACGTGGGAGAACGTCGTCACCTCGTGCGCCCCGTGCAACTTGCGCAAGGGAAATCGGCTCCCGCACGAGGTGCAGATGGAGCTTCCCGCGCGCCCGCGCCCGCCGGCGCCCGTGCTCTTCATCCGGCTCGCGACGCCGAAGATCCCGCAGCTGTGGGAGCGCTACCTCGCGCCCTACGCGACGTCGACGCCCGTCGCCGCCTAGCCGCGCGCACGGGGCAGGGTCGCGTCCTGCTCCCATTCCGACCAGGAGCCCGGGTAGAGCAGTCCCTCGCGCCCGGCCAGGTGCAGGCGGTGCAAGGGGACGCACGCGGTGATCCCCGAGCCGCAATAGGCGACCACCTGCCCGTCGGGCAGGTGTGGCAGCGGCTCGTTCCACGGCGCGTTCACGGAGCCGGGGATGCGACCGGGCACGCGATCGATCGGGTTCGGCTCGCCCCGGAAACGGGACGGCACTCGCGCGTCGACGACGACGAGCTCGTCGAGCCGAGCGAGTAGCTCGTCGCGCCCGACGGCGTCACCGCTTCGCAGGCGCGGCACGAACGCCGCACGATCTGCACGCTCCTCGCCCTCTTGGAGAGGCCCGTGCCAGGCCGCGAGGTCGAAGACGGCGCACGCCTCGTGCCCGTGGTGCCGGAGCAGCCACCACAGCCGCTCGGCGCCGCCGAGCGAGCCGTAGGCGACGACGAACGTCTCCGCACCGACTCCCGCGTTCTCCATCGCCTCCGTGAAGGACGCGACGGACGGCAGCGGGTGGCGACCGCCAGAGCCGGGCGGCGCCGACAGCTCCCGCTCGACGTCCACGAACACGGCCCCCGGCACGTGGCCCTCGCGGTACGCGCGGCGGCCCGCGTCGGGATCGTCGAGCGCGAACCTGCAGTCCACGAAGCGGTAGTCCACTGTGACATCAGACCACGCGGCGGCGTAGAAAGGGCATGAAACCCTCGCTGCCAGTCCTGTTCGCCGTCGCGGCCGTGGTGGTCGCCGCCGCGGCGCTCGCCGGCGTCGGTCGCCCTGAGGCGGCACGCGGCGACACGCCCACACCGGGCACGGTCACCACCGTAGGCCACGGGGACATCACGGCCGTCCCCGACGAAGCGACTGTCAGCGCCGGGGTCGAGACCCGCGGCGCGACCGCGGCCAAGGCTCTCGCACAGAACGCCGCGCTGATGACCCGCGTGATCGCGGCGCTGAAGAGCCACGGCGGCAAGGACGTCCAGACACAGCAGGTCTCGCTCTCGCCGCAGACCGACTCGAAGGGGAATGTCACCGGCTTCGTCGCGGACAACAGCGTCTCGGCGGACTCGACGATCGCCGGGGCAGGTGCGTTGATCGACGCCGCGGTCGCCGCCGGGGCGAACAACGTGAGCGGTCCGACGCTCAGCGTCTCCACGCAGGACGCCCTCTATCGACAGGCGCTCGGGAAGGCGGTCGAGGACGCGCGCGCGAAGGCGCAGGCGCTCGGTCAGGCGGGCGGCTTCGGCGTCGGCGCCGTCTCGATCGTCAGCGAGCAGTCGGTGGCGCCGAGCCCCGTGCCCGAGGCGGCTGCGTCGATGGGTGCCGCCAAGTCGACCCCGATCGAGCCGGGCACGCAGGACATCACCGCCGACGTCTCCGTGACGTTCACCATCGGCTGACGACGGGATGTCCTGCGCCTCGGTTTCGCACTCGCATTCCTAGGCCGAACGGAGTTGCAGCCGGAGGGGCCGCTCGCAGCGAGCGCAGACGCTGCGGGCGGCGCCTTTCCGTTCCGCGAGATGTACCGGCAACGGCTTCTCGCAGGTGCACCAGAGCGATGCCGTCTCGGCCGACGGATGCGGCGTCAGGTCATGCTCAGCTGTTTCCCGCTCCGGCGCCGGCGAAGCCGGCACCTGCGCTCCTTTGTTGAGCTTCGTCGAGCCTACGCTCATGACACGCGTCCTTCCTTGGAGATGAATCCCGCGGAGGAGAGTTGCTAGCCGGCGGCGGCGGGGTGGACGAAAGCGCCGGCTAGCACACGTTGAGGCGCACGACGATGATCGCGCCAAAGGCGCGCTGCTTCGTGAAGCTCATCGTCGGCACGGCGTGCATCTCCTACCAGTATGCGAGCGGTGTCAAATTGCTCAACGCACTACGCCGCCACTTCCTCGACGTCCTCCGCGGCGCGCAGCGACCCGGCGTCCGCGATCGGCACGGTTGCGATCGTCTGCAGGATGCGACCTGCGATCCGGTACGGATCCCCCAGCGAGTTCGGTCGCCGGTCCTCCAGATAGCCGCGGTACCCATTGTTGACGAAGCTGTGCGGGATCCTGATCGACGCGCCACGGTTTGCGAGTCCGTAGGTGAACTCGTCGATCGCCGCCGTCTCGTGCAACCCGGTCAGGCGCATGTGGTTGTCGGGGCCGTAGACCGCGATGTGGTCGTTCTTCCGCTCGTCGAACGCGGCCATCAGCGCCTCGAAGTACTCCTCGCCACCGGTCTCGCGCATGAACTCGGTCGAGAAGTTGGTGTGCATGCCGGAGCCGTTCCAGTCGTGCTCGATACCTAGCGGCTTCGGGTGGAAGTTGATGTCGATCCCATGGCGCTCACAAAGCCGCAACATCAGATAGCGGGCGATCCACACCTCGTCGGCGGCACGCTTCGAGCCTTTGCCGAAGATCTGGAACTCCCACTGGCCCTTGGCGACCTCGGCGTTGATCCCCTCGAGGTTGATGCCGGCGGCGAGGCACAGGTCGATGTGCTCGTCGACGATCGCACGAGCGACGTCGCCCACGTTCTTGTACCCGACACCGGTGTAGTACTCGCCCTGCGGTGCAGGGAAGCCTTCGCGCGGGAAGCCGAGCGGCACGCCGTCGCGGTAGAGGAAGTACTCCTGCTCGAACCCGAACCACGTGCCGGGGTCGTCCGGGATCGTCGCGCGGCTGTTCGACGGGTGCGGCGCGCCATCCGGGAGCATCACCTCGCACATCACGAGCATCGCGTTCGCACGCGCGGGGTCCGGGAAGAGTGCGACCGGCTGCAGCAGGCAGTCCGAGTTGCTGCCTTCCGCCTGCTGCGTCGAGCTGCCGTCGAAGTTCCAGATCGGGAGCTCCTCGAGCGTCGGCTCGCCCTCGAAGGCGACGATCTTCGTCTTCGAGCGAAGGTTGGCGACGGGCTCGTACCCGTCGAGCCAGATGTATTCGAGCTTGAACTTCGTCACGTCGTCCTCCTGCGTTCTCTTGGACCAATAAAAAAGGCGCCCACGACTCGAAGGTCGTGAAGCGCCGTCGCTTCCGTGCGCGCCGGCCTCGGCGCACACACACCCCGCAGATTAGCGGTCCTCGCGGCCGGATCGCAAGGACTGGATTTCGAGCAGACGGTCCGAGGTGTGCTCGACCTGCAGGGTGGTGTGCTCCAGTCCGAAACGGTCGTGGAGCATCGTCTCGAGCTCGCGGCGCACCAGGTGGCAGTCCTCCTCGCGCCCCACGAGGACGTGGGCCGAGAGCGACGGGAACCCGGAGCTGATCTCCCAGACGTGCAGGTCGTGGATGCTCGTCACGCCGGCCTGGCTGTGGATTGCTGCGGCGATGTCGGCGGGCCGGAGACCCTCGGGCGCCCCCTCGAGCAGGACGCGGCCCGTTGCTCGCAGCAGCGGCCAGGCCGCGATCAGCATGGACGCCGACACGGCGAGGGACGCGACCGAGTCGGCGCGCTCGAACCCCGTCGTCCACACAACGGCCCCGGCCACGATCGTCGCGACGAACGCGAAGAAGTCGGTGACGAGGTGGCGGAAGCTTGCTTCCACGTTCAAGCTTTCGCGGTTCGCCCGGGCCACCTGCCAGAGCGCGAGCACGTTCACGACTGCCCCGATCGCCGCGGTGGCGACCACGACCGGTGCGTCGACGTTCGGCGGCGTGAACAGCCGCTGCGCGGCTTCGACTGCGATCAGCGCGCCGAGCACGAGCAGTGTGATCGCGTTCGCCTGCGCCGAGAGGATCTCGGCGCGGCGGAGCCCGAACGTCATCCGCCCCTCCGGCGGCCGCAGGGCGAGCCGCGCTGCCCAGAGCGAGAGCCCGAGCGCGCCGGCATCGACGAGCATGTGGGCCGCGTCGGAGAGCAGCGCGAGCGAGTCGGCGACGATCCCCGCGACGACCTCGGCTGCGAGGAAGCAGACCACGAGCGTCAGTGCGATCGCTAGCGGGCGGGTCTCCGCGTCAGCGTGCGCCCCGTGACTGTGGGCGTGGCTGTGGCTCATCTGGCCCCAGTATGGAACCAGTCGGCTACGGCGCGAGGTCGAGCGCGTACTCGTCGTCGACGTCTGCCGGTGTGACCGGCAGCTCGATCGGCGTGCGCGCCGGGTCGGACAGATCGACCGTGTAGCGGGCTCTCCGGCGACGCTCCGCGAAACCCATGTAGAGGACGAACTCCCAGTCGGCGACGTCGTCCTCGGTGGCGCCCGCGGGTGCCGCCGACGCGCTCCGTGCCGGTGTCGGCTTGAAGGTCTGGGGCTTGTAGAGCCACGACTTCACGTTCGCCCAGATGTCGACGAGCGAGTGGCGGATCCCGATGAACGCCACGATTGCGTACCCACCGAGCACTGCGTTGAGTGCAGCGAAGACGGCATTCGACCAGAGATCATGTTGCCAGGCAACCTTGACCATGTAGGCCGAATAGCCGACGAGCACGTACGGAAGAACCACGTACACGAACGCCGGCACCGTGCGGTCGCGCACCTTCGGCGTCC
The DNA here is from genome assembly GCA_963774225.1 of uncultured Thermoleophilia bacterium. Classification (GTDB taxonomy): domain Bacteria; phylum Actinomycetota; class Thermoleophilia; order Gaiellales; family Gaiellaceae; genus PALSA-600. The sequence goes on from CAVZEA010000007.1 coordinate 499,435, forward strand.
GCATGAACTTGCCCTTCGCGCCGGTCAGCGACTGGACGATCGAGCTCAAGCTGCCGGCGAGGTTCACCGGGAGGAGCAGAAGGTTGAAGCCGTAGATGCGTGCCGCGTCGAGACGCTTGTAGCCGCAGTACTGCAGGTCAACGGCCATCGCGATGAAGTACGGCGCAGCGATCGCGTACGTGAGCGGCGAGATCAGGTGCCCGTTGAACGGAATGATCATCAGGCAGAGAACGAAGAGCGAGCTCCAGAAGATCGAGGCCATGTAGTTGAGGCGCAGCAGCATCTCGCCGATGCTCGTGCGCTCTCCGCGACGACGGCGCGCGCGTACTGCGCGCACGAGGTTCGGCAGGATCAAGAGCCCGCCGTTCGCCCAGCGGTGTCGCTGGATGCAGAGCGAGCCGAAGTCGGGCGGTGTTGCGCTGAACGCAAGGCGCTCCGGATAGTTGTGGAGCGTCCAGCCATGGGCTGCGAGGTCGATCGACGACTCGGTGTCCTCGATCACCGTGCGGTCCGAGATGTAGCGGTACACCGCGAACTCGCCCTTGTACTCGACCTGCTCGATGTCGTCGAGCGCTTCCTTCCGCAGGATCGCGTTCGCTCCGACCCAGAACGAGGCGGAGTGGTACGTCATCCCCTGGTGGATCATGTGTTGCAGGTCCGTCGTTGCTCCGGCGATCCGCTCGATGCGCGTTGCCGCGCCGGGGAACGCGCTGTACGGAGACTGCGCAACCGCGACGCGGCTGTGCTCTTCACGCTCGAGGAGATGCACGAGCCGGAGGCAGTACTCGGGCATGATCACGCTGTCGGCGTCGATCGTGAGCACGTAGTCGGCGTTCGGTACCACCAGGTCGGCCTCGTCGACCGGAGCAGGCACGAGGTTCAGGCCGGCAGGGGTTCGGACGGCGCGGTAGCTGCCGCCCATCAGCCCGAGGTAGCTGTTCAGGTTCATTGCCTTGTTGGGCTCCGACGAGAGCGAGGCGTAGCGCTTCCGCTGGAAACTGGACAGTTGCGCACGGAACGTCCACGCGAGGCGGCGATACAGCTGGTGCACGCGCGCGACCGGCAGCTTCGTGGGGTCGTCCCCCGCGGCCGTCCGTAGCGCCCGGCCGGTGAGCGCGAGGTCGGCGGCGAGCTTGCCGAGCACGTGGGTGGCGAAGAACCGCTCGTTGTGATCCGTCGCCTGGTAGCGCTCGCTCACCGAACGAACCCAGCCGGCGGCGTAGGCGTATTCGGACGCCAGTGCAAGCAGGTCATCGGTGCTCGTCGTGCGGTCCGGGCCGAGCTCCGCTTCGAAGTGCTCGAGCGCGAGGTCGAAGCGCCGTCGCGGCTCGGACAGCAGGCGCTCGACCCTGCCCGGCAGGGCGAGTGCGTTGTCGAGTAGTGCGCGGGGACGGGCATAGCGCGGGTTCGGCTCGTCGTCGACGAGCAGCACGACCCGCAGGTCCGGGTACTCCTGCAACGCCGTCGAAAGCAGCGTCATCAGGATGACGCCGGGCTCCTCCTGGTACGACGGCACCAGAGCGGTCACGGTCGGTCGGCGGGTTGCGTAGAACTCGTCGATCTTCGCCCGCGGCATCCGGTGGTGTCGTTTGGCGCGGTAGTAGAAGCCGAGACGCGCGAACAGGTACGCCGTTGCCGAGGCGGCGAGGAAGCTGACCGCGATCAGAAACCCGACCGTCTCGACGATGCTTGCACGACCGGCCACGCCTTCGAGCACCTGGCTGTTCAGCACCGTGACGACCAGGGCAAGCCACGTCGCCACGGTGAAGACGACCGCGGCGCGGCCGAACGCCATCGCCCAGTCGCCGGCGATCCGCGGGACGGCCGGGATCGGGTCCTTGTGAGCGTCGGCGCCCCACTGACGGCGGACGCGGTCGTTCCCGTTCCGGTTACGCAGCTGCATCAGTGCGTCACTGCCCCAGTGCTCACAGCGGTCGGCTCGCCCGGGAACTTGAAGAGCGGCTGCCACGGCGTGGCCGGATCAGCGGGCAACGCATCGAGCGGCTGGTTCCCCTGTGTGTACCAGCGGGCCTGGTAGGGCAAGCCTTCGAAGCTGACGCGATCGCCTTGGCGGTACACACCGTCCGGAGACCACGGAGCGAACGTGCCGTGCACAAGCAGGTCGAGCTTCGGCGAGTGGCTCCCTGCGGGCACCGGCCCGATCGGCTGCCATGGGCCTGCCGGAGACTCGGCGCCGGCGGCGTCGGGTGGGGTGCCCTGTGTCCACCAGCTCGCCTGGTAGATCGCGTGCTGCCAGACGACCTTGTAGCCGGTGCCGTACGCGGCTGTCGAGCGCCAGATCGGGTACGGGCTCGCGGCCGGATCGTCGACCGGGCCGCTGTCAGCACGTTGGGCGGTCGTCGGAGAGCCCGCTTCGTCGTTCGCCGTCCTCGTGCCTTTGAGGTTGCCGAAGATTTGCGTGAATTGCAGAGATCTCTGCAGAACGCCGCTGCACGTGTTGGAGACGATTCCCGTGCGTGCGAACGCGCCGCCGCACGCAGCGTCGCGATTGAGTGACCACGCGGACACGCGTGCGATCCCGTGGCGGCTCACAAACCGCGCGAGTGCGTGGGCATCGGCGGTGGTGAACTCCTCGTCGGGTTGCTCGTTGACCCCGAGCATCACCGTCGCGCCCACGTGCCCCCAGGCTGCTGCTGCGCCGCCCTTGAGGCCGGCGGTGCGCCAGAGCGACTGCACCTGCGCCTCGGTGGCAGTGAGCGAGCCTTCGACCGTTCGCAGCATCGCGCCGGCTGCCGTCTCGTCGGACCCGTAGTCCATCGCCATCGCGTTCACTCCGGCGAGCCGGATGTGAGCCGCGAGCATCGTCCGCACTGCGGCGAGCCCCTGCGAGGTGAGCCCGGCCTGCGACACAGGCAGCGTGAGCCACACGTCTAGGGGTGTGTGCCGGGCAGCGAACTGACGCTGGATCGAAGCGATCGCCGCTGCGCGTCGCGTGTTCGCGGACGTGTCGTCAAGCGTCGCGCCTTCGAGGTCGAGGTCGATCGTGGTCGCGTGGTAGCGCTCGAGAGGCGCGCGATAGGCATCGGCGAGCTTCGCCGCATCGGTGCACCCGACCGCGAGCTCGGTGTTGTCGCGACCTCCGAAGGAGACCATCACACTGCCGCCCTCCTTGCGGAGCTGTGCGGTGCGGGCGTCGAGGTCGAGTGTCTGCTCGGCCTGGTCGAGTGTGTAGTAGCTGCCCCAGGACGGTCGGCAAGGCTGGGAGCGGTCGCTGACGATGAACGCGAGGTAGACGCTCGAGACTGGGTTGGCCGACGGAAGCTGGAAGGGATAGGTCGGCGTCTGCGTCACATCGACGTACGGGGCATACACAGGTGCCTCGCCCGACCGTGCCTGCGCAGCCGGCGTGCCGCGGCTGACGAGCTGCCAGCCCCCGAACGCGGCGGCCGCGAGCACCAGTACCAAGAGCCCGACGCGGCGTGGCGAGAGCTCCGGCTTCGGCGGGCCCAGCGGGACCGCCACGGTGCGATATCTGTCTGTCTGCTCGTTGCTCATGTTTTTCGACCGAGCTTCGTACCCGGTGTTAGTGACAATCGGCAGGGATAGCCCGCGACTTGAATCGGGCCTGTCGTGCCGCCGTTTAGGCTTCTCCCGTGGACGGTGTGGTGTTCGTCGAGATTCCGTCGGGCTCGCGGAACAAGTACGAGTGGGACGAGGAGCTCGGCGGGCTCGCGCTCGACCGGAGGCTCTTCACCTCGATGACGTACCCGGCCGACTACGGCTATCTGGAAGGGACGCTCGCCGAGGACGGCGACCCGCTCGACGCGCTCGTGCTCGTCGGGGAGCCGACGTTTCCCGGCTGCCGCATTCGTGTCCGCGCCGTCGGCGTCTTTCACATGGCCGACGAGAAGGGGCCGGACGAGAAGGTGCTCTGCGTGCCGCTGAACGACCCGTCCTGGAGCAATATCTCCGACATCCACGACGTGCCGGCCACGCTCCGCAACGAGATCGAGCACTTCTTCCAGGTCTACAAGGACCTCGAAGGCAAGCAGACGGAGACGCGTGGGTTCGGGAATCGCGCCGAGGCGCAAACGGTGATCGCCGCGTCTCGCGAGCGTGCGCCGTCCGGCGGGCGCTGATAGTCTTGCTCGCCTCATGTCCGGGATCGCCAACGCAGAACTGACACCGCGCCGCTTCTAGCGGCGTCGGTGCGTCTTCGTTCGGCCCTCTGAGTTTCGCTTTCGAAGCTCGATCTCGATCCCAAGGAGCATGGTGTGTCCCAGCTAGCAGTCGATGTACGTGACCTGGAAAAGGTCTTCACGCGCCGGAAGGGCGTCTTCGGCCGCCGGCGCCGGTATGCGCTGAAAGGCGTCACGCTTGCGATCGAGCGCGGCGAGTGCGTCGCGATCCTCGGCCAGAACGGCTCCGGCAAGTCGACGCTCGTGCGGCTGCTCTCGACGCTGCTGCTCCCGGACGGCGGCGAGGCGCGTGTCTTCGGGTACGACGTGTTCAAGGAGGCGCGCGCGGTGCGTCGCCTCGTCAACCGTGTCTCGGTGGAGGCGAGCTTCTTCAAGAAGATGAGCGCCGCCGAGAACCTCGCGTACGCGGCGCGCTTCTACGGCATGGGCCCGCGCGAGACGCACGCGAAGATCCCTCGCATCCTCGAGCGCGTCGGCTTCCCGTCGGCGCGTCGCGGTGAGGCGATGGAGAACCTGTCGCGCGGCATGCAGCAGAAGGTCGCGCTCGCGCGGGCGCTCCTCACGTCACCCGTGCTGTTGCTCCTCGACGAGCCGACGACAGGTCTCGACCCGAGGTCGAAGCAGGAGGTGCAGACGTTCATTCGTGAGATTCGCGAGCGCCACGACTCGACGATCCTGCTGTGCACGCACGACATGAAAGAGGCAGAGGAGCTCGCCGACCGGATCGGCCTGCTCGACCGCGGCGAGCTCCTGTTCCTGGAGCCGGTGGCCGACGTGCTCGAGCGCTACGGCGTGAGCACGCTCGAGGAGGCGTTCTTCGTGGCGACGGGACGCTCGTACGAGGACGAGCACACCGAAGAGGACGAGGAGAGGGAGGTGTTTGCCTGATGGCTGCGGTCGACACGACGTTCACGCGTCGGAAGATCATTCGCGGTGAGCTCATCGGTCTTTACGGGGTCGTCGAGCGCAACCTCTACCTGACGAAGCGGTACCTGCTGTGGGACCTCGCGTTCCTGCTCTGGACCGTCGCGAACACGCTGACGATCGTGTTCATCGCACGCGGCGTGGGGATCGGCCTGGCGGCGCGGAACGAGCTCGAGACGAAGCTGCTCGTCGGCGGCGTGATCTGGGCGTTCCTCGGGATCATCTTCGAGATCGTCACTGAGACCGTCGCGTGGGAGCGGTGGGAAGGGACGATCGAGTACACGTTCATGGCGCCGGTCTCGCGCCCCGTGCACCTGATCGGCATGGGGGTCTACGCGGTGATTTACGGGCTCGTCCGCGCGGCGCTCGTGTTCGTCGCGGTCGTGGCGTTCATCGGCATCCACCTGCCGCACGCGAACTATGGTGCGGCCGTTGCGTTGCTCGCGATTGCGTCGATCTCGTTCATCGGCGTGGGGATGATGACCGCGGTCCTGCCGCTCATCTCGCCCGAGAAGGGCACGCAGCTCGGCTTCGTCGCGCAAGGGTTGATGCTGGTCGTCTCCGGCGTCTACTACCCCGTGTCGGTGCTCCCCCAATGGATGCAATGGGTGGCGAAGATCTCGCCGGCCACGTACGCGCTGCGCGGGAACCGCGAGCAGATCCTCGCCGGGTCGGGGCTCGCGTGGGCCGACGTCTGGCCCCTGCTCGTGATCGGTGCGATCTCGATTCCGCTCGGCCTCCTCGTGTTCAAGGCGGGAGAGCGGTACGCGAAGCAGCACGGAAAGCTGAAGCGGTCGGGATGAAAGACTGGTTCGCCGGTCCGGTTGCCGAGCGCTACGACGACGGGGACGGGGAAATGTTCTCCGGCCCCGTCGTCGAGTCGACAGTCGACTTCCTCGCGCCGCTTGCAGGCGGCGGCGCGCTGGAGCTCGGCATCGGCACGGGGCGCATCGCCTTGCCGCTCGCCGCACGCGGCGTCCGCGTCGAGGGCATCGATCTTTCCCCGGACATGGTCGCGAAGCTTCGGTCGAAGCCGGGCGGCGAGACGATGCCCGTCGCGCTCGGCGACTTCTCCTCGACGACGGTGGACGGGCCGTTTTCCCTCGTCTACCTGGTGTTCAACACGATCATGAACCTGACGAGCCAGGAGGCCCAGGTCGCGTGCTTCCGGAACGCGGCAGCGCACCTCGAGCCCGGCGGCTCGTTCGTCGTCGAGGTCGGCGTGCCCGACCTGCGGAGGCTGCCACCGGGCGAGCGGTACGTGCCGTTCACAGTCCGGCCCGATCACGTCGGCGTCGACGAGTACGACGTCGTCGAGCAGGGGCTCGTCTCGCATCATTACGTCCTCGACGGCGACCGCGCGGAGAGAATCTCGGTCCCGTTCCGCTACGTCTGGCCGGCTGAGCTCGACCTGATGGCGACGTTGAGCGGGCTGGTGCTCCGCGAGCGCTGGGAGAACTGGCAGCGCGCTCCGTTCACGGCGGAGAGCCGGGAGCACGTCTCGGTCTGGGAGAAGATCGGTTAGGGTCGGCGCATGTCGATGATCGAGAGCAAGGACCGCGCAACCTCAGATCCAAGTGCCCGCAAAGACGTCCTGAAGCGGATCAAGGACGACGGCGTCGAGTACGTCCTCTTCTGGTTCACGGACATCGAAGGGCATCTCAAGAGCTTCGCAATCACACCCTCCGAGCTTGCCGGCGGGCTGGACGACGGGATGGGGTTCGACGGGTCGTCGATCACCGGCTTCAACGCGATCGAGGAGTCGGACATGGTCGCCATCCCGGACCCGGCGACGTACCGGCTGATGCCGACACGCGACGGCGAGGCGAAGGTCGGTCGCATGATCTGTGACGTCGTCAAGCCCGACGGGGCACCGTATGAGGGCGATCCGCGCTACGCCCTGAGGTGCGCGCTCGAACGGATGAGCTCGCTCGGCTTCGACACGTTCAACGTCGGCCCCGAGCTCGAGTACTTCCTGTTCCGCGACAACACCGGCACCGAGACTCTCGACGAGGGCGGCTACTTCGCCATGACCGCGCTCGACGCCGCGACCGAGTTGCGCAACGAGACGATTCAAGCCCTCGAGTCGATGGGGATCGGAATCGAGTATCACCACCATGAGGTGGCGCCCTCGCAGCACGAGATCGACATGCGCTACGCCGCAGCGCTCGACATGGCCGACCAGACAATCACGTATCGCCTGATCGTGAAGGAGGTCGCCGCGAAGAACGGCGTCTACGCGACGTTCATGCCGAAGCCGCTCTTTGGTGAGAACGGCTCGGGCATGCATACGCACATGTCACTCTTCAAGGACGGCCGCAACCAGTTCTTCGACGGCGGCGACCAGTACAACCTTTCGCCGGTCGGCAAGCAGTTCATCGCCGGCCTGCTCCGTCACGCACGCGAGCTGTCGGCGGTGTTCGCACAGTGGGTGAACTCGTACAAGCGGCTCGTGCCCGGCTACGAGGCGCCCGTGTACGTCGCGTGGTCGCAGCGGAACCGTTCGGCGCTCATCCGCATCCCGCTCTACAAGCCGGGCTCGGAGCAGGCGACCCGCGCCGAGATCCGTTGTCCGGATCCGGCGTGCAACCCCTACCTGACGTTCGCCGCCCTGCTGCACGCGGGGCTCGAGGGCATCGAGAAGGGGTACGAGCTCGAGCCGCCGATGGAGACGAACCTCTACCACCTGACTGCGGAGGAGCGGCGCGAGCGCGGGATCGTCTCGCTGCCCGAGACGCTTGGCGAGGCGATCGACGAGTTCGCCGCGAGCGACCTGATGCGCCGCGCCTTCGGCGATCACATCTTCGACAGCTACGTGAAGCTGAAGCGCCGCGAGTGGGACGACTACCGGGTGCAGCTCACCCAGTGGGAGCTCGACCGCTACCTCGGCGTGCTCTAGAGAAACGTACGAATCGCTTCGCGATCGACGCGCAGGCCGATCACCTTCGCGCCGTCGTCGATCTGCTCGATCGAGTCGGCCGGCACGAGCCGGCGGCGACGGGAGAAGAATCCAGAGCGGACCGACAGCGCGTCGGGGCTCTCGGGCGACGTGCCGTACATCGGGCACTCGACCTTGCCGACGACGCGGCCCCGCGCGTCTGCCACCAGGAACCCGGCGGTGCGGCGGAGGTCGACGGCGAGGGCACTCATTGGTTCGAACCTATTCCCCGTCTACGAGGAAATACCTCGGTTGCCGTAAAAACTTTGTAACGCCGAATGGAATCCCTCGATCGGTTTAGCCCCACTTGCCCGACATGGCGAGCAGCGCGACCGAAAGCAGGACGAGGTAGACGCCGGCGAGCGAGGTCGAGATCCGGCCCGCCAGCGGCTTGTCGCTCCGCGACCACCAGTAGGCCGTGCCGAGCGCCCCGAGGAGCACGAGCAGCCCGAGCTCGAGTACGAGGTGGCCGATGCCGAGCCAGGTTGCGTTCGACTTGTCGAGCCCCTCGTCGTGCTCGATCCAGAAGGCGCCGACGAGCGTCACGACCCAGGCGGGGATCGCTGCGCCGAGCGAGGCGAGCGTCGCGCGAGGGAGCTTCGCAACGCCGGTGATCGCGGCGGTGAGTACCGCGCCGAACAGGACCATCGCCCCGAGGACGTGGAGGAACAGCGGCCAGAACGGCCGGCTTGTGGCGAGCAGCGTCACGACCCGGGCTTCCAGATCATGAGGACGAGGATCCCGAGCGTCGCGGCTCCGGCGAGGTACGAGACCGCGAGCCCTTTCGGGTCGCGCAGCACCGCGCGCAGCTCATCGGTGGAGGCGTCACCTGCTGCGGCGAGCCGCTCGGCGAGCTTGCGCGCGCGTTCCTGGTGGCGGCCGCCGATTCCGCCGAGCGCGTTCGCCGCCACCCATAGGGCGAGCGCCGCCCAGATCCAGCCTTGCCCGAGCGAGTAGCCGAGGCAGTTCCAGAGCCAGATGCCGAAGACGAGCGTTCCGAGCACTCCCACGAACACGACCGGGAGGGTGCGCCGGATCAGGCGCAGGAGCACGGCCGCATCCGACGGCCGTTCGGCGCGAATCGCGAGCGCGTTCAGAATCCCCGCAGCGACGCTCCCACCGACGAAGCAGAACGCCGACGCCACATGGAACATCAAGAGCCACTGGGCCGTCGTCAACGGGGCGAGCGTACGCTTGTTCCCGGATGGATACTCACGAGCGTCACTTCCGGCTGCTGACAGACACGATCGAGGCCGTCAACTCGACGCTCGACCTGCAGGAGGTGCTCGCCGTCGTCGCGACGCGGGTCGCCGACGCGCTCGAGGCGGATGCCTGTTTCGTCTATTTCTACGACGATCGCGCGGACGAGCTCGTGCTGCGTGCGACGCACGGGACGGCGATCGACGAGATGAGCCGGCGCCCGCGGATGCGGCCGGGCGAGGGCATCACCGGCTCGGCCGCGGCGGCACGCGCGCCGGTGATGCTTGCCGAGCACGCGCATCTCGACCCGCGTTTCAAGAACTTCCCGAACCTGCCCGAGGACGAATACGAGTCGATCCTGGCTGTGCCGATTCTCACCCGCGACGGGACGCTCGAAGGCGCGCTCAACGTGCGCACCCGCGAGCCTCGCGCGTTCGGCGGCGACGAGGTCGACCTCCTGCTTGCGATCGCGTCGCAGGTCGCGCAGTCGATCGAGCACGCAAAGCTCTACGCCGAGGCACAGCGACGCGTCCACGAGCTGGAGGCACTCGCGCGCATCTCGGAAGCGGTGTCCGAGTCGCTCTACCTCGAGGAGTCGCTCGAGGCGATCGTCAAGACGACGATGGATGCGTTCGCGGCGACGGGCGCGGCGCTCGTGCTCGACGACGGCCGCATCGCCTGGCCGGAAGGGGTTGCCTCGACGCACGCGATCCGCCAGCCGCTGCGCTGGCGCGGGCGGCAGATCGGCGAGCTCGTCGTCGACCGTGCGACGCCGTTCGCCGACCCGGACCGCGAGCTGCTCGCGTCGATCGCGACGCATGCCGCCGTCGCGCTCGAGCATGGGCGGGCCGTCATGCGCGGCGTGCTCGCCCAAGAGATCCACCACCGCGTCAAGAACAATCTGCAGACGGTGGCGTCGCTGCTCCGGCTGCAGGCGCGGTCCGGCGAGGAGATCGATCCGCGCGAGGCGCTGGAGCATTCGGTGAACCGGATCCTCGCGATCGCGGCTGTGCACGAGCTGCTGACGGAGCGGCGGGAAGAGGACGTGGAGCTCCCCGATCTGATCGATCGGCTGCGTTCGATGCTCGTCCAAGGTGTCGGCGGCGGGAAGCACGTGACGTCGGTGCTCGGCGACGTGACCCTGTCCGGAGCACGCGCGACCGCCCTCGCGCTCGTGTTTGCGGAGCTTCTGCAGAACGCTCTCGAGCATGGCGGAGAGCGAATCGAGGTCGAGCTGGCGCGGCGCGACGGCGACGTCCTGCTCGCGATCGCCGACGACGGCGCGGGGCTCGCGGACAGTGCGCCCACCGGCACCGGCCTTTCGATCGTCCGCGCACTCGTCCGGGACGAGCTGCGCGGCAGCATCGAGTTGACGTCGGGGCCGGGGACGCGCGCCGAGGTCGTGTTCCCTGCCGCCTAGAAGGAGAGCGCCGGTGCGAGTCGTCCGGAACTGACGCCCGCGCGCCCGCGCCCCACCGAGTCGCCCGTCCGCGGTTGCGACCTGTCCCCTTCCACTTCACCGCCGCGGCCGGCTGCGTGGGGCGTGGCCCACGGTAGAGCCGGCGCGCGACCGCAGGTGCATGCGTCGGCCGAAGTTCCACTTTTGTTCCACTTCTGTGTGCAGGTCGGTTCGGTGGCTGCCACCCAAGTGGTCTCGCTACGACACGTCCCAAGTGGGGTGTGGTCCGATACGTGATCGTGACCGTTCTGTGGCACGTGAGTGACGACCCGGCGATCGTGCGCTTCGAGCCGCGCGCGGTGGCCGCGCACGACTCGCCCGAGCCGCTTGTGTGGGCGATCGACGACGAGCACGTGCCCGCGTACTGGTTCCCGCGCGACTGCCCGCGCGGCACCTTCTGGGCGGTCGCGACGACGAGCGACGCCGATGTCGACGCGTTTCTCTCAGGTGACCGCACGCAGCGGGTCCACGCGATCGAGCACGAGTGGCTCGCCGACCTGCAGCGCGCGGAGATGTTCGCGTACCGGCTCCCAGCGGCGACGTTCGAGCCGTACCCGCGCGCCGCGGGCCACTGGGTGTCGCGTGAGCCCGTCGACCCGGTCGAGGCCGTTCCGCTCGGCGGTCTCGTCGAGCGGCACCGGAGCGCGGGCATCGAGCTACGTCTCGTGCCCGACCTCGCCGCCCTCTGGCAGCGCGTGATCGCGTCGACGCTCGAGTTCAGCGGGATCCGCTTGCGCAACCTCCGCTCGCGCGACCGCTACTCGACCGACTGATCCTCGAACGTGAAGTGGAAGTGGTCGTCGTGGGCGTGCACGCCGATCACCTGGTCGTCGAGCGCCTCGGCTGCCAGGGCGTCGAGGAACACGCGGGCTCCGTCGCGTTCCACGACTTCGTCGCCCTCGTGCGGCTCCGTCGCGTCGTCGATCTGAAGCTCCACGCCGTCGTCCGTCTCCTCTGCGGTCACGCGCAGCGGCCCCATCTGAACCAGTGCGCCGACAGCGTCCTCGCTGATCTCCAGCATCGTGTCAGTCTATGTCGATGCGGATCCTGATCGCCGAGGACGAAACGATCATCCGGCTCGACTTGCGCGACCTGCTGGAGCGGGCGGGCCACGACGTCGTGGGCGAAGCGCGCGACGGCGAGGAGGCGGTTGCCCTCGCCACCGAGCTCGAGCCCGACCTCGCGATCATGGATGTGAAGATGCCGCGGCTCGACGGCATCGAGGCGGCCCGGCGCATTCTTGACGGCCGGTCGATGCCGATCGTGCTCCTGACCGCGTACGGGCAGGAGGAGCTCGTCGCGCGAGCGATCGAGGCCGGGGTCTTCGGCTATCTGGTCAAGCCGTTTCGCGAGCAAGATCTCGTGCCCGCGATCGCGACCGCGCGCGCCCGACATGCGGAGCTGCAAGAGGTGCGCGAGCAGGCGGAGTCGCTGGCAGACGCGCTCGAGGCACGCAAGGCCATCGAGCGCGCGAAGGGCCTCTTGATGACCAAGGAGGGCCTCTCCGAGGCCGACGCGTTCGATCGGCTTCGCCGCGCGAGCCAGGTTTCGGGTCGGCCGCTGAAAGTGATCGCCGAAGCGGTGATCGCTACGCTCGAGCCATGACCTCGACGCTCACACCGCCCAAGGAGCGACTGCGGCGCGGCGGTGGCTCCGGAACCGGCGACGCATGGCGCGTGATCGTGCGGAACGACGACCGCAACACGTTCGAAGGCGTTGCCTTCGCGCTCGCGCAGACTATCCCCGGCGTCGACTACAACCGCGGCATGGAGCTCGCAAACCGCATCCACACGACGGGTCAGGCGATCGTGTGGTCAGGGCACCGCGAGGCGGCCGAGCTCTACCACGCCCAGCTCGAGGCGTTCGGGCTGACGCTGGCTCCGCTTGAACGCTGAGGACGGGATCAAGCGCGTCTTCGACGCGTTCCGCGGTGGTGACCCGCGCGCTCTCTTCGACGTGATCGCGCCCGACGCGGTGTGGCTCGTGAACGGCACCGTGCCGGTCGCACAGGAGTACGTGGGCCGCGACCGCATCTTCGAGCTGTTTCGCGAGACGCGTCGCCTCACCGACGGCTCGTACCTCTCCACGCTCAAGTGGGTGCTTGCAGACGACCAGCATGCGGTCGCGGTGTATCGCGCGCAGGGCCGGCGGCTCGGCCGCGAGCTCGACATCGACCAGGTGCTGCTGATCGATCACACGGACGGCATCTGGCATCGCATCGTCGCGATCCCCTCCGACCCGCCGGCGTTCGAAGCGTTCTGGGCCGTCGGATGAAGGTTGGCGTGCAGCTGCCGGAGGTCGAGCGCGTCGTGCGCCGCGACGACCTTCGCGCAATGGCGCTGGCCGCCGAGGAGGTCGGGCTCGACTCGGTCTGGGTCGGCGACCATCTGCTCTACCGCGGCGACGGCCGACCGGAGCGCGGCCCCTGGGACTGCTGGGCGACGCTCGCCTGGCTCGCCGAGGTGACGAGCCGGGTCGAGCTCGGGCCGCTCGTCGCCTGTACGGCGTTTCATCCGCCGGGTGTGCTCGCGCGCACGATCGCCGCCGTCGACGAGCTCTCCGGCGGCCGCGTCGTTGCGGCGCTCGGCGCCGGGTGGAACGTCGAGGAGTTCCGTGCGTTCGGGCTGCCGTTCGATCGTCACGTGTCGCGTTTCGCCGAAGCTTTCGAGATCGTGCGGCGGCTCCTCGCCGGGGAGCACGTGACGTTCGAGGGGACGTATCACCGCGTCGACGACGCCGTGCTGCTGCCGGCGCCCGCGCGCACGCCGAAGCTGATGGTCGGTGCGAACGCGCCGAGGATGCTCGCGCTTACGCTGCCGCACGTCGACGCGTGGAACACGTGGTTCACCCGGTACGGGAACACGGTCGACGGGTTTGCGGCCGAGAACGCACGCGTGTCCGACGCCGCTCGCGGCGTCGGCCGCGATCCCGGCGAGATCGAGCGCAGCGCCTGCGTCTACGTCGAGGTCGAGCCGACTGGTGAGCGCCGGCGCGAGGTCGAGCCGGTGCGGCTCGACGATCTCCGGGTCCACCTTGCCGGCCTCGCCGACGCCGGCGCGGACGAGGCGATCCTCGTGCTCGACCCGATCACCGAGGCGTCGATCCGCTCGCTTCGAACAGCGCTTCCCACCGGCTGAGGAGCGCATCGAGCTCGTCGCGCGCGCGCTTGTGCGCGGACACCAGCTGCGTGTCCGACCAGTCCTCCGCAAGCTTGCGCTCGACCTCCGCGAGCCGCGCCTCCGCGCGCTCGACTTCCGCCTCGACGAGCTCGAGCGCCGACGGCTTCGCTCGCTCCGGCCGCTTGGGGCGATCGCGGGGCGGCTTGGGCAGCGGCGGCGGAGCCGACAGGTCGGCCGCCGCCTCCTGCGCGCGCACGTAGTCGGCCCACCCGCCGGGGTAGGAGGCGATCGACCTCGACTCGACGGCGAGCAGCCGGCTCGCGACTGCGTCGAGCACAGCGCGGTCGTGCGAGACGAGGAGCACGGTCCCGGGAAACGCCTCGAGAGCCACCTCGAGCGACTCGCGCGACTCCAGGTCGAGATGGTTCGTAGGCTCGTCGAGCACGAGGAGGTTCGCGCCCGAGGCGACGACGATCGCGAGCGCGAGCCGGCGTCGCTCGCCGCCCGACAGAGCCACGACACGCTTCTCGTGCTCGTCCCAGCCGGAGAAGAGGAAGCGACCGAGGAGCGCCTGAGCCTCTGGGCGCTTGAGCCCGGTGCCGGCCATTGCGGCGTCGAGCACCGAGCCGCGCTCGTCGAGCTCGGCCTCGTGCTGCGAGAAGTACGCGGGCACCACGCCGTGTCCCAGCCGCACCTTTCCGCCGGCGGCCTCACGCGCCCCGAGGATCGTCTCGAGCAGCGTCGTCTTGCCGGAGCCGTTCGGACCGACGAGCGCAGCATGCTCGCCGCGCTCGATTGCGAACGACGCGTCGTGCAGCAACTCGCGATCACCGATTGTGACGCGCAACCCTTCCGCCACGATCACGTCGCGCCCCGAACGCGCAGGTCGCAAGAACTCGAACCCGAGTGTTCTTCGCCGTGCGTCGGGTGCGAGCACACGGTTTGCCTCGAGCTTCTTGATCTGCTTCAGCTTCGACTGCGCCTGCCGCGCCTTCGACGCCTTGTAGCGGAAGCGCTCGACGAAGCGCTCGAGCCGCTCGAGCTGCTCGGCCTGGCGTGCCGCCTCCTTCGCCTGATGGAGGTCGCGCGCGGCCTGCTCACGCCGCCACACATGCCAGGCGCCGGGGAAGTAGACCGACTTCCCGCCTTCGAGCTCGAGCACCGCCGTCGTCACCGCCTCCAGGAACCAGCGGTCGTGCGCGACGAGAATGACGGCCGCGTCGAGCGTGCGCAGCATCTCTTCGAGCCATTCGAGCGACTCGATGTCGAGGTGGTTCGTCGGCTCGTCGAGCAGCAGGAGATCGGGCTGCGACGCGAGCGAGCGTGCGAGCGACGCGCGCGTCAGCTCGCCGCCCGAGAACGTCCGCAGGGGCCGGTCGAGGTCCGCTTCGGTGAAGCCGAGTCCGCGCACGACGGAGGCAGCGCGGTCGCGCCAGTCGTAGCCGCCCGCATGCTCGAGCCGCGCCTGCGCCTCCGAGTACCGGCGCAGCGTGGCCGCGTCGTGGGCTCCCGCAGCCATCTCGCGCTCGAGCTCGCGCAGCCGCTCCTCGACCGCCGCGAGATCGGCGGTGCCCGCCAGCACGTAGTCGCGAAGAGGCTTGTTCGAGCCCGCAGGCGGCCGCTGGTCGTGCAGCGCGATCCGCGCGCCCTTCTCCCAGGCCAACTCCCCGCTTTCCAGGGACACCTCGCCGGCCAGCGCGCGCAGAAGCGTCGTCTTGCCGGCGCCGTTGGGGCCGGCGAGCGCCAGGCGGTCGCGCCGCTCCACCTTGAACGACACGCCGTCGAACAGCACCGAGCCGGCGAACTCCTTGCGGAGAGAGGAGGCGATCAGGACGGCCACGGCTCCAAACTATCCTGCGTCCGGTGACGCGGATCGTTGCCCTCGACGTCGGCTCGTCCTCGGTTCGCGCCGTCGCGTACGACGAGGCCGCCGCGCCTGAACCTGGCGATGCGCACATTCCGACCACGACCACCGACGCGGATGAGCTCGTCGCCGCCTGCCGCGCTGTGCTCGCGCAGGTGGGCGAGGGCGATGCTCTCGCGATCTCGTCGTTCTGGCACTCGCTCCTCGTGCTCGATGCGCGCGGCCGGCCGGCAGGCCCGGTGCTCACGTGGCGGGACGTCGCTGGCGAGCCGCCGGCGCTCGACCCCGTGGCCTACCACGCCCGAACAGGCTGCTTCCTGCACCCCTCGTACTGGCCCGCGAAGCTCGAGCAGGCCCACGGGGCAACGTATGTCTCGTTTGCCGACTACCTGCTGCGCGAGCTGACGGGCGAGCTGCGCACGAGTGTCTCGCTGGCGAGCGGCACTGGGCTCTTCGACCCGAACCGGCTCGCGTGGGACGCCGAGACGCTCGCGGCGGTTGGCGTCGACGAGGCGCAGCTGCCGCCCGTGGCGGACGAGGAGGTGGCAGGGGCATGGCCGGCGCTCGGCGACGGCGCCTGCTCGAACGTCGGTGCCGGCTGCGTCGAGCGCGGTCGCGTCGCGGTGATGGTCGGGACGTCCGCGGCGGTTCGCGTCGTCTACGAGGCAGTCTCGGCCGAGCCCAAGCCGGGGCTCTTTCTCTACCGGCTCGACGCGCAGCGCTTCTGCGAGGGCGGCGCGCTCTCGGACGGCGGCAACCTGCATGCGTGGCTCGCCGCCACGCTGCAAGGTCACGATCTCGACGACCTCGCCGCCCGTCCGCCGGCCGGGCACGGGCTCGCGTTCCTGCCGTTTCTCGGTGGCGAGCGCTCGCTCGGCTGGGACGCCAAGCGGCGCGGCGAGATCGCCGGCCTCTCGTTCGCAACGACGGCGGCCGACATAGCGCAGGCGGCGCTCGAGGGAGTCGCCTACCGGATCGCTGCCGTGCTCGACGCGCTGGGTGGGGTCGAGTCGGTCGTCGCGACGGGCGGCGGTCTGCTCGCGAGCCCCGGCTGGCTCCAGGTGCTTGCCGACGTTCTCGGCCGGCCGCTCGAGGTCTCCGGCGTGCCGGAGGGATCGGCGCGCGGCGCGGCCGTGGTTGCACTCCAGCGGCTCGGCCTGCCCACCCCGGCGGCGCCGGTCGCCCGTGTCGTCGAGCCGCGACCTGGGTACCACGAGATCCATCTGGTGGCGATGGCAGAACAACGAAAGCTGATGCAGTCACAGGAGGCGAGATGATCGGGATCGTCGGTGGGGGGCTCGCTGCTGCGAAGCTCGTCGAGAGCTATCGCGACGCGGGCGGGAGCGATGACATCGTCATCTGGTCGCTCGATCCGCACGGGCCGTACCATCGCCCGCCGCTGTCGAAGCGCCTCCTCCGCGGCGAAGCCGAGCCCGCCGACGCACTCGCGCATCCGGTCGACTGGTACGCCGAGCAGGGCGTCGACCTCCGGCTCGGCGAAGAGGTCGCTTCGCTCGGCGCCGTCGAGGCAGACACCGTCGTGCTCGCGACGGGCGCGCGGCCGCGCGCCCTCGGGAACGCGCTGCAGCTGCGGACCCTCGACGACGCGCTCGAGCTGCGCCGCCGCGCCGAGTCGTCGCGCACCGCGACCGTCGTCGGCGGCGGCTTCATCGGCTGTGAGGTGACCGCGTCGCTGACGCTGCGCGGGCTGCAGGTGACGCAGGTGGTGCGCGAGGACGCGGTCTTCTCCACGCTCGAGTGCCCGCCGCTCTCGGAGGCGCTGCACGACCGGTACCGCGGGCACGGCGTCGACCTCAGGCTCGGTGGGAGCGACCTCCCCGACGCCGACCTCCTGGTCGCGGGCATCGGCGTCGAGCCCAATGTCGAGCTCGGGCGCGATGCGGGCCTCGAGGTGCGGAGCGGCGTCGTTGTCGACGAGCGGTTCCGCACCTCCCGCGGCGGCGTCTACGCGATCGGCGACGTCGCCGAGTTCTTCGACCCGATCTACCGGAAGCACCGCAGAATCGAGCACTGGTCGAACGCCGCCTACCACGGGACGACCCTCGGAAAGATCCTCGCCGGAGATGAGGACGCGCGCTACGACATCGTGTCCGCGTTCTTCTCGGAGCAGTTCGGCCGCAGTTTCAAGTCATTCGGCGACACGGCCGGCCACGACTCGACCGAGCTCGACGGGGACTTCCACGAGGAGCGCGCCGTGTACCGCTTCCGCCGCGGCCGCGACACGATCGCGGCGGTCCTGACGGGGCTTGGTGACGAAGAGGAGAACGCGCTCAAGGACGAGATTCGAGCCGGCGCGGCGAACCACGCGTAGCCGTTACGCTCGCGGGGAAGCCACCGCGAGGAGGACCGTTGCCCAACTCGGAGATCGAGCAGCTCTCCGTCGACACGATCAGGACGCTGTCGATGGACGCCGTCCAGCAGGCAAACGCCGGCCATCCCGGCACGGCGATGGCGCTCGCGCCGATCGCGTACCTCCTCTACACGGAGGTCCTGCGTCACAATCCGGCGAGCCCACACTGGCCGAACCGCGACCGGTTCGTCCTGAGCGCCGGGCACGCGTGCGTGCTGCAGTACTCGGCGCTGCACCTCTCGGGCTACAACCTCTCGCTCGAAGAGCTGAAGCGCTTCCGGCAGTGGCAATCGGCGACGCCGGGCCATCCCGAGTACAGGCATACCGAGGGTGTCGAGGTGACGACGGGCCCGCTCGGCCAAGGCGTCGCAAACGGAGTCGGCATGGGCTTCGCGGAGCGCTTCCTTGCGGCCAAGTTCAACCGGCCGCTGCACGAGATCGTCGACCACCGCGTCTACGTGATCTGTTCCGACGGTGACCTGATGGAAGGGCTGTCCTATGAGGCGGCATCTCTCGCAGGCACGAACGCGCTCGGCAAGCTCGTCTACTTCTACGACGACAACCACATCACGATCGACGGGACGACCTCGCTCTCCTTCACGGAAGATCGCGCCGCCCGGTTCGAGGCGCTCGGCTGGCACGTCCAGCACGTCGCCGACCCGAACGACCTCGACTCCGTGCGTGAGGCGATCGCGGGTGCGCAGGACGAAACGGAGAAGCCGTCGCTGATCGTCGTCCGCTCGCACATTGCGTATGGAGCGCCGCACGCGGTCGACACCGCGAAGGCACACGGCAGCCCGCTCGGCGCCGAGGAGGTTGCGGCGACGAAGAAGGCGCTCGGCTGGGATCCCGACAAGACGTTCTACGTCCCGGACGAGGTCTACGCACACATGAACGGTGTCGGCCGCGGCAACGCGCTCGAGACCGAGTGGCAGCAGCGACTCGCGACCTGGTCGGAGGCGTTCCCGAAGGCGCGCGAGCAGTGGGACGCCGCCTGGGCAGGACGCATCGGCGCGTGGGAGCTGCCCGAGTTCGAGCCCGGTGAGGAGCTCGCGACGCGGGCGGCCGCGAAGACGGTCATGCAGGCGTTCAAGCACGCCGTGCCGACGATGATCGGGGGCGCCGCCGACCTCGTCGAGTCGACGTACACCGAGCTCGTCGGGACCGGGATCTTCTCCGATAGGTGGGCGGGGCGGAACATCGCGTTCGGAATCCGCGAGCACGCAATGGGCTCGATCGTCAACGGCATCGCCGTGCACGGCGGCTGCGTGAAGCCGTACGGCTCGACGTTCCTCATCTTCAGCGACTACATGCGACCCGCCGTGCGCCTCTCGGCGCTGATGGGCCTGCCGGTGGTGTGGGCCTGGACGCACGATTCGGTCGGGCTCGGAGAGGACGGGCCGACGCACCAGCCGGTGGAGACGTACGCCGCACTGCGGGCGATCCCGAACCTCTGGTTCGTGCGGCCTGCCGACGCCAACGAGACTGCCTGGGCGTGGAAGGTCGCGCTCGAGCGCGAGGACGGGCCCGTCGCGCTCTCGCTGTCTCGGCAGAAGGTGCCGACGCTCGATCGCGCGGAGCTCGCGCCCGCGTCGGGGCTCGAGCGCGGCGCGTATACGCTCTGGGACTCGTCGGGGTCGCCCGACCTGATCCTGATCGCGACCGGCGCCGAGGTCGGGCTTGCGCTCGAGGCGGGCCGCAAGCTCGCAGCAGACGGCACTGCGGTGCGCGTCGTCTCGATGCCGTGCTGGGAGCTCTTCGACGCACAGCCCTCGGACTACCGCGACGAGGTGCTGCCACCCGACGTCCGCGCGCGGCTCTCGATCGAGCCGGGTGTCGAGCTCGGCTGGTCGCGTTGGGTCGGCGATCGTGGCGCGTCGATCTCGATCGAGCACTTCGGCGCTTCGGCTCCGGGGGCAACCGTCCTGGAGGAGTTCGGCTACAACCTCGACAACGTGGTGGCGCGTGCAACTGCGCTCCTCGAGCGTGTCGCGTGACAGAGGTAGAAGCGGTCAAGACGTTTCTCTCGGTGGTCGCGCCTGGGTTCTGCATGGAGGGTGAGCTGCCCGCCGTGCAACTCGAAGGCATCGAGGTTCGGCTCGACGGTCACGCGGTCGCGATGGTGCAGGCCGACGGCCGCACGCTCCCGCTGCGCTTCACGTTCGACGAGGGACGGATCGCACGCGTCGAGGTTCTATGAGAATCGCCGTCGCCTTCGACCATCGCGGCGTTCATCTGCGTAACGCGGTGTTGGCAGCGTTGTCGGAACAGCAGGTGATCGACTTCGGCACGGACACGGACGCCGTTCGCATCGACTACCCCGACAAGGCGCGAGAGGTGGGCGAGGCGATCCAGCGTGGCGAAGCCGAGCGGGCCGTGCTGGTCTGCGGCTCCGGTGTCGGCGCCGCTGTTGCCGCCTCGAAGATGTCGGGCATCCGCGCTGCGATCTGTCACGACTCCTACAGCGCGCACCAGGGTGTGGAGCACGACGACATGAACGTGCTCTGCCTCGGCTCGGAGGTCGTCGGGCCGTCGCTCGCTGTCGAGCTCGTGCGCGCGTTTCTGAACGCGACCTTCGACGGCGGTGCGCGGTACGTCGAGCGCCTCGCCAAGGTCGCCGACATGGAAAGGACGATGAAAGATGGCCAAATCACGTCTCGCTGAGCTCGCCGCGCGCGGGCAGTCGGTGTGGTTCGACACGCTCTCGCGCGATCTCATTGCGAGCGGCGAGCTGAAGCGAATGATGAAGGACGACGCCGTCACGGGCGTCACGTCGAACCCGACGATCTTCCAGAAGGCGCTCTCCACCGGAGACGCGTATGACGCCGACCTCCGCAAGCTGCTGGCAGACACCGACGATCCGACGAAGATCTTCTTCTCGCTCGCGCTGCAGGACATTCGCGACGCCTGCGACGTGCTCAAGCCTGCGTACGACGCGTCTGACGGCGTCGACGGCTACGTCTCGATGGAGGTCGAGCCGGGGATCGCCTACGACACGGATCGCACCTTCGATCAGGCGCGCTGGATCGCGAAGGAGGTCGACAGGCCGAATCTCTACGTGAAGATTCCCGCGACGGTCCCCGGGCTCCCGGCGATCGAGGACTGCACTGCGCACGGGACCTCGATCAACATCACGCTGATCTTCTCGCTCGACCGGTACAAGGCAGTCGTCGAGGCGTACATCCGCGGGCTCGAGCGCCTGGTCGCGGGTGGTGGCAACCCCAGCGACGTCGTCTCGGTCGCATCGTTCTTCGTCTCGCGTGTCGACACCGAGGCCGACAAGCGGCTCGAGGGACATCCAAAGCTGCAGGGGAAGCTCGCGATCGCGAACGCGAAGCTCGCGTACCAGCACTACCTCGAAGCGTTCTCGGGGCCCCGCTGGGAGTATCTCGAGGGCAAGGGCGCGCACACGCAACGCTGCCTGTGGGCCTCGACGTCGACGAAGAACCCTGCGTACCGCGACGTCATGTACGTCGAGGAGCTGATCGGCCGCGACACCGTGAACACGATGCCGCTCGAGACGATCGAAGCCTTCCAGGATCACGGCGAGGTGCGTGGCGACACGGTGCTCGAAGGGATCGACGACGCGAAGCGCCTGTTCGACGAGCTGCGCGACGCGGGCGTCGACTACGACGACGTCGTCGCGACACTCGAGGCGGAGGGCGTGCAGAAGTTCTCCGATTCGTTCGACCAGATCGTCGACAGCATCCGCGCGAAGCGCGGCACCCTGGCGGCCGCATGACGCCGACACCGGCGGAGATCACCGAGCGCATCTGGGCGCGGGACGCCACCCTCTGGACGGGAGCCGACGAGGGGAAGTGGCTCGGCTGGCTCGACGAGCCGTTCCGCATGGGCGAGGACGTCGACCTGCTGCTGCAGTTCGCGGACGCGGTCGTCGACCGTGTCGACGCGATCGTGCTGCTCGGCATGGGCGGCTCGTCGCTCGCGCCCGAGGTGATCAGGCGGACGTTTCGGCAAGAGACGTTTCACGTCCTCGACACCACGCATCCGCAGGCGATTCGCGAGCTCGAGGCGAAACTCGACAGCTCGCGCACGCTGTTCATCTCGGCGTCCAAGTCGGGCTCGACGCTCGAGACGCGCTCGCACACCGACTACTTCTGGGAGCGGACGGGCGGGAACGGCGACCTGTTCTGCGCGATCACCGACCCGGGCTCGGCGCTCGAGGAGCTCGCGCGCGACCGCGGCTTCGCCGCCGTGTTCCCGGGCGAGCCGACGATCGGCGGCCGATACTCGGCACTGTCGGCGTTCGGGATGCTGCCGGCGGCGCTGATGGGTGTCGACGTGACGCGATTTCTCGAGCGCGCGCAAGAGATGGCGGAGGCCTGCGGCGGCGCGGACGGCAACCCGGGCCTGGAGCTCGGCCTCTCGCTCGGCGAGAACTGGCGCGACGGCCGCGACAAGGTCTGCATCGAGGCGAGCGACACCGGCTTCGGCCTCTGGGCCGAGCAGTTGCTCGCCGAGTCGACGGGCAAGCAGGGGAAGGGTCTCGTGCCTGCTCCCGGCGAGTCCCCCGACGGGCCGGACCGTCAGGCGCAGGAGCTGCGTCTCACCGGGCAGTACGAGCTCGCGCAGGAGTTCTTTCGCTGGGAGTTCGCGACCGCCGTCGCCGGCTCGATTCTCGGCATCGACGCGTTCGACCAGCCCGACGTGCAGGCGGGCAAGGACAAGACCCGTGAGATCCTCGCCTCCGGCAAGGAGCCGGACGTTTCGCCGAAGAGCTCGCCCGAGGAGCTCTTCGCGCGGGCGCGCGAGGGCGACTACGTCTGCATCCAGGCGTTCGTCAACCCGACGGAGGCGAACGAAGAGAAGGTGCTCGAGCTCGCGGCGCGGGCACGTGACGCGACGGGCTGCGTCGTCACCCACGGCTTCGGGCCGCGCTACCAGCATTCGACCGGGCAGCTGCACAAAGGAGGCCCGCCGACAGGGCTCTTCTTGCAGGTCGTCGACGACACGGGCGACGAGCTGCCGATCCCCGGCCAGTCCTTCGGTTTCGGCAAGCTCATCCGCGCGCAGGCGGCAGGCGACTATGCGTTGCTAGAGGAGCGCGGCCGCCGGCTCGCGCGCATCCGTCTCGAGGAGGTCTAGGTGCAACTCGGCATGATCGGGCTCGGCCGCATGGGCGGCAACATGGTCAAGCGCCTCGAGGAGCACGGCCACGAGCTGAAGACGTACGACCCCGGTGTCGAGTCGACGGCGAAGACGCTCGAGGAGTTGCGCGACCAGCTCACCGCGCCGCGCTCGTTCTGGATGATGGTCCCAGCGGGCAAGATCACCGAGGACACCTTCCAGACGCTGCTCGGGCTCGCGGAGCCCGGTGACGTGATCGTCGACGGCGGCAACTCGAACTTCCACGACTCGCAGCGCCGCTACGCCGACGCGAAGGCGAAGGGCATCCACTTCGTCGACGCTGGCGTCTCCGGCGGCATCTGGGGTCTGCAGGTCGGTTACTGCCTGATGGTCGGCGGCGACGACAACGCGGTCGCGCAGGTCGAGCCCGTGTTTCGCGATCTCGCGCCGGAGGACGGCTACGCGCACGTTGGCGCGTCGGGCGCGGGGCACTTCGTGAAGATGGTGCACAACGGCATCGAGTACGGCCTCATGCAGGCCTACGCGGAAGGGTTCGAGGTGATGAAGGAGTCCGAGTTCGACCTGAACCTGCACGAGATCGCCGGCATCTGGCGGTACGGCTCGGTGGTGCGCTCGTGGCTGCTCGAGCTGCTGTACGCGGCGTTCGAGAAGGAGGGCAGCGAGCTCGAGAAGATCCGCGGCTACGTCGAGGACTCCGGCGAGGGGCGTTGGACGATCGCCGAGGCAATCGCAGAGAACGTGCCCGTGCCGGTGATCACCGCGTCGCTCTTCGCGCGATTCGCCTCACGTCAGGACGAGTCGTTCGCAGCAAAGGTGAACGCGGCACTGCGCAATCAATTCGGCGGCCACGCCGTGAAGCTCGAGGGCTCATGACCGAGCCCGCCGAACCGAACCCGCTCGCCGAAGGGTTGCGTATCCGGCGTCGCCCCGACCCGTGCATCCTCGTCATCTTCGGCGCGTCGGGCGACCTCACGTCGAAGAAGCTGATCCCGGCGCTCTATTCGCTGGCGTTCCGGGGCCTTCTGCCCGAGAAGTTCGGCATCGTCGGCGCGGCGCGCACCGAGGAGACCGACGACGGGTTCCGGACGCGCATGCAGCAGGCGGTCAAGGACCACGCGCGCGACCCGTACCAGGACGACGTGTGGGAGAAGCTCGCCGCCGGCATGCGCTACGTCACGCTCGACTTCGCCGACGACAAGGGCGAGGACGAGCTGCGCGACACGCTGACGAAGCTCGATGAGGAGCAGGGAACCGGCGGAAACCGCGTCTACTACTTCGCGGTGCCGCCGAGCGCGATCGGCACGCTCGTCGCGGAGATCGCCGAGCGCCGCGGCGCCGGCGGCTGGATCCGTCTGATCATCGAGAAGCCGTTCGGGCACGACCTCGCTTCCGCCGAGGCGCTGAACGCCGAGATCAAGGAGCACTTCGCCGAGAACGAGGTCTTCCGGATCGACCACTACCTCGGCAAGGAGACCGTCCAGAACATGCTGGCGCTCCGGTTCGCGAACGGCATCTTCGAGCCGATCTGGAACCGCCAGTTCATCGACCACGTGCAGATCACGGTCGCCGAGTCGATCGGGATCGAAGGGCGTGCCGGGTACTACGAGCAGGCCGGCGCGATCCGCGACATCTTCCAGAATCACCTGCTGCAACTCGTCGCGATCACCGCGATGGAGCCGCCGATCGACTTCACCGCCGACAGCGTGCGCAACGAGAAGGTAAAGGTGCTGAAGTCGATCCACACGCCGGGGCCGAAGCACGTCGTTCGTGGCCAGTACGGCCCCGGCTACGTCGAGGGCGAGGAGGTGCGCGCCTACCGTGAGGAGGAGGGCGTCGCGCCCGGGTCGATGACGGACACGTTCGTCGCCGCGAAGCTCTTTGTCGACAACTGGCGATGGGCCGATACGCCCTTCTACGTGCGGATGGGCAAGAGGCTCGCGCGTCGTGAGACGACGATCGCGATCCAGTTCAAGCGCGCGCCTCACCCGCCGTTCGAGGACGGCGCGGCCGAAGGCCTGCGGCCGAACGTGCTCCTGATCCACGTGCAGCCGAACGAGGGAGTGTCCCTTGCGATCGGTGCGAAGGTACCCGGGCAGGGCATGACGATCCGCACCGTGCACATGGACTTTCTCTACGGCGGCGCGTTCCGCGAAGGCTTGCCGGACGCATACGAGCGGCTGATCCTCGACGCGATGCTCGGGGATGCGACGCTCTTCACGCGGTCGGACGAGATCGTGGAGCAGTGGGCGCTCGTCGACGCGATCGTCGCGTTCTGGCAGCGCGACCGCCCGTCGTTCCCGAACTACGCGGCGGGAACCTGGGGGCCGTTGGGGTCCGACGAGCTGCTTCATCGGGACGGCAGGTCGTGGCGAAGGCACTGATCGAAGATTCGTGGGTCGGCGAGAACGCGACGATCGCGCAGGTCGAGCGCGAGCTCGCACGGCTGCGGTACGAGTCGTCGGAGGAAGGGTCGCAGCCGAACCTCCGTACGTCGGTCATGACGCACATCGCGTGGGCGCCGCCGGAGTGGCAGACGGCGGCGGAGGAGACGCTCGCCGGCATGGCGGAGCGCCATCCGTCGCGGACGCTGCTCTTGGTGCCGAAGCCCGACGAGCCGGATGGGCTCGATGCGCTGGTCGCGATTCGCTGCTTCCCGGTGGGTGACAGGGCGATCTGCGGCGAGGTGATCGAGTTGACGCTGCGCGGAAGCCGCGTGGCGGCGCCGGCGTCGATCGTGCTGCCGCTCCTCATCTCCGACCTGCCGGTGTTCTGCCGCTGGCGCGGCCAGCCGCCATGGGGCGCGACCGAGCTCGAGCAGCTGGTCGGGATCGTCGACCGGCTGGTCGTCGACTCGACGGAGTGGCCGGATCTTCCTGCGGCGTACGGCGGGCTGGCGGAGCTCTTCGACCGCGTCGCTGTCTCCGACATCGCGTGGGAGCGCACCGAGCGCTGGCGCTCGCTGCTCGCGTCGCTTTGGCCGGGCGTCGGCAACGTGCGCACGATCCGCGTGCGCGGCACCGCCGCGCAGGCGCATTTGCTTGCAGGTTGGCTGAGGTCGAGGCTCGGCCACGACATCGAGCTCGAGCTCGACGAGCGCAAGCTGCTCGAGAGCATCGATCTCGACGGTGAGCCGGCACCGTTCCCGCCGGGCAAGCCGCCGAACCCGAGCGACGTCCTCTCCTCGCAGCTCGACCGCTTCGGCCGCGACGCCGTCTACGAAGCAGCCGTCCGCGCCGCCGTTCCAAAGTCGTAACCCTTGCTTGGGAACGGGCGCGCCGTGCGCCCAGGCCCTGAGCCACGTTGCGCGGGCTGTGGACGACTTGTTGCAACCGTGTAACCCTTGCTTGGGAACGGCCTCCCTGGTCGAGACACGGCTTGCTCAGGCGGTGCCGAGCAGCGCGAGCGCCTCGTCGTGGACATGGCCGTTCGTCGCAAGGAAGCTTGCGCCGTGCGCCGGCCGGTCGTTGTCGAACGTCGTGCAGCGTCCGCCGGCTTCCTCGACGAGCAGCTGGACTGCCGCGAAGTCCCACAGGTTCACCACGGCATCCCCGCCGAGCTCGATCGCCCCCTCGGCGACGAGGCAGTACTGCCAGAAGTCGGCGAAGCCGCGCGGAGACCAGCTGCGGTCCGCAAGCTCATGCCAGCCCGCCGGCATGCCGTGCACCGACGTCGAGGACACCGTCGCGTCCTCGATCCGCGCGACCGACGACACCCGACACCGCTCGCCGTTTGCGAACGCGCCGTTCCCGCGCGACGCCCACCAACGCCGGCGGAGCATCGGCGCCGAGACGAGCGCGAGCTCGACGGTGCCCTCGCGCTCGAGCGCGAGCAGCGTCGCCCAGATCGGAATCCCGCGCACGTAGCTCTTCGTCCCGTCGATTGGATCGACGATCCACTTCGCGTCGCCTCCGTCGTCGCCGAGCTCCTCGCCGAGCACAGATTCGCCCCTCCCCGAGGCTGCGACGAGCCGGCGGATCTCCTCCTCCGCCGCACGATCCGCCTCCGACACGGGCGTCAGGTCGGGCTTCGTCTCGACGTGGAGGTCGATCGCGCGAAAGCGCGAGGTCGTGATCGCGTCCGCGGCGTCGGCGAGGCTGTGCGCGAACGCGAGGTCGTGGGTCATCGCCTCACCGCAAGTGCGCGCTCGACGGCCAGGCCCGCGCCGAGCACGAGCGCGTCCGCACCCGGTCGCCCGACGATCTGCACGCCGCCGACCGCGAGGGCCGGCCAGCCGAGCGCGTTGAACGGGAACGTGTAGAGCGTCATCGCGCCGCGCACCTCGATCTCGACGCAGTCGGCCGGCGGCACCGGGCACGAGAGCACCGGCGTCGACGAGAACGTCGTGGACCCCGAGAGCCTCTTCCGCACGGTCACGATGCTCGGCGCGCGCGCGAATCGCCGACTCGTACTCGGAGTCCGTGACGTCCAGGCAGCGCTCGATCTTCTCACGGATGTTCTCGCCGTAGAGCTCCGACTGCTCGGCGTACAGTTCGCGATGGACGTCGGCAACCTCCCGCATGAACGCCGGCACCACCGCCTCGGCCGTCGGGAAGTCGACCCGCGCACCGTCGACCGGTACCTCGCCCCACGCCGTCGCGACCGAGAGATCGCTGAGCTCGAGCTCCGGCGGCTCGAGCCCGACCAGCTCGCGCACACCCTGCGACGTCGCGAGCCAACGGGCCGACGTGGTCGAACGTCGGCGCGAGCGGAAACACCCCGTCCGCCGAGAGGAGCCCGTACGTCGGCTTGAGCCCGACGACACCGCAGCAAGCGGCGGGGATGCGGATCGACCCACCCGTGTCTGTCCCGAGCGCAGCATCGGCTTCGTCGAGCACGAGCGCGGCGGCGGAGCCGCCCGACGATCCGCCGGCGGTCAGCTCAGGGTGCGCGGGTTCGGCACGACGCCGTAATGCATGTTCTGCGACGTGACGCCGTAGGCGAACTCGTGCAGGTTTGTCTTGCCGACGTTCACCCAGCCGCGCGCCTCGAGCTCCGCGACCACCGGCGCGGTCACCCTCGGCACGTGGTCGGCGAAGACCGCCGAGCCGTACGTCGTCCGTACGCCGGCGGTGTCGAAGAGGTCCTTGACCGCGAGGCGGCGCCCGACAGGGCCGTCGGCCGAGCTCCGTGATCCAGACAGCGCTCAGTC
The DNA here is from genome assembly GCA_963774225.1 of uncultured Thermoleophilia bacterium. Classification (GTDB taxonomy): domain Bacteria; phylum Actinomycetota; class Thermoleophilia; order Gaiellales; family Gaiellaceae; genus PALSA-600. The sequence goes on from CAVZEA010000007.1 coordinate 527,728, forward strand.
AGCCAGAGGTAGACGAACGCGACGCCGACGGTGCCGACGAAGAGGACGCATGAAGAACCCGAAGAGCGCCCAGCCCCAGCGCAGGTTCTTCCGCGCGAGCTCCAGCGTCGCAGCCTCCGTCGGTGCGTGCTCGAGCGTGAGCGGCAGCTCGTCGAATGACTCGGTCACTACGCCACCACCGTGTCGATCGCCATCGCGACGAAGAGCAGCGCGAGGTACAGGAGCGAGAAGTGGAAGAGCCGAACCGCGGCGCGCGCGCTGCATCGTGCCGGCGCAGCTCGATCGCGAGCCACAGGAAGCACGGCGCCCGAGCACCAACGCCGGAGACGCCGTAGACGAGCCCGAACGTCCCGAGCGCAAACGGCACGAGCGTGACCGCGATCAGCACGATCGTGTAGAGACGATCTGCCGCGCGGTCTCTCGGTCGCCGCGCGTGACGGGCAGCATCGGCACGCCTGCGTTCGCGTAGTGCTCCTTGATCATCAGCGCGAGCGCCCAGAAGTGCGGCGGCGTCCAGACGAACACGATCGCGAACATGAACGAGCGCCGCGCAGCCCGAGGTGGCCCGGACGCGCCCGCGAAGCCGACGAGCGGCGGCACGGCGCCCGCGGCGCCGCCGATGACGATGTTCTGCGCGGTCGAGCGCTTGAGGAAGCGCGTGTAGACGATCACGTAGAAGAGGTTCCCGGCGAGCGCGAGCAGCGCCGTCGGTGACGTTGACGAGCGAGTCGAGCAGCACGAACGAGAACGCCGACGAGCGCGAGCCCGAACTCGAAGCGCGCGCGGCGCCGGCACGCGGCCCGACGCGACCGGACGGTCGCCGTGCGCGACCCCATCAGCTTGTCGATGTCGCGGTCGTAGATAGTGGTTCAGCGCCGACGCACCGCCGCACGCGAGCGCGAGCCCGACCATCGTCAGCGCGAACACGCTGAACCACGGAACGCCGCCGCGCGCCGACGAAGGCACCGGCAGCCACCCGTCAGGAGGAGCAGCGACATGATGCGCGGCTTCGTGAGCGTGACGTAGTCGCGCCACGGCCCTTGGCCTGCGACGTGCACCGCGGAACGAGACGAGCAGCGACGTACGACGGTGGCGGCGAGCGCCAGCGATGCGAGGACGAGGTGCACGTCGCGCCCGATGAGCAGCGCGGCCAGCCCGAACAGCACGAGCGCGGCGATCGACGGCGCCAGCAGGCGACGCGCCGCGACCCACGCCGATCGCGACGAGCGCCGCGAGCGGCGGCAGCGCGAGCGCGGCGAGCACGCGGTGCGCGGTGTCCCAGCCGGCAGCGCCCGAGACGACCGCGAGCCCCGTGCCGGCGACGGCGAGCAGCGCAGTCACGCGTGCCCAGAAGCCCATCAGAACCCTCGCGTCTCCGCGAGTCGGCGGCGCAGGTCGCGCAGCGGCCGCGCACTCGTCACGTACGGGACCTTGTCGAAGTTCCAGGGCGGCGGCGGCGACGTCGTGTACCACTCGAGCGTGTCGGCGAGCCACGGGTCGTTGCCGGCGCGCGTGCCCGGACCGCTGTCGTCTTGACGACGTTGTAGACGAACACGAGCATCCCGAGCGCCATTACGAACGAGCCGATCGTGGAGATCAGGTTGTAGACCTCCCAGATCCCGCCGGCGGTGATACGTGTAGACGCGGCGCGGCATGCCGAGCAGGCCGAGCATGTGCATCGGGAAGAACGTCACGTTGAAGCCGATGAACACGATCCAGAAGTGCAGCTTGCCGAGGCGCTCGTCGAGCATCCGTCCGAACATCTTCGGCCACCAGTAGTAGAGGCCGCCGAAGATCCCGAAGATCGAGCCGCCGAAGAGCACGTAGTGCAGGTGCGCGACGACGAAGTAGGTGTCGGTCACGTCCCAGTCGATCGGGAACGCGGCGAGGAAGATCCCCGAGAGCCCGCCGACGTGAACACGCCGATGAAGCCGAGGCACCAGAGCATCGGCGTGTCGAGAACGAGATGTTGCCGCGCCAGATCGTCGCGAGCCAGTTGAAGATCTTCACGCCCGTCGGGATCGCGATGATCATCGAGCTGAGCATGAAGAAGATGTCGAGCCCGATCGGCAGGCCGACCGCGAACATGTGGTGCGCCCACACGAGCAGCGAGTAGAACGCGATGCCCGCTGTCGAGATCGCGACCGCCTTGTAGCCGAAGATCGGCTTGCGCGAGAAGACGGGGAGGATCTCCGAGACGATCCCCATCGCGGGCAGGATCATGATGTAGACCTCGGGGTGCCCGAAGAACCAGAAGACGTGCTGGTAGAGGATCGGGCTGCCGCCGTGCGCGGGATCGAAGAAGTGCGTCCCCGCCTGCCGGTCGAGCAGCATCAGCGTCAGCCCGGCCGAGAGCACCGGCAGGACGATCACGAGCAGCCACGCGTAGGTGACGATCGCCCAGACGAAGAGCGGGATGCGCATCCACGACATCCCCGGTGTGCGCATGTTGTGGACCGTCACGACGATGTTGATGGCGCCGACGAGCGACGAGATCGAGAGGATGTGGAGCGACAGGATCCAGAGGTCCGGTGCCGTGGCCGGGCGAGTGGAGCGTCGAGAGCGGCGCGTACGCCGTCCAGCCGGCCGACGCCGGCCCACCCTTCGCGAAGAAGCTCAGGTACATGACGACGCCGCCCAGCAGGTACAGCCAGTACGAGAGCGCGTTCAGGCGCGGGAACGCCATGTCGCGTGCGCCGATCATCAGCGGCACGAGGAAGTTGCCGAAGCCCGCGAGGATCGGGACGACGACGAGGAAGATCATTGTCGTCCCGTGGATCGTGACGACCTGGTTGTACGAGTTCTTCGTCAGGAAGCTCTCGTTCGGCGTCGCGAGCTGGGCGCGGATGAGCAGCGCGAGCACGCCGCCGAGCGCGAAGAAGATCAGCGCCGTCCAGATGTAGAGGATCCCGATGCGCTTGTGGTCGACGGTCGTCAGCCACGACGCGACGCGGCCGCGGCGCCAGTCGGCGCGATACGGCGCGACGCTCTCGACGTTGACTGCCATCGGCCGAACCCGCCCTTCGCGAACTGCTTCGTGTAGGCGATCAGCGCAGTCGATCTGCCTGCGTCGTCCAGTTGTGACCGACCGCCGGCATGCGCGTGGTCCCTCTGACCGTTGCGCAGCAGCGACGTGATCCCCTTCGCATCGCCGAGCAGCGGGTTGCCGCCGAGCGCCGGGCCGATGTACGACGTGGTCGAGGCGGTGGCAGCTCTCGCAGGCGCCCTGCCACTCCTCTTTGCCGAGCGCCATCGTTGCCGGCCGGGCGACGCGCGTTTCGCGATGAACGCCGCGTACTCCGCCGCGCGGCACGACGTTCGACTTCCGCGTCCATCAGCGCGTGCTGGATGCCGCACAGCTCGGCGCAGCGCGCGACGTACGTGCCGACCGGTGCCTTGAACCACGTCTTGTTCACCTGCCCGGGGATCGCGTCGTACTTGCCGCCGAGGTCGGGAACCCACCAAGAGTGGTTCACGTCCCAGTCGAGACCGATCAACGTCTTCGTGTACCACCTCGTTCGGCGGGCGCGATCATCGTGTCGATCGAGATCGCCCCGTTCGGGATACCGGAACAGCCAGTAGAACTGATGGCCCTCGATCTGGATCGGTTGTCTCGTCGTTCGCGGCTGCCGCCGGCGCGTCCGCGATGCCGGGGAGCTTGTAGAAGATGAAGGTCCCGATCACCGCGAGGATCAGGACCGGGACGACGGTCCAGATGATCTCGAGCCGCGTCGCGCCGTGGATCTGCGGCGCCTCCGTCGCGTAGGCTCGCTTCCCGCGCCGGTACTTGATGATGAAGAGGATCAGCGCACCTTCGACGATCACGAGGATCACGCCGGTGAAGATCGCGACGAACACGAACGCATCGATCGTGCGGTGCGCGTTGGGCGAGTGCGGATTGCCCGGCAGGAACCCGCCGTTGCCGGCGAGTGCGGCCGACGTCGTCGCGAGCGCGGCGACAGCTGTGACGATTGTGGCGAGGACAGCGCGGCGCACCGAGAATGGCATCGTATAGAGCGTGGAATCGAGGAGTCAGGTGGAGCTGCCGGACACCGTCGCGCCGCCCTTCGAGGTGTTCGTGAACGGGGTCCCGCAGCACGCCGGGACCGACTTCGACCAGGTCGGCCGTGCGCTCGTGTTCCGGCGCGAGCTCGCGCGCGAGGGCCGGCTCGGGTTCTGGCGCTGGCTCTCGCTCTTCCTCGGGGTCGCGGGGACCTACCGGCGCGACGAGAAGGTCGATGTGGTCTTCGCGACCGACGGCCGCCGGACGGTTGTCACGCTCGATCCAAAGCCTCGTGACTGAAGCTCTAAGCTGCGCAGCCGTGGCCACCGTCGAGGATGTACGTCCCCGCCGACTCGGGCTGCTGCAGGCGGGGTCCTCGCTGGTCGCGCTCGGCGCGATCTGCTGGTGGGCGAGCAGGCAGCACCGTCCGCAGCTCACGCTCGACGGGGATGCGCTCGCCGGGCTCGGCGCAGCGCTCGCGCTGTACGCGGTCGGCACCGCTCTCCGCGCCGAGCGTTGGCAGCAGATTCTCGAGCACCGTGGCCTCGCCCGGGGTCGCAGCGCGAGTTACGGGCTGACGCTCGTCGGCTACATGGGAAACAACACGCTTCCCGCTCGTGCGGGTGACCTGATGCGCGTGATGATGCTGGGCGGCAAACGGCGGGCTGTGCTGGGCACGGTCGTTGCCGAGCGCGCGCTCGACGTCGCTGCGCTCGGCCTCATCTTCGGTGATCGTCGTCGCAGACCGCGGCCTCGACTTCGGGCCGTTGCCGTACCTCGCCGCGGCCGGGGCCGCCGCGGCGGTCGCAGGCGTGCTGGTCTGGCGGCTCGTCTCGCGCGTCCGGGAATGGGCACGCCCCGTCGTCGTCGCGACACGCGAGCTGCTGTCGGCCTACGGCGCGGCCTTGCTGGCGCTCTCGCTCGCGATCTGGGCGATCGAGGCTGCGGTGTACGCGACGGTCGGGGCCGCCGTGGGCATCCATCTCGGTGTGACGGGCGGGCTCTATGTGATGGCGCTGACGAACCTGTCGGCGCTCGTTCCCGCGGCGCCCGGGTACGTCGGCACCTTCGACGCGGCGGTCCTGCTCGCGCTGCGATCGCTCCATTTGCCTGCTCTGGGCTATCTCCTCGTCCTGCGGTTCGTCCTCTTCGTGCCGATCACGATCGCCGGCTTCGCGGTGCTCGTCGCTCGTCACGCCCGCCGCGCTCGATGAGGGCACGGCTCGAGGCGGCGCTCGCTGCTCGCTGGGCGGTGCCGGTTGCGATCCCACTGCTGACGCTGGTGTCGCTCTTCATCCGCGTCCGGGCGATCCACGTGAGCTACTGGATCGACGAGGGCATCTCGGTCGGCATCTCGCACGAGCACTGGACCTCGATCCCTCACCTGCTGCGCGAGGACGGGTCGCCGCCGCTCTACTACATGCTGCTCGGCGTCTGGGTGCGGCTGTTCGGCGACACCGAAGCGGCGACGCACTCGCTGTCGGTCGTGTTCGGCCTTGCGTGTGTGCCGGTCGCGTACTTCGCAGGCCGCGCGGTGTTCAGCCGCACATCGGGACTGATCGCCGCACTGCTCGCGGCGCTCGACCCGTTCCTCACCTACTACGCCGACGAGACGCGCATGTACGAGCTCGAGGCGCTGCTTTCGCTCGTTGTCGCCTGGAGCTACGTCGAGGGGATCCTGCGCGGCAAGCGTTGGTGGCTACCCGTCTTCGTCCTCTCGACAGTGCTACTCGCGTACAGCCACAACTGGGGGCTCTTCCTGTGCGTTGGGCTCGCGGCGGCGACGGTCGCCGTCGCGCGCGACTGCGTCCGCCGATTCCTCGTCGCGGCAGTTGCGGTCGCCGTGCTCTACGCGCCGTGGCTGCCGACATTGCTCTTCCAGGCACGCCACACAGGTGCACCGTGGTCGACGCGGCCGAGCATCCACGATCTCGTCCTTTCGCCGGGCAGCGTGATCGGCGGCGACGCGCCGTTCCTTGCGTTCGTGCTCGTCGGCTGCGCCGCGCTGCTGCCCGTCATCCGCCGGCGCGAAGGGACGCCCGCCGAGCGCACGATCGTGCTCGCCCTCGGGGTGATGACGGCGATTGCCGTCGTCGCGGCGTTCATCGCGTCACAGATCTCGCCGGCGTGGACGACGCGCTACTTCGCGGTGATCGCCGGCCCGATGCTGCTGCTCGGGGCGCGCGGGTTCGAGCGGGCGCGCGGGCTCGGCGTCGCTGCGCTCGTCGCGCTCGTCTTCCTCTTCGCCGGCTACTCCGTGAAGAACGACAAGGAGAACGCGAAAGGGATCAGCACGGGCGTGAAGCCGTACATGAAGACCGGCGAGCTCGTAATCTCGATGCATCCGGAGCAGACGCCGGTCCTGCGTTACTACCTCGGGGCTGGCTTTCGGTGGGCGACGACACTCGGGCCGACCGCCGACCCGCACATCTTCGACTGGCGTGACGCCGTCTCCCGGCTACGGAAGACGAAGGCGCGAGAGACGCTCGACAGCCTGCTCGCGACCGTTCCTCCAGGCGGTCAGTTCGTCGTGATCACACCCGTTTTCCGCGACTACCGGGCATGGCGGGCGACCTGGACGAAGCTCGTCTGGCGCAAGGCCGAGGCCTGGATGTGGCTGCTCGAGCACGACCCGAACGTCGTCGTCGTGGCGCATGTCGCGAGTGACGAGATCGCGCTCAAGAAGAACTACTTCAAGCCCTTGCAGGCATTCGTATATCGGAAGACTCGCTAGAGTCCTCAAACGGCGCGAGCGCCGTCCTTCTCGATGGTGAACCAAAGCTCCCAGACGACGCTCGTCCTCGGTGGCGGCCCCGCAGGCCTCACGGCCGGCTACCTGCTCGGCAAATCGGGCGGCGAGGTGGTCGTGCTGGAGTCCGAGGATCAGGTCGGCGGGCTCGCGAAGACCGTCGAGCGCGACGGCTATCGTTTCGATCTCGGCGGCCACCGGTTCTTCACGAAGGCGCTCGAGGTCGACGACCTGTGGCACGAGGTGCTCGGCGACGAGTTCCTGCGACGGCCGCGAATGTCTCGCATCTACTGGAACAACCGGTATCTCGACTATCCGCTTCGCGGGCCCGACGTGATCCGGAAGCTTGGCCCCGTCGAGCTCACGCGCTGCATGGCGTCGTATCTCGTCGCCGCCGCGCGGCCGAAGGGCGCCGAGGACTCGCTCGAGGAGTGGGTCACGAACAGGTTCGGCCGCCGGCTCTTCGAGCTCTTCTTCAAGAGCTACAACGAGAAGGTCTGGGGGGTACCGGCGTCCGAGATCCGCGCCGAATGGGCGGCGCAGCGCATCAAGGGGCTTTCGTTCTTCTCCGCCGCGAAAGCGGCGTTCTTCGGAAACAAGGGCAACAAGATCAAAAGCCTCATCTCGGAGTTCAACTACCCGCGCTACGGCCCGGGGCAGATGTGGGATGCGATGACCGATGCGATTCGAGCGCAGGGCGGCGAGGTGCTGCTCGAGTCGCCTGTCACAAGTCTCGAGCTGGCAGGCTCCAGGCTGGTGGAGGTCGTCGCGGGTGACGACTCGTACGCGCTCCCGGACGCGGTGATCTCGTCGCTGCCGCTGCGTGATGTCGTGCGAATGATGAGCCCCAAGGCGCCCGCCGAGGTGATTGCTGCGGCGAACGGTCTTCGCTACCGCGACTTTCTCACGGTGGCGCTCGTCGTCGACGGCGACGATCTCTTCCCGGACAACTGGATCTACATCCATGAGCCCGGCGTGCGCGTCGGCCGCATCCAGAATTTCCGCTCGTGGTCGCCGTGGATGGTCCCCGATCCGTCGAAGGCTTGTGTCGGGATGGAGTACTTCTGCTTCGAGGGCGACGATCTGTGGTCGATGAACGACGACGATCTCGTGTCGCTCGCAGCCGACGAGCTCGAGCAGTTGCGTTTGGCCCCGGCGTCCAAGGTCGAGCGCGGCTACGCGATCCGCGTCCCGAAGGCGTACCCGATTTACGACGCCGACTACGCCGCGCGCGTCCAGGTGATCCGCTCGTACCTCGACGGCATCGAGAACCTGCAGCAGGTGGGGCGCAACGGCCTGCACCGGTACAACAACTCGGACCACTCGATGCTGACCGCCATGCGCGCTGTCGACAATCTCGTCTCCGGCGCGGACCACGACATCTGGGCTGTGAACGCGGAGAGCGTGTACCACGAGACGCACGTCGCAAGACGAGCATCCGTATCGCGCGGCTCCCGAGACGCCCGAGTTGGAGGCGCTCGCTGCCTCCGGCACCGATTAAGCGGCTTCTACTCCCCGTCGCCGTTGTCGCAGCGGTGGCCGCGCTCGTCTGGCTCGCGCTCCCCACCGTCTGGTGGACGCCGCTGAACGTCGACGAGGAGTTGACGCTCCGGCTCAGCGACTACTCGTTCGCCCACATCTTCCACATCGTCTCGACGCAGCGTGGCGGTGGGCCGCTGCATTTCTGGCTCGAGCACTTCCTGCTCGGCTGGTGGCCGGGCCTCCCGGCGCTGCGCCTGCCGTCGCTCGTCTTCCTCTGCCTGGCACTGCCTGCCGTCGCGCTGATCGTGCGCCGGCTGCTCGGGCGACGAGCCGTCGGCAGCCGTCGTTCTGCTGACTGCGGTCTCGCCGATCCCGGTCCTCTACGCGACGTTCGGACGCCCGCACACGCTGCTCTTCGCTTGGCTGATGTGGTCGACGGTGGTCGCGCTCAAGGCTGCCGACGACGCAGAACCGCCGTCTCTGGATCGTCGCCGGCGCGCTGCTCGGTCTTTCCGTCTTCGTGCATCCGACAGCGCCGCTCTACGCGCTGACCGCGTACGCGGCCGCAGTGGTCTATGCGCCTGCGTCACTTCGCGCGACCGTGACGCACCGCCTGGCCCGGTGCGGTCGCGCTGCTCGTCACGTTCGTCCCGTACTACGTGAAGACGCTGCACGTGCTGAGCGACCGCTACGGCGTGCGGGCCGGCGGGCGGCAGGGGCGCACGTTCTCCGGGCGTCCGGTGTGGGATGACGCGCTGCACTTCCTCGCGCCGGGCCATGGCCTCGTCAACTACTTCACCGTGTCTCGCGCTCGTCGGTGTGCTCGCCCTCGCTGTCCGGCGGCGCTACCGCCTGCTCGGCGTTCTGTCTGATCACGATCGCGATGCCGATCCTCTTCTTCTCGCTCGTGCCGGCGAGCGGTGACTCGGCGCTCTTCTTCGACCGGTACATGATCCCGTCGACGCCTGCTTTCCTGGTGCTCGTCGTGCGCCGGCGTCTTCCGATCGCGTCGTGGGCGGGGCCGCTACCGACTCGCTCGTCGCCGCGCTGCTCGTCACCGGCCTGCTCGGCGTCGAGCTTCGCTACGACATCAGCCGCATCGCGACTCGACCCGGCGGATCACGTCGACAGCGATCGTCGCCGCAGTCGACCACGAGCCGGCCGGCACGGTGCTCTTCGGCTCGACCGGCACGAGCGGAGCGAACTTCTCCGCGTTCGACTACGGCCACCCGGCGAATGTTCTCGACCATCTGATCGCACTGCGAGTCCACTCGCTGACGCTGCGTCGACGACGACTCGTGCGACCGCGCGCTGCCGTTCCTGCAGGGCTCGCAGACAGCCGCGCTACGGCTTGTGGGTGTTCTATGCGGCCGGGCGGCGACGAGAGCGCCGCGGCGGAGCGCGCGCTGGGCGTCGACCCGATCGCGGGCCACTACTTCGCCGTGCGCTCGTCGCGCCCGTTGCCGCCGCGCCGGCTGATCGAGCGCGGCGAGCAGCTGCGGCTGAAGTGGAAGTCCGCGGTTCCGCTCAATGCGCGCGTCGACGAGCTCTTGATCGCCGACCGTGAGCTGCTCGCCGGCCACTGCGTCCCGTACGGCGATCTCGGCGACCCCGACATCTCCCCGCATTGGCCGCCGGTGAAGACGACACACCAGTAGCGTTCTCGACCCGATTCGGGGATGAACGTGCGCGGGCGCTTCGTCGATGGAAGGTGCATGGCGGTGACCATCCTCGTGGTGGACGACCAGGACATCGTGCGCGACGTGATGAGGCTGGCGCTCGAAGGGGCGGGCTACAACGTCCTCGAGCGCGGCCACGCCGAGCGAAGCGATCGAGTTCGCACGGAGCCGCACGACGAGATCGAGCTCGTCGTCACCGACGTGCTGATGCCGGAGATGAACGCCGTCGAGCTCTCCGAGCACATCGACGCGCGAGCTGCCCGAGGCGCGGGTGCTCTTCACCTCCGGCTGCGCCGACGCCGAGATCGTCGAAGGCCCGTTCATCCAGAAGCCGTTCACGCCCGCCGAGCTCGTCGCAAGCGTCGGCGCGCTCCTGCACGGCTGACCTCCGCTGTAGGCTCGGCTCGTGTCAGCGGCCCGCCCGACGCGCGTCCTGATCCTCACTGCCAGCGTCGGCGAGGGCCACGATCTGCCCGCACGGACGCTCGCCGACCAGCTGCGTGCCGAGTCGCCCGGTGCCGAGGTGACGATCGAGGACGGCCTGCGCGCGATGGGGCGCGCGCTTCGTCGCTCGTCAGCGAAGCGGGCGCCGGGCGTCGTCTTCCACCGGTTCCGGTGGCTCTGGGACGCCGCGTTCTGGGTCTTCGTCGGGCTCGGCGCCGACGCGCCGGCTGACGCAGGCGCTCGTGTGCGCGACGGGCTCGCGGGGCGTGCTGCGCCTGGTGCGCCGCGTCGACCCCGACGTCGTCGTCTCGGTCTACCCGGTGACGACCGAGGTGCTCGGTCGCCTGCGGCGCCGTGGCAAGCTCGACGTGCCCGTCGTCGCCGCGATCACCGACCTCGCGATGATGCATTACTGGGCTGCGCCCGGTGTCGACCTGCACCTCGTCACGCATCCCGAGTCGATCGACGAGGTGCGCGAGGTGGCCGGGGCCGACGCGGACGTCGAGGTGGTGCACGGGCTCACGCGGCCGGAGTTCGCGAAGCCGTGCGATCGCGACGAGGCGCGCCATGAGCTCGGTCTGCCGGCGGACGCGACCGGTCGTGCTCGTCTCCGGCGGCGGCTGGGGCGTCGGCGATCTCGCGGTGCGATCGACACTGCGCTCGCAGACGGCCGGGTCGACATCGTCGCGTGCCTGTGCGGCCGGAACGACGAGCTCCGCTGAACGGCTCGAGCGGCGCTACGACCGACGAGGCGCGCGTTCGCACGGTCGGGTTCACCGACAGATGAGCGAGTGGCTCGGCGCCGCCGACGCGCTGATCCATTCGACCGGCGGGCTGACGGTGCTCGAGGCCTACGTGCGCGGCTGCCCGACGATCTCCTACGGCTGGGGCCGCGGTCACATCCGCGCGAACAACGCCGCGTTTCGCCGGTACGGGATCGCGCACGTCGTCGGCTCCGAGCGCGAGCTCGCCGTGCGCTCTGCGCGGTGCGCTCGGCTCGCGGCCGGCGCCGGGCCTCGCGCTCGCGGCGCTGCCCTCGGCGGCGTCGCTCGTGCTCGCGCTCATCGCGTGAGCCTGAGGGCGACTGGTTCGTGCCGGCGCTCGCCTCGCAGGTGCCCGGCTCGCGCGGGCGCCTCGACGATCGACTACCGGATCGCGCGGCCAGCGGTGGCGCTGACCTTCGACGACGGCCCGCATCCCAAGGGGACACCGGCCGTGCTCGAGGTGCTCGCGCGGCGCGGTGCGACTGCCACGTTCTTCCTCGTCGGCGAGCAGGTGCGTGCGCGATCCGGCGCTCGCGCGCGAGATCGCCGCGGCCGGGTCACGAGATCGCGCTGCCACGGCTACCGGCACACGCTTGCTCCTGCGCAGGCGGGTCGCGGAGCTTGGGGACGATCTTCGGCGCGCGACGGCGGAGATCGAGGATGCGACGGGCACGTCGCCCGCGCTCTACCGACCGCCGTACGGCGTCTTCAGCTCGGGCGCGCTCGATCTCGTGCGCTCGACTCGGGCTCGTGCCGCTGCTCTGGTCGCGGTGGGGCCGTGACTGGGAGCGCAGGGCGACTGCGGCGTCGATCGCGCTCGCGCGACGCGCCGTCTCGGCCGCGGCGACGTCGTGCTGCTGCACGACTCGGATGCCTACAGCTCGTCGGGATCCTGGAGCGAGGACGGCGGCGGCTCTGCCGTCGGTCATCGACGCGATCGCCGGTCTCGGCGTTCCTGCTGTCTCCGTCACCCAGTCGACGTAGCGCCGCACGCCCTCGGCGAACGGGGTCGACGGTTCCCAGCCGAGCTCGGCGGCGGCCCGCTCGCCGGAGATGTTGCCGCCACGCAGGTCGCCCGCGCGCCCCTCGACGTGGACGATCTTCACGTCGCCGACGATGTCGCGGATCGTCCTCGCGATCGCGCGGACGCTCGTGTTCTCGCGCCCGACCAGGTTGTAGATCGCGGTTGGCTGCGGCGGGGACGAGTGACAGCGCGACACCGTCGGCGAGGTCCTCGACGTAGACGAAGCGCCGCGACTGCGTCCCGTCGCCCGCGATCGTGAGCGGCTGCCCCGAGAGCGCCTTCGCGGTGAAGGCGGGCACGACCGCGGTCGGACGCGCCCGCGGGCCGTACGGGATCCCGAAGCGGAGAATCGTCCACTCGAGCCCGTAGAGCTCGCCGTACGTCGCGGTGTACATCTCGCCCGCGATCTTGGTCGCTGTGTAGAAGTGCTTCGGCAGTCCCGAGCGGTGCGTCCTCGTCGAGCGCGTCGGGCGCGACCGCGTCGCCGTAGACCCAGATCGTGCTCGCGTAGACGAAGCGCTGCACACCTGCGTCGCGCGATGCCTCGAGCAGCGACCTGCGTGCCGCGGACGTTGACGCGATCGGTGCGGGTCGGGTCGGTTGCGACCTCGTCGACGTCGGCCATCGCGGCAAGGTGGATGACGACGTCGCAGCCGGCGATCGCGCGCTGTGCCGCGTCTGGGTCGCAGATGTCGCCGAGCACCGTGTCGAGCTCCGGGCCGTGGTGCGGTGACGGGACGAGATCGAAGATCCGGGGCTCGTGCCCTCGTCGCCTGCAGCCGGTCGACCACGTGCGAGCCGATGAACCCGGCACCGCCGGTCACGAGCACTCTCATCGCATCTCCTCCTCGAGCTCGGGTCGGTAGTAGAGCGGCACGCACCAATGATTCTCTGCAACCCAGTCGGAGTTTGGAAGGTCCACTGCGTGGCCGAGCACCCGGTGGCACGGCTCGTCGTAGACCTTGCCGGTCGACCGCTCGATCGGCTCGAAGACGATCACCTTGTAGCAGGCCCGAGACCATGCCCTCGGGAAGCTGAAGGCGCGACGGGTGCAGCGGGTCGACATGCACGCGCGACGGCGTCGTTCTTCCAGCGAACGATCTCCGGCAGGCGCTCGGTCTGGACGAGGCCGATCGCCGCCGTGAACTCGTTCAGACGAAAGTTGAGGCCGTGCGTCGCGTAGTCGGGCTTGCCGTAGTTGCGGAACAGTCGAGCATGCTCGATCGCGTCGGCATGCCTCGAGACGAGCATGCCGCCCTCGCCGGTCGAAATAGTCTTGGTCGGGGCGAACGACCACACACCGACGTCGCCGAAGGTGCCCGCGCGGCGGCCGTTCCACTCGGCGCCGTGCGCGTGTGCGCAGTCCTCGATCAGCGCGATGCCTTCGGCCGCGCAGAGGTCGGCGATCCGGTGCACGTCGAATGCGATGTGGCCGCCGATATGCACGAGGAACACCGCGCGCGGACGATGCTCGTGCACCTTGCGCTCGAGATCTTCGAAGGACATACAAAGGTCGTCGCGGTTGCAGTCGACGAACTCGACCCGCGCGCCCGCCTGCAGCGCCGCGAGCGGCGTCGCCATGAACGTGTTCGACGGGCAGAGAACGACCTGGCCGCGAACTTCCGCCCACTCCAACGCGGCGAGCGCAGCACCGGTCCAGCCGTTGAAGGCGACGGCGTCGAGCCCGTTCCAGGCCGACCACGCCGCTTCGAACTCGCGGGTCAGCTCACCTTCGGACCACTGCTCGGAGTCGAAGATTCGATCCCACAGGGTGTGCAGGCGCGCGCGGTCGCGCTGGTCGAAGCCGATGGCGAAGCGCGCGAGGTCGCGCTCTGGTGCCGGGGGCGAGCATTGGGCAACCCTACAGCGCTCGGACGCCGACATCGCTCCGTCGAGACAACACGCGCCGGTTGCCACAAAGCCGTTGCTCAGCCGGTCAGGCCGGCCTCGCGGAGCGGCCTTCGGCCCCAGGCGAAGCTCTGCGTGTACCAGCCGCTGAACGGCAGGAGCGTCACGCCTTCGTCGCTCGACTGGATGAACCAGCCGTTGCCGAGGTAGAGCGCGGCATGGTCGACCTCGGCGGGCTTGGAGTGCGGCCCGTTCGCTCCGAAGAACATCACGTCCGCGGGCTGCAGCTTCGCCGCGGTGATCCGCGCCGAGCGCGGCACCTCGCCGCTCATCACGTAGGTCGTGCGGCCCTGGATCACGTTCGCGAGGTTTCCTTCGCCTGGATACGAGGTCAGCTTGTAGACGCGCCAGACGAGGCCGGAGCAGTCGAAGCCACCGGCGGAATGCACGCCGAAGAGCGTCTCCGCCGTCGGGCTCGTGCCGCCCCACACGTACGGATACCCGACGTAGTGCACGGCCGTCGTGAGGATGCGTAGCTGCCACGGTGTGAACGTCGGCAGCGTGAACGCGTCCGCCGCGGCTTGCGCCTGCGCGACGTCCGAGTCGCCGAGCGAGAGCACGCGTGCGAACGAGTACGCCGCCTCCGCCCGCGTTGCCGGCTGATTGGGCAGCAGCTCGAGCGAGTCCTGCGGCGCCGGATGGTTGAGGCGAAGCCCGAGCAGGCGCGCGACCGCCTCGGTCCCGGTGTTCGCCGGCGGCGTCAGGCCGGCGGCCTGCAGCGTCCCCTGGATCTCGCGGGCTGCTGCGCCGAGCCCGAGGTAGGCGACGAGCGCCGCGTCGAGCTGCTTCACCGTCGCGAGACGGTCTGGCGAGGCGGTGCGGTAGAGCGGGTGGAAGCCGGCCGGCGCGACGGGGGTCGACGTCGGCGGCGGCGCAGGCGGCAGACCGGACTTCGCGATCGGCAGGTCGACGGGCGCGCTCGGTGCCGTCGCGGTTCCGCCGGGCGCGTTCGCGACGGTCACTTGCCAGGTCGCGATCGCGTAGCCGCCGCCGGCGAACGTGACGTTCACCGCCAGCGCGTGAGGACCGTCGGGGAGGGTGGTCGTGTCGAGGACGAACTCGTACGGCGCCTCGTAGGCAGTCGCGACACCCCTGCCGTCGACGGCGAAGTCGACATGGTCGATCGCCCGTCCCGGCGTGTCGATGTCGATCGGGGTCGTTCCGGCGATCACCGCGTCCGGTCCGACGGTCGAGGTGACGACGATCGGGGCCGGCTTCGCGGCGGCGGACGTGCTCGCCGCCGGGAACTGAATCTGGTCGGCGGCCGCGACGGCCGTCGCGAGTGCGCCCTGTGTGAGGGGCGCCTGGGGCTCGAAGGGTGTGCCGGTCTGTCCGAGCACGCCCGCCTTCGTGACCTGACGGATCTGCGGGGCGGCCCAGTTGCCGGTGGAGGCTGACGCGGTGCAGGCGAGGGCGCCGCAGAGCGCGGCGGCGAGGATGGCGCGCCGGAGAATCGTCACGGTTCTCCTATCGGCCAGAGGTGGCTACACTCTTGAGCGCAATTTGAGCGAGTCGGATGGTGCCGGTTTTTCGGACCTTTCTTGCCCGTTCAGTGAAGTTGGCAAGGAGGTGAAAGAGCAATATGGCAACCGGAACTGTCAAGTGGTTCAACGCGGACAAGGGCTACGGATTCATCACCCCCGATGAGGGTGGGAAGGATCTGTTCGTGCACTTCAGCGCGATCCAGGGCGCGGGCTACCGCTCCCTCGACGAGGGCGCGAAGGTGGAGTACGAGGCCCAGCAGGGCGAGAAGGGCCCGCAGGCCGCGAACGTGAACGTCATCTAGGAAGGCGGTTCGGGCGGCGGGGCGAGGACACCCGCCGCCTGTCCGCAGCTACAGCGACGAGAACGGAGAGG
Organism: uncultured Thermoleophilia bacterium; assembly: GCA_963774225.1. Classification (GTDB taxonomy): domain Bacteria; phylum Actinomycetota; class Thermoleophilia; order Gaiellales; family Gaiellaceae; genus PALSA-600. The sequence goes on from CAVZEA010000007.1 coordinate 543,638, forward strand.
AGGCAACCATCGCGCAAAAGGAAGACAAGGTCGAGATGACCGGAGAGATCGTCGAAGCGCTCCGGAACGGCATGTTCCGGATCAAGCTCGACAATGGTCACGAGACCCTCGGCTACACCGCCGGCAAGATGCGGCGGTTTCGCATTCGCATGAATCCCGGCGACCGTGTTCGGATCGAGCTGTCGGCATACGACCTCGACCGCGGTCGCATCGTGTACCGGCTGCGGCCGGGCGACGAGCGTCCCGAGTAGGACGAGCCCGTGGATGTCGAGGGGCGCGTCGCCCTCGAGTTACCGACCATTCTCGAACGGGTCGCGCAGGTAGCCGCGACCGAGCTTGGCGCGCGCGGCGCCCGCGCGCTCGAGCCGTCCTCCGACGTCGACGAGGTGCGCGCGCGCCAGGCGCGCACCGCGGAGGCCGTCGCGCTGCTCGACACGGGCGACGACCCGCCGCTCGCGGGCGTCGTCGACCTGGCGCCCGCCGTTGCACGTGCGGAGCGTGAAGGGCTGGTCGGGCCAGAGGCGCTGCGCGCGATCGCGACGTCGGTGCGCGTCGGCCTCGATGCGCGTCGCGCCGTTCGTGCGCGTGACTCCGACGCTCCGCTGCTCGCCGAGCTCGTGGAGCCGATCGAGCCCGCGCTCGCCTCGCTCGCAGACACGATCGACGGCAAGGTCGAGGACGACGGGTCGGACCTGCGCGACACCGCCTCGCCGTTGCTGCGCCGGTTGCGTGCGGAGTTGCGAAACGGCGCTGCCCGCGTTCGCGACGAGCTTGCACGTGTGGCACGCAGTGCGGGTGTTCGCGATGCGCTGCAGGAAGTGTTCCTCGCCGAGCGCGGCGGTCGGCCTGTGCTCGCGGTGCGTGCGGGGAGCCAGGCGCAGGTGCCGGGGATCGTGCACGACGCGTCGAGCTCGGGCCAGACGGTGTTCGTCGAGCCGCTCGCCGTCGTCGAGTTGAACAACCGGCTCGCGCAGGCGGCAGCGGACGCACGCGAGGAGGTGGAGCGAATCCTTCGCGAGCTCTCGGTCGGAGTCGCAGAACGTGCCGAGGCGCTGCGCGTTCTCGTCGAAGCGATCGCGGCGCTCGACCTGACGCTCGCGTGCGGTTCGGTCTCTCGACGCTGGGGAGGCGCGGTGGTGGAGATCTCGGGAGCGGTTCGGCTGCTCGGAGCGCGCCATCCTCTGCTCGAGCGGGAGGGCGCCGTGCCGATCGATCTCGATCTCGGTGATCTGCGCGCGCTCGTGATCAGTGGGCCGAACACCGGCGGCAAGACGGTGGCGCTGAAGACGCTCGGCCTCGCCGCGCTTCTGCACCAGTGTGGGGTGCGCCCGCCGGCCGAGCACGCTGAGCTGCCGGTGTTCGACCGTGTGCTCGCGGACATCGGTGACCGGCAGTCGATCGAGATGAGCCTCTCGACGTTCTCCGCGCATGTGCGCACGCTCGTCGAGATCCTCGAGTCGGCGACGCCGAGCTCGCTCGTTCTGTTGGACGAAGTTGCGGCGGGGACCGACCCGGAAGAGGGCTCGGCTCTCGCGCAGGCGCTGCTCGCACGTCTCGCGCGGCAGGCGCGTCTCACGGTCGTGACGACGCACTACGCGGAGCTCAAGGAGTGGGCGAGCGCGCACGCCGACGTGGCCAACGCGGCGACCGGGTTCGATCTCGACGAGGACCGGCCGCTCTACCGCTTGGCACTCGGACGGCCGGGAAGCTCGCACGCGCTCCGGGTTGCGGAGCGGCTCGGGTTGGACGCGGACGTGGTGGCAGACGCGAGGGCTCGAGTCTCGCCGGAGCGGCTGCGAGCCGCCGAGCTCGTGTCGGAGGCAGAGGCTGCGGAGCGCGAGGCCGCCGAGCACCTTGACGCGGCCGAGCGGGCAGCGCGGCGTGTCGACGAGCGGGAGCGCGAGCTCGAGCGCGAGCTCGAGCGGGTGCGTGCGTCGGCCGAGCAGGCGCGACGGGAAGCCGTGGCAACCGCCGACCGCGATTTGGCGACCGCGCGCACGGAGATCGAAGCCGTTCGTGGCGAGCTCCGCGCGGCTCGCCGGCTGCGCCGCGAGCCGGACCGCGATCGTGCCATCGGCGCCGCGACCGAACGTGCTGCCCGGGCCGAAAGCGCGCTGCGCGATCTCTCCGGGCCCTTGCAACCGAGCGGCGAGCTCGCGGTGGGCGACCCCGTCGAGGCGCCCGAGGTCGGCGTGCGCGGCACCGTGGCGTCGATCCGCGGCGCCGAGGCAGAGGTCGTGGGGGCGGCCGGCCAGCGCGTGCGCATCCCGCTCGCGCGGCTTCGCCCGTCGCGCGAGCGCCCGCCCGAGGCGAAGGCGCCGGTCGTGCAGGTGAGGGCAGCCGCCCGCGGAGACGTCTCGGATCAGCTCGACGTGCGCGGTCAGCCCGCGCATGAGGCGCGCGTCGAGGTGCGGCGGCTCGTGGACGAAGCCGCCCTCGCCGGCCTGGGGGAAGTGCGCGTCGTGCACGGCCGCGGCACTGGGGTCTTGCGCAAGGCGGTGCGCGACGAGCTCGCGACGCACCCGCTCGTCTCGGCTACGCAAAGCGATGCCGACGACGGCGCCACGATTGCGCACCTCTAGACCGGCGCCGGCGCCGCCCCCCGATCCGCACTGGCCTCGACGAGGACTGCGCTGAGGACGACGACACCGCCGATGAGCGTCGCCGTCGACGGGCGTTCCGACAGGAAGGCCCACACCCACAGAGGCCCGAGCACCACCTCGAGCAGCGTGATCAGCGCAACCTCGCCGGCCGGGATCAGCCGGCTGCCGACCGTCAGGAAGACGAAGCCGAGACCGATCTGGGTCAGTCCCAGCGTCGCGAGCAGGAGCACATCGGTCCCGCTCGCGTGCACCGACGCGAACGGAGCGGCTGCGACGAGCACGATCACTTGTGAGAGGCACATCGCGGGCGCCATCGACACGTCGCGTCGGTGGCGGGCGATCACGATCATCCCCGCGAACGACGCCGAGACGAAAAAGGAGAGCCCCTGGCCGAGCGCGCTCGCGTGACCCGGCCCGCCGGCCATGATCGCCACCCCGCCGACGGCGAGCGCCATGGCACCCCACGTGCGGCTCGACACGGGGTCGCCGAGCAGCGTGCCGAGCGCGGCGGCAAAGATCGGTGCGAGCGCCTGCCAGAAGAGCACGTTCGCGACGGATGCATGGTTCAGCGCCACGAAGAACGCCGCTGACGAGACGGCGGCGCAGACCGCGAGCCCGACGCCGCCTGCGCCGATCGCCTTGAACGACCGCCACCAGCGCGAGCGCTCGGTCAGCGCGATGTAGGCGAGCAATCCGACGGCCGCGAACAGCGCTCGGCCGCCGACCTGGGACGCGGTCGTCACCGACAGCTCTCGCTGGAGGACACCTGCCGTCGACCAGGCCAACGCGGCGAGCGCGACGAAGAGGCGTCCCTTGCGCTCGTCGCTCATCAGCGACAATCAATCACGTGTTGCATAAGAGGCTCTCACAGAACCAACGGTGTGCCGCCCGGCCGCGCTCGGCGGCACGCTGCGGCGTCCTCAGTCGCGTCGATAGCGCTGCTATCGACGCTCCCTGCGTCCTTGCATCGCACTCGCCGATCGCGGCCGGATCGGCGAACGTCATCCTGTGAGAGCCTCTTACCGAAGCGACGCAGTGGTGATCGGCGGTGGTGCCATGGGTGCCGCTGCGCTGTACTACCTGACGCAGCTCGGCTGCACCGACGCCGTGCTCGTCGAGAGGGACACGCTCGGAGCGGGCTCGACGGGCCATTGCGCCGGTGGCGTGCGCACGCTCTTCTCGGACGAGCTCAACGTGCGCATCGGCGTCGAGTCGATCGATCGGCTAGAACGCTTCCCGGACGAGCTCGGGCACGAGCTCGATCTGCGGCTCGACGGCTATCTCTTCTTGCTCGACGCGGCTGCCGACGTCACGCGCTTCGAAGCCGACGTGGCTCTGCAAACCGAGCTCGGGATCGACGCGCGGATGCTCGAGCCCTCAGAGGCGCGCGAAGTCGTGCCGCTCCTCGACACCGACGGGCTGCTCGCTGCGGCGTTGTGCGCCCGTGCGGGCATCGTCACCCCCGACCTCGTCGTGCAGGGGTATGCGCGTGCGGCTGCCGCGCGTGGCGCACACATCGAGCAGTCGTGCGCGGCCACGCGCATCGTCACGGACGGCGGCCGCGTCACCGGCGTCGAGACTGCGCGTGGGACGATCCAGACGGAACGAGTCGTGCTGACCGCGGGCGTGTGGTCGCGCGAGCTCGCGGAGACGTGCGGTCTCGACTTGCCCGTGGAGCGAGAGCGCCGCTTCATGTACTTCACCGAGCCCGTTCCCGGCCTGCCGGTGCGGGTGCCGTTGACGATCGACTTCACGACGAGCTTCTACTTTCATCGCGAGGGAGACGGGCTCGCCTTCGGCGGTCGCGAGCAGACCCTCGACGAGCTCGCTCCGCACGCCGCACGTCGTCTGCCCGTGCTCGAGGACGTCGGCGTACGCTCGAGCTGGTGGGGCTACTACGAGCTGAGCCCCGACCACAACGCCCTCGTCGGGAGGCACCCAGGTGTGTCGGGTGTCGTCTACGCAACGGGCTTCTCGGGTCACGGCTTCCAGCAGGCTCCCGTTGTCGGCGAGCATCTTGCCGAGCTCGTGCTCGACCGAGAGGCGACGTTCGACCTGGGCCAGTTCGACGCGGGCCGCTTCGCCGCCGGCACGCAACGCGTCGAGCAAAACGTCATCTAGCGGCCCCCGCGGGGCACCCCGCCCGGGGCATCGTTACGGTTCTCGGCTCATGCTCTCGGATTCGCCCGCATGACGGCGGGTGCCGCACTCGCCGCTGCGGTCGCCGTGTGCCTCTGCCTCCTGCCGCGGCGCCGAGAGGCATTCCTCGCCGGGCTCGCGCTGCTTACCGTCGCCGAGGCGATCCTCGCCCGCTCGCTCGTGCCGGCGCACGACCTCCACCAGGCATTTACGTCGCCGCTTCGTGTCGCTGCGATTCTCGCCGGGCTCGTCTGCATCGCCGGGCTCGCAGCAGTGCTGCACCGGTGGCCGGCCTGGGTTCCCGTACTCGTGCTCGCAGCTGCGCCCTTCCGCATCCCGGTCACGCTGGGGAGCCAAGACGCGTTCCTGCTCGTCCCGCTCTATGTCGTACTTGCTGCCGCGGCGCTCGCGCTGATCGTCCGCGTCGTGCGGGAAGGAGAGCTGCGCGCGCCGCCGCTCGTGCTTTCAGTTCCACTCGCCGGGTACGTCGCGCTGGCCTGCGTCAGCTATCTCTGGACCGAGGACCGTCCTGCCGGCGGCCTCGAGCTGGTCTTCTTCCTGCTTCCCTTCGCGCTCCTCGCCGCGCTCGTCTCGCGTGCCCCGGTCGAGCGATGGCTGCCCAAGGCACTCGCGCTGACGATGCTGGGCCTCGGTGTGCTGTTCGCAGCCGTCGGACTGTGGCAGTCGTACACGCACACGTTGTTCTTCGCGCCGACACTGGCGGTCGCGAACGCGTACACGACGTTCTTCCGGGTCACGTCGCTTTTCAAGGATCCGAGTCTCTACGGGCGTCACCTCGTGCTCGCGATCTCGGTGCTGCTCGTGCTCACACTCGGTCGCCGCATCCGCCCCTGGTGGGGTGTCGTGGGAATCGCGTTCTTCTGGCTCGCCCTGTACCCGTCGTACTCGCAGTCGAGCATGATCGCGCTGATCGTCGTCGCCGCCGGGATCGCAGCGCTGCTCGGCGACCGGCGCGACCGGCTCGTGCTCGCTGCGACCGTCATCGTGATGGGGCTCGCCGCGCTCGGCGTGCTCGCGACGCGGGCGCAGCACTCGCCGCTGCATGTCGTCACTCGCGGCCGCTCCACACTCGTCACCGATGCGACGCGCGCGTTCCTGAAGAAGCCGATCGCCGGGGTCGGGATCGGTGCGCAGCCGCGCGCGAGCGCCGCGCAGCCCGATCGCAAAGGCTCACGCGCGCGCTCGGCGTCACACACGACCGTGCTCACGGTGGCTGCGGAGCTCGGCCTCGTCGGCCTGCTCGCGTTCGCGGCGATTCTCGCCGGCGCGCTGGTGCTGCTGCGCAGCGCGTGGCGGCGGGAGCGCCTCGTCGGGCTCGGCTTCGCGGCGGCCTTTGCGACGATCTTCGTCCAGTCTTTCGTCTACAGCGGCTTCTTCGAGGACCCGCTGATGTGGGGCTCGCTGGCGGGCGCGGCGCTCTATGCGGCGCCGCGGAGCGACGAGAGCCTGCGCGTGGCCGTGGCCCGATTGCTGCGCAGGCGGCCGTCGCGACTCCAAGCGGTGCTCGGCCTCGGCACGCTCCTTTGCCTCGGGCTCGTCGTGGGGGCGGTACTCGTGAGGAGGCTCGAGCGCCCGTCCACGGGTGGGCTCCTGACGGGCGCGAACGGCGTCACCGTGTCGACCGTGCGCCCTGCGAAGCCGGCGCACGCAACAACGACTCCTGTCGCGTCCGAGCAGCCGTGCTGGCTCGCCTTCGGCGGGTCGCCCGAGCGGGCCCTCTCGCGCCCCTCGCTCGACCTCGGGTTACCTCGCCATCCGTCCTGGGCTCGCGGTATGCACGACCTGATGGAGTACCCACCGTCGTATTGCGACGGGCGGCTCTACGTGAATCTCGAGCGCGGCATGACCGTGGCGCTCGACGCGCGGACGGGCCGCATCATCTGGCGCCACCGCGCGCCAGGGTTCACTGCGTCGACGCCCGCGATCGGCGCTGGTCGCGTGATCGTCAGCTCGCACGGTGGCACGGTCAGTGCCTTGCGAAGCACCGACGGAGCGTTGCTCTGGCAGTTGAAGACGGGAGTGCCTGTCGAGTCGTCGCCGGTCGTCGTGGGCAGCTCGGTCTACGTCGGCGCCTCCGACGGCCGCCTCTTCTCGCTGAACGAGCGGACCGGTGCGGTGCAGTGGACGTACGACGTCGCCGGGCGCATCAGCTCGAGCCCGTCCGTTTTCGGCGGGCGCGTCTTCATCACGACCTACAGCGGCGGGATCTTCTGCCTGCACGCCGGCAACGGCCGTCGTATCTGGAGCAGGTTCTTCGGCCGCAACGCATTCCAGGGCGACAGCTTCTACTCGAGCGCATCGACGGACGGCATCCGCGTGTTCGCAGCATCGAAGAGCGGGCTTGTCGTGGCGCTGTCCGTCGCCAACGGCCACACGATCTGGTCGGCGCAGATCGGCGGGAGCGTGTACGGCACACCTTCGATCGCGCACGGGCTCGTCAACGTCGCCGACCTGAGCGGTGACGTGCGTGCCTTCCGGGCGAGCACCGGTGTCGAGGTCTGGGCGGACCACGTCGCCGGCCGCGTGCTCGGGCCGACCCTCGTCGTCGGCAAGCTCGTCTTCTTCTCGTCCCTGGAGGGCAAGACGTACGGCGCGCAGACCTCGACCGGCCGCATCGTCTGGCGCTTCGACGCCGGCAAGTACGCCCCGGGGATCGCCACCGACGGTCACTACTACTTCTCCCTCAACGGTCTCCTGGTCGCATTCCGCGGCACGAGCACACGGCCGTGATTCGGCGCGAGGTCGACGCCCTCGGCTCGTGGCTCGTGCTTGGCTCGCTCGCCGTCGTCGTGCTGTTGAACGTCGACACGCTGGGCTCGGACCCCTGGCGCTTCCGTCCCGGAGCGGTGCATCCGCGCGGCCCGCTCGCGCCGCTCGTGCGCGCTGCCGGGAGGCACTGGGACCCCTCGCTTCTGCGCTCGATCGCGATGCTCGCCGGGCTCGGCGTCGTCGCGCTCGCGCTCGCGATCGTCGTGCGCGGCTCGTTGCCCGACTGGGCTGTCGTCGGCGCTGCTGCGGCCGTCGTCGTCGCACTCGTTCTCCCCGGGACGCTTCTCCAGGCCGGTCTGCGGCAATCGACAGCACCGTGGTTCTTCACGAACGACTCGACGTACCAGATCGAGCTTGCGGGCGACGGGCTGCTGCACGGCGACGATCCGTATGGGCGCGACTACTCACACACCGGCCTCGAGCGCTTCTACAGCCTCGACGGCTCGGTGCGACCGGGGACGCGCACGACCCAGGTCGCGCTCCATCACTTCGCCTACTTCCCCGGGACGCCGCTCCTCGCGGCGGCGTGGCGCGTCCTACCGCATCCGTGGGACGACGTGCGCTTCCTGGTCGCATTGAGCACGCTCGGGCTGTTCGCGGCGGCGTTCCTGTTCCCGGGCCCGTTGCCGCTGCGCGCTTCGCTCGGAGTGCTCGCGGCCGCCAGTCCGATCGCGGTGCGTGCCGCCTGGTTCGGCACCGCCGACGCGCCGTCGGTGCTCCTGCTGCTGCTGGCGTTCGCGGCTGCGATGCGACGACAGCCGGTGGCGGCCGGGCTGCTGATCGGCGGAGCCGTCCTGACGAAGCAGTTCGCCCTCGCGGGTGTGCCGTTTCTCGGGGTGCTACTTCTGCTGCAGGCCGGCCGAGCCGCACTCACGCGGGCCGCCGCCGCGGCTCTCGCGCTCTTCGCGGTCGGCGCGCTCCCGTTCGTCGTCGCAGGCCCGGCGTCGTTCTGGCACGACACGGTCTCCTACGGCTCGGGTACCTATCGGATCGTCGGGTACGGGCTCGTCGGCGCTGCTCGTGAAGGCGGGAGTGCTGCACGACCGGCACAGTGCGTACCCGTTCCTGCCGCTCGTGCTACTCGTCTGGCTTCCCGTGACCGTCGCGCTCGCCTGGCATCAGCGGCGTGCGCGGTCCGCGTACCTCGCAGGAGCGTGCTTCGCGGCGTCCGTGTTCGTCCTGCTCTTCCTCGGCCGTGTGTTCCAGATCTCGTATCTCCTGTGGCCGCTCGAAGGTCTCATTCTCGCCGGCCTGCTCGGTGCAGGTCAGCGACGGCCGACGTAGACGATCGCGCGCGCGGCGTGCCCATGCTCCGAGACGACGAGCGTGAAGGTCCCGCGATGTTTCGGGCTGGTGAGAACGATGCGGCCGGCGTGCGCATCCCCTGTGCGGCCCGCGAAGCGCCACTGAACTGAACGTGCGTCTGCGTCGTAGCGCACGCCGAATTGCGCGTTCGTGCGCACTGCGATTCGCGTTCGCAGCAGAGTGAGGTAGCGAATGCGCACGTGCAGTAGCGGCTTCGCGACGGTGCGATTTCCCGCCTGATCGACGGCCACGAGTTGCAGCCGGTGCACGCCACGTGGAAGCGCGTGGCCGATGCGGCCGAACCACGAGACGACGCCGCGGAGCGGACGGTGCAGCGTCTCGACGCGCTGCTTGCCGTCGACGAGCAGGATCGCCCTTGCCGGCTCCGACACCGTGTACGTGATGTGCACGCCGTCGGCGCGCCCGTCGCCGTCGGGCGAGATGACGAGCGGCTTCGCGGAGACGATGCGCACGGTCGGTGGGGTCGTGTCGACGCGGATCGGGTCGGGAAGAACGATCGTCCTGTCGTGGCGCGCGAGCTCGAGCTTCGGGCGGTAGCTGCCCTCCGGTACGACGTTGCCATCGGCATCACGGCCGTTCCAGACGAACGACACACGGCCTGCGCGCAGTGCCCGGTTGTGGACGAGCTTCACCACCGTGTGCCCGTTCGAGTCGACGATCGAGAGGCTGACGTGGTCGGCCCGGCGCAGGCGGAATGAGATGTGCGCCCGGTCGCTCTGGCAGCGGCAGACCGGCGAGAACTGCTTGTCGACACGCGGCCCGCTCACCGGGTTCGTCTCGAGCTTCAGGAGCTCGGTGCGTGCGAAGGCGCCTGCGGTGGCGACGATCAGAACGACGACGAGGACGGTCGGCAGGCGGGTCGCCATGCGGCTAGATCGTATGCATGCCCTATGCGCCGCGTATGCGCCTCGGCCTTGACTGAAAGCCGACAGGGCAGGAGGATCCAAGGCGGGGGGTCCGCAGCAACGATCGGAGGGTAGGCATGAAATTCGATGCGTCGAAGCTCAGTCGGCTTGACTGGGGAATCGCAGGAGGGGCGGCAGTCGCCTTCGTTTCGTTGTTCCTGTCCTGGTACGGCGCGTCCGGTAGCGCCGGGGGCTTTCATTACTCGGGATCTGTCTCGGGCTGGTCGGTCGGGTTCTTGGGCTGGGCCGGTGCCCTCCTGATCACGCTTGCGGGCGTCCTGCTCGTGCTGCGCCGGATGGAGACCTCGATGCCGGAGCTCCCGATCGGCCCCGCCTTGCTGACCGCAGGGCTGGCTGTCCTCGGGGTCGTGTTCATCCTCATCAAGTGGTCGGATCTGCCCTCCGCGAGCGTGCCTGGGGTGTCGTACGGCGCGAAATACGGCCTCTTCGTCGGCCTGATCGCGGGGATCGTCGCAGCGGGCTGTGCCATCGTCGAGTTGCGCGAGTCGGGCGAGTCGATGCCGTGGGCACCGAAGGCTGCTGCTGCCGCCGAGCCGGCCGCACCTGCCGTTGACGCGACGCCGCCCGAGACGACCGGCGGCGACGCCTGACGCGAAAAACCTAGCGCTTGCCGTGCCAGGAGTCCCAGAGCGCGGCGTACGAGCCGCCGCGCTCGACGAGCTCTTCGTGCGTTCCGACCTCGTCGAGACGTCCCTCGTCGACCACGATGACGCGGTCCGCGTCGTGTGCGGTGTGTAGCCGGTGCGCGATCGCGACGACGGTCCGGCCGGCAAGCACCGACGCGAGTGAGCGCTCGAGGTGCCGCGCGGCGCGCGGATCGAGCAGCGATGTCGCCTCGTCGAGGACGAGCGTGTGGGGATCCGCGAGCACGAGTCGCGCGAGCGCGAGCTGCTGCTCCTGCGCCGGTGTGAGGATGTGGCCGCCGGCTCCGACGACGGTCGTTCGTCCGTGGGGCAGTGCGTTCGCCCAGTCGAGCGCGTCCACTGCCGCCAGCGCGTCCTCGAGCTGCGCATCTTTCGCGCCGGGCCGCGCGAGCAGGAGGTTCTCGTCGATCGTGCCGACGAACACGTGGTGCTCCTGGGTGACGAGTGCCACCTCGGTGCGCAACGTGTCGAGCGGCAGGTCGACGAGCCGGACGCCCCCGACCTCGACGCGGCCGCGGCGCGGCGGGTGAATGCCCGCGAGGAGGCGGCCGAGTGTCGACTTTCCGGCACCGGACGGCCCGACCACCGCGACGCGCTCTCCCGGCTCGAGGTCGAGGTCGATCCCGTGCAGCACGTCGCGCTCCGCGACGTACGCGTAGCGAACGCTCTCGGCGATCAGGCGCTCGCCCTCCGGGCGGTCGTCGGTGGCCTCGCGGTCCGGCGGGACGCGGGCGAGGCCGACGAGCCGCGCGAACGACGTCGTCCCCACCTGGATCTCGTCGAGCCATGAGATCAGCCGGTCGACCGGGTCGGCGAGCTGCACGACGTAGAGCGCCACCGTTGTCACCTCGCCGAGTGTTGCGTCACCGCGCGAGACAAGCCAGCCGCCCCATGCGAGCGCGGCGGCGACGGGCAGGACGTACGCGAACTCGGCGGTCGGGAACCAGACCGTGCGCAGGAAGAGCGTTCGGCGCTCGGCCCGGTACGCGTTGCGCAGGTCGGCGTCGATGCGCGCGACGCGCTGCTCGTTCAGGCCGAGCGCCTCGATCGTGCGCCCGCCGTCGACGGTCTCGCCGACCGTGCCTGTGAGCGTCGCGTACGCGGCGCGCTCCCAGAGATAACCTGCCGGTGCGCGCTTCAGGTACCAACGTGTGCCGAAGTAGAGGGCGGGCACGCCTGCAATACACGGCACCGCGGCGGCAGGGCTGACCCAGATTGCGGCTGCGACCGTCAGCAGGGCGGTGATCGTGGCGATCGTCGTTTCCGGCAGGGCGAAGCGCACCGTGCGTGTCAACGCGTCGACGTCGCCAGTCGTGCGCGACACGAGGTCGCCCGTTCCCGCCCGCTCGACCGTCGAGAGCGGCAGGCTCAGCACGCGCTGCATGAAGTCCTCACGCAGCTCGGCGAACATCTGCTCCGAGAGCACGAACGACGCGCGGCGCGCGAACCACGTCAGCACCGTCTGCGCGAACAGGAACGCGAGCAGCACGAGCACCGCGCGGTCGACGTACCCGAGCGTCGTGCCGTCGCGCACCGCCTGCACGAGCCGCCCCAGGATCGGCGGTCCGGCGAGCCCCGCTGCGGCGGCCGTGGCGTGCAGCCCGATCGTCACCCAGAGGCGCCGTTTGTGGCGGCTCGCGAGCGCACGCGCCTGCGCCCGTAGCTCAGGCCCGTCGGCGATCGGCAACAGCGTCATCGGACAACCTTCGGTTGACCAATGAGATCCCCGCACCGGCGCCGGCCAAGCCGGCGCCTCGGCTCTTCCGTGAGCTCCGTCGAGCCTACGCTCACTCGTCCTCACCCCGTGTGACGACGTTGCGGTAGTCGTCGCTCGAGCGCAGCAGCTCGCGATGGGTTCCCTGCGCGACGACCCGGCCGTCCTGCACCAGGGCGACCCGGTCGGCGAGATCGAGAACGAGCGGGCTGGTCGTGACGACGACGGTCGTCCGGCCGGCGCGCGCATCGCGAAGGCGATGGGCGATCCGCGCCTCCGTGTGCGCGTCCACGGCGCTCGTCGGCTCGACGAGCACGAGGACTTCCGCGTCGGCGAGCAGCGCGCGGGCGAGCACGAGCCGCTGACGCTGCCCGCCCGAGAACGAGCGGCCGCGCTCCTCGACCTCCCCCTCGAGCTCGCCCGGCAGCGACTCGACGATGTCCTCGGCGTTCGCGACCGCGATCGCGTCGCGCAGCTTGTTGTCGGAGGTCGCGCGTCCCCACGGATCGAGCTCGCTCCGAAGCGTGCCGGCGAAGAGGATCGGATCGGGCTCGCTGACCACGATGCGTCGGCGGACGGCCGCGACGGGTAGGTCGCGCAGCGGCACGCCGCCGAAGGTGACGCCGTCGGGCTCGAAGCCGCCGAGGCGGTCTGCGAGCACCGCCGCGTCCCCCGGCTCCTGCGAAACGAGACAGAGCAGCTCGCCCGCCTTGGTGCAGAGACCGGACGACGGATCCTCGAGCTGTGCGCCCGCCGGCGGCTCGGCTGCCGGCTCGTCGGGATCGGCTGTGTCTCGCTCGACGGTGAGAACCGTGAGCATCCGGCGGGCGCCGACGACGGCGCGCGTCATCTTGTCGACCGCTTCGGCGGCAGTGCGCAGCGGGATGACCAGGAACGCCGCGTAGCCGTAGAACGCGACGAGCTCACCCACGTTGATCTTGCCGGAGACGGCGAAACGCGCGCCGAGCCACGTGACGAGCACCACGAAGAGGCCGGGAACGAGCACCTGCGCAGCGTCGAGCGTCGATTGTGGCATCGCGACCCGAACGCCTGCGAACCGGACGCGCTGCGACTGCTCGCGGTAGCGGTCGAAGAACCCTTGCTCGCCTCCGATCCCGCGCAGCACACGGAGCCCTGCAGCAGTGTCGGCGCCGAGCGCAGTCAGGTGCCCGACCTCCTCGCGCTGCTCGCGCTGCCGCGCCTGTAGCGGTTTGATCATGCCGCCGACGAGGAGCACGAGAACAGGCACTCCAACGAGCACGATCACTCCGAGTGTCACAGACGAGGTCAGGAGGATGATCGCGACGACCACGTACGCAACGACCGAGCCGGCGAGCCGTGCGGTGATTTCGTACGCGCTGCCCGCGCGCATTGCGTCGTTCGAGACCGTTGCGACCACTTCGCCGGTCGAGAGCTGCCGGCGGATCGACGGCCCGGTGCGCGCGACGTGGTGTGCGACGAGCTGCGCCATCCGGAACGACGCTTGGAGCCAGTTGAAGACCGCGAACCGGTGTCGCAGCACGCCGCACACGGCTTGCGTCAGACCGAGGCCGAGCAGGACGAGGGTCCAGAGCGCCAGCTGCCCGTTGTGATGTGAGGCGATCCCGTCCTGCACCGCGCGGCCGATCGTGTACGGCATCAGGGCCTGGGCCAGCATCCAGAGGACGCCGAAGAGCACGCCGAAGCCGAGCGTCGGCAGCTGCTGCCTTCCGACCCAGACGAGCAATCGGACAGGCGAGCGCGTGTCGGGGACGCCCGGGTCCGCGACGGGCAGATCGATTCTCATCGAAAATTCTCCTTGCTGAGGCGCGGGTCGGCCGCCCGCGTTTCGATCCTAGCGAGGCGGGCGCGCGCGGAAGTTCAGGGTTCGCGCTTCGACAGCACGGTGCGCGTGCGCTGCTGATCGAGCTTCTGGATCACGTAGAAGTTCTTCGTCGACACGGCGCCGACGTAGCTCTTCACGAAGAAGCTCGCGTTCGCCGTCGCCGGGCCGCACGTGACGAACGTCTGCCCGGTCTGGCGCTCGACCGCGCAGAAGACGTGTGTGCCGCCGACGGTGATCACGGCGTTCACCCCGACGGAGATCGTCCGGTTGTGCGACGAGGGCACCGGGAACGTCGACCCGGACCCATGCGGCTCGGCCTCGCGCTCCACCTGAACCGGCGCGCCGGACGACGACGCCTTCAACACGAGAAGGGTGGAGTCTGCGACCGCGAAGGCGTAGCTGCCGGGCTCGGGCGAGCTCGTGCCGACGCCGCAGACGATCGTGATCGGAGTGGCCGCCGAGATCGCGCAATGCAGGCTGGTGCCGGCGACGGAGAACTGGTCGCCGGCGCCGAGCCGATAGAGCTTCGACGCCGCTGCGCCGCTCGCGGTCCCCGCGGCGACGATCGCGACCGCCGAAATCACGAGGACGAAGACGCCACGCGTTGCCCGCCGGCCTGCCGCAGTCATCGCGGCGACCCTACTCGATGGGCAGAGTCGCCTGCGTTTCCTAGGCGACGGCTTCGGCGGCGTCAGGCTCGCCGAACACGGATACGCGGTTGCGACCGCGGTGTTTCGCGCTGTACATCGCGGCGTCGGCCTTGCGCACGAGGTCCTCGTCCGGCTCTGCCGGATTGTCCGAGTACGCGACCCCGAAGCTCGCAGTAACGGCGACGTCGTGGCCGGCGATCGAGAACGGTGCGCGGAGTGCGTTCACGAGTCGCCATGCGAGCTGGGCTGCATCGCGACTCTCGTCGAGGTCGGCCGCGAGCACGAGGAACTCGTCGCCACCGAACCGTGCGACGACGTCGGTCGGACGCACTGCACCACGCAGGCGGCGCGCCACGGCGACGAGCAACTCATCGCCGCAGTCGTGGCCGAACGCGTCGTTCACTTGCTTGAAGGTGTCGATGTCGATGAATACGACGGCGACGCCGTTGAAATCGTGGGCCGAGCGGGCGCCCTGCAACTCGTTGTAGAAGTGCTGTCGGTTCGGAAGCATCGTCAGCGCGTCGTGCGTGGTCTGGTGCACGAGCTTCGCCTCGACCTGCTTGCGCTCGTCGATGTCCTCGACCATTACCGTCACGTGCTCCGGCCGATCCGACCGATCGCGTACAAGAACCGTCACCGTTCGGCACCAGAGTGGTGTGCCGTCGTGACGAAGGAGGCGGTGCTCGAGCTCCCAGCGGTCCTCGGCGCCGTTCGCGATCTCGTCGAGTAGCGGCACACTGTGATCCTCCGCGACGATCCGCGACCACAGGTCGACGCCCGCGAGCGCGCCGGCGGGGTAGCCGAGCACGTGCTCCGCCACCTGGTTCGCCTGGAGCACGCGACCCGCAAGATCGAGCTCGAGCAAGCCGATGGTCGCGGCGTCGAACACCGAGCGGTACTGGCGCTCGCTCGCAGCGAGCGCTTCCTCGGTCTCCTTGCGGTCCGTGATGTCGAGCATCACGCCCTGCCAGTAGCTCGTTCCGGTCGCCTCGTCGATGACCACCGTCGATTTTTCGCTCACCCACACCACGCGCCCGTCGCGCGCGATCATCCGGTACTCGGCGAAGAGCGGCGAGAGGGTCGCGCGTGCGTGCGCGTCTCTCTCGACTGCCTCCTCGCGATCGTCTGGGTGCAGAACGTCGAGCCACAGCTCGTCCTCGTTCAGCCAGGCAGAGCGCTCGTAGCCGAGGAGGCCCTCGATCTGCGGGCTGATGTAGAGCGGCTCCGAGCAGCTGGGATCATCCGGCTGGACGCGATCGAGGTAGACCACGATGCCCGGGATGTTGTCGACCAGGCTTTGGAACCGGACGTCGAGGCCCGTGCTCGGAGCAGCGTCCTCCATGTCTCGTGCGGGTATCGGCAGGTGCGGACCGGGTGTGGTTCACCCATCCGGGTGAGACTGACGAGGCGTTTTGCGGGAAAGACCTGCCTATGAAGCAGGAACAGCAGGCCGAACCTGGGCCGGAGGAGAGCGAAAAGCGCGAGCGCCTGGAGCCGTGGCGGCCGGCGTTCGAGAAGATCCTGTTCGCGATCCGCCGGGTGCAGAAGCTCGAGGACCGCAGCTAGGCGAGGCGGAGCGGCGGCAAGCCGAGTGCTTCCATCCCGGCAGCCGTGAGACTCCAGGTGCCGCTCCGTGTGCGGTTCCCGACGACCTGGAGCGGCGGCGGCCCTCCCTCGGGCCAATAGACGACCAACCCCGCCGACTTGACGTCGTCGAACTCGCGCAGGCGCGTTCTGTTGCCCAGCTCGTGCTGCGTCAGCCCGGAGTCGCCGATCGCCTCGAGAATCTCGCGATGTTTGTCGTTCAGCTCGATGGGCTGGGTGTTCCCGTTCGGTGCGAACACCGAACCCACTCCTGAAATCCCTCGAACGAGCCAGTTAGGGCGGGCGGGGCGCGCGGTGATAACCAACCTGTTGTGGTCAGCGCCCTTGTTCGCCAGGATTACTCGCTCGACTACCCGCCGGCGCCGGTCGAGCGGCCGCATGCGCTGCTCGTGATGCGCGATCTCGAAGCGGAGGTCACTGCGCGCGCTGCACTCCATCTCGTCGAGGTGCCGGTGCGGAGAATCGACTCGTTCCACGAGGTGTTTCGCGAAGCGACCACCGAACCGCCGATCCTCGTCGTCTTCGACGAGGACGTGCCGGACGGAATCGCGATCGAGAAGGAGCTTCTCTGCTCCTTCGTCGGGCGCGGCATCCCTGTGCTGCGGCTTGCACGACGCGACCTGCGCGCGGAAACGCACGGTCTCCCGACGCTTGCCAAGCCCTTCACGCCGCTGCAGCTGCTCGGTGCGGCGAGCCGAGTGCAGCCGGCGCTGTACGACGTCGCTGCGGCCGAGCCGGTCGAAACGAACGAGGAGGAGAAGCTCGTCCTGCTGACGCACGACCTGCGTCGCGCGACGGGAACGGTGGCGACCGCGATCGAGCGCGTGACCGAAGAGCGTCGCGAGTGCGACGAAGCACTCGTCCACGCGTCGCTTGCGCTCGTCGACATCCTCAAGCTACGCGACATCGAGACGGCGCTGCATTGCTACCGCGTGCAGGCGTACGCGCGCGAGCTCGCGCAGGTCATGGCACCCGAGCTGCTCGACGACGAGACGACGGAGCTCGGGTTCCTGCTGCACGACATCGGCAAGCTGGCGCTGCCGGACAGGGTCCTGCTCAAGCCCGGACCGCTGTCTCTGCCGGAGCGCGAGCTGATGGAGACGCACCCGACCGTCGGTGAGGAAATGGCGGCCAGGCTTCTCCCCGACGGTCACGGCACGACGGTCATCCGCTCGCACCACGAACGCTGGGACGGGGGCGGCTATCCCGACGGCACGAAAGGCACGGCAACCCCTCTCGAGGCACGCATCTTCGCCGTCGCGGACGCACTCGATGCGATCACATCCGACCGTCCCTACCGCGCCGCGCAGCCCTGGGCGCAGGCACTGCGGGTGATCGCCAAGGAGGCCGGCAAGCAGTTCGATCCGGCCGCCGTCGAAGCGCTGCTCGGAGGTAGCAGCGCGTTGCAGCGTTTTCACGAGCTGCGGCCGTTCGCGAGCGACCCCTCCGGCTGAGTCGGCCCACCCCGGAGGCCGGGTAGGACCAGCCTGACGGCCGACGCCCGGGCAGACGAACCGACACACGATGGTGAGAGCACTCCGTCCACGTCTCACCTCGAGAGGGGTCAGTCTTGAGGATCTTCCCCCGCCGGCGAGCGTTGCTCGTCGTCATGTCGATGGCTGTCGGCCTTGCGCTTGTCGCCGGCGTCGCCTACGCGACCGACAACGCGCGGAGCGCGCAAACGAGCGTCATCCAGGCCTGCCGCAACAAGAGCACCGGGGTCTTGCGCGTGCTCGCGGCCGGCAGCAGCTGTCACACGGGCGAAGCCTCGCTCTCCTGGGACGTGCGCGGCCCGGCGGGCCCCGCGGGACCGGCGGGTGCAGCTGGAGCAGGCGGCGCCACCGGTGCAACGGGCGCGAGCGGGCCGGCCGGCCCGCGCGGCGCGACCGGCGCGACCGGGGCCGCGGGCGCGGCAGGGACGCCGGGTGCCGACGGTGCCGACGGCGCGGACGGTTTGGCGGGAGCCGACGGAACGTCGGTCTACGCCGTGCAGCCGTCGAACCACTGCTCGACGAGCGGCTTCGACGTCTACGAGCAGGATGCGTTCCTCGGCGCGATCTGCAACGGCGTCGCGGGCGCGGCGGGCGCGGCCGGTGCCGGCGGCGCAAAGGGCGCGACCGGCGCATCGGGCCCCCAGGGACCCGCCGGCGCGACGGGCCTGCAGGGGCCTGCCGGCCCGCAGGGCGCACCGGGCGCGAGTGGCAAGGACGGGAAGAACGGCACCGACGGCACGAACGGCATTGACGGGTCGAACGGCAAGGACGGCGCCGACGGGGCCAGACGGTGCGCCGGGGCCGACCGGCCCGCAGGGCCCGAAGGGCGACCAGGGACCGCAAGGAGTCCCCGGTCCGGCCGGCGCCGACTCGCCGCTCGTCTTCGGTCCGTACCAGGCGGCCGGCGCGGATTCGGGCTACTGCGGCAACGACTGGGCGAACGACACCTACACGGTCACCTTCGTCGTCGCGCCGCAGAGCAACGGCTCGTTCCAGGTGAGCGAGATCATGAGGGGCTCGTTTACGACGGTTGCCGGTGACTCGCCGAACGACTGCGACGCGCAGATCTCCGCCGGAACGCAGGGCACGCTCTACGGCGACTTCGTCGTCCCCGTCGACGCCCCCGCCGACTTCAATCCGACCGCGACGCTCGACGACTCCACACCGTGCGGCGCAACGTGCACCTCGGACGAGTTCTTTGAGGCGTTCTTCGGCAAATCGGCCGGCTACACCGACTCGACGACGTTCGCGTGGGAGTTCTATTACACGACTCCCGGCGACGCGAACGGTCACTGGGCCGACACCGATCACAGCGTCGCGAACGATCCGAGCAACGGCAACATCCACGACTAACCCCGCGTCAGCCGCCTGTTGACCAGCCGGCGGTTGAGTGGCGGCGGGGGCGGCCGTGCCGGGCTGAGTTGGTAGGCGCCGCGGCTCGCACTCCGCTTCTGCTGTGATCTGGAAGCGGTGTCGCTCGCTGCAGCTTCCGTCGCACAGAGGTATCTGCTCGAGGCTCGGCAGATGCAGGCTCTGTCGTTCGCCGTCCACATTCCCCTCGTCTGCTTCGGGATCGCGCTACCGGCGTGCACGGGCGATGCGAGCGCAGCGACTGCAAGCGGCACGACGAACGCCGTGCGCTCGTAGCGCGTCCAGCGTCCTCGTAGTCGTGCCCAGGCATACGGTGCTGCGAAGACGAAGCCGGTGACGATGTAGCCGGCGACATACAAGTGGATCAGCTCGTGCCAGAAGTAGTCATTGGTGAAGAGCGCGGTCACCCGGCTCTCGCGTACCGGCCGCTAGCGAACGTCGGCTCGGACTCCGCGTAACCCTCGTCGCGCGTTAGGTCCGGAGGTACGCGTCGCTGCCGTCGAGCCAGTCCTCGCGTGGCGGCGTGAACACGTCGACGTCGAGCGTGTCTTCGAGCGCCTCTGCAGTGTGCGGAACGTGCGCCGGAATCGTCAAC
This sequence comes from uncultured Thermoleophilia bacterium, assembly GCA_963774225.1. GTDB lineage: Bacteria > Actinomycetota > Thermoleophilia > Gaiellales > Gaiellaceae > PALSA-600. Next base: position 563,319 of record CAVZEA010000007.1, read on the forward strand.
ACCTCTCCGGCTGCGACGTCGACGACCTCGGACTCGTCCTCGCCGAGCCGGAAGCGCAACACGCCTTCGAGGATGTAGGTGAGCTGCTCGTTGTGATGCGAGTGCTTCGGCACGATCGCCCCCTTTGCGAGGTAGACGTGCGCGATCATCAGCGCGTCGCCGGTGATCAGCTTGCGGCCGATCGTCGGGTTGAGCTCTTCGCGCGGCACGTCGTCCCACCGGTGATGCTTGGCGCCGGTCACGGAGCGAGCCTAACTCAGAGGCTCGGGTGCCGGAGCCGGCGTCAGGGCCTGCACTCGCTGCGGGAAGAGCCAGGCCAGTAGCCGGAACGTCCCGGCGAGCGCGTAGCCGACGAGTGCGGCGAACGCGAGCGTCGCCCAACCTGCGTGGCCGCCGAGCAGGACGCCGGCGACGAGAACGGTGACCTCGATCGACGTGCGCACCGCGGCGATGCCGATGCCGGTCGCGCGGTGGATGCCGGTCATCCAGCCGTCGCGTGGTCCGGGGCCGAGGTTGGCTGTGAGGTAGAGCGCGCTTCCCAGTCCGACGAACGCGATGCCGACTGCGACTTGCACGATGCGCCAGCCGATGTGCTGCGGCTCGGGCGCGATGCGCGAGGCGACGTCCAGCGCAACCCCGATCAAGACGACGTTCGAGATCGTGCCGAGGCCTGGTCGCTGGCGGAGCGGGATCCAGCCGACGAGCACACAGATGCTGATCGCGATCGTCGCCGCGCCGATGTCGAGCGGCGTGCGTCTGGCGACACCTTGGGCGAGCACCGTCCACGGTGTGTTCCCGAGTTTTGCCGCGATCAGTGATCCCTCACCTGCGCCGAAGAGCAGCAGGCCGAGCACCAGAATCGCGATCGTCGTCGGTGCCGCGCGCCAGTACGAGCCGCTTGCGCTCCACGGCATCGTGGGCACGCGCGGCGATGGACGAAGCGCCCGAAGCAGAACGGTGCCGAGGCTTTTGTCCCGCGGGGCGATGAGTTGATGTCTACCTGCCGCGGAAGCTCAGCCGCCCGCGTCGCGGGCGATGTGCGACGTCGAGTAGACGTCCTTGCGCGCGATCGCTCCGTCGCGGATCGGCATCACGTCGACGCCGTCCCACTCCAGCCGCCGGCCGTCCGGGCTCGTCGCGGTCGCCGTCCACTCGCTCGTGCAGAAGCCGTCGGCCAGGTAGAGGCGCCGTGAGGCGAATTGCAGGTCGGGCCACCGTTCGAAGATGCCGGCGATGTGCGCGAGCACATTGTCGCGCCCTGCCACGGGCGGCTCGCCCGCAGTGTGGTTCTGGAACACCACGTCCTCGGTGTACAGCGGTGCCAGCGCAGGGACGTCCTGCTGGTTCCAGGCCTCGTCATGTCGACGAATCAGCTCTTCGGTTTCAGACACGCGAACGCTCCTCGCTCGATGCTTGTGTGCAGCCTACGCGTGCGGCCGACGCATGACACCCTGTGCCCGTGACGACGGACGCGCCGGTCGCCGAACGCCCAGCGGGCTTCCATCGTGTTGCGCGTGGCGGCGTCGCGAACCTCGGCGGGGCCGCGGCCAGCTCCATTCTGAATCTCGTGCTCGTGATCGTGATCGCCCGCGCCCTGCCGGAGTCTCAGGCCGGCATCGTCTTTACGACGACAACGCTCTTCCTCGTCGCGACAACGCTCGCACGGCTCGGGACCGACGTGAGCATCGTCCACTTCCTGGCCGGCGCGACGGCCCTCAACCGGGGTCAGGACGTCCGGGCCTATCTGCGCGTTGCCGTCGTTCCCGTCCTGGTCGCTGCTGCGCTGAGCGGTGTCGTGATCGCCGTCGCAGCCCCCCGGATCTTCGACGAGGTCCTGGGCGCGCCCGGTCTGCACGGACAGGCGTTGTTGATCGTGCTGGGAGCCACGGTTCCCGTCACGGCCGCGTACGAGCTCGCGCTCGCGGCAACGCGCGGTCTCGATGCGTTCAGCCCGACGGTGCTGCTCGAGCGACTGGCCCGGCCGGCGCTGCAAGTCGTCTTCGTCTTCGCCGTCGTCGAAGCCGGCGGCCGCGCTTTTGCTGTCGTGTGTGCCTGGGCGGGCCCATACCTGATCGTTGCGGCGCTGGCTGTGTTCTCGCTCGTTCGGCTCCTACCTCGCGCGTCCGTCGGGTCGGCCGACGAGCTCGACGTCGACACGACGGGGTTCTGGCGGTTCACGCTGCCGAGAGCGATGGCTGGGGTCATCCAGTTCCTGCTGCAGCGGCTCGACATCCTGCTCGTGGGCGCCTATCTCGGAGCGGCGCCCGCCGCGATCTATACCGCGGCGACCCGCTTCGTCGTCGTCGGTCAGCTCGGCAGCCAGGCGATCTGGTGGGCCGTGCAGCCTCGGCTGGCGATGCTCGTCGCCGCCGACGAGCTGCACGATGCGCGGCGGCTCTACCGGCTGTCGACCGCCTGGGTGATCGCCCTCACCTGGCCGCTGTTCCTCGTCTCGATCGTGGCAGCGCCGATCATTCTCGGCCTGCTCGGGCACGGATACCGCTCGGGCGCCCATGTGATGATCGTGCTGGGGGTCGCGATGCTCGTCTCCGGCGCGTGCGGTCTTGTCGACGTCGTGTTGATCACGGTTGGAAAGACGACGTGGAACCTGGGCAACACGCTGCTCGCGTTGACGGTCAATCTGGCGATCGACATTCCCCTCATCCCTCGGATCGGGATCATCGGCGCGGCGATCGGCTGGGCCGCGGCGATCGCAGTGCGCAATCTCGTGGCAGTGCTGCAGGTCGGCGGCAGCTTCCATTTCTATCCACTGGACCGTCTCTCGCTGAGGTTGGGTGCGCTCTCGGTTGCGCTGTTCGCTGCCGCGCCCGGCGTCGTCGCCCTGTTCGCCGGCTACGGACCGGCAACGGTCGTGCCGATGCTGGCCGTTGGCAGTGCGGTCTACAGCTGGCAGCTCTGGCGCATGCGCAGCGAGCTCTATCTCGATCTGATCTCGGCTGCTTCCCGCTGAGTGCGACGCTCAGATGCCGTGACCACGGCGGTGCAACCGATGCAGCACCGCATCGCTCGTCGTCAGCCGCAACGCGACGAGCGTCGCGATGTACGCGCGTGACTCCAGCGGATTGCGCGCGAGTGCTCTCGTGCTCCAGCCGAGGGCTCGTCGTCGCTCACCCAGGGCTGCCTGTGCAAACGCGAGCTTCCCATACACGCGAGCGGCCGCTCGTCTGTCGGCAGCGAGGTCGGGGTGGTGCTGGAGCAGCCATTGCAGCGCGAGGGTCTTGGCTTCCCAGTCGCGGGCGAATTGCGAGTTGCCCCACGACACGTGAACCAACGGCCGGTCGACATGGACGATCGGCTGCTGTGCCGATGCTCGCAGCAGAAGATCCCAATCCTCGGACTGCCCTCGCGGAATCGTCTCGCTGACGAGCCCGATCTCTTCCAGGAGCGCGGTCCGTCGGATCACGAACGTCGAGGAGTGCAGCATCGCCATGCGCGAGCGCAGCAGCTGTCTGTGCGTCACGGCTGTTGTCCCCGCCAGGCGGGCGTTCTCCGCCCCGTCGTAGCCGAAGACGACGCTGCACGTGACGAAATTCGCATCGGCGGCGACTAGTGCCTCCACCTGCGCCTGCAGCTTTCCGGGCAGCCATTGGTCGTCGTCGTCGCAGAATGCGACCAGATCCGTGTCGAGGGAGCAGATGCCGGAATTCCGCGCACCGGCGAGCCCTGGAGTCCTGACGTTCGCGATCGCCGAGACCTGCTCGCCACGGAGAGACTCGTCGGGCTCGGAGCCGTCGAAGACCACCGTGACGACAAGTCGCCCCGGATAGTCCTGCGCGAGGATCGCCGCCAGCGCTTCCCGGAGCTCCTTCGGCCGCTCGTGCGTCGGGACGACGACGCCGACGGACGGCCACGAGCTCGCGTTGGCGCTTGTCACGGGACGGACTTCTTCGCTCGGGTGTAGCCGTAGCGGACGAGCTGCGGGTAGGTGAGCGCAGTCACGACTGCGCGCTGCGCGCGCGGCAAGGCGACCCGCCAGTCGTCGTCACGTCGCAACGCGAGCGATCCCGAGGCAAACCGGAGAGGGTTCCCCGCGGCGGTGTGGGCGGGGGAGAGCCGGACGGCGTCGTCGGAGACGAAGTCGAGCGCCGCCTCGTCTACGTCGAGGCCGGCGAAGCGCGCCACGAGCGCGGTCACGGCTCTCGGCTCCTCGACGAATTGCTCGTAGCGGATGCGCAGCACCGGCGTGCGAGCGGATCGCAACAGCTCGACGGCTGCATTGTGCGCCGACCAGAGCAGCGAAGATCGCGTCGGGGTGTAGCGCGTCATCAACGGGCTCGACGAGCTTTGCGTTGCGTCGGGGCGCTCGACGACTTCGTCCACGAGTACGCCACGCCCCGACTGTCTCGAATCACGTGAACGACGCGCAGGTCGATCGCGGGGTCGAGGCGCAAGCAGTGCGCGAGTGAGGAATGCTTGCTCGAGTCGATCACGACCTCGGCGCCGGCCACCGCAGCTGCGGCGTCGTACACGCGTCCGTGGAGCGCAGCCAGATCACGCGCAGTCTCCGGCGCCGCGCCGCGTCTCCCGGCGACGATGAGGCGCGGCACTCGTCGCAGGCGGTCGGCGTCACTCTTCACCACCTCGACCCTTGCCAGGTCCACGTTCTGCCAGCCGCCGAAGGCGCGCGCACCGACCGCGTTCCAGAACACGCAGCGTGAGAAAGGCTCGCCGCATCCGCAGCGCTCGTCGTCGACGAGGCCCCTGCGCCACAGATGAATGACCTCTCCGAGTGGCTGAACGCCCGGCAGCTCCCCGAGCACGCGCTCGAGCAGCGTCGTCCCGCTGCGGCCGAACCCGGCGAGGAAGAGCACACGCGGCCGCTCGAACTGCATCTAGCTTCCCGCCCCGGGTCGGCATACGCTCCGTGCATGGGTTGCGGCACGAACGCCTTCGGTGCGCATGTTGTCCTGCTCGACGGTATCCCGTTGAACGCGTGCTCCGAGACGGAGCTCGTCGAGACCGTGGTCGCGGAGGCCTGTGCCGGGCGCGGTGGCTGGGTTGTCACGGCGAATGTCGACATCGTGCGCTCCCTCCGGCGTAGCGACGCGCTTCGCTCGCTGGTTCGCCCCGCGCGGCTTGTCGTCGCCGACGGGATGCCGCTGGTCTGGGCCGCGCGTCTGCAGGGAGCTCCACTTCCCGGCCGCGTGACCGGCTCGTCGCTGATCTGGACGATGAGTGCAGCCGCGGCCGGCCGCCTCTCGGTTTTCCTGCTCGGCGGGCCGCCGGGGTCCGCGCCGGCAGCGGCCGAGCAGCTCCTCCGGCTGAATCCTGCGCTGCAGATCGTCGGCGCGAGAAGCCCGTCGATGGGGTTCGAGCGCGATCCGACAGAGGTGGCGGACGTGCTCGAGCACGTCGCCGCCGCAGCTCCTGACGTTGTCTTCTGCGGCCTCGGCTTCCCGAAGCAGGAGCAGATGATCGCCCGCCTGCGCGTGAGCCTCCCGCGCACGTGGTTCGTAGGCTGCGGCGCGGCGATCGCGTTCGCGGGCGGAGTGCAGCAGCGTGCGCCGCGGTGGATGGGCGAGCACGGGCTCGAGTGGCTTCATCGCTTGAGCCGCGAGCCTCGGCGTCTCTTCGGCCGCTACGTCGTCGTCGATGCGCCCTACGCGTGCGCGTTGCTTGCGCGCTCTGCGGCCGTGTACAAGAAGCGCACGCTCTCCCCGCAACGTCACCGTCAGCTCGACTCGAGCAGGGAGCCGATTGCAGCGGTCAAGCTCTCACCAAGCGGATCTGCGCCGCCGGTCCCCGAGGCGTCGGCATCCGACACACGCCGCAACGCGAGCGCGAGCAGGTAGCCCGCGGCGAGCCCGCCGGCGCTCGCCTGTGGCTGCCCGAACCGGCGGAGTACGTCCGCCGCGTCGGTTGGGAGGGCACCAGCGCTCCGCGTGGCAGACCGGCCGCGCCGGATCAGTGACTCGGAGAACCGGTAGTGCAGGGCGTCGAACCCGACGGGGATGTCGTCGTCGAAGCGTTCCCAGTCCCAGACGAGCAGCGACCCCGAGGCCAGCGCCATGTTCCAAGGAGCCCAGTCGCCGTGTGAGCCGCCGAAGCGCAGGATCACGTCGCCGTACCGCTGCTCCAGCCGGTCGGCGAGGTTGTCGAGCCCGGCTCGTTCCACCGACGCGCGCAGGCCTGCGATCCTCTGTCGGGTTTGCCGCCAGTAGGAGCTGCTCCCGAGCTCACTCGAGCTCGTGCTCCCCAGCTCGGAGAGCTCGGCTTCGGCCGCGTGGATCGACCCCGTTTCGGGCGGCCTCCGACCGCGGGGCGTGGCGGGCTCGAGCAAGAGCAGCGGCACTCCGTTCCACTCAACGCAGCTCATGACGCGAGGCAGTCGAAACGATCGCGGCGCCGCTTCGGCCAACGCGGTGAGGGCGCGGTGCTCGCGTCTGACGAGCTCTGCGCCCAACCGGTTTGCGCCGACCTTCACGAATGCCCTGACGACTCCGCGGCTGTCGAGCGCTTGCAGGATTGGCTTGCGGTTGTAGCGACGGGAGGTGAGATGGACCGCGACGCGGACGCTCTCGCCGAGCGCTTCGGCGAGTACGTCTTCGATTGTCTCGGAGCCGTCGACGACTTCGACGAGGACGCGCCGCGAGACCGCACGAGAGCTGCCGAGCAGGAACGCAGTGGCGAAGAGGGAGGACCTCGTCCGCGTGCGCCAGTCGAGACGGCTGCCGTGGGCGCGAATCGCCGCGGCTCCCGTGCTCCGCCCCGCCGGAACGAGCAAGCGCGGTGTTCGGCGGTGACCCACGAGCCGAAACTCCCGGGTGGTGGACGCGGGCGGGATGCGGCTCGCCGCATTCGCCCCGAACCGGATCTCTGCACGCGGCCAGAGAAGCTTGGCCGTTTCGTCGAGAAAGGCGAGCCGGTCTTCGGCGTCTGCGACCTCACGCACCCGACAGCAGCTCCGTGGGCCGGCGCATCGGCGTGGCCGTGACTGTCCTCGTCGCCTCCTGCGGCAGACCATTTCTGACCACCACGCCGATCGAGATCATCGTGAGCACCAGCGCGACAGGCAGTGAGTTGTAGAAGAACATGTAGAAGAGTGAAAGGAGCGTGACGAGCACGCCGGCGACTCCGATCGGAGTTCGATCGCGTGCGTACGCCAGGATGATCCAGAGGAAGAAGCTCACGTAGAGAGCTGCCCCGACGAATCCTTGCGCGACCACGATGAGCCAGATCTGCCCGTTGCTCCCGAGACCCTGGCTGCCGCACTGAGGACAGTCCGAGGTCGGCCCGATCGCGATCGACTGGTTGCTGCCGATCGTCTTGCGCGTGCCGCCGTAGCCGATGATGGGCGAGTGCTCGGCTGCGTCGATCGCAGCAGTGCTGAGGTACGCACGCAGCGAGTTGCTCTTGCCGTGATGGGCGCGCTGTTCGATGATGCTGCGGAGCGGGGTGAGTGCCAGGAGGCTGCACGCCGCGAGCAGTACGACGACGATCGACCCCACCGAGCGCGGTCGCACGCGCGCACGACGCGCGATCACGTAGACAAGCGAGAGCGCGAGGCCCGCCCACATGGCGCGGTTCAGCGAGTAGATCACCGGCACGACCGCGACCAGGCACACACCTGCCCCGAGTGCGCGACGGATCGGGGACCGCCGTCCCCACAACCAGACGACCCACCACACGAGCAGAATCGAGAAGTTGTTGCCCCAGAAGTTCGTATAGCCGAACGGAGCCGCAGGCCTCGGCTTCTGGCTCCCCAGCACGTCCTGGAGTTGAGCCGTCAGGGGATGGATCAGCGCGCGCGTGTACGCATTGCTCCGAACGCTCTCCGGTAGGAGCTTCTCGAGCGGTGCGACGAACTCGAAGTGAGGCGCGACGACACCGAGCACGCCTCCGGCGACCGTCACGACGAACAGCACGCTCAGCAGACGAAGCACCTTCCGCTGTGGCAGCTCGGCCCGCGGCACATTCACGACGTAGAGGAGCGCGATCGTCGCCGCGAGGTAGCTCGCTCCGTTGAGGCTGAGGCCGATCACGCGCCCGCCGGTCGTGCCGGCGGTCGTGCCCGGGGGGTTGAACGGGAACATCAGCAGGCTGACGAGCATCCAGACGAGAAAGAGCAGCCAGAGACCGAAGCCGGGCGGCACGCGCAACGGTCGGTGCCGCAGCAGGTACATCGCCATCGGGAGCGCAAAGACGATGAATGCGAGGGAGCCGAGTCCGAGGATCCACCACAGCGGGTACAGCCCGAGCAGCGCGGTCAGCGGCCAGCCGGTGCGCAGAAGACGGCGCGTGCTCGTCCTGTCGTCGAGCGACATGCTCATCGCTAACCGTGCGTTGCGATAGCGCCGAGCACGCGGCCGTGCATGACCTGAACCTGACGCACGGCATCCACGAGATCGTCGGTGCGGCTGGCTCCGAGCTCGACGATGAGGATCACACCGTCGCACGAGCCCGCGAGCGTCTGTCCGAGCGGCTCGACCGACAGTGGTGCAGCTTGGATCACGACGAAGTCGGTCGCCTGCTTCGACTGCTCGAGCGTCAGGTCGATGCGATTCCCGCCCTGCGGGACCAGCGCTGCCTGCTGAGCCGTCGCGGTCGCGGGGATGCTCGACGCGCCGGGTAGGCGAAGCGTGCTGACGCTGCGCCCGAAGTCGGTGAGCGCTGAGGCGAGCCCGCTTGCCGCGCCGTCCCCGTCGGTCTGCTCGCGCGAGACGGCAGCGACCATGACCACCGCGTCGTCCGTGCCGCATTCCGCGAAGACCACGTTGCAGACGCGCTGGTAGGCGCGCAGGGCACCTTCGGAGTCTTCCGGGACCGTCGCGAGAACGGGAATGCCGAGATCGGCGAGCGTCGCCGTGTATCTGATCCGCGGATCGGTGCGCTCGCGCACGAATGCGGCCGCGAGGCCGAGCAAGAGGCCTGCCATCGCTCCGCTGAGGAGAATGAGTGCAGAGCTCGGGCCGGCGGCTGTGGCCAGTTGCGCGTCCGCGATCACCTCGCCGGGTGTGACGACTGTCGAGGTGACCTTGGTGAGCCTGGACTGAAGGACCGACAGCTGCGAGGCGTACGAGTTGACCCGCGCCCTGATCGCTGCGCTCGCGTGCGCGCCCCCCTGAGCCGCATTCGCAGTGGCCGGCACTGCGCGGAGCTCCTGGCCGATCGTCGTCATCCGGGCGCGGATGAGGGCAGCCTGTTGTACGAGGTAGTCGTGTGCGGTCGCGCTTCGATCGGCGAGGTAGGCGTTTGCGAAGGCCTGAGCGCGCGCGCGGGCCTGTGTGCGCGTGCGCGCGGTGTAGGAGATCCGCAGCACGGTCGAGTTCGGCGGAACGGTCACGGACACCGGGCGGACGAGCCGGCCGATGCTCTCTGTGAGTCCCAGTGCTTGCTCGACCCGTCGTCCGACGGCGTGTGACTTGACGAGCTGCGCCTCCGTGTCGAGATTGATGTCGGTTTGCGTGCGACCGTTGACGCTGTTCGACGCGGTCGTCGCCCCGGTGTCGGTGACGAGCACAGCTGCCGTGGACGTGTAGTCCCGGTGGATCAGCACGTCGGCGCCGGCAGCCAGGGCGAGGCCAACCGCGACGCCGGCGATGACGAAGCGCCAACGACGGCGTACCGGCTGGAGGTAGTACGTCACGTCGGGTATCGGCTCTGTCCGTCCGGGGGGCCTGGTCATTCGCCCACGGTTATCACAGGGAAGCTCTCATTGACAGGTCCCTGCGCGTCCCGGGCCGGCGGAGGCCCTACGATTCCGTGGTGCGGGGTCGTGGCTGGTTCGTGCGTGGCGTGCTGCTCGTTGCTTTCGTGCTGGTGTGCGCGGTGGCCGTCGTCGGCGCCGGAGTGATCTGGTGGTCCGGTGTGCGTCTCTCTGCCGACCAGTCCTCTCTCGCGCGGCTCGAGTTGCAGCCGCTCGCCGGTTCGGTCAGCTCGCTCGCCGCGTACGGGCCGAGCGGACAACGAATTCCGATCGCGAGGAGCAACGGTCGCCTGACGCCGCGCGTGCTCGTTCCGTCCGGCTCGAGCATCCGGGTTGACGTCGTCGTCCGTCGTCCGCGGTGGCTCGGCTGGCTGGTGGGGCGCTCGCGTCGAGAGACGCTGCGGATCACGACGCCGGTCGCGGCGATCGCCGATCGCTGGCCGACGCTCTCCGCCGGCGCGCTGCTCGAGCTCCGGTTCACGAGTCGGGTCGATCGTGTCGAGGTGTCGGGGCTCGGTGCTCGCCGCACGCTCGGGATCAGCGGGCGAACGCTGTCGCTCGGCAAGCAGCAGCCGTCGGGCACGATCGACGTTGCGGTTGCGGCACGAAGCTGGGAACGGCTCGCCTCGCCTGTCGACGTCACGTGGTTCCCGAAGACGCCGGAGCCCGCCGTTCAGGTGAGCCCTGCGCCCGCGACGGAGATCTCGGCGCTGACGCCGATCCGTCTTACCTTCGCGAAGGCGGTCGGCGCGTCCCGTCCGCACTTCGTTCAGCGCGAGCCGGGTACGTGGCAGCTGGTCGACGAGCACACGCTGGTCTTCCAGCCGGCGAGCGTCGGCTTCGGGTTCGGAACGTCGCTGCACGTGCGGCTGCCGAGCCGGGCGACAATCGTGCGTGGCTCGTCGACGTCGAGCACACGGACGCTCGTTTGGACGGTCGCTGCGGGAAGCCTGGTGCGCCTTCACCAGCTGCTCGCCCAGGAGGCGTACCTGCCGGTCGTTTGGAACGCCGACGGCACAGACGTCGACCGAACGCCGGCGGCCGAGGTCGCGGCGGCCGTCGATCCGCCGGCGGGCTCGTTCGACTGGCGGTTTCCGGACACGCCACCGCAGCTCGCCCGGCAGTGGAACCCAACCGCGGTGTCGCAGATCACGCGCGGGGCGGTGATGATGTTCGAGCACGAGCACGGGCTCACCGTCGACGGTTTCGCAGGGCCGCAGGTGTGGCGCGCGCTGATCGCCGACGCGATCGCGGGCAAGCTGCATCAAGGGGGTTACAGCTACGTCTACGTGCACACGAGCCTGCCGCAGCTATTGACGCTGTGGCACAACGGGAACACGATCCTCACCTCGCCGGGGAACACGGGCATCCCCGCGACGCCGACGCAGCCCGGCACGTATCCCGTGTTCGAGCACATCCCTGTGGGTGAGATGAAAGGGACGAACCCCGACGGATCTCATTACGACGACAAGGGAATACAGTGGATCAGCTACTTCCACGGCGGTGACGCGTTGCACTCGTTCAATCGCGCGTCGTTCGGGACGCCGCAGAGCCTCGGCTGCGTCGAGCTTCCGCTTGCATCCGCCGCGAAGGTGTGGCCCTACACCCCGATCGGCACGCTCGTCACGATCGAGAATCCGTCCTGAGTCGAACTTCTACGGTGTCGTGCGTGCGCGGTGCTGCAGTCGGCGCAGGTAGGCGTCGACCTGGTGGCGCGGCACGAGGCCCGGCCGGATCCCGCAGGCGACGGTCTGTAGCTCGCCGGCGCGAATCAGCGCGCGAACGTCGTCCTCGGAGCATTGAAGCTCCTCAGCGAGCTCTCGTACCGTCAACGGGGCAGGACGTTCGATGTCCGAAGTATCCCTGCTCGCCGAGGGTCAGTGGTACGCGGCGTAGACGTCGTCGAGATCCTCCATGCGACACTGACGGCCGTGTGGCGTCTCTTGTCCGTTTTCGCGGGGCTTCTGTTCTTGCTCGGCGTCGCCGCCGGGGTGCTGAGACTGGCGGGACTCGTCGGAACGGTGTCGGCAGGAGATTCGTTCAGCATGGCTCCTGCCTTGCCGGCGTGCAATGGTCGTGAGCTCGTGGAGGGGATTACGTATCGGTTCCGCGATCCACGCCGCGGGGAGATCGTTGCGATTCACTCGCGCGACCTGACCGGAAGCAACGTCACACCCGACTCCAACGTGCACCAGTCGGTTCTGACGAAGCGGGTAATCGGCACCCCCGGAGACACCGTCTCGGTCGAGCATGGCTTCGTCGTTGTCGACGGCCGAAGGGCCGACTTGATCCGGACACTGCCCTTCCCGACCGTCCATCTCGGTCACGAGCAGTACTTCGTGCTGGGCGACAATCGCAGCGCGTCGCAGGACAGCCGCGTCTTTGGGCCCGTGCCGCGCAAAGCGATCTTCGCGCGCGTCGTCCTGGTGCTCTGGCCACTCAGCCGTGTTGGCATCCCCGGGTACCGCAAGAATGCTCGCTCCCCGGGCTTCGTCTGCGCGCAACACTAGAAGTCCAGTTGGCCAAGTCTGTGTTGCGGTGGACGTACGACGCCGGCGCTAGGGTGAGGGCTGCTATGGCACGAGGCCGAGTGCGCAGCGCCGCGCGTGTGATTCTGTCGCTGGCAGCTGTCGCGACCGTCGCAGTGTCGTTCGCGGCATCAAGCGGCGCCCACGGCGATGGTCGGAAGGACTTCACCGAGGATCAGTTCGTCGTCGGCACCATCCAGTATCCCGATGGCGCGCACGGAACGTCGTTCGCGTTTCACGTTCCTGCCTCGAAGCCGGACATCCTCACGTACGGACTTGCGGTGCGTTTCGTGCTGCGCGGGCCGAAGGGGTGGAACAAAGGCCATGCCCTCGTGACGAAGTGCATCCAGGTCCCCGCCGAGTCCCTGGACACCTGCGACAGCTGGGCCGACATCCCGCCGGTTGCGGGGGTCTACACGGCGACCGGCGCAGGGGGCTCATCGTGGACGGCGACGATCAATCTCACTCCGGTGACACCGCCAGAGGTCGTAACTGCGAGGGCAACGTCGGCGGGCGTCGCGCTCACGTGGCGCCGCGGCACGTACACAGGCGCGTACTACATCGAGGTGGACGACGGTCACGGACGCGCTCTGGGTGAAAGGGTCGTGCCGGGTGGTGTCCGTAAGCATCTCTTCTCGAGTGTCCAGGTCAAACCCGGCGCGCATTTCTGGCTCTACGTGGACGCCTATCCGACCAACATCACAAAGAACATCAGTCTCTTGCCGAATTGGGCGATCTCGGGCGCGTCGTATTACGTGACGGCGCCGAAGAGCTAGTCGGCGGCGAGGCGCGCACCTCTGCGCATCAACCGCCAGATTCCGGCAATCGACCTGTCCGGGCTCCGCCATCGCCGCTTCGCCTTGCTATCCCTAAGAAAAGCTGATCCGCTCCACCACGATTTGCCGATCGGCGGCCGTGAGAGAAACGGGCTAACGCGGCGCGAGGTTGTTCTTGGCGCTGCGGCGTTCAGTGTCGGTGCCGGCTTCATGCGAAGTCTGTCTGCTCGGGCGGCCGCTGGACCGACCTCTCCCACTCCGGACGAGCAGGCCGCGATGGCCCAACTCGTGCAGGCGTTCATGTCGAAGTACAGCGTTCCCGGATTGTCGATTGCGTTCGCGGAGTACGGCGTACCCGTCTTTTCGGAGGCGTTCGGTGTAGCCGATGTGGCGGCGAACACGCCACTGACGACGGAGAACCGTTTCCGGATCGCGAGCGTCACGAAGCCGATCACGTCGACCGCGATCTTCCAGTTGATCGAGAAAGGGAAGCTGTCGCTGAACGACTACGTGTTCGGGCCGCGCGGGGTGCTTGGCACGGCATACGGGAAGCCGCCGTACAAGAGGTGGGTGGAGAGCATCAAGATCTGGCACCTGCTTACCCACACGGCGGGCGGCTGGGACAACACCGGCACAACGACACCGGACCCGATGTTCATCAATCCAAAGCTGAATCACACGCAACTGATCCGCTGGACGCTCGCGAACCTGCCGCTCGAGCATCCGCCGGGCACGACGTACGCGTATTCCAACTTCGGCTACTGCGTGCTGGGACGCGTCATCGAGAAGCTCACCGGTAGCCCGTACGCCGTCTCGGTGCGCAGGTCGATCCTCACCCCCTGCGGGATCACCGACATGGAGATCGCCGGGAACACGCTCGCAGAACGGAAGCCTGGCGAGGTCGTCTACTACAGCCAGGGAAGCGATAGCTCGCCGTACTCGATGAACGTCCGTCGGATGGATTCACACGGGGGTTGGATCGCGCGGCCGACTGATCTCGTTCGCTTCCTCGCGCATGTCGACGGCTTCTCGCCACATCAGCTCCTCCAGCCCGGGACAACCAGGGTGATGACGACGCCGACGAGCGCGAACCGCAACTACGCGAAGGGCTGGGCCGTCAACAGCTTCAACAACTGGTGGCATTCCGGCAGCCTGCCGGGAACTGCGACCGAGATCGTCCGCACGCACTCGCGGTTCAACTGGGCGGTGCTCACGAACACCCGTGTGCTGGACTCCGACATGTTCTCCGACCTCGACGACCTACCCTGGAACATGGCACGGCAGGTTGCGTCCTGGCAGCCGTAAGCGCAGTCTTGGCCCGCTGCCACGAGCTATTGCAGATTGTCGGTGGGCCGCTGCGGACTGCCTGTACGTGTGACTACGATCACGTCGGTAATGGGTGAGACGGAGGCACGCCAGGCACTGCACGACGCGCTCGAGGCGATAGTCGACGGGCCGTCCCCGTCGGTGTCGCCGACCGAGTATGGCGTGAGCACAGACCAACTGTTCGAGATCGCTCGCGAGCTGCGGGATGAGCTGCGATCGGGCGCGCTGATCGAGTGGAACGACGACGGCAGCCTCCGGTTCGATACGGGCCTGCTCTAGCCCGAGTCTGCTACTCCACTCCTTATCGGCGTGAGGCTGATCGCTGTCGTCGAGTGGCGACTTGGTGAGGCTCGCCGGGACCGGTGCGGCGGACTTCGAAGAGAGGAGATGTGATGGCTGAGAAGCTGGAGGGGAACGAACTCGAGACGTTGCGCAAAGGCGCGATGGGTGCCGGGCTGCTCGTGTCGGTAAGCGACCGCGGCTTCTTCGATTCGTTCAAGGAGGCGGGGACGCTGGCGAAGCACATCGCCGCTGCGCGTGGGACCTCGGCGAGCGAGGTCGTTCGGCAGGTGGCTGAGGGACACGGCCTCGGGTTCCGTGTGACGACACCGCCGGCCCAACTCGAGTCGGAGACGCTTGATGCGTTGCGTTCTTCCGTGCAGTTGCTTCAGTCGAAGGCGCCTGATGATCTGGATGCCTACCGGGTGTTCGTGCTCGACCTCGCCAGGTCTGTTGCCGCTGCCGCGCCAGGCGGAGACGAGGCCGAAGCCACGACGGTCGCGAAGATCGAAGCGGCGCTTGGGCCACCCTCCGCGCCGTAATCCTGAGTCACGTCGGTGAAGGAGCGAACGCGACAGCGCTCTTCGGCTCGTCTCGAACGGATCTCAGATGCCCGACAGGGGTAGTCGCTGGTGCGCTGAGATGCGCGCGAACAGCTACGCGATGAGAACCTGCAACGCGTACGACTCATCGATGCAGTCGTTCAAACGCGCAACCACGTCGCCAGCGCGTCCGAGACGGTCACGCGCGGCGAGCTCCCGACCGCGCAGGACGAGCAATTCGTCTGCTTCATCATCGCCAGCGTCAGTCATCTCGACGACAACGCTGGTCTGGGTAGGGCGCCAGGTCGTCCGGTGCTCGTGTCGTTAATGCTTGGCGAAGAGCGTTGAGGATGGCAGGTAGAACGCCGCCAGTGCAAGAGTGAGAATGACGGCACCAAGCGGTGTGACGAACGCGAGTCCAAACACGAGCAAGTACGCCGGTAGGCCAGGTGCGAAGCCGCGGTCTATCGCGCGTAGTTCGGCCTCTTCGACTCCGGGCGCGATTAATCTTCGGCCGGCACGAGCGTATCGCCACCACAGCGTGTAGAGGACAGCCATTACGAGCAGCGTTGCGGCGTAGGCAATGACCGCGGGCCGCTCGCCGCTGCGGTGAAGGTAGGCGGCGACGAGCTTGGTCGGAAACGGGATGAACGCGACGTCGAGCAGAAGCAGGAGATTGATGAACATGAACGTGCGATCGACGCGCTCGATCGCACGCATGTTGTGGTGGTGGTTGATCCAGATGATCCCGATCGTGACGAAGCTGGTGGCATAGGCGAGGTAGGACGGCCAGATCCGCAGCAACTCGCGGCCAAGTTGGGCACCGTTGGTCGAGTTGACGCCGATCTCGAGTACCAGCAGGGTTGCCGCGATCGCGAAGATTCCGTCACTGAAGGCCTCGATGCGCGATGTCCCGATCTCCTTCATTGCGGCCAGTTTCTTCGCGCACGGCTGCAGGCCTTCGTATCCACCCGTCGTTGCTGTCGTCGGCCGGGCCTCTGGCCGGATGAGCGCACGTGTTGGCGCGAGCCCAACGCTGCCCCATAATCGGCGGATGGCCGACAGGCCAGAGCAAGGCGCACGCTTCGAGTTCGCTGTCCTAGGGCCCCTTGAGGCTCGGCGCGATGGTGAGCCGCTCGCGCTCGGGGGGCTTCGCCAACGTGGTCTCCTCGCGCTGCTCCTTTTGCGGCCAGGCGAAACCGTCTCCACGGAGCGGCTGATCGCGGAGCTGTTCGGCGACGACGCGACGGACACCGCTGCGAACGCGGTGCAGCAATCCATCTCGCGGTTGCGCCGAATCCTGGCGGCCGACGGCGCAGCCGAGTCGTTGCTCGTCACGCAGCCGCCCGGCTATGTCCTTCGCGTCGACGCCGCTTCCGTCGATCTCTGGCGGTTCGAGCAGCTCGTCGTCGAGGCGCGCGAGCTGCTCGCCGCAGGGGACAACGCGCGCGCCGCCGAGCGGCTGCGCGCGTCGCTTGCCATCTGGCGTGGCGTTGCGCTCGCCGACCTCGTCGAACTCGACTTCGCCCAGACGGAGCAGCGGCGCCTCGAGGAGCATCGTCTCGGCGCGCTGATGGATCGCGTCGATGCTGACCTGGCACTCGGCCGCACCGCGGACCTCGTGCCGGAGCTGGAGGGGCTCGTCGCCGCGAATCCGTACCAAGAGCGATTGCGGGGTCAGCTCATGCTTGCGCTCTACCGCTCCGGTCGACAAGCCGAGGCGCTGCAGGCATTCCGCGAGACGCGCACGCAACTCCGCGACGAGCTCGGCCTGGAGCCGACCCCTCCGCTGCAGCAGCTCGAGAAGTCGATGCTTGTGCACGACCCGGGCCTTGAGCTACCGGCGCAGCCGACGATCGGCCGCGACAGGGTCGCAATCTGCCCGTTCAAGGGCCTCGCATCGTTCGACGTTGCGGATGCACACTTCTTCTGCGGTCGCGAGCGACTCGTCGACGAGCTCGTGGCCCGTTTCGCGGAGCGTTCGCTCGTCGGTGTCGTCGGGCCGTCCGGGATCGGCAAGTCGTCCCTCCTCCGTGCTGGTCTGCTGCGCGCGCTCGATGCCGGCGCGCTACCGGGTAGCGCGGGCTGGACCGCCGTGGTGATTCGACCCGGCGTCCATCCGCTCGCCGAGCTCGAGCGGGTTCCGGCCGAGGCCGGCGAGCGCTGTATCGTCGCCATCGACCAATTCGAAGAGGTCTTCACGGTCTGTGATGACGAGGGTGAGCGGCGGGCCTTCGTCGACGCACTCGTCCGCTTCGCGCGAGAGCCGGCGCGGCGCCATCTGGTCGCGCTGGCGCTACGCGCTGACTTCTACGGCCGCTGCGCCGAATACCCGGAGCTCGCGCGCCTGCTGTCGGGAAGCCACGTGCTTGTTGGACCGATGTCGACCGACGAGCTGGAGCGGGCGATCACCGTCCCCGCGGAGCGAGCGCAGCTCGAGGTCGAACCAGGGCTTGTCGCGGCGCTCCTTGCCGATGTCGGCGGCGAGGCCGGCGGGCTGCCGCTGCTCTCGACCTCACTGCTCGAGTTGTGGGAGCGGCGCTCCGACTCGACGCTCCGGCTTGCCGACTACCGCGCCTCGGGCGGAGTTCACGGCGCAGTCGGTCGCCTCGCCGACCGAACCTACGATGGTCTCGACGCCGACGGCAAGCGGCTCGCCCGCAGCGTGATGCTGCGCCTGACCGTCGGCGAAGCCGACAGCGCCGTCCGCCGCCGCGTGCCGAGCGCGGAGCTGTCGCGCGGGCTACCGGGCGTCGAACCCGTGCTCGCCTCGCTGATCGATGCGCGGCTGCTCACTGCGAGCGACGGTTCCGTCGAGGTGGCGCACGAGGCGCTGCTGCGCGAATGGCCGCGAATGCGCGAGTGGCTCCAGGAGGAGAGCGAGTCACGGCGGCTCGAGACGCATGTGCGTCAAGCGGCGCGGGAGTGGGACGACGGCCGCCGAGACCCGGCCGACCTCTATCGCGGTCCGCGGCTCTCGGCCGTCCTCGACTGGCAGGCGACTCACGCGGCCGATCTGAGCCCGCTCGAAGAGGAGTTCGTCGAGGCGAGCCGCGTCGCCGGAGAACGCCATTTGGATGAGCAGCGCCGGGCCAACCGCCGACTGCGCAGGTTTGCCGTCGCGATGTTCGCTTTGCTTGTGCTTGCGCTCCTCTCCGGCGGTGCGGCGCTCCTCCAACGTGGCACCGCGCGGCGCGAGGCTCGACAGGCGCTCGCGCGTCAGCTCGGCGCCGAAGCACTTTCGACGACGCGAATCGACCAGGCGATGCTGCTCGCGCGCGAGGCGGTCGACCTCGGCCCGTCCCCAGAAACACAAGGCACGCTGCTCGCGACACTCCTGCGCGCGCCGCAGGCGATCGCGACATTTTCGCTGCCGATCAACTCGCGGCCTCAGACGGCCGTAGTCAGCCCTGATGACCGCACTCTCGTTGTGGCTGACAACCTCGCAACTCTCCGCTTCTACGACCTGGCAACAAGACACCTCCGGACGGCGCTGTCCCCGCTCGGTTACGGCCACCCGCCCGTGTACACGCCGGACGGGAGACGGTTCGTCGCCTGGGGTGGCCATGCGGGTCACGCTGAGCTCGAGCTCGCCGACGGCCGCACCTTCAAGCCGATCAGGACGTTCGAGTTCGATCCCCGCTACATCTCCGGCTCGTGTGGCATTAGCGAGCCTGCGCTCGGGCCGAATAACACACTCACGTTCGCGTACTGCCTTACCCGGCCGGACGGCTCGGACGGCCGAACCTACGTCGACCAGTGGAGCCTCACCACCGGCAAGCGGCTCGTCAGCGCTCGGCCGCTCCCGCTTGTCGGCGCAAACATCATCGAGCGTGTCGCGGGCAGCCGTCTTCTGCTCGTCGGTGACCGCGAGGTCCTGTGGCTGGACGGAAGCTCGCTGCGGGTGCTCGCGCGGCGCCGTCTGCCCGCGCTGCTCGCTCCTTTTGACCCGAAGGCCGTCACCGCGGACGGACGGACGCTGGCCGACGTCGATCTCAACGGCACCGTCCGCCTCGTCAACCTGCACACGGGCCGGCTGCGAACCGCGAACGGCAACCAGGGCGCGCCGGTGGAGACGCTGGAGTTCTCGCCGGACGGCCGAACGCTTGTCACAGGAGCGGCCGACGGCTCCGTGCTCGCATGGGATGTCGCGACCGGGACCATCAGCCACCGCTTCGTCGGCCACGCGTCTCGTGTGATCGGCGCGGCGTTCTCTCGGGACGGGAAGACGCTCTTCACCTGCAGCCTCGACGGAGCCGTCTTCGTGTGGGACCTCGCCGGGAATCGGAGCTTCGGTGAGCGGTTCGCGGCAGGCCATGTTTCGGAGTTCGGACTCGGCCCGGACGAGAGTACGGTTGCAGCGCCGCTAGCCATCTCACCCGACGGCACCCGTTTTGCGACGCGCGTCGACCGGACGCGGGTCGGAATCTTCGACGCTCGGACGTCACAGCGCGAGCTCGCCTTCCCTGTCTCGACGGGCGGCGACATCGGAGCGCTCGCCTGGTCTGAGACTGGCTCGGTTGCAGTCAGTGGCGGCGGCGGCCATGTCCAGCTCTGGGACGTCCGGGGCACGCCGCGGCTCGTGCGCCCCTTGCGCGGGCTCGGCTCGACGACCGGCTTCCCCGAGGCGGTGACCGACCTCGTTTTCTCGCGCGACGGGTCGCTGCTCGCCGCCGGAGACGTCAACCACACGGCTCCACAGATCCCGTGGCGCTACGGCACCGCGGCTGTCTGGGACACGGCGTCCGGTCGGCTGCTGTGGAAGTCGCGAAGCAGGCGTGGCTGGGTGACAGCCGTCGCGTTTTCGCCGGATGGCAAGACGCTCGTGGCGGGTGACGAGAGCAATGTCGTCACGTTCTATGTCGCGTCCACGGGCCGCGTTGTCCGGCGGATAGATGTCAAGGGCAGTATTGGGATTACGGCGGTCGCGTTCAGCTCCACAGGGACGCTGTTCACGGGCAACTGGTCAGGGTTGGTGCAGCGCTGGAACCCGACGACCGGACGTCAGATCGGCAAGCCGATGCTCGCCGCGGAGGCGCCGATCTCGAGCATCGATTTTGGGCCGGGCGGCTCGACGTTCGCGACGGCCGGCGGTTCCGACCTCCATGTGAAGCTCTGGACGACCTCGAGTCTGCAGCAGCTCGGGACCGACCTGCCCGGCGACCTCGGCTGGGGCAACGCCAGGTTTACGCCCGACGGCAAACATCTGGTGGTCGTGTGGGGCACCGACGCCGGCGAGATCTGGCCGACCTCGGTCTCCGCGTGGGAAGAGCATGCCTGCGCGGTCGCCGGCCGGAACTTCTCCCGCGACGAGTGGCGGCGCTTCGTGGGCGGCTCCTACCGGGTGACCTGCCCCGGTCAGCCGGCCGTCAGCGGCGCATAAGACCACAGTCAGAGTCCTCGCGCAGCCTCCTCGCATCGGCCGCATGGGCGGCCACGACCTAAGGAGGCACTCGAAGTGCTCGCACCACGCAAGACTCTCCTTGTCGCGACCTTCGTCCTCGTTCTTGCCGCCGGTGTCGGCCGGGCGAGCGCCGAGCCCAAGAACCAGTGGCCCTTCACCCGTCACGTGGATTCGCGCGCACTGGCGCAGTCGACCTTCCATAACGGTGTTGTCGACGTCAGCCCGCGACCCGAGCCGAAGAACGAGCCGCCGTTCACGCGGATCGTCACTCCGTCAGCGGCGCACGACACGTCATTCACCGCGACCGGAAGCTCGGCGGGATTCGACTGGCCGCTTGCCGGCTGGGTCGCACTGGTTGCGCTCACGATCGTTGGCGGGGCGATCACGTTCCGCCACGGCGTACGGCACGCGCGGCAGCATCCGGCGTGAGCCGGCGCGCCTCCTCTCTGGGGATGGAGGCGCGGAGAAGGGGAAGCGGTCATCTACCGCTTCCCCTTCTTCTGCATCCTGACGGCTCCGGTCGAGCAACTAACCGCGATGGTCGTAGACGACCTGCCAGTTGCCTTCCATGACCCGCAGAAAGATGGTCGCGTGCGCCTCGCTGGCTTCGTCGGCCAGCTGTGCCGAGCACAGCGCCTCCCAGCGCCCGGTTGCGACCTGCCATTCGGGCTTGACGAGTGGCTGCGCTGGTTTGGCGACGAGTGTTGACGCGACGCGCTCAGCGCCTCGTGTGACCCGCCCGTTCTCCCACAGCACGGCGTCCGCCGCTATGAGACAACGCAGCCCCTCGAGGTCGTTGGCTTGCTGAGCATTGACGTAGGCATCGAAAAACGTCGAGAGCTCGACGCGAGTCTCTTGGGTGGCATCGATGGTGATCGCCTCACCGACCTTGATCGGTCGTAGCGCGACATCGCAGCCGCGCGCGATGTCTGGGTAGCACGAGGGTTGATCGGCATGGTTGACCCAGCGTGCGGGCTGCGGGTAGAGCCAACGCCGCCCGCCGTACGAATGCACGAACAGCTCGTCGCCAGGCATGAGAGCCCGAAACTGGTCGCGCGTGAGCGGTTCTAGTTGGAAGGACAGAACAACTTCCCCCGCGGCGAACTTGCGGGTTGCGTAGACGCCTTTGCCTGCCAGATTCCCCGGTCCGATTCTGACGGCATCCACGCCGCCATCGTAAGCACGGAGCCTTTCGAAACTGGCGAATCCCGCTACGGCTTCACGCGGTTTAAGAAGTCGGCCGACCCGTGTCGTCGTGTACGGCCGCGTCCAACTGCTCCGGCCGACGGACGGTAGACAGCCATCCGGGGTGAAAGAGGCGCCGGCTCGGCGATTTCGAAACGATCGCCAAGGCAAAGGAAGAAAGCCAAGGGCTTGGCGTGTTCGTTCGGTCGCTGATTGGACTGGACCGCGGGGCCGCCAAGGAAACCTTCGCCGAGTTCCTCGACGGCAAGGTCATGACCGCCGCTCAGATCGAGTTCGTCGACCTAATAGTCAATCAACTGACCGAGCACGGCTTGATGTCCGCTTCACGATTGTACGAGTCGCCGTTCATAGACCTTGCTCCACGCGGACCAGATGATCTCTTCAGCTCTGATGAGGTTAACGGCCTCGTGGCTGTTCTCGATCGTGTCAGAGCATCCGCCCTCGCAGCGTAACGACCGTCCAACACTGAAGTAAGAGGTTCGTCAGTCACTGCCGGATGCGACGTTCTCGCCGCTTCCCCATCACTACGAGGAGGAGCTTCACTCGCGAGTTCGTGGTAGACCGGCGGTAGACCGGAATGGATGGAGCGTCTTGCTTCAGCGGTCAGATTGGCAGCGACCCCGCTTCTGAAGCGGCTTTGTGCGTATGCCCCCGGCAAGAATCGAACTTGCGCACGCGGTTTAGGAAACCGCTGCTCTATCCACTGAGCTACGGGGGCAGCCCAGGGATTGTGCCGCGTCGGGACGGCGTCGTCCTCACAGGCGCAGGCGGTAGCGCCGCACGCTGAGCACCGTTGACTGCCAGAGGCCTACGCGCACGGTGAACACACCACGCAGCCGGGCCGCATAGCTGAATACGACGAGTCCCTGCGACCGCGGCAGAAACTCCCGCCGTTGCGGCCGCAGGACCGCGACCGTCCGGCCGCCGCGCACGAGAATCACGGACAGCCGCGTGCCGTCGACGTGCTCCGTGACGTTGCCGCGGTTCGCGAGCACGAGCTCGATCGCCCGTCGCTTCCGCAGCACCGTGACACGTGCGCCGATCGCCAGCCGATGCACCACCTTGCCCGGAACACGCACAGACACCACGAGCCCGACGCGCATCCGCACGAGCACGCCGGACGACCCCGGCTGCGTCGCCGAGAGCAGCACGACTGCTGTGTGATCGCCGGCCGTCGCATGCGGCACGCGCCGCACCGAGATCGTCAGGTGTGCGCGGCCGTGCGCAGTGCGCACCGTTGCAGCGCTCAGCCGAAGCCACGGTGCGGCGTCGCCCGCACGGACCAATCGTGGCCGACCATGCGCGTCGAGCGTCAAGCCGGCGACGCGCGCGGCGACTACGAGATTGCGCTCGGAGCCGGTGTCGATCGCAACCGCGCGATGCGCGCCCGGCGCAAGGTCGACGTGCGCCGGTGAGATCGAGAGGAGCGAGTGCGTCGGCGTCGCCGCAAGTGCGACGACGCCGACGACGTTGGCGATGCTCACCTGCCGATCACCGTGTAGGTGACTGTCGAGGTGTAGTGGCCGGCCGGCACGACCGGGAGAGGGGAGACGAAGCCGATGCTCGTCGGCCACTGGTCGCCACTTCCTGCGCTCGGGGCGGATGTCGTCCCGATCAAGAGGTCGGCTGCGGGAGTGATCGGCACGGCTGCGAGCGCGCCGCCGCCGAGCACGGGATTCAGCTGGCCGCCCGACGGCGCGGTGCTGCCGATCCCGAGCGGAAGGTCTGCGGGGCTGAAGGCCGTGCGATGGACGCTCAGCGAGTAGCCGTTGGCGCCGGTGCTCGTCACCGTCACCTTCTCGCCGACCGACGCGGGCGTCTGGCCGGCGGCCGCAGTGCCGAAGCTCAGCGTGCTCTTCTCGAGGCTCAACGCGAGCACCGACTGCAGGTCGACGGCGACGCTTGCACCCTGCGACACCCCAGGCGAAGACGAGCTGCCGCACGTCCCTACAGCCGTCGACGAGTTATGCGGTGCGGGAGTCCCCGCGGTGAAGTCCGCGCTGTTCACATCGGTGTCGGTGCAACCGGACCCGGCGCGGAGCGAAGATTCCGTTGCGGAGAGGGCGGGCGCAGCACCCGATCCTTCGTAGTCGGTTGCCGACCCGTAGCCGACGAGGTCGTGCACAGCAGCGACTGCGGAACAGCTTCCTGCCGAGGCACCGCACGAGAGTGCGTTCGTGTCGTGCACGATCGCGATCTTGCCGCCGGTTGCAGCGAGGTTCGTCGTGCCCGTCGCGTTCGGCGTGGGCAGCGCCAAGCCGACCGAGCCGGCCGAGGCGAACTGGACGAGGTAGTGGCCGCCGGCGGGAATCGTGCCCGTGAGCGCGGTCGCGGACCACGACGTGCTCGCCGCCGAGGCGTACTGCACTGTCCAGCCGCTCAGGTCGACAGCCGACCCGCCGCGGTTGAACAGCTCGACGAAGTCGTTCTGGTAGGTCGCGCCGCTGTTGCCGCCGCCGCCGTAGACCTGTGCGACGACCAGGTCGGGCGAGGCGGCACGCGCAGAGGGCGCGACGAGGAGGACTACGCCCGCGACAAGCGCGAGCAGCGTGCGGATGCGTTGCATGCGATGGCTCCGATCGACTGGGGGAAGGTGTCGTCATCCGTGGTACCTCTCGCATACGGTGGGCGGCCAGTGTCCGGAACGGGCATTTGCGGATCCGGCACGAAGACGGCGCAGGCGCGTGACGGACGCGTTGCGTGTGCGTGACGAAGGCGTCACGCCGGGAAGAAGCCGCAGCAACCAGAACGAGATCATGCCGACGGCGATCGCGAGTGCGAGCTGACTCGTACGCCACGCCGCGAACGCGGCCAGCGCCGCCGCGAGGAGCCGGATCCCGCCCTCGCCGCGCGAGCCCTGCAGTGACGGCGTGACGAGCGCCGCGAAGACCGCGATCGGCACGAAGTGCAGGAAGCGCAGCCAGAACGGCGGCAGATGCATCGCGGAGGCCGAGAGCCCGGTCAGCCGCGAGCCGAACGTGACCGCGACCATGCCGGCGCAGGTGAACCAGAAGCGTCACGGTGTCGGCTCGTCGCCGCCGCGTCAGAAATGCACCGAGGAGCGCACCCGACGACGCCGGCGCCGAGGATCGGCAGACCACCGGGCAGGTCCTTCGCGAGCACCCATGCAAGCACGCCTGCGAACACGGCCACGATCACGTCGGTGCGCCGCCGCAGCAGCGGGACGAGCAGCGCGAGGAAGGCGAGCGGGAACACGAAGTCGACGCCCGAGCACGGTTCGGATCGGGAATGACGCCGCCGAGCAATGCGCCGGCGAAGCGTCGCGAGGTTCCAGGCGCAGGAACAGGCTCAGCTCGGCGCCGAGCACGAACCGGAAGCTCGCGCGCCGCGCGCGATCGACACGCCGTACGCCTCGTCCGTCAGGAAGTACGACGCGGTCAAGCGCTCCGCGCGTCAGCTCGACCGCCGGCCGAGCGACATCGCCGTACAGCACATGCCGCACGTTGAGCAGGAACGTCGTCAGCACGATCTCGAGACCGCCCGCGCCGCGACCGAACAACCCGACGGCGCTCACCTGCGACGCGCCGGCGAAGACGAAGAGCGGAAAGCGCCTGCGTCTCGACGAGCGGACAGACCCAGCGCCGTGCGCGATCGACGGCGTACGCGAGCCCGAACGGCGCGACGCCGAGCCAGAGCGGGATCATGGCGCGGAAGCCGTGACGGAACATCTGCCGGACGCTATCGACACGACCCGGGACGAACGCGTGCAGGGCCGTCGTTGTGAACGGGATGGACGGGGACCACAAGCTCGGTGTCATCCACGGCGCTGCGCTCTACGTCGGCGCGCTGATCGGCCCCGGCGTGCTGCTCGTGCCCGCACTTGCGGCGCAGGCGGCCGGGCGCCGCGTCGATCGTCGCGTGGGCGCTGCTTGCTCGTGCTCTCGGCGCCGCTCGCGGTCATCTTCGCGGCGCTCGCCGTGCGTCACCCGGTCGCCGGCGGCGTCAGCGCCTACGTGCGCGAAGGGCTCGGCGACGCCGCGGCCGCGGTCACGGGCGGGCTGGTTCGTCGTGCGCGATGTTCCTCGGCGGGCCGGCAGTCGCCCTGATCGGCGGCTTACTACGTCGCCGATCTCACCGGCTCGGGCACGGTCGTCGCCGCGATCGTCGGCGCTTGGCGATGTTCGGCACGGTGCTCGCCGCGAACGTGCGTTCGGCCTGCGCGTCTCGTCCGGTTCCAGCTGATCGTCGCTTCGGTTCTCGTCGGCTGTGATCGCGCTCGCGATCGCGATCGCGCTGCCGTCTCGCGGCGGCGACAACTGGACGCCGTTCGCGCCGCACGGCTGGTGGGCGATCGGCACGGCGGCGAACATCCTCGTCTGGCTCTTCGTCGGCTGGGAGGCAGTCGCGCAGCTCGCCGGGGAGTTCCGGCGACCCCGAGCGACGACCTGCCGCGGGCGATGGCGCTCGCCTTCGGCGTCGTGACCGTTCTCTACGTCGCGCCTTGCGGCGGCCACTATCGCCGTCACCGCCGGCACGCACTCGACGCGTGCCGCTCGCCGACCTCATCTCGGTCGGCTTCGGGCGTGCCGGACGCGACGCGACCGCGGTGCTGGCCGTCGCCCTGACGATGGGGACGATGAACGTCTACATGGGCGGCGCGGCGAAGCTGGTCGCATCGCTCGCCGCAGGACGGCTCACTGCCGCGCTGGCTCGCCGGCGACGCGCTATCGCAGCGTGCCGCGCCGGCCGCTCGTGCGTGCTCGCGGTCGCGGGCGTGCTGTCCTCGTCGGCCTGGTCGCCGGCCTGAGCTGCGCCGGTGGCGACTCAGCATCGACGCAGCGACCTCGTTGCGGCGCGCATCCTCGCGGCGTCGGTCGCTTCATCGCGTTCGTGCTATCGTGCTCGCGCTCTCGTCGTGGTTCCTCGCGGTGCGGATCCTCGACGGCGCGGCGCTTGCCCTTCGCTGCTCATGGCACGGTGACGCGTGCATGAGCACCGCATCCAGACGCGCTGGGCCGACTTCGACGCTCCGGGCACGTGACGCACTCGGCGTACCCGATCTTCTTCGACGAGGCGCGCGACGCGTACCTGCGGCGCGTCGGCAACTTCGAGGAATGGCCGTCGGTAATCGTCCATACGTCCATCGACAATGTCCGAGAGATCCCGCGCCCGTCGAGGTCCTGTCGCACGGCGATCGCGAAGGTCGGCATCGAGCGTCACCTTCGAGCAGAGGTGGTCGTGGCGACGAGGTTCGCGAGGCGACGTCGGTGATCGTCGCCTGGTCCGAGACGCGCGTCCCGCCGATCACCGACGCGACGCGCGAAGCTCTCTAGACGGCGACGCGGACTTCGCCGCCGACGAGCACGCGCTCGATCTCGACGCGGTCGCTCAGCACGACGAGGTCGGCGGGCAGGCCGACCTCGATCCGGCCGAGCTCGGGGTCGCCGAGCACCCGGGCCGGGTCGAGCGTCGCCGCCGCCGACCGCGTCCTCGAGCGGCACACCGAGCGCATGCAGGTTGCGGACCGCTTCGATCATCGTCAGCACGCTGCCGGCAAGCACGCCGTCCGGGCCGCGGACGGCGCCCTCGTGCACCTGCAGGTCGAGCTCGCCGAGGCTCGACGGCCCGTCGTGCCGCGGCGCCGCGGCGATCGCGTCGGTGACGAGCGACGAGCGCGGCCGCCGCGCGGCGCGCCACACGGTGCGGACCGTCTCGGGCGCGAGGTGGATGCCGTCGACGATGATCGAGACGAACACGTCGTCGCGCGCGAGCGCCGCGCCGACGATGCCCGGGTCGCGGTGCAGGAACGGCCGCATCGCGTTGAAGAGATGCGTCACGCCGCGCGCGCCGCGGTCGAACGCGGCGTTCGCCTGCTGCGGCGGTCGCGTCGGTGTGGCCGAGCGAGACGACGACGCCGCGCTCGAGCAGCCGGTCGATCAGCGCGTCGGCGCCCGGGAGCTCCGGCGCGAGCGTCATCAGCCGCACCGGGCCCGGCGTCGAGCAGCCGGTCGAGGAGCGCGAGGTCGGGGTCGCGCCGCGCCGACGCCTCGTGCGTGCCGAGGCGGTTCGGCGACAGGAACGGCCCCTCGAGGTGCATGCCGAGGATCGCGCGGCCGACCGACGTCGTCGACGGGCACCTCGCGCATCGCCGCGAGCACCTGCTCCTCGGGGCTCGTGATCAGCGTCGGGAGATACGCGGTCACGCCGGTCTCGAGCAGCGCCTCGCCGGCGCGCCGGTAGGCGCTCGCGTCCGCGTCGAGGAAGTCGACGCCGCCGAACCCGTTCACCTGCAGGTCGACGAAGCCCGGGAACGGCGATGCCGCGGCCGTTCCGGCGTCGCGACGCCGAACGCCGCGACGCGGCCGTCCACGACCTCGACGTCGCCGGCGACGAAGACGCCGTCGACGAGTGCTGCTTCCACTCCGAGCCTGCCGTCGCATCGGCGCAAGTCTAGAAGTGGTCCACGCGTCTGGTCAATACCAGTTGGCGGCAATCGTTCAGATACGCGCTTGATGTCGCGCCGCGTTGGTCTATACCATCGCCGCATGGCCGGGATCGGCTCGAGCGCGTGACGCAAGCGTTCGGCGCCGTCACCGCGGTCGACGACGTCTCGCTGGAGATCGGCGACGGCGAGTTCCTCGTGCTCGTCGGGCCGTCCGGCTGCGGCAAGTCGACCCTCCTGCGGATGATCGCGGGGCTCGAGGAGGTGACCTCGGACGGCGTGATCCGGATCGGCGACCGCGACGTCACCGACCTCGCGCCGCGCAGCCGCGACATCGCGATGGTCTTCCAGACCTACGCGCTCTACCCGCACATGACCGTTCGCCAGAACCTCGGCTACGGCCTGAAGGCGCGCCGGACCCCGAAGGCCGAGATCGCGAAGCGCGTCGACGAAGTGGCCGAGCTCCTCGGGCTCGCCGACCTGCTCGACCGCCGGCCCGCTCAGCTCTCCGGCGGGCAGCGGCAGCGCGTCGCGATGGGACGCGCGATCGTCCGCCAGCCGCAGGCCTTCCTGCTCGACGAGCCGCTCTCGAACCTCGACGCAAAGCTGCGCGTCGGGCATGCGCGCGTCTCTCGCGCAGCTCCACCAGCGGCTCGGCGTCACGACCGTCTACGTCACCCACGACCAGACCGAGGCGATGACGCTCGGCGCAGCGGGTCGCGGTGATGCGCGACGGCCAGATCCTCCAGTGCGACCGCCCGCAGCAGCTGTACGCGCAGCCGCACAACCTCTTCATCGCCGCGTTCATCGGCTCGCCCGCGATGAACCTCGTCGAAGCGCTCGTACGAGGGCGACGCTGTTGCCTTCGGCCAGTACAGCAGTGCCGTCGTGGCCGCCGGGCCGCCGCAGCGAGCGGCGTGATCCTCGGCATCCGCCCCGAGGGCTTCGAGGACGCGACGCTTCGCGCCCGGCCTGCCGACGATCGACGCGCAGGTCGAAGTGGTCGAGGAGCTCGGCTCCGACACGCATCTCTTCTTCCACGGTCGACGCGCCGCCGATGACCGCCGAGGTGCTGGAATCGGCTTCGGAAGAGGGATTGCTGCCCGCCGACAAGGCGCTCTTCACGGCGCGCGTCGACCCGCGCACGCGGGCGTGCCGTGCGCGCGACGATCGCGCTCGCGGTCGACCCCGCACGCTTCCACTACTTCGATCCCGACTCCGGCGCCCGGCTCGAGCCGGCCGCGCGAGCACGCTCTGGTCGGCGCGTCGTGAGCAAGCAGCGCGAGACGCGCGAGCGCGTGCTCGAGCTGATCGAGGCGCTCGGCGTCGGGGACGCGATCCCGTCCGAGCGCCAGCTCGGGGTCGATCTCGGCGTCTCGCGGCTGACCGTGCGCGCGGCGCTCGACGAGCTCGTCCGCGAGGGCTACCTCGTACGCCGCCGCGGCGCCGGCACGTTCGTCGCCGAGCCGAAGGTCGCGAAGGGCATCGACATCACGTCGTTCAGCGACGACATGCGCGCGCGCGGCCTGACGCCGGGGAGCCGCACGATCGATCTGCGCACGATCCCGGCCGGCGCACGGCTCGGACGCATCCTGCACGTCTCGCCGTCGGAGGCGGTCGTCGCGGTCAAGCGCCTGCGCCTCGCCGACGGCGACCCGATGGCGATCGAGCTTCTCCACGTGCGCTAGTCGCTCGTCCCGGGCCTCACCGCGACCGACCTCGAGGAGAACTCGTTCTACGACCTGCTCGCGAGCCGCTACGACGATCGCGATCGTCGGCGGCACGCAGACCGTCGAGCCGACGGTCACGAACGAGGAGGAGTCCGAGGCGCTCGGCGTCCCGCTCCACTCGCCCGCGCTGCTCTTCGAGCGGGTGACGCGCACCGGCTGACGACAAGGTCGTCGAGTACACGAGCTCGACCTACCGCGGCGACCGCTACCGGCTCGTCACGGAGATCGGCGTCGGCGGCCGGCCGCTCCAGCCGCTTGTCGATCACCGGTCTAGAGCCAGTTCTGAAAATTGGTATTGACTTTTCGGTGAACGCTGTGAGACCATCCCGCGGAATGGCAACTGGTCTGTACCAAATGCGCGGCGCCGAGACCCCTCGCGTGGAGCAGGGCCGCCCTGACTCTGGAGGCATCCAGATGAAGAGACGCAGCATCGTCGCTCTCTGTCTCGTCGCTGTTGTTGCGGCAGCCGCAGTCGTCGGCCACGACCTCGGGCGCGACCAAGAAGGCGACTGCAACGAGCATCACCGTCTGGCTGCAGGTCGACGCGCAGACCGGCTGGCCGGATCGTCGTCGCGGCAGCGAACCAGCAGTTCCAGTCCGACCATCCCGGCTGACGGTCAACATCCAGTACCAGAACTGGGGCGATCACCTCCAGAAGTTCGACGCGCACGCTCGCGCCGGCGGCGGCGCGGCCCCGACGTGATCGAGATGGGCAACACCGAGATGACGAAGTACATGGCGGCAGGCGCGTTCGCCGACCTCGACCTCGTCGAAGGGCTCGTTCGCCAACTCGGCCAACTGGCTCACCGGACTCGCCAAGTCGGGAGTCTACCGGCGGCAAGACGTTCGGCGTCCCGTACTACGCGGGCTCGCGTGTCGTCACCTACCGCACCGACCTCTTCAAGAAGCGCCGGGATCGCGAAGCTGCCGGCGACCACGGCGCAGTACGTCGCCGACGCGAAGAAGCTGCTCGCGAAGAACCCGCAGAAGGGCTTCTCGCCGTTCTACGTCGCCGGTGACCGACTGGTACTCGGCGATGGGCTTCGTGTTCGACTACGGCGGCGGAATCGCACAGCGCGTCAGCGGCAAGTGGAAGGGTCTGCTCGACCACGCCGCAGTCGATCGCCGGCCTGACCGCGTACAAGAACTTCTTCCTCGCGACGTCCAGGCCGAGCAAGACCGACCGACGAAGACGCCGACCCGAACCCGTACGACGTCTACGCACAGGACAAGGCCGCGTCGATGATCGGGCCGAGCTGGTTCAGCTGCTGCGTCGGCAAGAAGTACACGCCCGACACCGCGCAGTTCGTCATGCCGGGCCACGTCGCAGGGCAAGCCGATGCCGGGCTTCCTCGGCGGCTCCGATCTCGCCGTGCCGGTCACGAGCGGCAACAAGTCGCTCGCGGCCGACTGGATCAAGGACTTCACGAGCACCCGATCGGAGCAAGGCGCTCGAGGCGAAGGGCAACATCCCGAACGCGACCAACCTGCTCGGCAACAGCGTCAATGAGCGCGCTGCACCGCGGAGCTGGTTCGTCCCGACGGCGAAGCACTGGGTCGACGTCGAGAACGGGAACATCCTCCGCAACATGCTCGCGCAGATCCTCACCGGCAAGCTGTCGGTCAAGCAGGCAGCGCAGTCGGCGAGCGACAACATCGCATCGGTGCTCAACCAGTCCGTAGGCCAGCAGGAGTTGCCCTCCGAGCTCCAGCACGACCGCCGCCGCCGAGACGCTCTTGGGGACGTCTCGGCGGCGGTCGCCGTGTTTGGGGCAGGGTTGCGCGCGGTGCGATCCCGTACACGCTGATCGTCGCCGGTGGTCGGCGGTGATCGGCGTCATCCTCGGCTATCCGCTCTACTGGCTCGTCAAGCTGTCGACTGAGCAGTACGGGCTCTTCGAGCTGATCCGGCACTCGGGCCCGTCGGTCGGGCTCGCGAACTATCCGCTCGGTCCTGCACGACCAGGTCTTCTGGCACACGCTGCTCCGAACCGTGATCTTCACGGCGGCGAACGTGACGCTCACGATCGTGCTCGGGATGCTGGTCGCGCTGCTCCTGCTCGTGCGTGTCAGCGCGTGGGTGCGCATTCTGCTCACCTCGGGGCTCGTGCTCGTCTGGTCGATGCCGGTCGTCGTCGCCGTGCGAGGTCTGGAACTGGATGACGAACTACCGAGAACGGCGTCCTCAACTACGTACTGACAAGCTCCACTTCGGCAACTTCTTCGCAGCACGACTGGTACGCGACGACGTCGTCGCAGCTCGACGATGGTGACGCTGCTGATCGTCTGGGGCGCGCTGCCGTTCGTCGTGATCACGCTCTACGCCGGCCTCGCGCAGGTGCCGCACGACCTGGTCGAGGCGGCGGAGGTCGACGGCGCTGCGCTCGTGGCGCGTGTTCCTCGACATCACGCTGCCGATCATCAAGCCGATCCTGCTGATCCTGACGAGCCTCTCGATCATCTGGGACTTCGGCGTGTTCACGCAGCCGTACCTGCTGATCGGCCAGGCGAAGATCACGCCCGGCAACTACCTGATGAGCATCTACCTCTTCGAAGAGGGCTACTTCAAGAGCGACTACGGCCGCGGCGCCGCGATCTCGCTGCTGATGCTGCTGATCGTCGCGGTGCTCAGCGTCGTCTACGTGCGCCGGATGGTGCGGATCGGGGTCGACGAGTGAGCGTCGGCGCGGCCGGC
This sequence comes from uncultured Thermoleophilia bacterium, assembly GCA_963774225.1. Lineage (GTDB taxonomy): Bacteria > Actinomycetota > Thermoleophilia > Gaiellales > Gaiellaceae > PALSA-600. The sequence continues at coordinate 595,875 of CAVZEA010000007.1, forward strand.
GCGCGTCAGCTCGGCTGGGACACCGTCGGCATCGCCGTCTTCGTGGTGATGGTGTTCCCGGTCTTCTGGATGATCTCGACGGCATTCAAGCCGGACGAACAGATCATCAGCCTGCACGCCGACCTGGTTCCCGCTGCACCCGACGCTCGTCGCACTTCACCGCCGCGATCCACAAGCCGTACTTCTGGGACGACGTCGAAGAACAGCCTGATCATCGTCTGGGTCACGGTCGCGATCTCGATCGTGCTCGCGTTCCTCGCGGCGATCGCGCTCGCGCGCTACCGCTTCACCGGCCGCACGCTGTTCGTCGTGCTGGTGATCGGCATCCAGATGCTGCCGCAGGCCGGCCTGATCATTCCGCTGTACGTGGTGCTCGCGCGCTACCACCAGGTGAACGTGCTGACCGGCGTCGTCATCACGTACCTCACGTTCGTGCTGCCGTTCTGCGTGTGGACGCTGCGCGGCTTCCTGCTCGGCATCCCGAAAGAGCTCGAGGAGGCGGCGATGGTCGACGGCTCGACGCGCGTCGGCGTGTTCCTGAAGATCCTGCTGCCGCTGATGGGGCCGGGCCTCGTCGCGACGTCGGTGTTCGCGTTCATCACGAGCTGGAACGAGTACATCTTCGCGCGCGTGCTGCTGAACGACCAGGCGAAGCAGACGCTCACCGTCTGGCTGTCGTACTTCTACGGCACGAGCCGACACACCGACTGGGGCGCGCTGATGGCTGCGTCGACGCTGACCGCGATCCCGGTCGTCGTCTTCTTCCTGCTGATCCAGCGGAAGATCGCGTTCGGGCTGACCGCGGGAGCCGTGAAGTGAGCAGAGAGCTCGCGGCCCGCTGCGTTTTCCCGAGCTTTCCCGGTTCCGACGTCCGCCGGACTGGATTCGGCGCTTTCTCGCCGAGGGCGGCGGCGGGATCGTGCTCTTCGCCTACAACGTCGACACGCTCGAGTCGCTCGCGTCGCTGACGGCGGCGCTGCGCGCCGAGCGCGCCGAGGTGCTGCTCGCGATCTGGACGAGGAAGGCGGCGACGTCACGCGGCTCGAGTGGCGGACCGGGCAGCTCGTACCCCGGCGGCGCCGCGCTCGGTGTCGTCGACGATCCGGCGCTGACCGAGGAGGTGGCTGCGGCGATCGCGGCCGATCTCGCGGCGGTCGGGGTCAACTGGAACTACGCGCCGGTCGCCGACGTCAACGTGCCCGAGAACCCGGTGATCGGGACGCGCGCCTTCGGCTCCGATCCTGTGCTCGTCGCGCGTCATGTTGCGGCTGCGGTGCGAGGGTGCCAGCGCATGGGCGTCGCCGCGTGCGCGAAGCACTTCCCCGGTCACGGCTCGACGGTGGAGGACTCCCATCTCGCGCTGCCCGTCCTGCTCGGTGAGCTCGACGCGGGACTCGAGCCGTTCCGCGCCGCGATCGGCGCCGGTGTCGCGTCGATCATGACGGCGCACATCAAGGTGCAACGATGACGCGGCGACGCTCGATCGCGCGATCGTCCACGACCTGCTGCGCTCGCGAGCTCGGCTTCGAGGGCGTGATCCTCGCGGACGCGCTCGAGATGAAGGGCGTCAGTGCGCGGCACGATCCGGCCGACGCGGCGGTGCTCGCGCTCGAGGCAGGGTGCGACGCGCTGATCGTCGGGCACGACCTCGGCGAGGAGGCGACCGAGCGCGTCGTCGCCGCGCTCGCCGCACGGGTCGATCCCGAGCGCCTCGCGGACGCCGCCGCGCCGCGTCGACGTCGGCTGCCGGTCGCGACGCCCGACGGACAGCGAGCGTCGATCGCGAGCACCTCGCCGGCGCCGCCGGACGGGCGCTGGTGGTCGACGGCGACGTCTCGTTCGAGCGGCCGCCGTCGCATCGTCGAGCTCCGGCCGTCGCGAACATCGCGGCCGGCGAGGCCGAGCACGTCTGCGCCGGCACGATCGTCCGCGAGGGCGGCGAGATGCCCGATGGCCGACGTGTACGTCGTCCACGACGTGCACCGTCATCCGTGGATGCGCGCTGCCGACCGTCCCGGAGCGGTGATCGTCGAGACCGGCCTGCCGGTCTGGCGTCCCGCAGCACGGCGCGCGGCTACGTCGTCCACCTTCGGCGGCGGCAGCCGTTCGCTGGCGGCGGCAGTCGGAGCTGAGTGCGCGTGACGACGCACCTCGAGCGCGAGCTGCGCGAGCAGCCGGAGGCGCTCGCCCGCCTGCTCGACCGCCAGCACGGCTACGCCGAGCAGATCGGCGAGCTCTTCCGCTCGCAGCGACGTCCAGTACATCCTGATCGCGTCGCGCGGCAGCTCGTCGAACGCGGCGCGCTACGCGCAGTACCTGCTCGGCCGCGCGACACCGGGTGCCGGTCGCGTTCGCGACGCCGTCGCTCTTCACGCTGTACGGGCAGCCGCCGCGGCTCGACGGCGCGCTCGTGATCGGCATCTCGCAGTCGGGCAAGTCGCCCGGACGTGGTCGAGGTGGTCGACGAGGCGAAGCGGCAGGGCCGGCCGACCGTCGCGATCACGAACTCGCCGGCATCGCCGCTCGGGGCTCGCCGCCGACGGCGGTGCTCAAGCTCGAGGCGGGCGACGAGCACGCCGTCGCCGCGACGAAGACGTACGTCAACTCGCTCGGCGCGGTCGCGCTGATCTTTGCGGCCTCGACGGGCGACGAGCGCGCGCTCGCCGAGTTGCGCGCGGGTACCCGACCAGCTCGCGCGGCAGCTCGACCGCTCGGCGCAGCGACGCCCGCGCGATCGACGCGCTCGCCGAGCATCGAAGGCGGCACCGTCATCGCCCGGGGAATCAACTATCGCGACGTCGTTCGAGATCGCGCTGAAGGTCCGCGAGCTGTCGGGCCTGCTCGTTCGAGTCGTACTCGGCCGCCGACCTGATGCACGGGCCGGTCGCCGCGATCGCGCCCGGCTGGCCGGTCGTCGCGGTCGCGCCCTCCGGCCCGGCGCTGCCGGAGCTGCGCACCGCGATCGAGGCCGTCGCCGCCCGCGGCGCGCGCATCGTCGCGGTCACCGACGACGTCGAGCTTGCCGCGTCTGCGGACATCGCGTTGCCGCTGATCCCCGGCGTTGCCGAATGGCTCACGCCGTTCGTCGCGGTCGTGCCCGGCCAGATGATGGCGATGCGGCTCGCGACCCTGCGCGGCGTCGACCTCGACAATCCGCTCGGGCTGTCGAAGATCACGCTGACGCGTTAGCGTCCCGACCGTGACAGTGGTCGAAAGGCGAGTGGCGCTTCGCGGCGCCGCGCGAGCGTGTCTTCGAGCTGTTGACGAGCCCGGACGTGATCGCGGCGGCGATGCCGGCTGTGAGGAGCCACGAGGTGATCGACGCGGATCACTGGCAGGCGAAGGTGAAGCCGCCGCTGCCGCTCGCGCCGGCGGTGACGATTCGCTTCGAGGTGCTCGACCGGCGATCCGCCGGAGCACGCCGCGCTGCACGCGCACGGCGGCGGCGCGGACGTCACCTCGACGTTCGACCTCGAGGCGGACGGCGACGAGACGGTGATGCGCTGGCGGACCGAGCTCCACCTGCGCGGCGTGCTCGACAAGCTCGCCGGCCCGGGGCTCGACGCGATCGCGCACCGTCAGGCGCGGCGAACGCTCGACGAGGTCGAGGGGCTCGCGAACTAGGCCGTCGTGATCTCGACGTGACGCTCTGCCACGCACGAGCCGCGCCCAGTGCTCGGCCCGTTCGACGATCCGCTCTTCCATCTTGGCTCGCTCCGCCTCGTCGGCCGGTGCGCGATCGGCTGCGACCTCGATGCGTACCTGGTGCACGGATGCTTCGACGTCCGGGTCGAACTGTGTCGCTGCTCGGAGATGATCGATACCTCGCCGACCTCGTCGAGGAGCCACGCGGCGAGCCGGTCGATCTCGGCCAGCGTCGCCTCGCGTCCTGCGTAGACGCCGAAGTTCACGCGCACTTCGATTGCGGGCGGCTCACGCTCGTCCGCCGCGAATGCCATTGTCGGATCCATTGCTTCTACAACGTTAGTGGAGCCAGTTCAGGTTCCGTTAGCCCTCGCGCGGCTCCCAGCGGAAGCGCCGGATCGCGGCAACTAGCCCGATCACGCCCCAGGCGAGGACGACTGCGACGGCGCGCCGAGTCCACCCAGATGTGGTGGTGCAAGACCATCACGTCGCGGGTCAGCCGCGTGAAGTAGGTGAGCGGCAGGACGTAGGCGATCGCCCTTCAGGAACGTCGGGTAGTGCTGGGGCGTGAAGAACGTGCCCGGAGATGATCGCCATCGGCAGGTAGACGATGTTCACGACCGCCGACGAGCCTTCGGCGGAGCGGACGAACCCCGTCAGGCCGAGGCCGAGCGCAGCGAAGCAGACGCGGCGCCGATCGCGAGCGCGACGAGCAGCGAGAACGGCCGCGCGGGAACGGCACGGAGAAGAGCACGCGGCCGAGGACGATGAGCAGCGACTGCTTCGATCAGGAACGTGAGGAACGTCGACGCGAGCACGGCGCCGAGGTACGTCGCGGCGCGGCAGCGGCGTCGCGCGGATCCGTTTCAGGACGCCGCTCTCGCGTCGGATCACCATCGTGATCGCGAGCCCGGCGAACGCCGTCGACGCGACGCCGTAGCCGATCATCCCGGCTTCGAGGAACGCGGCGCCGCGGATGTCCCCGAGATGCGCGCAGTTGCCGTAGATCGATCCGAAGACGAGGAAGAAGATGATCGGCAGGAAGAACGTGAAGAACGCGGCCTCGCGGTTCCGCCAGAAGAGCATCTGCTCGGTGCGCAGCTCGTGGAGGAACAGCTTCACTCGGCGGTCAGCTCCAAGTACACGTCCTCGAGCGTCGGGTCGTTTGACCTCGAGCTCGTCGAGCTCCTCGCCGCGCTCGACAGCGGCGGAGGTCAGCTCGTGCAGGCGGCGGGTCGGGTCGCGCGTCCGTTCGATGACTTCGCTGCCGTCGCGGCGATAGCGGATCTCGGTCTCGACGGCGCCGCCGGTCAGCTCTGCGGGTGTTCCCTCGCGCACGATCTCGCCGGCGCGCAGCACCGCTACCCGGTCGGCGAGCTGCTCGGCTTCGTCGAGGTAGTGCGTCGTGAGCAGGATCGTCTTGCCGAGCTCGCGGAGGTTGCGGATTGTCTGCCAGGCCGTTCGGCGCGCACCGGGATCGAATCCGGTTGTCGGCTCGTCGAGGAAGATCAGTTCCGGGTCGCCGATCAGTGCGAGGCCGAGATCGAGGCGGCGCGCCTGACCACCAGAGAGTGTGCGCACTCGCGCATCGGCCTTCGCGCCGAGCTCCACGATCTCGATCACCTCGTCGACACCGCGCGGCGCTGAGTAGTAACCCCCGAACACGCGCAAGCTCTCGCGCACCGTCAGGTTCGGGTAGAGCGACGACGACTGCAGCATCACGCCGATGCGCTCACGCCAGGCGCTCGTGCCCCGTTGCGGGTCTATGCCGAGCACCTGCACCTCGCCGCCGTCGTGATCGCGGTAGCCCTCGAGGATCTCGACGGTCGTCGTCTTGCCTGCGCCGTTCGGTCCGAGCAGCCCGAAGACCTCGCCGGTCTCGATCGAGAAGTCGATTCCATGGAGTGCCTCCTGGTCGCCGTAGCGTTTGCGGAGGCCGGCGACTGCGACGGCGGGCATGGCTCGCCTAGCGTAGACGCGCTGCGACGTCGCCCAGGACGCCGACCATCTCCACGTCCTCGTGGACAAGGTGCTGCAGCATCGCGCGATCCACCCCCACGGCCTCGTAGGCGCGGAGCTGATCCACGACCTCGTCGACGGTGCCTGCGATCGCGGGCCCGCTCCCGGTCAGGTCGTGGAGCGCTTCGAGCCGGCGTTCGAGCTCGTCGCGGTCACGCCCGACGACGCAGCTCGTCATCATCGAGAAGCGGAGCGGCTCACGACCTGCCGCCTGCGCCGCGTCGTCGACCCGCTGCTTCCGCTCGCGCGCTTCCTCGACGGACGGCCAGACGGTGTTGTACTCGTCGGCGTATGCGACCGCGGCGGCGACCGTACGTGGTTTCGCGCCGCCGCCGACGATGATCGGCGGTCTTGGCTGCTGGAGCGGCTTCGGCCAGATGCCTTCGTCCTCGGTCCATTGTCGGACGACCTCGGCGAGCTGGCGGTCGAGCTCGTCGAGCCGCTCGCGCTGCGGCGGGAACGCGAGGCCGTAGGCGTTGTGCTCGTCCTCGTACCAGCCCGCGCCGAGACCGAGCTCGACGCGGCCCTGCGAGATGTGGTCGACGGTGGTGACGAGCTTCGCGAGGATCGAGACGCGGCGGAACGTGACCGGCGAGACCATCGTCCCGAGCCGGAGCGTCTTCGTGACGGCCGCGAGGCCCGCGAGCGTCGCCCATGCGTCGAGCGACCCGGCGGGATCTCCGCGCACGATCGACTTGTAGTGGTCGGAGCGGAAGAGGCCGTCGAGCCGCGCGTCTTCCGCCGCTTGCGCGAGCGCGAGCCACTGTTCCCAGGAGACGCCCTCCTGGCCCTCGATCATGAGCGCGACGCGCATCAGGCGGGCGTGACGTACGCAGCGGTGAGCCCGCCGTCGACGAGGAACGTCGCACCGGTGACATACGACGAGTCGTCGGAGGCCAGGAACAGCGCACCGTTCACGACCTCGCGCGGCTTCGCAAGCCTTCCCGTCGGCCAGTGGGCCCGACGCCGCTCGAGCGCGGCCGGGTCGTCGCCGAAGATCGAGAGCAAGAGCGGTGTCTCGACCGGGCCTGGACAGAGGGCGTTGACACGGACCTGCTCGCGGGCGAACTGCACGGCGAGCTCGCGGGTCATCGAGAGCACTGCACCCTTCGACGCGGTGTACGAGATCTGGCTCGTGGCTGCCCCGACGATGGCGACGAAGCTTGCGACGTTGATCACACTGCCGCCGCCGCGCTTCAGGAGGTGAGGGATGCCGTGCTTGCAGCAGAGGAAGACGCCTCTGGTGTTGACGGCTTGGACGCGATCCCACGCCTCGACGCTCGTGTCGAGTACGGACGCATCGTCGTGCGGCGAGATGCCGGCGTTGTTGTAGAGAACCTCGATCTCGCCGAACCGGTCGGCGGTCGCCCGCATCGTCGCTGCGACGCTCTCCTCGTCGGCGACGTCGACCTGCTGCGCGAACGCGTCGCCCGTGCACAGCGAGACCGTTTCTTCCGCGGCTTCGAGATTGACATCGGCGGCGCAGACCTTCGCGCCCTCCTCGGTGAAGAGGATCGCAGCGTCGCGGCCCATGCCGCCACCGGCGCCGGTGATCACGCACACCTTCCCGTCGAGACGGCCCATCAGCCCTCCGTGGAGTAGTAGACGTTCTTGATCTCGGTGTAACCCTCGAGCGCGTGCATCCCGAGCTCGCGGCCGAACCCGGACTGCTTGAACCCGCCGAACGGCGTCGACACGCGCACCGAGCTGTTCGAGTTGATGCTGAGCACGCCGGTTTCGATCGCCCGCGCGACACGCAGCGCGCGCGCGCCGTTCTGTGTCCAGATCGAGCCGGAGAGGCCGTACGGCGTGTCGTTGGCGATCCGGATCGCGTCGGCTTCGTCGTCGAAGGGGATGAGCGCGACGACAGGGCCGAACACTTCCTCGCGCGCGACGCGATCTTCGGGTCGCGCCTCGACGACGGTGCACGGGAACCAGTACCCCTTGCCGTCGGGCGCCGTGCCCTGGAAGAGGGGTGTGCCGTCGACAAAGCTGGCAACCGTGTCGCGGTGGGCCGCGGAAATGAGTGGGCCCATCTCGGTCCTGTCGTCGGACGGGTCACCGACGACGATGCCGCGTGTTGCGTCGACAAGCAGATCGGCGAAGCGGTCGTACGCGCTTCGTTCGACGAGGATGCGCGACCGTGCGCAGCAGTCCTGGCCGGCGTTGTCGAATACCGCGTAGGGCGCGGCGGCGGCGGCCTTCTCCAGATCGGCGTCGGCGAAGACGACATTGGCCGACTTGCCGCCGAGCTCGAGTGTGACGCGCTTGATCGTCGCTGCGGCGCCGGCCATTACCGAGCGGCCAACCTCTGTGGAGCCGGTGAAGCCGATCTTCGCGACGTCCGGGTGATCGACGAGGCGCTGCCCGACCACGGAGCCCTTGCCGACGACGACGTTGAAGACGCCTTCGGGGATGCCGGCTTCGAGCGCCAGTTCGGCGAGCCGAACGACGGAGAGCGGGGTCAGCTCGGCGGGTTTGAGCACGACGGTGTTTCCCGTTGCGAGGGCTGGGCCGAGCTTCCACGAGGCGATGTTCAGCGGGAAGTTCCACGGCACGATCAGCCCGACGACACCGAGCGGCTCACGGAAGGTCAGGTCGACGCCGCCGGCGACGGGAATCGTCTCGCCGTAACTCTTGTCGATCGCGCCGGCATAGAAGTGGAAGACGTCGGCGACCATGCCGACTTCGCCGCGCGCGCCTGCGATCGGCTTGCCGACGTTGGCCGACTCGATGCGCGCCAGCTCTTCGTGGTGCTCCTCGACGAGCGTCGCGAGCCGGCGGAGCAGACGCCCGCGGTCGCGCGGAGAGACTGCGCGCCACGGCGCGAACGCAGCGCGGGCCTTGGCGACGGCCGCGTCGGTCTCGCCGACGCCGGCCGACTCGAGCGTGGCGATCGTCTCCTCGTTCGCGGGGTTGATGACGTTGACGGTCACGCAGGCGATTGAATCACGCGGCGACCGGTTCGCTGGCGAGGAGCCGACGGTATGCCGCCTGCGCTCGCACGACCGACGAGCCGAAATGCTCGAGCTGTGCCTCGACATTGTGGAACGGCCTCGGCTTGGCGAGGCCGAGCGTCGCCGCGCAGCCCGACCACCGCCACTGCTCCGGCATTTGGCACTGATCGGCTTCCACCGGGTTTAGGTCGATATAGAGGTTGACCTCGACGAGGTATGCGTCCGTGTCGATGCGACGTGCATCGAACCCGTGGCGCACGAGGTGGCCGCTGCCCGTTCGACCGTAGAGCGTGTTCATGCGGCGCGAGAAGCTGTGGTTGATCCGTTTCATCCCCTCAGACAGGCCGCCTTCCGTGAGCTCGACGAGGAAGTGGTAGTGGTTCCAAAGCAGGCACCAAGCGAGCGTCTGCCAGCGGAACTTCGCGGAGTACTTCGCATACAGCTCGAGAAAGAGCTCGTACTCACCGTCGCTCTGAAACAGAGGACAGCCGAAGTTCCCACGCGAGCCCACGTGGTACATCGCTTGCGGCTCGATGGGCGGCGTGCGAGGCGGCACGCGACGACCGTAGCTCGGCCTGAGCCCGTCGGCGACCGAAGTTCCACTCTTGTCACCCTTGCCTGGCAACGGGCTAGACGAAGTGCGTGCACGCAGGCTCCCTGTGGATTCTTCGTTCCACTCTCGCAACCCTTGCTTGGCAACGGGTTCTAGGAAGTGCCGGCGCGCGTGCTGGCGGCGTACGCCGCCGCTTCCGCGACGAGCGCTTTGAAGAGCGCGCGATCCTCGCCGGCTTCGGGATGCCACAGGACGCCGAGCGTGAAGCGCCCGGCCGGATCTTCCAGCGCCTCCACCGTTCCGTCCGGCGCCCGCGCGGCGACGCGCAGGCCCTCACCCACCGCGCCGAACCCCTGATGATGGTGCGACTTGACGTCGTGCCGGTCGCCGAGCAACGACGCGAGCCGGGTTCCGCCCACGACCTCGACATCGTGATCCGCGAACACACCAGGCACTTGCTTGTGCACGTCGGTCCCGACCCGATCCGGCACGTGCTGCTCGAGATCCCCGCCGCGTGCGACGTTCAGCACCTGCGAGCCGCGGCAGATCGCGAGCAGTGGCACGTCGCGATCGAGTGCGGCGTGCATCAGCTCGAGCTCGAAGTCGTCGCGCTCGCGCACGATCCCGTTGGTCTCCGTATGTGCTGCGGCGCGATACAGCGTCGGGTCGATGTCCGAACCGCCCGTGAAGACCAGGCCGTCGACGACGGCAAGCGTCCGCTCGACGTCCGCCCCCGGCGGAACGAGGAGCGGCGCACCACCCGCGGCGACGACGCCGCGGACGTAGTCCGCGGGTACCAGCGCCGCGTCGAGGTTCCACGCGCCCCACGACGCGGGCGTGAGGTAGGTCGTGATCCCGATTACCGGCTTCATCCGCTATCCACGCTCGTAGAGACGCTCGCGCTCCCAGTTCGTGACCACGCGATCGAAGAGCGCCTGCTCCGTACGCGCATAGTTGAGGTAGTGCGCGACGACGTCCTCGCCGAACGCGGCGCGCGCAATCGACGACCGATCGAGCACGTCGATCGCGTCACGCAGAGTCGACGGGAACCGCTCGACGTCCGACTCGTACGCGTTCCCCTCGAACGCGGGCGGCAACGACAGGTCGTTCTCGATGCCGTGCAGCCCGCTCGCGATCGTCGCGGCGAACGCGAGATACGGATTCACGTCGCCGCCCGGGATCCGCGACTCCACGCGCATCGCACCGCCCGAGCCGACGATGCGGAAGCCACACGTGCGGTTGTCCATGCCCCAGGCGAGAGTCGTCGGCGCCCACGAGCCGGCCGCAAACCGCTTGTACGAGTTGAGGTTCGGCGCAAAGAACACGGCGAAGTCACGCGCGCATGCAATCTGCCCCGCGAGATACCGATCGAAGACCGCGCGGTCCGCGCCGAACGCCGGCTCGCCGTCGCGCCACAGCGACGAGTGGATGTGGCACGACGATCCGATCCAGGTGTGATCCGGCTTCGCCATGAACGTGATCGAGCACCCGTTCAAGTGCGCGATCTCCTTTGCGCCGTTTTTGTAGACAACATGATTGTCGGCCATCGTCAGCGCGTCGGCGAAGCGGAAGTTGATCTCCTGCTGGCCCGGCCACGCCTCGCCCTTCGACGTTTCGACCCTGATGCCGGCGCCCTGCATGCCGTTCCTGATCTGCCGCAGCAGCGGCTCGTCGAAGGTGGTCGCGAGGATGTGGTAATCGAGGATGTACGGCACTGACGGCGTCAGTTCGCGATAACCCTTGCGATGGGCCTCTTCGTAGGTCTCGCGGAGGAGATAGAACTCGAGCTCGGAGCCGACCATGACGTCGTAGCCCAGGGCGTGCGCCCGCTCGAGCTGCGCGCGGAGCACCTGCCTCGGTGACGGGCGAACAGGCGAGCCGTCCGCCCACGCAACGTCGCAGAGCACGAGCGCTGTCGCCTCGAGCCACGGCAGGCGGCGCAGCGTCGCGAGGTCGGGGACGAGATCGAAATCGCCGTATCCGCGCTCCCATGACGCGATTTCGTAGCCCGGCACAGGATCCATCTCCATGTCGAGCGCCAGCAGGTAGTTGCAGCCCTCGGTGCCGTGCCCGTGGTCGACCTGCTCGAGGAAGAAATCCCGGTGCAGTCGCTTGCCGAGCAGCCGGCCCTGCATATCGGTGAATCCCATGATCACCGTGTCCAGCGTTGCATCAGAGCGGAATTCGTCGAGCGTCAGCACCGGGAGACCTCGTTTCGGGGTTCAGGCCTGGATATCAGTCGGGTTTGCGTCGCGTCCTTGACAGGACCTGTGTTTACAGGAGTGAATAGACACTCGCCAACGCGAACTGGGTGTGTCAACCAACATGGGAGGCGGCAGCATGAGTAGTGAAGCGCCCGCTGTAGGCGGGCCGCAACTCACGGAGGACGAGAAGACCCTCCATCGTCTGGGCTACGCGCAGGAGCTCTTCCGAGCGATGGACGCGTTCCGCAACTTTGCGATCAGCTTCACCATCATCTCGATCCTCGCCGGCTGCCTCACGTCGTACGTCTTCGCCTTTCAGGACGGCGGACCTGTCGCCGTCACGTGGGGTTGGGTGATCGTCGGTGTGTTCACAACCTTCGTCGCCCTGTCGATGGCTGAGATCGCCTCGACGTACCCCACGGCAGGTGGCCTCTATTACTGGTCGTCGAAGCTCGGCAACGCTGCGTGGGGTTGGTTCACCGGCTGGTTCAACCTGATCGGCCTGATCGGGATCATCGGCGCAGTCGGATACGGGCTTGCGACCTTCGGGACGGCCCTGTTCAACTTCTGGTGGGGGTACCCGAACGATCGCCATCACATCTTCTACCTGTTCGCAGCCTTCCTGCTCGCGGCGGCGCTCCTCAACGTCTGGGACGTTCGCATCACGTCGATGGTGAACAAGGTCTCGGCGTACTGGCACGTTCTCGGCGTCATCGTCATCGTCGTCGCGCTCATCTTCGTTCCGGACCATCACCAGTCGTTCTCGTACGTCTTTGGGAAGACCCTCAACAACTCGGGCTTCTCAGGTCACGGCTGGAGCAGCGTCGTGTTCCTCATGGTGTTCGCGATCGGCTCCATCGGTATGGCCCAGTACACGCTGACCGGCTACGACGCGTCGGCTCACATGTCGGAAGAGACGCATGAGGCATCCCGTGCCGCGGCTATCGGGCTGCTCTACTCGGTCGTGGTCTCCGTGGTCGCCGGCTTCGTCCTACTCGTCGCCGTCACGTTCGCGATCCCCGACACGAATGGCGCGCTCGGCGCTGGAGCGAATGTCGTCACCTACATTTGGCAGACGTCGATGAGCACGCACTGGGCGGAGTTCTTGCTCACGATCATCGTCGTGGCGCAGTTCTACTGCCTCACGGCGTGCGTGACCTCCGGCTCGCGGATGCTGTTCGCGTTCTCGCGCGACCGTGCCGTTCCAGGACATCACCTGTGGCGCAGGGTTTCGCGCCACCGCGTTCCGGTCTGGTCGGTCGCGGCGGTTTCGACCGCGGGCTTCCTGCTTCTCGTACCGACGTGGTGGAACAACTACGCGGGGTACTACGTCGGTACGTCGGTCGGTACGACCGGGCTCTACATCGCGTTCATCCTGCCCGTGATCCTGCGTCTGCGCCAAGGTGAATCATTCGAGCGAGGCGTGTGGAACCTCGGTAAGCACTACAAGTGGATCAACGTGATCGCGATTGCGTGGGTCGTGGTGATTTCCGTGGTCTTCATGTTGCCGACGGTTCCGTCGGGCATTCCCGGGAACGGCCTGAATTGGAACTTCGTCAACTATGCGCCGCTGACGATCGGCGGTGCACTGATCCTGTTCGGCGGCTGGTGGATTCTCTCGGCCAGCAAGTGGTTCAAGGGGCCGGTCCGCATGGGCTCGGAGAGCGAGCTCGAGCAGCTCGAGTCGAAACCCGACTTCCTGCTGCCTGCAGACAGCAGCGCCTGAGGCGCCGGCTGACTTCGCGTTCGAGAACGAGGCGCCGCAGGGCGCCTCGTTCTCTTTGTCGCAACCCCGAGCTGCAAATCCGACGTAGCGCAGGCGACGTAGTGGGAGCGAAGGGAATCAACCCTTGGGGGAACGAGGAGGTTTGCGATGGCCCGCCCCTTCAGGCGGCTCCTGGCTGTGCTCGCAGGAGCAGCGCTCGTGCTCGCCGCCGCCGGAATCGCCGGTGCGTCGTCGGGTAGCAACAGCTTCACCGTCACACCGCTCGTCTCGGACACAGGAGGAGGTGGAACCCTCAAGGATCCGAGCCTCGTGAACGCGTGGGGGCTCGGCGCCAATGCGGCGAGCCCCTGGTGGGTGTCCGACAACGGCACGGGCGTCTCGACGCTCTACACCGGAACCGGCACGAAAGTGCCGCTGACCGTCGCTGTCGGCGACGATCCGACCGGACTTGTCGCGAACGGGACGACAGGCTTCCACGTGAAGGGCGGGGATGCCGGGCCCTCGCTGTTCCTGTTCGACAGCGAGGCGGGAACGATCACTGCGTGGAACAAATCGCTCGGCACCACCGCCGAGGTTGAGGTCGACGGGAGCGCGGACGGCGCCGTGTTCAAGGGCCTCGCAATCGCGCAGACGCCGACCGGCCCGCTGCTCTACGCCACGGACTTCCACAATCGCCGCATCGACGTCTTCGACGGGAACTGGCAGCCGGTGAATCGCCGCTTCCAGTTCTTCGATCCGACGATCCCGCCGAGCTACGGCCCGTTCGGGATCCAGGCGATCGGGAACCGAATCATCGTCACGTACGCCAAGACGCAGCCCGGCAGCGATGACGAGGCAGACGGCGCGGGCCTCGGGTTCGTCGACGCGTTCACAACGAGCGGCCGGCTCGCCGGGAAGGTGGCGATCCGCGGCGACCTCAACGCGCCGTGGGGCATCGCGCTCGCACCCCAGGGCTTCGGCCCGTTCGCCGGCGATTTGCTGATCGGCAACTTCGGCGATGGCCTTGTTCACGCCTACCGGCCGATCTTCGGTGGCCTGCTCTATCTGCCGCAGGGACCGCTGCGCGACTCGAGCGGCGATCCGGTGTCGATCGACGGGCTCTGGGCGCTCCAGTTCGGGAACGGTGCCGCAGCGGGCCCGACCGGGACGCTGTTCTTCACGGCCGGCCCGAACGGCGAGAACGACGGCTTGTTCGGGACGATCACGCCGAACTGACGCAATCCGACCGGCGCCGGGCTGCCCGGCGCCGGTCGGTAGCGTGTCGACGATGCGCCGCTTCCGGTACGTCCTCGCCGACGTCTTCACCGACACGCCCCTCCAGGGGAACGCGCTCGCGGTCTTCACCGACGGCCGTGACCTGACGAGCGAGGAGATGCAGGCGATCGCGCGCGAGACGAATCTGAGCGAGACGGTGTTCGTCCTGCCGGCGACCGTCGACGACGCGGACGTCCGGATCCGCATCTTCACTCCGTCGCTCGAGCTGCCGTTCGCGGGACATCCAACCCTTGGCTCGGCATTCGTCCTCGGCGGGCCGCTCTCGAAGATCGTCATTCGGCTCGAGACGGGCGCAGGCGTCGTGCCGGTTGTGCTCGAGCGAGAGGGGCCGCGGATCGTCTTCGGCCGCATGGAGCAGCCGATCCCCGCCTGGGAGTCGGTACCCGACCCGTCTGCGGTCTTCGCGGCGCTCGGCGTCGCCGGCTCGGGGCTGCCGGTCGAGCGGTACGACCTGGGCCCCGGTCATCTCTACGTCGAGCTGGAGTCGGCCGAGGCGGTCGCGGCTCTGCGACCCGACCTCGGCGCCCTCGCGTTGGCCACGCCGGACGGGGCGAATTGCTTCGCCCGCGACGGCTCAGTCTGGAAGACGCGGATGTTCGCGCCGAACCACGGCGTCGCCGAGGATCCGGCGACCGGCTCCGCTGCCGGGCCGCTGGCAATCCATCTCGCCCGTCACGGCCGGATCCCCTTCGGCGAGCAGATCGAGATTCGCCAGGGCGCGGAGATCCTCCGTCCCTCGACGCTCTTTGCGACGGCCGAGGGCGAGGGCGACCGGATCGACCGCGTCGAGGTCGGTGGGTCGGCGGTCGTCGTCGCGCGCGGCGAGCTCAGTCTCTGAGCGAAACGGCGCGAATCTCGGGCAGCTCGCCCGCGACTGCCGTCCAGAAGACTCCGCCGTCATGCGAGACATAGAGGCGGTTCCGCGCGGCGTAGAGAACGGTGTCCGGGTCGTCGGCCGCGATGGCGAGGGCGTGCCCTGGCGGCAACCCGCGTCCGGAGGCGCGCCAGGTCGTGCCGGCGTCGTGCGAGACGAGGAGGGGCGGCTTCGCGTCGACGACCGCGACGACGGTTGCGCCGCACGTCGCGGCGGCGACGAGCCGCGGGAGGTTGAGCGCCGGCGGCACCTCGCGGACGACGTCGTCGTCCGACGGCTCGACGTCGCCGGTCTCGAGGTCGACGGCGAACGTGCCGGCGACGGTTTCGACGACGCGATCATCGCCCGAGCAGCGACGCCACCACGGCGGTCGCACGACGGGCTGCACCGGTCGGGCCGAGGCCCGCGTTGCGGCCGACGATGTAGGCCGTCGCGAACGCGTCTCCGCTCCCGTCGGGTCGGCGTCGACGGGGAGCGCGGGGACGAGCTCCGCTCGTTCCACCGCAGTAGACGGTCGACCCGCGCGAGCCGTGGGTCACGAGTACTTCGCGCACCCCCAGCGCCGCCACGTCGCCGAGCACCTCGGCCTCCTCGTCGGCGAGCTTCAGCACCCAGATGTGGCGGAGGATGTCGCGGTCGAAGTTGTCGTCGAGACGTAGCGGCCCTATCTCGGGGACCCGGACGAGCCCTTGCCCGTCGAACGAGACGCGGTGGCGCCTCGCGAGAGCCGCGACGGTCGCGGTGGGCCATTCCACACGCGAGAGCGGAGCGATGTGCAGCCAGCGGGCGCGGAGCTCGGGGACGTCTGAAGGCGCCCACACGTCTCCGAGCCCCTCCAGGGTCATCGTCCGGCGGTCGCCGTCGTACGTGAACGAGAAGGCAGCGGTTGCACGCCCGGGGACGAATCGCACCGGCGTTCCGAGGCGAACGAGCGGCGGCAGGAGCTCGTCGTGGTCCTCGTCGGCACACCGCGTCACGATCCGAGCCGGCACGCGCAGGCGTTGCAGCGCGCGGGCGCCGTGGTAGGCGCCACCGCCCACACGCGGCCCGCCCGGAAGGAGGTCCTTCGCCAGGTTTCCCAGGAGCGCGATCACGCGCTCGCGAGGATAGGCCTCCTTGCGAGGGTTCGTGCGAGCACGGCGAGCACGAAGGCGGCCGCGAAGCTCGGCAGCGACGCGCCGCCCCACGGCAGGGCGTGCGGATGGGCGTGGGCGACGGCGCGGGTCCACCAGCCGGGGTAGTCGGCGCCGGGCGAGAGCCACTGGTAGAGGCAGAAGCCCGCGAGCCAGGCGAGAAGCATCTCGACGCGCAGCTCGCGCACCGCGGAAGATGTCGTCGGCCACGTAGCGGCGGCCGGCGAGCAGCCAGTCCGCGAGCAGCACTGCGAACAGCGGCACGAAGAACGAGCCGAGCAGGTAGAGGAACGGCTGGTAGTTCCGCAGGTCGATGACCAGCGCGCCCACGGTCGAGACCGCGGCGACCGCCCCGACGAGCAGCCGCTGTGGCACGCGCGGCATCAGGTTCTGCAGGCTGACCGCCCCCGAGTAGACGTTCGCGAACGCCTCGTCGCTCTCGTCGACCGTCAACGCGAGCAAAGCGAGCACGCTGGCGACGCCGCCCGCGGCGACCGCGGTGAGCAGCGCGGGTGCTTCGCTGATGTTGCGCGACATTGCGATCACCGCGCCGAGCACGAAGAGCGGGATCGTCGGCACGAAGTAGCCGAAGCCCGCAGCTCCAGAAGCCGGTCGCGCGCGTGCGCGAGAAGCGCGTGTAGTCGGCGACGAGCGGGGTCCAGCTGATCACCGAGGCGAGCACCAGGTCGAACCCGGGCCAGAACGCATGCGCGCCGTGGCCGATGCCACAACGCGACCGGGTGCTGGCCGTGCAGCGACCACCACGTGATGTAGACGAGCGACGCGATCACGATCCAGACCGCGAACTTGCGCACGTACTTGCGCACGAACCCGACCGGGCCGAGGAATGCGAGCGCCGTCGCCACGAGCCCGAAGAGGATCTTCCAGAAGGCGACACCGCCGAAGCCGAGCACCTGCTTCGAGAGGGCGCTCGCCCCGGTCGCGATGATGATCAGCTCGAAGACCGACCAGCCGAGACACTGCAGGACGTTGAGCCAGGTCGGGACGTACGAGCCGCGCCGGCCGAGCGGCGCCCGCAGCAGCACCATCGTCGGCACCCGCGCGTCCGCGCCGATCAGGCCGCCGAGGCCGAGGAGCACGTTGCCGACGATCGCGGCAGCGACCGTCGCGCCGACCGCCTCGGGCAGCGAGAGCGCGAGCCCGAACTGGCTCGCGGGCAGGACGAGGAACGCACCGGCGACGATCACGAGCAGCGACACCGAGAGGTTCGCCCAGAGCAGGAAGCCGTCGAGGAACCCGAGCACACGCAGACGATCCGGGACCGGCTCGATACCCCAACTCGGCGTGTCGTCGCTCACGTTGCCTACTCCCTTCGCCGGCATGACCCGGATCAGGTTCTGCGGGTGTGCTCTCAGCCCCTCGCGGGGCACCCCGGTGTCGGCAGGCTAGCTACGAGGCGAGCAGGCGGCGCAGCACGTACGGGAGGATGCCGCCGTGGCGCAGATACTCGCGTTCGCGCGGTGTGTCGAGTCGCACGATCGCGCGGAACTCGATCTCGTCGGCCCGGACGGTCACCTCGCGTGCGTCGCCGTTCGCCACGCCGGTGATCGAGAACGACTCCCGCCCGCTGAGACCGAGTGACTCGGGCGACTCACCGGCTGCGAACTGCAGCGGCAGGATGCCCATCATCAGCAGGTTCGAGCGGTGGATTCGCTCGTACGACTGTGCGATCACCGCCTTCACGCCGAGGAGGTTCGGTCCCTTCGCCGCCCAGTCGCGCGACGAGCCGGAGCCGTACTCCGTGCCCGCGAGCACGACGAGCGGTGTGTCCTCGGCGGCGTAGCGCTCGGCGGCGGCGAAGATCGTCATCTCCTCACCCGAGGGCACATGCACTGTCCACGTTCCCTCCGATCCGGGCACGAGCTTGTTGCGCAGCCGGACGTTCGCAAACGTGCCGCGCACCATCACTTCGTGGTTGCCGCGACGCGCGCCGTATGAGTTGAAGCTCTTGCGCTCGACGCCGTGCTCGATGAGATAGACGCCCGCCGGCGAGTCGGGTCGAATCGATCCCGCCGGCGAGATGTGGTCGGTCGTGACCGAGTCGCCGAGCCAGACGAGGCAGCGCGCGCTTGTGATGTCGGAAACCGCGCCCGGCTCGTGCGTCATTCCCTCGAAGTACGGCGGATGACGGACGTACGTGGAGTCGGGCTGCCACGCAAAGAGCTCACCTTCAGGCACGGGGAGAGCGCGCCACTCGTCATCGCCCGTGTACACGTCCTCGTACGTCTCGGAGAACTGCTCGGCGCGGACCGATGAGGCGATCGTGTCGCTGATCTCGCGCGCGCTCGGCCAGATGTCGCGCAGATAGACGTCGCCACCGTCTTCGGCAGTGCCGAGCGGCTCGGTCTCGAAGTCGATGTCCATGCGGCCTGCGAGCGCGTAGGCGACGACGAGCGGGGGTGATGCGAGGTAGTTCGCCTTCACCTCGGGATGGATGCGCGCCTCGAAGTTCCGGTTCCCGGACAGCACCGAGCAGACGACGAGATCGCCCTCGGCGATCGCCGCGGAGATCTCGTCCGCGAGCGGCCCCGAGTTGCCGATGCACGTCGTGCAGCCGTAGCCGACCGTGTTGAAGCCGAGCTGGTCGAGGTGCTCCTGCAATCCCGCCTGTTCGTAGTAGCGCGTCACGACCTTCGACCCCGGAGCGAGTGACGACTTCACCCACGGCTTGCGCTCGAGCCCGAGGCGTACCGCGTTGCGCGCGAGCAGCCCAGCGCCGACCATCACCTGCGGGTTCGAGGTGTTCGTGCACGACGTGATCGCGGCGATCACCACCGAGCCGTCGTCGAGCGCGTACGTGCCGTCGCCGACGGCAACGGCACGGTGCTTCGGACGCGGCGTCGTTGCGACCGCAGCGTCGTCGGGCAACCGCTCGCCGGCCGGCTGCTGCTCTGTCGTCGGGTCGGAGGCAGGGAACGTGTCGGCGACGGCACGGTCATGGCCGCCGTTTTGGTAGTCGACGCCGAACGATCCGAGCGCGCCGATGAACGACTTCTTCGCCGCGGTGAGCGGCACGCGGTCCTGCGGCCGACGCGGTCCCGCGATCGACGGCTCGACGTCGCCGAGGTCGAGCTCGACGACCTGCGAATACGTCGGGTGGTCCGACGGGTCGTGCCAGAGCATGTTCTCCTTGCAGTAGCTCTCCACCAGTGCGATCCGCTCGGCGGATCGGCCGGTCAGGCGGAGGTAGTCGAGCGTCACCTGGTCCACCGGGAAGAAACCGCAGGTCGCGCCGTACTCGGGCGACATGTTCCCGAGCGTCGCGCGGTCGGCGAGCGAAAGTGAAGGCACCCCGGCGCCGAAGTACTCGACGAGCTTGCCGACCACACCCGTCCGTCGCAGCATCTCGGTCACGGTGAGCACGAGGTCGGTCGCGGTCGCGCCGTCCGGCAGCGACCCCGAGAGCTTGAAGCCGACGACCTGCGGCACGAGCATCGAGAGCGGCTGACCGAGCATCGCCGCCTCGGCCTCGATGCCGCCCGCGCCCCAGCCGAGCACGCCGAGGCCGTTGACCATCGTCGTGTGCGAGTCGGTGCCGACGAGCGTGTCCGGGAACGCGACACCGTCCCGGTCCTCCACGACGCGCGCGAGGTACTCGAGGTTCACCTGGTGGCAGATGCCGGTGCCGGGCGGGACGACCTTGAAGCCGTCGAACGCCGTCTGTCCCCAGCGCAGGAAGAGGTACCGCTCGCGGTTTCGCTCGAACTCCAACTCGACGTTGTGCCCGAACGCGATGCGTGAGGCGAACGCGTCGACCTGCACGGAGTGGTCGATCACGAGCTCCGCCGGAATCAGCGGGTTGATCCGCGCCGGGTCACCGCCGAGGTCCGCCATTGCGTTTCGCATTGCGGCGAGGTCGACGACCGCGGGGACGCCGGTCAGGTCCTGGAGGAGAACCCGCGACGGGGTGAACGCGATCTCGTGCGAGGGCTCTGCTTTGGCGTCCCAGCGCGCGACCGCGTCGACGTCCGACTCGTCGCCGTTCCGAAGGACGTTCTCGAGCAGGATGCGCAGCGTGTACGGGAGGCGCGCGACGTCGTAGGAGGCCTGCAGCTCGTCCAGCCGGTAGATCTCGTACGACCTGTCGCCGACCTTGAGCGTTGACGGCGAGGCCATGACTCGATTCAAGCAGAACCCACCGCGTCGACCGCCTGTAAGAATCGCCGGCGATGGGGTCCGAACGGCAGATCGTCGCCCTGGGCGGCGGCGGCGACACGAAGGAGCAAACCGGCGTCCTGTACCGGTACGTCTCCTCGCTGGTCGGCGTAGCGCGGCCGAAGCTGATGTGGGTGCCGACGGCGATCCTCGAGGATCCGGAAGGGTTCACGTACTTCCACGACCGCTTCGGGAAGCACGCGGAGCTCTCGAACCTGCGCACATTTCCGTGGCCGCCCGAGAATCTGCGCGAGCTGATACTCGAGCAGGACGCGATCTGCGTCAGCGGCGGCAGCACGGCCAACATGCTGGCGATCTGGCGCGTTCACCGGATCGACGAGTACCTCCGCGAGGCGTGGGAGAACGGCACGTTGCTCTTCGGTGCGAGCGCGGGGATGATCTGCTGGTTCGAGGCCGGTGTGACCGACTCGTTCGGACCACACCTCGACGGGATGGACTGCCTCGGCTTCCTCGCCGGCAGCGCGTGCCCGCACTACGACGGCGAGGAACGCAGAAGGCCGCGCTACCGCGAGCTCGTGGACGGCGGCTTCCCGGAAGGCATCGCGGCCGACGACGGTGTTGCGCTGCACTACGTCGGCACCGAGCTGCGAGAGGTCGTCACCTGTCGTCCGGGGGCGGCGGCGTATCGCGTGACGCGCGACGGCGAAGAGCGCCTCGAGGCGCGCGAGCTCAACTGAGCTCGCGTACGGCCTGCGACAGCGCGTCGAGATCACCTTGGTCGTTGTACGCCTGCATCGAGACGCGCATGACCCAACCCTGAGCGGTCTCGAAAATCGGGACCTCGATGCGATGCTGTTCGTACAGCCGGTGCTTGAGCCCGGGCGGATCGCGATGCTCGACCCGGTATCCGCGCATCTGCCGGAAGTCGTTCGTCAACGGCGCGAACGGCAGCTCGAGCCCTGCCAGCAGCTCATGGCACCGCTCCCGAACCGCGCCCCAGTCGTGCTCCTCCTGGAATCGGATCGCGGCCGGAACCGAGAGGTACGCGCACGGGTTGAAGGTCCCGGGCCAGCGATGTCTTTCCGAGAAAGAGGCGTCGTCGCCGTAGTCCCATGAGATGACGAGCGGCTCGATCGCGTCCTGCACCTCCGGCCGGGCGTAGAGGAACCCGCTCGGCCGCATTGCCAGAAGCCACTTGTGGCAGTTCGCGACGTAGACGTCGGCTTGGAGCGCATCGAGGTCGAGAGCGATCTGCCCCGGGGCGTGCGCGCCATCGACGATCGAGAGTGCGCCGGCGGCGCGCGCCGCCGCGAGCACCGGTGCGAGGTCGTTTACGCGACCGGTCGACCACTCGACGTGTGAGCAGAAGACGACCCGTGTGCGTTCGCCCGGCTCGAGCTCGGCGAACGGGCGCCGCACCACCGTCGCTCCGGATCTGCGCGCGACGTGGTTCCAGAGGATCTGGACTCCGCCGTACTCGCAGTCGCCCATCAAGATCTCGTCACCAGGCGCGAGCGCGAGCGATCGCGCGACCGCGTTCAGCCCCGAGCTCGTGTTCGGGACGAAGACCACGTTCGTCGCCGTCGCTCCGAGGTAGGCGGCGAGTGCGAGCCGCGCCTCGTCGAGCCGCTCGGGCAGCTCACGCTCGCGGGCGAGGAAGCGCACCGGGTTCCGCTCGAGCTCGCGCTGCAGACGCTGGTACTCGGCGAAGACCGGTCGCGGGCACGCACCGAACGACCCGTGGTTCAAGAAGACGACGTTGTCGTCGAGCAGGAAGAGCTCTCTCACAGCCTTAACCCTCGTTTAATCGGCGATCGCGTGCGTGCAACCTCCACGCGGTTATAACGGGGCGGTGGGTCGCTCGCGCCTCTCGATCCGTGCTGCGGAAACGCTGGTCGTTGCCCTGCTCGGTGGTGCGCTCGCGCTCGGCGGCGCCGCGCTGCTCGGCAAGCTCGGCAGCCACACGACGATCCAGCAGGTCTCGACGCCTCCGCAGACGGTGCCGACGACGTTGCGGTCAGCGGCGACGAAGGGGCTGACGCCCGAGGTGATCTACCAGCGCGACGCGCCGGGCGTCGTTCAGATCACGGCCACGAGCGTGACGCAAGCTCCCGCCGACCCGTTCAACCTTCTCCCGTCGACGCCGGAGACGACGCAGTCGCTCGGGTCAGGCTTCGTGATCGACCGCGCCGGCCACATCGTCACGAACTATCACGTCATTCAGGGCGCGCAGAAGGTGCAGGTCTCGTTCTCCGGGCAGGATCAGCTCGCCGCGACCGTCGTGGGCAAGGATCCGTCCACCGACGTCGCGGTGCTGAAGATCGACACGCATGCGCGCGCGCTCACGCCGCTGCCGCTCGGCGACTCGGATGCGGTGCGAGTCGGCGACTCGGTGTACGCGATCGGGAACCCGTTCGGGCTCGCCCGTACTCTGACGACCGGTGTCGTGAGCGCCGTGCAGCGGCAGATCTTTGCGCCCGACAACGTGCCGGTGGAGCACGCGATCCAGACCGACGCGGCGATCAACCACGGCAACTCCGGCGGGCCACTGATCGACGCTGACGGTCGCGTGATCGGCGTGACGTCGCAAATCCAGACCGGCAGCACGACGAGCCAGGGCAACGTCGGGATCGGGTTCGCGATCCCGATCAACACCGTGCGCGACGTGGCAGGCCAGATCATCGCGAACGGCACGGTGCGGCACGCGTACCTCGGGCTCAGCGTGGTGGCCCTGACGCCGGAGCTGCAGAAGCTCTTCAACCTCCCGACGGCGAAAGGGCTGCTCGTTCAGCTCGTGACAACCGGCAGCGCCGCAGACAAGGCCGGGATCAAGCACGGCACGACGTCGGTCGTCGTCGGCGGCGAGTCGTACCGGGTCGGTGGCGACATCATCATCGGGATCGACGGCCAGCGCGTCACGTCACAGCAGCAACTGTTCAACGCTGTGCAGCAGAAGGCGCCCGGCGACAAGCTTTCGATCACCCTCTGGCACGAGGGCAAGAAGAAATCCGTCACGGTGAGGCTCGGGCAACGAACGGGCTAGTGACAGAGGTTCGGCTCTCCTAGAGAGCCGAGCGCGAGGCCGGCCGGAGCCCGTCTGCCTGCCCGGGCCCGGCCGGCCTTCCGATACCGCTGCCAACCGGCGCTACCTTGTGCGCCGATGGAGCGGGGAGAGATTGTCGTCGAGAGCGGCGCCGACGTCGATGAAGAGCTCTGGCAGGACGAGGGCGAGGACCATGACGGCTGGGTCTGCGTCCGCACCGATCCGTTCCCGTGCCCCGCGGCCGGGTGCACGTTCGTCGCCGAGTTCATGACCGCCGCGCACCTGATTCTCGTGTGGCAAGAAGTCGACGACCCGAATCTGCTGCGTCATGCCGCACGCGCCCGCGACGTCGGGCGCAACCCGCGCGTGACGGGGTACCGCTCCGAGTACGGGCCCAGCGCGTCGTACTACGCCTGGGTGGCGGCGGGCCGCCCGGTACACGGCGTCAAGCAGGCGTGATCGAGGCCCACTTCGGCGCGAGCGCGCCGTTCTCGCTCGGGGTCGAAGAGGAGCTCATGATCCTCGACGCCGAGACCTACGAGCAGGTTCGCCGCCGTCGACCGCCTTCTGCGCGGTGTCGAGGGGCTCTCGCTGCCGGGGCGCCTGAAGACGGAGCTCTTCGCGTCGGTCTTCGAGACGAACACCGACGTCTGCGCGACCGCGGGCGAGATCGGCGCGGCGCTGCCCGAGCTGCGCCGCGCCGCTGCACGGGCGGCTGCCGCAGAGGGTCTGGCGATCGCAGCCTCCGCAACGCATCCGTTCGCGTTGCCCGAGGCGCAGCCGATCGTGAAGGAGGAGCGCTACGTGACGTTCGTCGGCTACGGCGGCATCTCGGTTCGCCGTCAGGGTGTCCAGGGGCTGCACGTCCACGTCGGCATGTCGTCCGCGGAGGACTGTTGGCGATGCCTCGAGGGGATCCTGCCGTGGCTTCCCGTCGTGCTCGCGCTGTCCGCGAACTCGCCCTGGTTCGCGGGCGCGCTGACCGGGATGGCGTCGAATCGCGCTCCCGTCCTGGCCGAGCTCCCGCGGGCCGGTGCGCCGCCGGCGTTCGCGTCGTACGCGGAATGGGAGGGGTGGATCGACCGGCTGGTCGCGCTCGGCGTCGCCGAGGACTACACGCGCATCTGGTGGGACGTTCGCCCGCATCCGCGGCTTGGCACGCTCGAGGTGCGGGTGCCCGATCAGCCGACCGACGTCCGGCTTTCGGCTGCTTTCGCCGCGCTGCTGCAGGCGCTCTGCGCGGCAGCGCTCGACGGAGCGCTGCCGCCTTCGTCGGCGCGGCTCGGTGACGCCGGTCGCGCCGATTACGCGCAGAACCGTTGGGCGGCAGCTCGGTTCGGCCCGCGGGCGGAGCTGCTCCACCCGGATGGTGGTGCGCTTGTCGTCGCGTCGGAGCTGGGCGCGGAGCTCCTCGCGCTCGTCGCGCCCGCCGCTCGGAGGCTCGGAGGCGAGACCGTCCTCGCGCGGCTCGATCCGAGCCGCTGTGAGGCGGACGACCAGCTCGCGGCCGCTACGGCGAGAGACGCCGCCGCGGCGCTCGTTGCTCGATCGGTAGCGTGAGCGCGTGGCAATCGTCTCGGAGACGATTCAGGTGAGCGGGATCCGTTGCGAGCGGTGCGTGATGCGGCTCGCCGGCACGCTCGAGGGGCTCGACGGCCTCGAGGGCGCGAACGCGACTCTGATGGGACAGGTCACCCTCGTGTACGACGACGAGCGCACCACGCGGGATGCGCTCGTCGGGGTCCTCGCGCGCGGCGGCTTCCGCGAGCAGGCGTTCGTCTAGGTGCCGGTCTAGCGGGTCGGCGGGTCGCCGAGATAGTCGGCTCGGTCGATCGCGTCGTCGCGCTGCACGTCGGTCTCGCTGATCCCGGCCGCGGTCCACGCCGGGTCGTTGGAGTTCGTCATCCGGTCGTACGCAGGCTGGTCGGTCGAGTGCGAGCTGCCTCCGAGCGCCTCGGCCGGCAACTGCACATTGCTGCTGTCGGGAGTTGTCGACTCGACGAGGCCGTAGTGTGCTTTGACGGCTTCGATGTCCCAGTCGTCGCCGAGCTTCGGGGAGTCGGCGACCAGGTCCTTCGCGATCGTGGCGCGGACGACGCCGTCGTGCTCGTGGAGGAACTCCTGTGGCACCGCGTGCGTCGACTTGAACACATGCCCCATCTCGACGATCGCGCAGCCGTCCTGCTCCGCGACGATCTTGCCGATGGTGTGGTCGTCGCTGCCGATGATCTCCTTGCCTGTCACCTGAACCTCCTCGGTTGCTCTCGCATACAACGGTCGAACCGGCGGAATGCGGTACGCCTGGAATGCGTTGGAGCCATTGCTAGGGTGGTCGCCGGTATGAGTGAGACGGCGCCGGCGGCCTCCGATCCGCGCAAGCTTGCCCAGGAGGCGAGAGATCGTGTTCGCTTCGAGGAAGAGGCGCTCGGGTTGAGCGACCAGGTGTACCGGGTGGCCAGACGGCTGGTCGGGAGCCGCGAGGAGGCCGAGGATCTCGTCCAGCAGACGTACGAGCGGGCGTTCCGGTCGTGGCGGCAGTACACCCCGGGCACGAATCTCCGCGCGTGGCTGCTTCGGATCCTGACCAACCTGAACATCGACCGCGGCCGTCGCCAGCAGCGGTCGCCGCAGACGACCTCGCTCGACGCGGGGGAGGCCGGCGACTATTTCCTCTACAACAAGCTCGAGTCGCAGGTGCCCGACGAAAACCCGGACGAGGAGCGCGTCCTCGAGCGGCTGAGTCAGGACTCGATCGTCGAGGCGCTCGCTGACGTCCCACACGACTTCCGCGACGTGATCGTTCTCGTCGACATAGGAGACTTCGCCTACGCCGACGCGGCCCAGATCCTGGACATCCCGATCGGCACCGTCATGTCGCGTCTGCACCGCGGCAGGCGTATCCTCAAGAAGAACCTCGCGGACAGGACGGTTTCGGCGTGAGCGTGGGCTTGACGGAGCTCACAGAGGTTGCCCAATGATCGATGACCCGTGTGACAAGTGCGAGGAAATGATGCAGCCGTTCCTCGACGGCACGCTGTCGGATCGCGAGGTGGCCACGGCACAGGTGCACCTCGACAAGTGCAGCTGGTGCGCGCGGAGGTACCGGTTCGAGGAGCGCCTGCGCCACTACGTGCGCGTCGCGGTCACCGAGCCGATGTCGCCGGAGCTGAAGGCGAGGCTCGCCGCGCTCCGCACGCCGCTCGACGCCTAGCGGCGATCCGCGTGGAAGGCTCAGCAGACTTCGACCTGGTTGCGGCCTCCCTTCGGGCTGATGCCAACGATCTGCGCGCCTTCGTCGAAGCGTTGGCGACGAAGCTCGAGCAGTCGTTCCCCGGACGCTGCCGCATTCGGCGCTCGCGGTCTGCTGGGCAAAGGGCAGTTGCGTCAGATCAATCTCGAGCTCGGCGAGAGCCGCTACGAACTGACGCACGACGACGGGGCGGTCGTCACGAATCGCTCGTCGGTGGTGCGAGGCATCTCGTTGAAGAGCGACGAACTGGCTCTGGATCAATGGATCGACGACCTGGCAGCGCACGTGATTGCGGAGGCGGAGCGCAGCGAGCGCGGCCGCCTCGCCCTGGAGAAATTGTTGAGTGCTTGAACCCGAGAGAGAGGGGTGTCATGAGCTACGACCCGCAGTCGACCGAAGGGCTGACGGAGCACGGCCGCGAGCGCATTGCCGAGCAGCGCAGCGACCATCTGTTCACGAGCGACCTGTCGGTGAACGAGTTCGTGCTCGTCAAGGAGGCGGGTTTCGAGCCGCTTGGGCTCGTTGTCGGCTCGTGCATCTACCACATCGGGTACCAGCAGTCGCGCTGGAATCAGAGTCAGGAGATGGAGGTTCTGTCTCAGGCGATGTACAACGCGCGCGAGCTGGCGATGACGCGTATGGAAGAGGAGGCCGACCAGCTTGGCGCGGACGGCGTCGTCGGCGTCCGCCTCGACGTCGGCCGCTACGAGTGGGGCCCCGACATGGCGGAGTTCATCGCGATCGGGACGGCGATCAAGCACCGCGACGGCGTGCTGCACCGTGCGCCGAACGGGCGGCCGTTCACGAGTGACCTGTCGGGACAGGACTTCTGGACGCTGATGAAGAGCGGTCATCGGCCGCTCGGCCTGGTGATGGGCTCGTGCGTCTACCACGTTGCGCACCAGTCGATGTGGAAGGCGATGAAGAACGTCGGCCAGAACGTCGAGCTGACGAACTTCACCCAGGCGCTCTATGACGCGCGCGAGCTCGCGGTCGAGCGCATGCAGAGCGAGGCGAAGCGGGTGGAGGCGGAAGGCATCGTCGGTGTGCAGCTGATCGAGAGAAGCCACGGCTGGGGCTCGCACGTGATCGAGTTCTTCGCGGTCGGCACTGCCGTCACTCCTGTCGAAGACCAGCACTCGATTCCGAGTCCCGGAGTGATGATCGGCCTCAACGACTAGTCGTCGTGAGATCGCGCTAGAGCGCGGCTCCGTGCGGTTCAGCCTAGACCGAGTCGCGGAAGGCGACAGCCTCGCCCGCGATGGCTGACGATTCCTCGATCGGAACGATCGGATTCGTGGTGAACCGCAACCAGGGCGCCCACGGAGCCGTCGTGCGGGCGAGGGCGGCGGCGCTCTCGGCCTCGATCAGCGCCACGCCTCCTCCACCCGTAGCGCCGGCTGGCGATTCACCCTGTCTTCGCCGAGCTCCTCGCATTCGACGCAGACCCAGTCGCCGTCGCGGTCATCATCTGCGCTCAGCGCAGCGGGCACCATGGTCACGCCGCAGCGTGGACAGATCGGCGGGCGGTCATCCATTCACGCGTATCAGTAACCGAAGGCTCAATGGGTATGCGCCGTCGCGGCGGCCTTGCGAAGCTCCCGCTCGGGCAGATGAAGCGCGAGGAGGGCTGCGAGCGCCGTTGTAATCGGAACTGCGGCGACCAATCCGATTGAGCCGACCAGGGTTGCAACGATCGGCTCGGCGACGGGTTCGGTGTTTATCGCGCCGTCGAAGCTCGTGTTACCGAGGGCGAAGATCACGAGAATCGGGAGCGACGCCCCGGCATAGGCGAGAACGAGTGTGTTGACGGTGGCGGCGATGTGATCTCGTCCCACGCTGGTCGCGTGGATGACCAGTTGGCGCCAGCCAAGGCTCGGATCGACGCGTCGAATGGCCATCACCGTCGAGGCTTGGGTGACGGTCGTGTCGCCGAGCACTCCGAGCGAGCCGATCACCATCCCAGCGAGCAGCAGACCACGAATCGAGACGTGAGTGGTTGCTTGCAGGTAGATCGCTTGCTCGGTTGCGAGCCCAGAGAGGTGCGCCAGGGAGGAGAAGACGTCGGCCAAGCCGAGTGTGAGCAGCAGCGCCACGGCGGTGCCGAGGCAGGCGGCGAGAGATTTGGCTCCGCCACCGTGGACGAGCGGGATCGTCAGCAGCATCACTCCGAGCGCCCCGAATCCGGCGACTTGAAGCGGCGGTCGTCCTTGCGCGATCGCCGGCACGACGAAGAACACGATCGTGGCAAGACTCGCGCTGAGTCCCACGAGCGCGCGAAGACCGTGCAACCTGCCCGCTGCGATCGCCGCTACCGCGAAGAGAATCGCCAGCCAGAGCAGCGTCCCCCGTCGCTGGAAGTCGACGAACTCGTATCGCGTGATCTTTGCCCCGAGGATACGCGCTCCCGGCGGCAGCGGATTGCGGTACACCAGCACGGTGTCGCCGATGCTCGGCGTCGCGGCGCCTCCACTGTCCCCGAAGCGGAACGACGTCGACGTTCCCTTGTCGGGCCCGTTCTCAAGCCGCGCGGTCATGATCCGGCAGTTTTGGGTCGTCGGGGTAAGACACCGCGTCGCCCGCAGTGCGGTGACCTTCGCCTCATATGTCTTCGGATGGCGAAGTAACGCAGGAGTTGCCACATGGCGATGCTTCGGCCAGTTCTCCACGATCCCAAGGATCGTCGTGCCGACGAGCACCGCGAACACCGTCATCAGCCCGAGAACAACCATCAGGTGCCTGGCCCGCGCCTCGAGCCGATCCAGCAAATCGTCCGAGCCGGTCAAGTCTCACCGAGTCGGACGGCGCACATCGCACGAGTGTCGCATCGCCACCGGCCGCTCACAGCCATGACTCCGTAGTCGGTTGGATTCGCTCGGCTGCGCCAGTGATCAGGAATGACGCCCGAGCTCGTTTACTGTGACGGTTGAGTGCTCGACGAAGTGCGAGTCGAGGCTGATCGGCTTCTGCTCCGATCGTGGAAGGCTGGAGACGCACTCGTCGTTCAGCGCGAGCCTTCGCGCGTTGAGATGGCGAGGATGCTCGCTATTCCGTCCGCCTGAGGGCGATGCGCACTGCCTCGTCGTGCGTCAGCAGCGATCCGGTCTCGAGTTCTGCCTCGAGCCGCTCCGCTCCGAGCGCGTCGCGCAGAAGCGCGAGTGTTTCGTCCCGGAGCGTCTGGGCCCGCCACTGGTAGCGGCCGCCCAGGCGGGATCCCGCGGACTGCTCCCAGCCGAGTAGACGAGCCGCGTTAACGGCGTCGCCGCTTTCCGCCCCACACGCGGCGAGGCCGAACAGGCCCGCGAGCTCCGCCTCGACGTCGCCGAGCTGTTCAGCAGCGACGAGACCGGCGCGCAAGCGCTCCTCGGCGCGCGATGTCTGGCCGAGTCCAAACGCCGCCCTGCCGAGGTTGATGAGTTGACGTGCGCGTCGGTGGTCACCGAAGGCTTGCCCGACTGCGAGGCTCTCCTCGAACAGCTCGATGGCACGCTGATAGTTGCCTTCCTGGAGATCCAGGTTGCCGAGGTTGTTCAGCGTGATCGACAGGAGCCATCCGTCCTCACCGCGGCGCGCGAGGTCGACGCTTTCTTCGAGCAGGACACGGGCGAGCGCCTGATCTCCGTAGAGACCGGCCGTGAGGCCCCGGATGTGGTGCGCAGCGGCCCAGGCCCAGTCGCGGCTGCTCTCGGAAAGGGCTTCCAGCTGCTCTGCCTTGGCGGAAGCGTCGTTGGCGTCCCCTTGCCAGAGCGCAAGGAGCCCACCTCCCCAGAGCGCCTCGACGAGCTCCTCCGGCTCGGCGTCCTCGGCGAGAGCGATCGTGTCAGCGATGGCGCGACGCCCCTCGGTCCAGTGCCCGCGCGTCTGCCAGTACAGCCAGATCGCCCCGCAGAGCCGTAGCGCATTCTTGGCCTCCCGCCGTGCGAGGAAGTGATCCAGCGCCGCTCTGATGTTCGCGTGGTCGGCCGCCAGCCGGTCGAGCCATTCGCGCATCCTCCGTGCTCGCAACTCGGGCTGCGCGCGTTCGCCGAGTGCGAGGTACCAAGCGGCATGCTTCTCATGAAGGGTCTCGACATCTCCGAGCTCGGCGAGTTGTTCGGTTGCGAACTCGCGAATCGTTTCGAGCATCCAGTACCGATCGCCGGTGCGGCGCAGCAGGCTTTTGTCGACGAGCGATGAGACTGAATCGATGTCGGCGTCGCAGATCTCCTCGGCGGCGTCCAGTGTGCAGCCGCCTGAGAACACGGCGAGACGCGCGAACAGCTCCTGCTCCTTCACTGTCAGCAGATCATGGCTCCAGGCGATCGTCGCCCGGAGCGTCCGCTGGCGCTCCGGTGCCGAGCGCGATCCGCCCGCGAGCAGTGGAAGCGTCTGGTCGAGGCGTTCGAGCAATGTTGCCAGCGAGACCGCCTTGGCCCGAGCAGCCGCCAGCTCGACGGCGAGCGGCAGGAAGTCGACGCGTCGGCAGACCTCGGTCACCTCTCCAATCGAGGACGCGTCGGCGTGGACCGCCGCGGCTCGTTGCACGAACAGCTCGACTGCCTCGCGCTCCAGCAGCGGATCGACCGGTACTTCCCACTCGCCGTCGACATGGAGGGGCTCACGGCTGGTCACGAGCACCGTCAATCTTGGGCAGGTAGCAATCGTTTCGGCGACGACAGGTGCGGCGTCTAGCACGTGCTCGAAGTTGTCGAGGAGCATGAGAAGCCGCTGATCGCCGATCGCCGCGGGCAGCGCGTCCTTCGACCCGAGAGCCTGCGCGGCCACTGCCCCGACGAGCGCGTGATCAGTGACCGGAGCGAGCGACACCCACCAGACACCGTGTGGGTAGTCGTCGGCGGCGAGTGCCGCAGCTTGCAATGCAAGGCGCGTCTTGCCGCTTCCGCCGGCGCCGGTCAGCGTGACGAGGCGAACCTGCGGACGCTGCAAGAGCTCAGCGATCTCGGCCAACCCGCGCTCGCGACCGAGAAACGGCGTCGCGGGGATCGGTAGGTTCGTCTCCTGGAGGGTCTTGAGCGGTGGAAACCTGCGGGTCCCGAGCTGGAAGAGCCGCTCTGGAGCGCCAAGGTCCTTCATCCTGTGCAAACCGAGGTCGCGCACGTCGTCACCCGCAAGGTCAACCGTCGCCTGCGAGAGGAGCACCTGCCCCCCGTGACCAGCTGCGGCGATTCGCGCGGCGCGGTGCACGTCGAGGCCGACGTAGCCATCGACGGCAAGCTCGGGCTCGCCGGTGTGAACCCCGATCCGGATCCGCACTGGACCGCTCGCCAGAGCGAGCTGCGCGTCTCTCGCTGCCGCAACGGCGTCCGTGGCACGCGCGAAAGCGACGAAGAACGCATCGCCTGCCGTGCCCACCTCGACTCCATGATGGCGAGCCCACACCACCCGCAACGCGCGGTGATGGTCCGCAAGCACGCGGGTGTAATCGTCGGCGAGCTCTTGCAGCAGCCGCGTCGAGCCCTCGATGTCCGTGAAGAGGAAGGTCACAGTCCCGGTCGGAAGCTCGGAGCTCACCCGCGGATTCTCCCTCTTCGCGTCGCCGCAACGAACTCGTCGCTCACTTTGCGCGAGCGTCCTCTCGCCCGAGACCTAGAGCCGGCGCGCGAGCTCGTCGGCCGGGAGCGGCCGTGCGAGCAGGAAGCCCTGCCCGAGATTGCAGCCGGCCGTGCGTAGGGCAGCAAGCTGCTCTTCGCGCTCTATGCCTTCCGCGACGACGGTGAGCCCAAGGGCGTGACCGAGAGTCGTGATCGTCTCGACCATGCGCGCACCCTCTTCGCTCCGGTCGCACTCGTCGACGAAGGAGCGATCGATCTTGATGCTGTCGATCGAGAGTCGCGCGAGGTATGCGAGCGACGAGTAGCCGGTGCCGAAGTCGTCGATCGCTACGCAGATGCCGAGGTCGCGCAGGGTGCGGAGGTTTTGCATCGAGACCTCGTCGGCAGTCATGAGCGCGGACTCGGTGAGCTCGAGCACGAGGGCTCCTGGGTCGAGGCCCACGCTCTCCAGCGTCGTCTCGACGTCGCGCGCGAAGCCGTGGTTCGCGAGCTGCTGCGCGGCGACGTTGACACTGACCCGCAACAGTTGATCGTGCTCCCGTCTCCACTCGACGGCCTGCCACGCCGCCTCGGCGAGCACGAGCCGGCCGAGCTCGACGATCCGCCCCGTCTCTTCTGCGAGCGGGATGAAGTCGAGCGGCTGGATCAGTCCCCGCCGCGGATGGCGCCATCGCGCAAGGGCCTCGACGCCGACAAGACGGCCCGACGCGATCTCGTAGAGAGGCTGGTATTCCAGGAAGAGCTCCTCTGCGAACGACGGACTGCTGAGGTCGGCGAACAGCTCGAGTCGGTGGACCGCCGCGTCGTGCATCGCCTGTTCGAAGAAGCGGTACGTCCCGCCGCCGGCGCCCTTGGCGTCGTACATCGCCATGTCGGCCTGTCGCAGGATCTCGCGCGGGCTCGAGCCTGCGGCGATGCCGATGCTCGCGCCGACGGCAAGTTCGTAGCCGGCGGCGCGCACGGGATGCGCGAGCGTCGAGACGACGCGCTGCGCGAGAGTTGCGGCGTCGCAGTCGCGGACGAGCAGCGCGAACTCGTCGCCGCCGATGCGCGCGACCAGGTCGTCTTCTCGCACGACGTTCTTCAGTCGCTTCGCGACGACGCAGAGCAGCTCGTCTCCGGCACCGTGACCGAGGCTGTCGTTGACCGTCTTGAAGTCGTCGAGATCGAGATAGAGCAGCGTCAGAGTTTCGTCTCGGCGATGAGCCTCGTGCATCACCTGCTCGAGGCGCGCGCGATTGGGCAGGCCGGTCAGCGGATCCGAGAACGCGAGCCGTTCGAGTTGGGCGAGCGCCTCGCGCTCGGCAGTGATGTCGAGCAAGTACCCCTGCCATTGCTGTGGCACTCCGGTGTCGTTGCAGATCGCCGTCGACTCGTCGCGCACCCACACGGTGCGGCCGTCGCGCGCGATCAGCCGATACTCGTAGCGCATGGTCTGGTCGCGACGAAGGTCGCGATCGATTTCGGCGAGAACACGCTCACGGTCGTCCGGATGAAGGATCTTCTCGAGCAGGTCGGGATCGTCCTGCCACTCTTCGGGGGTGTACCCGAAGAGCTCGATCGTCTGTGGGCTCGTGTACAGGTTCGGACTGCCCTCGGCAGCCGCGTCGATGTAGACGACGAGCGGGAGCTGTTCGACCAGCGTGCGAAACCGGAGCTCGGCGGCACGCAGCTCCTCGTCGACCCCGGTCGGGGCCTCGAGGTCGCGCGCGGTCAGCGTGAGCAGACCGCCGCGCAGCACGCCCAGCCGCTGCCCGTCGGCAGGCCGGTGGTCCCCGCTGGGCTCGGTTTCGTGCGCTGCGTCCATAGCTCTCGCAGCGATATCGGTTCCGCGGCCTGGAGCCTTGAGCCGTGGGCGTCAGGGACGCACGTCGACATCGCCCGGAGCCCGGAGATCCGAGCAGTCGACGAGCTCAGGCTGCACCGCCCGGCCTCCCTCGTCCGGGATCGTCTCCCAGAGCGCCTGGTCGATCGCGACCGGGTGACCGCGGGTCGCGCCGTCGTAGGTCGCGGCGGCGAACGGAGCAGGGTGGACCGCGAGCCGGTCGACGGCCCGCGGGTCGAGCGACGGGCCGTCGGCGAGCACGACGACTGCCCGGTCGACGTCTCCGCCGAGGGACGCGAGCCCGCAGCGGAGGGACGCGCCGGGACCGCGGTCCCAGTCGGCGCAGCGCACCACACGCGCTCCGTCGGCCGTCAGCGGGTGCGCGCCCTCGACCACTGTGATAGCCGTGAGCGAAGACTCGTGCAGCGCTTCGAGAACCGCGGGCAGCAGGTCGTGCTGCTTCACACCGCCGTAGCGCGTCGAGGCGCCGGCCGCGAGCACGACCGCCGCGACGCGCTTCGCGTCAGTGGACGTGGAGCGTCGCCTTCTCGATCTCGACGACACGCGTGGGCTGCTCGGTCGCGGCATTGCCGAGCTTCCCGATGCGCTGAACGACGCCGAGGCCGCTCGTCACGGTTCCGAGCACCGCGTAGTCGGGTGGCAGGCCGACGTTCGCACCCGTGACGACGAAGAACTGGCTGCCCGACGTACCCGACGCCTGCACCTGCGTCTTCGCCATCGCGACGAGACCGAGGGTGTACTGCGTGGATGCGGGCGGCTTGTCGACGGTCGTGTAGCCGGGCCCACCCGCCCCCGTGCCGGTCGGGTCGCCGCCCTGGATCACAAACCCCGGCACGATGCGATGGAAGATCGTGCGGTCGAAGAACCCACGTCGTACGAGGTTCGCGAACGACGCGGTCGTGTGCGGCGAGACGCGCGCTGCCAGCTTGATCGTGAAGCTGCCGCAGTTCGTGGCGATCACGACGTCGTAGATCTTCGCGGGATTGAGCTTCGGGAACGAGCTCGGCTCGTTGCGCGCGCCGAGCTTCGGTTTCTTCACGGTGACGCAGCCGCCCGTCGTCGCGCGTGAGTGGGCGGAGGCGCTCGTGGAGACGGCGAGCACGAACGCCAACGTGCAGAGCAGCGCAGTCTTCATGCGAGTGCTGTGCGGGCGCGCCGGACGAGCGCGGTCGCGATCTCGACCTTGTAGGCGTTGCGCGGCAGCGGTGTCGCGGCGTCGAGCTCGCTCTCGAGCAGCCACGGAACGGGAGCGACACCCGCGAGTGCGACGCGCGTCTCACCGTTCATCCGAGCCGCAGCGACACCCACGATCGGGAACGCCCAGCGTTTGCGGTCCATCGCTTTGAGGTACACGGACGCTTCGACCGGCGGCAAGGAGACGTCGAGCACGATCTCACCGTCGGCGAGCGTCGTCGTGCGTCGGTCGTCGCTCGCTCGGGACGCGATAGAGGTCGGCGATGGCGAACTCGCGGCGGTCGGTCCGCACGACCGCAGCCAGCGCGAGCAGCGCCGCTGCGATGTCCGACGGGTGCGCGGATGCGCAGTAGTCGTTCGCGAAGATCGCGTGCTCACCGTGCTCGCCTGCGTGGGCGAAGCATTCGTCGCCTCCGTGAAGGCGGCACGGCCAGTTGAGACGCCAGTACCAGCAGCGCGTCGACTGCAGCAGATTCCCGCCGAGCGAGCCCATCGCGCGCAGCTGCGGGCTGGCTGCAAGCCGGCACGCCTCGCGCAACACCTCGGGAACCTCGTCGCTCCGCTCGATCGCGGCCAAGGTGGCGCCCGCGCCGATGCGGTCGGACGTGACGTCCGCGCGGGACGATGCCCCGGACGTCCACGAGTGATGCGGTGCGCAGCAGCCCGGAGCGCAGCTGCGGCACGACCTCCGTGCCGCCGTGGATCGGCGTCCCGCCGTCGAGCTCGAGGCTAGACGCCCGCCGGAGCTCCAACCTGTTCCTTCCTGCGCGCGGCCGCCTCGCGGAGCGCGCGCAACATCTCCTCGCGCGAGATCGGCAGCTTGCGCACGTCCGCCCCCGTGGCGTCGCGAATCGCGTTCGCGATCGCGGCCGCGACCGGAATGATCGGCGGCTCGCCGAGCCCTTTCGACCCGAGGTTCGTCAGGTGCGCGTCGGGCTCGTCGATGAGCTCGCTCACGATCTCCGGGACGTCCGCGATCGTGGGCATCCGATAGCTCTCGAGCGTCGTCGTCAGGAGACGTCCCGTTCCGGGATCGTGCAGGCGCTCCTCCGAGAGCGTGTGTCCGATCCCTTGGATGATCCCCCCTTCGATCTGGCTCGACGCGCCGAGCGGGTTGATCACCCGGCCGACGTCGTGCACCGCGGCGACGCGCTCGACGGTCACCTCGCCGGTCTCGACGTCGACGGCGACCTCGACGACCTGCACGCCGAAGGTCAGCACCTGCATGCCGGCAGGGTTCGGGCCGCGCGCACCCTTGCCGAGGATCTGCGCGTCCTCGAGCAGAGCGACCACCTCGGCCAGCGGGGCGTCCGGCGTGCCGCGTTGCTCCGCGATCTCCTCGATCTGGCGCCGCGCGTCGGCGGCGGCGGCGCGCACGGCGGGCCCCATCGACGGTGTCGTCGACGAGCCGGCGCTGATCGCCGCGTACGGGCCCCGCGCAGAGTCGCCGAGCGACACGCTCACGTGCTCGAGCGGGATGCCGAGCTCCTCCGCTGCGATCTGCGCCATCGCCGTCCGCGTCCCGGTCCCGATGTCCTGCATCGCGGTCACGACCATCGCGCGGCCGTCGGAGCCGACACGCACCCACGCATAGCTCGGCGGGCCACCGCCGCCGTACCAGATCTGCGAGGCCATCCCGACTCCGCGCTTGACGACGTCGGTCGAGCGCGCACGCACCTCGTGGCGACGATTCCAGTGCGGCTCCGCCCGCCGGTAGCACTCGAGCAGGTTCTTGCCGCTGTACGCGCGGCCTTCCACCTCGTCCTCGGCAGCGTGGTTGCGCCGCCGCACCTCGAGCGGATCGAGATCGAGCTTCGCGGCCAGCTCGTCGAGCAACGCCTCGAGCCCGAAGGTCCCCTCCACGAATCCGGGCGCGCGGAACGCCTTCATCGGCGGCAGATTCAGCTTGGCGCCGTAGGTCGTCGTGTGCACGTTGGGGCACGCGTAGAGCATCTGCATCGGCCCTTCGGTGCCCGACGACCAGCCACCCCAGCCGACGGCGTTCACGAACTCGCCCTTCATCGCCGTCAGCGTGCCGTCGCTTCGCGCGCCGATCGTGAGGCGCTGAATCGTCGCGTTCCGGTTGCCGGCAGCGGTGTTTTCCTCGCGCCGGGTCAGGGCGCACTTGACGGGCCGCGCGGTTCTGCGCGCGAGCTCGGCAGCGATGAACGTGTAGTCGTCGGGGCTGTTCTTCGAGCCGAACCCGCCGCCCATGAAGTGGCAGACGACACGCACCTTGTCGGCCGCGAGGCCGAGGCCCTCCGCAACGCCGTCGCGGATGCCCCAGATGTACTGCGTCGAGATGTGCACGTCGACCCCGTCGCCGACCCATTCGACGACGGCCTGGTGCGTCTCCATCGAGTTGTGGAGGACGACCTGCGTTCGGAACTCGGCCTCGACGACGACGTCGGCTTGGGCGAGCCCGCGCTCTGCATCGCCGCGCGATCGCACGCGCGCGTCGCCGAGCAGCTGTTTGCGCGCTACTGCCTCGTCTGCGTCGAGCAGCGGCTCGAGCACCTCGAACCGCACGTCGAGCGCACGCACCGCGGCGTGCGCCTCCGCGAGCGTGTCGGCGCAGACCGCGGCGACGGCGACGCCCTGGTAGTTGCAGTCGTCCACGAGTTGAGTGATCTCCCCAGGGCCGAGCGCTGCGTGCACGCCGGGCATCGCGAGCGCGGGTCCGAGGTCGAGGTGCGCGACGCGCGCGCGCGGATGGGGTGAGCGAAGGACGGCGGCATGCAGCATCCCCGGGAGCACGAGGTCGGCGGTGTAGACCGCCTGCCCGGTCGCGCGCTCGCGACCGTCGATCCGTGTCACGGGTTGCCCGACGACGCGGCGCGGGCCGGTCGGCCACTGCTCGAGCGCGTCTTCGTCGACGACGATCCACACCTCCTCGTAGCGGCCCTCGACCTCCTTCTCGGTGCGGATCAGCCTTGCCACGTGAGAATCGCCTCCTCGATCTTCGGATACGCCCCGCAGCGACAGATGTTCCCCGCCATCGCGTGCCTGATCTCCTCACTCGTCGGCGCGGGTGTCGCCGACACGAGTGCGACTGCGCTCACGATCTGGCCCGGCGTGCAGAAGCCACACTGCAACGCGTCGCTGCGCACGAAGGCGTCGACCATCGGATGGTCGCGCAGGCCTTCGATGGTCGTCACCTCGGAGCCGTCGACGGCGTGCACGAGCGTGATGCACGAGAGAACCGGCGCGCCGTCGACGAGCACGGTGCACGCACCGCAGTGGCCTTCCGCGCAGGCGACCTTGGTCCCGGTGAGCGCGAGCTCGTCTCGCAGCGCCTCGGCAAGCGATGTTCCGACCTCGCTGCGCACGGTGTACGTGTGGCCGTTGACCGAGAGCTGCATCAGGCTGCCGCCGTCACGGCTTCGATGTCGGCGATGTGGACGAGCCGGTGTGTGAGCCGGATTGTCTGCCACGCATCCCGTTCGTCTTCGATCTTCGGGATCGTCGCCCAGAGGTCGCGCGCCGCCTCGAGGAGCTCGCGGATGCCGTCGACGGTCTCGGGATACCCGTCGCGCTCGCCGCAGGTGTTGATCGCGAGCCCGAGCACGCCGACGATGTCCGGCTGCCTCGACCAGAGAAGCGGCGTCGCCATCGACAGGTACTGGTGGATGCGCGCGAGTTGCATCGGCTGTTCGAGCACCGCCCCGCCGACGGGAGCTGTCGGCTCCGGCAGCTCGCCTCCGTCGGCGAGCGCGGTGGCGTTGCCGGAGAGCATGCCCCGCACCTGCGAATCCGAATACCCCGCGTGCAGTGCAGTCTTCACCGCGATCAGGAGCGAGGACGGCTGCTGGCCGTAGGGATAGTCGCTCGCATACACCGCCTGCTCGGGCGGCACGCGCCGGTAGAAGTCGAGCAGGTCGACCGGGCTCCAGGTCGACGTGTCGAAGAAGACGCCCTTGCGCCCCGCCATGCAGCGCGCGAGGGCGAACATGTCGGCGATGCCTGCGTGCGCGATGATCAAGGTCGCGTCTGGATTGCGGTCGACGAGCGCCCGCAGGCCGTCTGCGATCGGCGGCAGTCCCCGCCCGCCGTGGATCAGGATCGGTACCCGGCGCTCCGCCGAGAGCGCGAAGATCGGGCCGAGCCGCTCGTCGGTCGCCGTGAAGCGCTGGGCGCGGGGGTGCAGCTTGATTCCGCGTGCGCCGGCATCGAGGCAGCGCGTTGCCTCCTCGAGAGGCGACTCGTTCAGATCGAGCCGGACGAACGGGATCAGCCGTCCCTGGCTGCGCTCGGCGAAGGCAAGCGTCCGGTCGTTCGCGGCCCGGAAGCCCGGGTGCCGGTCGGGCTCGTCGAGGCAGAACATGAACGCGCGCGAGATCCCGTAGTCGGCCATCAGCGCCTCGAGCTGGTCGTAGTCGCCGATCATCCCGTCGATGTCATGTCCGAGGTGGAGATGGACGTCGAAGATGTCGGTGCCTGCCGGCAGAAGCCCTTGGAGCTCCGCCTTCCACTGTTCGAGGAGCTGAAGCGCCCGGGCTCGCGCGTCCATTTCGCTGATCCTAGTTAGAGTCGGCGTCATGCCAGATGTCCTCATGTATGCAGACACGTTTCGCTCGCCGGAGCTCCGCCACGAGGTGCCGCTCGGCGTACCTGATCCGTTCCTCTACGCGGAGAAAGACGGCGTCAAGCACATCGCGATCGGGTCGATGGAGGTGCCGCGCCTGCGCGCGCTCGGGCTCTTCGAGCTGCACCCGTCCGACGAGCTCGGTCTCGACGAGCTGATCGCATCCGGTCTCTCGTACCCGGAGGTCCGCTCCGAGCTCGCCGTGCGTGCGGTCAAGCAGCTCGGGATCCGGGAGGCGGCCGTCCCAGAGACGTTCCCGCTTTGGCTCGCCGACCGGCTGCGCGCCGAGGGTGTCGAGCTGGCCGTCGACGCCTCGCTGTTCGACACGCGTCGCCGCGTGAAGTCCGCCGCCGAGGTCGCCGGCATCAGGCGCGCTCAGCGCGCCGCCGAGGCGGGGATGGACACGGCACGCGAGCTCCTACGCCGGGCGGAGCCCGCCGCCGCCGGTCTTGCCCTCGACGGCCAGCCGCTGACGGTCGAGCGCGTGAAGGCGGCGATGAGCGTCACGTTCGCCGCGCACGGCACGAGCGCCGACGACTTCATCGTCGCGCCCGGGCCGCAAGGCGCCGTGGGCCACGACATGGGCTCCGGCCCGATCCCCGCCGGGGTGCCGATCGTGATCGACATCTGGCCGCGCGACAACGAGTCGTTCGTCTTCTCCGACATGACAAGGACGTTCGTCGTCGGCGACGTGCCCGACGACGTTCGCACGTGGCACGGCCTGTGCAAGCAGGCTCTCGACCGCGCCATCTCGGAGATCAGGAGCGGGGCCGAGGGCCGCGCGATCTTCGACGGCACGTGCGAGATCTTCGAGGCGGCAGGAGAGCCGACCCAGCGCACCAAGACGCCGGGCGTGCCCCTCGCCGACGGCTTCTTCCACGGGCTCGGCCACGGCGTCGGGCCTCGAGGTGCACGAGGAGCCGGGCTTCGGCATGGCCTCGAAGCTGCCGCTCCTCGCGGGCGACGTCGTCACCGTCGAGCCGGGGCTCTACCGCCAGGGCTACGGCGGCGTGCGGCTCGAAGACCTCGTGCTCGTGACCGAGGACGGAGCCGAGAACCTGACGCGCTACCCGTACGACCTCGAGCCGTGACACAGGACATCGACACGCTCTTCTCCGAAGAGCGCCGGTACCCGCCGAGCGCGGAGTTCGCGGCCCAGGCGAACGCCAAGCCCGAGATCTACGACGAGGGCTTCGAGGCCTTCTGGGAGCGCCAGGCGAAGGAGCGGGTCACGTGGCTAGAGCCGTTTTCGACGCTCTACGAGTGGGAGCTTCCCTACGCGAAGTGGTTCCTCGGCGGCAAGCTGAACGTCTCGCACAACTGCGTCGACCGTCACGTGGACGAAGGGCGCGGCGACCGGGTCGCTTTCCACTGGGAGGGTGAGCCCGACGGCGACCGGCGTGCGATCACCTACGCCGAGCTGCAGCGCGAGGTCGTTGCGTTCGCGAACGCGTTGAAAGAGCTCGGGGTGCGGAAAGGCACCGCGGTCGGCATCTACATGGGGATGGTTCCCGAGCTGCCGGTGGCGATGCTCGCCTGCACGCGCCTCGGCGCGCCGCACACTGTGGTCTTCGGCGGCTTCTCGGCCGACTCGCTGTCGGACCGCGTGAACGACATGGGTTGCGAGGTGATCGTCACGCAGGACGAGGCGTGGCGCCGCGGCACGACGGTGGCGCTGAAGCGGATCGCCGACGAGGCGATGGACGCGACGCCCGGCGTGACGGCGTGTCTCGTCGTCAAGCGCACCGGCGGCGATGTGCAGATGAAGGACGGTCGCGATCACTGGTACCACGACGTGCGTGGCTCCGACGATCCGGCGACGTGCCCGCCGGAGCCGATGGACGCCGAGGATCTCCTGTTCCTGATGTACACGAGCGGCACCACCGCGAAGCCGAAGGGCATCGCGCACACGACCGGCGGCTATCTCGTCGGCGCCGCCGCGACGCACCACTACGTGTTCGACCTGAAGCCCGACGAGGACGTGTACTGGTGTGCAGCCGATGTCGGCTGGATCACAGGACACAGCTACATCGTGTACGGGCCGCTCTGCAACGGAGCGACGTCGGTGATGTACGAGGGGACGCCCGACTATCCCGACAAGGAGCGTTGGTGGTCGATCATCGAGCGCTACGGCGTCACGATCCTCTACACGGCGCCGACCGCGATCCGTTCGCACATGAAGTGGGGCCCGGAGCACGCGCAGAAGCACGACCTCTCGTCGCTGCGACTCCTCGGCTCGGTCGGTGAGCCGATCAACCCGGAGGCGTGGATCTGGTACCAGCAGCACATCGGCGGCGGCGACTGCCCGATCGTGGACACGTGGTGGCAGACCGAGACGGGGATGATCCTGATCACGCCTCTGCCCGGCGTCACGACCACGAAGCCGGGCTCCGCGACGAAGCCGTTTCCCGGTGTCGAGGCGGCGATCTACAACGAGCAGGGCGAAGAGGTCGGCCCCGGTGGCGGCGGCTATCTCGTGCTCAAGAAACCGTGGCCGTCGATGCTGCGCGGGATCTTCGGCGACGACGCGCGCTACCGCGAGACGTACTGGTCGAAGTTCGGGAACGTGTATTTCGCCGGCGACGGCGCGCGGATCGACGAGGACGGCGACTTCTGGCTGCTCGGCCGCGTCGACGACGTCATGAACGTGTCGGGTCACCGCATCTCGACGATCGAAGTCGAGTCGGCGCTGGTCGACCATCACGATGTTGCGGAAGCGGCGGTCGCTGCCCGCAACGACGCGACGACGGGGCAGGCAATCGTCGCGTTCGTGACGCTCAAGGGCGGTCACGACGGCTCCGTCGAGAAGCTCGAAGAGCTGCGCAATCACGTCGCGCAGAAGATCGGCCCGATCGCGAAGCCCGCGAACATCGTCTTCACCCCCGAGCTGCCGAAGACGCGCAGCGGCAAGATCATGCGCCGCCTCCTGCGCGACGTCGCCGAGAACCGTCCACTCGGTGACACGACGACGCTCGCAGACCCGACCGTCGTCGAAGAGATTCGCTCGCGCGGCCACGCCGAGCAGTCGAACGAGGACTGAGGGGACGTGACCAGGGACAGTCCCTGGTCACGTCCCCTTGGAAGTACGCTGCGCGGGTGACGGCCGCACTCGCCGTGGCGCTTCTCCTTGCGGTGTCGCCGGGCCACGCGGCCACGGTGCGCGTGCCCGTCGCGAACGTCTGGGCCGCGCCGAACGCGGGGCACCTTCCGCTCGATCCCGCGGTGTGGCCGACGCCCGCCGTAACCGTGCCGGAGCGGCTCGCGCTCGTCGGCCACATGCCGACGCAGGTGCTCTACGGAGAGCGCGTGCGCGTGTTGGCCGCCAGGCCGGGGTGGACGGAGATCGCCGTGCCGGACCAGCCGTCGCCGCTCGACAGACGCGGCTACCCCGGCTGGGTGCGCTCGTGGCAGATCGGGCCGCTGTTCTCCGCGCCGCTCGTCGTCACGACGCGCAACGCACGGCTGGCGAACGGCGACCTCGTCGGCTTCGGCTCGCAGGTTCCCCGTGGCGCGGTGGCAGAGTCCGCGACTGCACCGCTGCCGAAGACACGCGCGGATCTCGTTCGCACTGCGAGGATGTTCCTCGGTCTGCACTACCTCTGGGGCGGCCTCTCGGCGTGGGGCTACGACTGCTCGGGGCTCACCTGGGCCGTCTACCGCGCGCACGACATCACGATCCCGCGCGACGCCGACGCGCAGTTCGCCGCCGGACGGCCGGTGCCGCTCGCGAAGATTCTCCCGGGCGACCTGCTCTTCTACGAGCATCCGGTCGTGGGACACGTGGCGATGTACGTGGGCGACGGGATGATGATCGAGGCGCCCAACTCGCGAAGCGAGGTGCGGATTGTCCCGGTCCGCACGTCGGACTTCCGCGGCGTGCGACGCTTCTTCGCGGGATGAGCACGTCGAGTGAAAGCGCGGATCGTCGCCAGGGCGTCGAGCTGTTCAACACCACCTGGCACT
Source organism: uncultured Thermoleophilia bacterium (assembly GCA_963774225.1). Lineage (GTDB taxonomy): Bacteria > Actinomycetota > Thermoleophilia > Gaiellales > Gaiellaceae > PALSA-600. The sequence goes on from CAVZEA010000007.1 coordinate 639,831, forward strand.
TGATCGAGTCGCGAGCCGACGACGACCTGATGCTGCACACGGCGCACGCGTCTGCCTATCACTGGGCGGCGGCGCCGGAGTGCACGCCGGAGAATCGCGCGCGTGCCGAATGGCTCGTCGCCCGCGTCTCGGCTATCTGCGGGCTCGCCGACGCGTCTCGTCGTCACGCCGAGAGCTGTCTCGGCTGGTGCGAACGGCACGAGCTCACGGATTGGGATCTCGCGTTCGCCTACGAGGCACTCGCGCGCGCGGCCGCCCTTGCGGGTGACGCCGTCGCGGCAGCCAAATTCGTCGCTCTCGCGCGAGCCGTGCCGATCGAGGACGCCGACGACCGCGAGCTTCTCGCGCGCGACCTCGACTCGCTCGACCTCTAGAGGAGCTTTTCGAACGCGTCGGCGTCGTCGAACGGGCCGATCAGCGCACAGCGAAGGCCCGAGCCGCCGATCACGTCCTGCGCGACGCGCTGGACGTCTTCGACGGTGACTGCGTCCAGGCCCGCGAGGATCTCCGTCGGCTCGACAGCCTTGCCCTCGAGCACCTCGCGGCGCAAGCCGAAGAGCAGTAGCCCGTTCGGGCTCTCGGTCTGCAGCACGAACCGTCCCTTTGCGAGCGCGCGCGCCTTCTCGAGCTCCGCGGCGGGCACGGGCTCGTCCGCGAGCTTCTTGAACTCCGTCGCGATCACCTCGACCGCCTCGGTTGCGCGCTTCAGGTCGACGCCGGCCTGCGCGTAGAGCGTGCCGGTGTCGGTGTACGAATTGTTGAAGGCGAAGACGTAGTACGCGAGACCGCGCCGCTCGCGCACCTCGAGGAAGAGCCGCGACGACATGCCGGTGCCGAGCACGGTGCCGAGCAGCTGCAGCGCGTAGCGGTCCGGGTGCGAGAGCGGGTACGACGGAACGCCGATCGCGACGTTCGCCTGGTCGGAGTCCTTGCGATGGATCTTCACGCGCGGCTCCGGCGTGCGCTCGAGCGACGACCGCGGTCGGTCCGCCGGCGCCGTTCCCGCCGAGGTCGCCGAGCAGGTCTTCGAGCAACGGCATGCAGCCCGTCGCCGACCGCGCCGGAGACACCCACGACCATGCGTGCCGGCGTGTACCACTCGCCGAGGTAGTCGAGGAACGTCTGGCGCGACGTGGCCTGAATCGTGTCCTTCGTCCCGATCGTCTCCCAGCCGAGTGGGTTCGCCCCGAAGAGCAGCTCCTCGTACACCGAGCCGATGTAGTCGCGCGGCGTGTCGATGTACATGTTCATCTCTTCGATGATCACGCCCTTCTCGCGCTCGAGCTCCTCCGAGTCGAACTTCGAGTTGCGCAGCATGTCGACGAGCACGTCGAGTGCCTGGTCGCGCTGCTCGCCCGCGCAGCGGATGTAGTACGCCGGTGTACTCCTTCGAGGTGAATGCGTTGAACTCGCCGCCGATCGAGTCGACCTCCATCGCGATGTCGCGGGCAGTTGGCCTACGCTTCGTCCCCTTGAAGAACATGTGCTCCGCGAAGTGCGCGATGCCGCGGTTCTCCGCGTGCTCGTAGCGCGAGCCGGCAGACGAGCATGACGTAGCACGCGACCGACTGCGCGTGGTCGAGCGGCGCGGTCAGCACGCGCAGGCCGTTCGACAACGCTTCACGCCGATAAACGCTCATTGGCGTCCGAGCCTACCGGAGAGCATCAGCCGCGCCGCGCGATCAGCTCGTCCGGCGGGAGGTCGGCGAGCGAGTCGACGACGAGGTCGGCGTGGTCGGCGAGGCCGAGGTCGCGCGTGACGCTGTTCGGCACACCGACGACGAAGATGCCGGCGGCCTTCGCGGCGGCGGCACCGTTCGGCGAGTCCTCGAACGCGACTGCGTCGGCGGCGTCGATCGCCGAGCTCCTCGAGCGCCTCGAGGTACAGGGTCGGGCCGCGGCTTGGCCCGCTCGGCGTCGTGATCGGCGGTGACGATCGCATCCCAGCCGACGCTGCGCTCGAGCCGCTCGAGGTGCATGTCGACCCAGTGCCGTGACGCGCTCGAGACGATCGCACGCTTCAGGCCGAGGCGTTCCGCCGCGCCGAGGTAGTCGGCGATCCCGGGCCGCAGCTCCTCGACCTCGAGCAGCGTGAGCTCGTGCGCATAGCGGCGCTCGTTCTCGTGCTCGCGATCGAGCGGTTTGCCGACGAGCTCTTCGAGGTGTCCCCAGATGTCCCAGCCGTCGACCGTTCCCACCATCAGCGCCCAGCGATCCGGCGGGAGCTCGTGCCCGTGCTGGCGGTACAGCCACTGCCAGCCCGCCCGCGACGCAGTCTCGGTGTCGAGGATCAAGCCGTCGAAGTCGAACAGGAACGCCCGAACCGGCACCGCGGCCGATGGTATAGACCTAGGCACATGCCGGGCGAGACGAGAAAGGCCGTGTACGCGCAGCCGGACTGGCTGCGTCGGGTGCCGACGAGGACCGTGCTCCCGCCGGACGCCACCGTCGTCCACACGGGCTGCGGCACGTCCTTCCACGCGGCGCAGACCGGCGGCTGGGCGGTCGGCGCGCTCGAGGCGGTGCTACGGCCGCCGGTGGCGGCCGACATCATGGTCTGCGTCTCGCACGAGGGCGAGACCGCGCTCACGATCGAAGCCGAGCGCGCCTTCGGCGGCGACGTGTGGCTCGTGACCGGCAATGCCGACTCGCCGCTCGCGGAGCTCGTCGACGAGGTCGTCGTCTGCACGCCGCAGGTCGAGCGGTCGTGGTGTCACACCGCGAGCTACACATGTGCAGTCGCGGCGCTGCAAGCGCTGCAAGGCGAGGACATCGCCTGGCTTCCCGACGCGGTCGAAGCCGCGCTTGCGCAGAGTGTCGAGCCGTTCGAGGAGTCGCGCGTCCTGATTGTCGGAGCCGGTCGTGCCTGGCCGACCGCACAGGAGGCGGCGCTCAAGCTGCGCGAGGGCGCCTGGGTCGATGCGACGGCGTACGAGACCGAGCAGATCCTCCACGGCCACTTCGCGGCCGTCGACGGGTCGGTGCGCGCGTACGTGCTCGAAGGCGAGGGTCGTGCAGCCGAACGGGCGGCCGACGTCGCCGCTGCGCTCGAAACACTCGGCTGCACCGTCACCCTGCTGCCGACGCAGCACCCGGTCGTCGACATCGTGCACTTCCATCTGCTCGTGCTCGCAGTCGCCGACGCACGCGGGATCGACCCGGATCCGATCAGGCGCGAGCCCGGCTCCCGTTGGGCCGAGGCCGCCGGCGAGCCGTATCCCGGCTAGAGCTCGTAGAGCTCGCCGAGTGCGCCGAGCAGCCGGTCGACCTCGTCCGCCGTGTTGTAGTGGACGATCCCGACGCGAACCGCGCCGTCGGGCAGTCCCAGCCTCTTCATGATCTCGACGGCGTAGTAGTCGCCGTGCCACGTCGCGAAGCCGCGTTCGCCGAGCTGCGTCGAGACTGCTTCGGGCGAGGCGCCGTCGAGGGTGATCGCGAACGTGGGGACGCGTCCCTCCATCGTCGGAACACCGTGCAGGCGTGCGCTATCGGGAAGCCCGTCGAGGAACTGCCGGCCGAGGTCGCGCTCGTGCTCTGCGATCCACTCGACTCCGACCGACTCGACGTATTCGACGCACGCGACGAAGCCCGCGAGCAGCTCGTGTGCCAGCGTTCCCGTCTCGAAGCGGCGCGCGAACGGCTCGTCGGGGGCGGGCCGAACCTTGTACGGACGCCAGCGCTCCGCGACCTCGCCCCGTAGGTAGGCAAGCCCGAGATGCGGCCCGTAGAACTTGTACGGCGAGCAGAGCAGCACATCGGCCCCGACGGCGGCGACGTCGATCGTCCCGTGTGGCGCGTAGTGCACTGCGTCCACCCACGCGAGTGCGCCCGCGCGGTGCGCGAGCTCTGCGATCTCTGCGACGGGTGTGACCGTGCCGACCGCGTTCGCGGCCCACGGAAAAGCCACGACCCGCGTGCGCTCCGAGAGGAGCGACTGCAGATGGTCGAGATCGAGTCGGCATTCGTTATCCACGTCGGCGAACCGCACTTCGAGGCTCTTGTCGTGCGCGAGCTCGAGCCACGGCGACACGTTTCCGTCGTGATCGAGGCGCGTGCACACGATCTCGTCTCCGGCGCGCCACTCGCGCGACGCGGTACGTGACAGCGCGAAGTTCAGCGTCGTCATGTTCGCGCCGAACGCGACCTCCGCGGGTGCGGCGCCCAGGAAGCGCGCCGCGGTGTCATGCGCGTGCTCGACGAGCTCGTCCGACCGCCGAGACGTGTCGAACGGGGCGCCGAGATTCGCGTTCGACTCGCGCAGGTAGGACGCGATCGCGTCGATCACCTCGTCGGGAACCTGTGTGCCACCGGGGCCGTCGAAGAACGCCAGCGGCCGGTGCGAGGGCGCTGAAGCGCGCGCGGACCGATTCGACCGACGTCACGATACGCGCCACGCGTACTCCGGCTTCACGACGAGGGACGCACCTACGAAGCAGTCACGTTCCGCCTTGGCGACGAGCAGCTCGACCGCGGTCGCGCGCGGCTGCAACTGCGCCTCGATCTCGACCGAGATCTGCACGAACCGGTAGCGGTGGTCGTCACCCGTCTTCGTGATCGTGCCCTGCGCTGTGCCGGACGCGGTCGTCGAATGTCCCGCGCGCCGCGCGTGATACGTGAGGCTCTCGATCGAGCATCGGACGAGCGCGGCCAGCAGCAAATGGTCGGCAGACCAACCTTCGGGCGTCACGAGCTGCCCGCCGCCGGGGATCGTCATGCGCCCGGCAGTGTCGACTTCGACTGCGTATTCCAACGTCCGCGCGGCGATCGGCACGGCTGAAAGCTATCCGTCCGGTCCCGGTCCTAGGGTTCGGACCGATGAGGCTCAGGACGCTTTCCGAAGCCGAATGCTACGCACGTTGCTACGGCGAGCATCGCGACGAACGCGTGAGCGTCGTGCCGCGCCCAGGCCACGAGGCACCACGCGAAGCGGTCGGCGAAAAGCTGCGTGAGCGCTTCGAGGAGCTTCTCGATGCACACGGTCCGGAGGCGGAGGCGGCATGACACGGCGCGTGCCGTACCTGGACCGCGCGCCGCCGCCCGACCGTCACCACCGGCCGCCGGCCGGCCCCGCCGCTCCCCAGCTCATGGGTCTGCACCGCCACGTGGACACAGCACGTGCCACGCTGTCGGCCGCGTGGCCGAACCAACATCTAGCGCCGTCCCGGACGTCCTCGCGCCCGGCCTCGCGTGCGTCTTCTGCGGGATCAACCCGGGTCGCGTGTCGGCCGCTGCGGCCGCGCACTTCGCAAACCCGCGCAACGACTTCTGGCGACTGCTCGACGATGCCGGCTTCACGCCGCGCCGTTTCGAGCCGCCCGAGCAGTTCTCCCTGCTCGAGCTCGGGTACGGCGTCACGAACGCCGCCGCACGAACGACCCCAGGCTCGGGTGACCTTCGGCGCGGCGACTTCGACCGCGACGCGTTCGAGCAGCGGATCCTCGCCGTTGCGCCGCGGTCCGTCGCGTTCGTCGGCAAGGAGGCGTATCGCGGCCTCTACGGGGAGCGGCCGGACCTCGGCCCGCAGATCCGGGTGATCGATCGCGCCGGGCTCTTCGTGCTCCCGTCGACATCGCCCGCCAACGCCACTGTGCCGTACGACGAGCGACTGGGGTGGTTCGTCGCGCTCCGTGACTGGCTCGAGCCGACCGACAGAGAGGCTGTTCGCGCCCTCGTGCTCGATGCGCAAGACAGGGTCCTGCTCGTGCAGTACCGCCGTCCTGTCGGCGACGAGACGTGGTGGGGCACGCCTGGCGGCGGGATCGATGCAGGGGAGACGCCGGAGGAGGGGTTGCGGCGCGAGCTCCGCGAGGAGATCGGCCTCGAAGCATTCGAGCTCGGCCCGTTCCTCTACGAGCACGCCGGCGAGTTCTGCTGGGCCCATGTGCTCTACCGCCAGCGCAACGCGACCTACCTCGTGCGCGTCGATGCGCACGAGCCCCGCGCGACGATCGATCTCGACCCGGAGGGAGTCGCCGCGGTGCGCTGGTGGTCGCTCGACGAGCTCGAAGCGTCGCACGAGCGCTTCGCGCCCGACGACTTCGTCGAGCGACTGCGTACGCTGCTCCGGTGATCGCCGTCCTCGTTGCGGTGCACCTCGTCGCCGCCGGGATCTGGTTCGGCGGGTCGACCGCGCTCGTCTTCGTCGGCGTGCCGGCGATCAGGACGCTCGACGGCGAGCCGCGCGGTCGCGCGATGCGCGAGCTCGGCCTACGGTGGCGGCCGGTCGGCTACGGAGCGCTGCTCGTCGCCGCGCTTACGGGCATCGCGCTCGCCGCGCACGACTGGCGTCACACGGCCTCGTTCCAGATCGTCCTCGGCGTCAAGGTCGCCGCGTTCTGCGCGCTGCTCGTCGTGTCGTACCTCCACAACTTCGTGCTCGGCCCGCGACTGCAGGCGGAGATTCGCGAGGAGCGGGAGCAGCGCACGCGGCCGACGCTCGTGGTCGTGGGTTGGATCAGCTACTCGCTGACGATCCTGCTGCCGATCCTCGGGGTGGTGCTACAGCGTTTGGTGTCGTGAGAGCGAAACCCGGATCAGCCCCTCCACCTGTTCGTGATCGGCGTGCGCCGGTCGCGGCCGAACGCCTTCGGGCGTAGCTTGACGCCCGGCGGCGCCTGCCGGCGCTTGTACTCCGCGCGGTCGATCATCGCGATCGCGCGCTCGACCACCTCGGGCTCGAACCCGTCCCGGGAGAGCTCTTCGCGTGAGCGGTCGAGCTCGACGTACGCCTCGAGCACACGGTCGAGCTTCGGGTAAGGCGGCAGCGAGTCCTCGTCCAGCTGATCGGCGCGCAGCTCTGCGCTCGGTGCGCGCTCGATGATCGACTGTGGGATCAGCTCTCGCCCCGCACGGTCGTTGAGGTGCCGGGCGAGGCGGAAGACGTCGGTCTTGTACACGTCCTTGATCAGCGCGAACCCGCCCGCGAGATCGCCGTAGAGCGTCGAATAGCCCACCGAGAGCTCCGATTTGTTGCCGGTTGCGATCACGAGCCAGCCGAACTTGTTCGAGAGCGCCATCAGCAGCGTGCCGCGGATCCGGGCCTGCAGGTTCTCCTCCGTCAGGTCGGGAGTGCTGCCGGCGAACGCATCGGCCAGCGCGCCCGTGAACGCCTCGACCGTCGGCTCGATCGCGATCTCGCGGAAGTCGATGCCAAGAGCTTCCGCGAGGCGTCGCGCATCGCTGCGCGTTCCGTCCGACGAGTAGCGCGACGGCATCGACACTCCGTGCACGCGCTCGGTGCCGAGCGCCTCGACGCAGAGCGCTGCCGTGAGGGCGGAGTCGATCCCGCCGGACAGGCCGAGCACGACGTCTCCGAACCCGTTCTTGGTCACGTAGTCGCGCAGACCGAGCTCGAGCGCCAGCCGCATCTGCTCGAGGTCGCCGATCGGCGTGGCGAGCGGGGGGTGCAGTGCCTCACTCTGCTCGCGCGGCGGGGGCAGCTCGATGCTCGTGAGCTCCAGGTCGGTGCGGCCGCGCGCGAGCGCGCGCCGCCGCACGTCGCGGAGGCGCCTGCCCACCGCGGCGACCGGGTCGACGTCGACCACGAGCAGCTCCTCCTCGAAGCCCGCTGCGCGGGCGATCACCTCGCCCTCGTCGTCCAGCACGATCGAGTGGCCGTCGAAGATCAGCTCGTCCTGCCCTCCCACCGCGTTGCACAGCGCGAAGAAGCAGGAGTTGTCGCGCGCGCGAACCTGCAGCATCTCCTCGCGCTCGCGGTCCTTGCCGACGTGAAACGGAGAAGCCGAGATGTTCGCGATCAGATGCGCGCCGGCGAGTGCGAGATCGGTCGCCGGCGGGCCCGGCTGCCAGACGTCTTCGCAGATCGTCGGCCCGACGAGCACGTCGCCGAAGCGCAGCAGGAAGAGATCGTTGCCCCGTGCGAAGTAGCGGTCCTCGTCGAACACGCCGTAGTTCGGCAGGTACCGCTTGCGATACACCCCGCGTACCTCGCCGTGCGCGAGCACGTAGCAGGCGTTGTAGAGATCCGCGTCGAGGTGTGGGGCACCGACGAGCACCGTGATGCCGTGCACCGACTTGGCGATCTCGTCGACGGCACGGCGTGCGGCGCGAACGAAGCCGGGGCGGAGGAGCAGGTCTTCGGGCGGGTAGCCGGTGACGACGAGCTCGGGAAAGAGCACGAGATCTGCACCTTCCTCACGTGCACGGCCGAGCCACTCGACGACGCGAGCCGCGTTCCCGTCGAGGTCTCCGACGACGCTATCGATCTGGGCGAGTGCCAGTCTCATCGGTTTTCGCCTCTCGGTCGAAAACTCTAGCACGGCGCTCGGCGAGGGCGGTCCGCCGCCAGCGGACGAAGAGCGTGATCGAGGCCAGCAAGAGGGCGAAGCCGATCCAGCCGACGAACGCGTTGTGCGACTGCGTGCCGATCGCAGTGATGACGGCGGTCAGAATCAGCGTCGCCACCAGTTCGTACCGCTGCCGGTTTGCCTTCATGCGGAGTGGAGTATCGCCGCAGCGCGTACATCGTCGCCGGCGACGAGCCAGAGCAGGTCACCGTCGACTGCGAGCGCGACCTCCTCCACGACGTCGATCGGCCGGCGGTATTCGAGCGCGACCCGGAGCGGGACGTCGAGCCTGGCCGGCCACGTCTCCTCGACCGGAATCCAGAACGCCGCGTTGTTCATGTGCCCAAGGCGGTCCTCGTCGACGCGGCGCAACGACCACGGCGTCACACGCGCCGCAGCCGTCGGGGGCGCGAGCGTGAACCGCGTCGCCGGCCGCCGTCCCTCGGCCGAAGCTCCGTACACCGCGAGGAAGCGCTCGTCGAGACGCTTCGGTGCGAGGTCGTGGTCGAGGTGGATCCAGACGCTCTCGGCCTCGAGCCGGCCACCGCGATCGCCCGCCACGGTGGTGCGACGCGACGCCGACGTTCCTGCGACGCCGCTGCACCACGTCTCGAGCTGGACGCGCTCGTCCGACGCGAACGGCGTGAGGATCTCGAGCTCCGTTCGGCGAACGACCCAGACATGCTCGTCGGCTCGGAAGCCGGCGTCGGCGACGTCGTCGGAGGCGACGTCTTGCAGGTAGCGCGCGACCGCGTCCAAGCGCAGCCGTCCCTCGGCGTTCGTGTCGGAAAGGCGGACTCGCCGCTCGGACGTGAACCGCCGCTTCACGCGAGCAGCAGTCGCATGCGCTCTTCGACGGCGCGCGCGACAGCAGCGTGACCCTCTGCGTCGAGATGCTCGACGTCGTCGTCCACGACGGGGTAGGTCGTGATCCCGTCGAGGTCGAGCAGTTCGCAGTCGAGCTCGGCGCGGAACGAGGGGCCGAGCTGGTGCCCGTCGAACGGCGGCGGAACGACGACCAGAACCTCCGGTGCGCCGAAATCGCGACCGGCTTCAGAGGTGCGCACGATCCGCACCAGCCGGCCGACGCAGCGCGCGACGCGGTCGTCCTCGACGAAGTTGACGTCGTTCGTGCCGAGGAAGATCACGACCAGGTCGAGCGGGCGGTGCGAGTGCAGGCATGGCAGCAGATAGGGAAGGCCGTTGCGCCCCTCCGAGTCGGGCCGGTCGACCGTTGCGGTCCGTCCGCCGAGCCCTTCCGCGATCACCTCCCAATCGTCGCCGAGCGCGCGCTGCAGTCGGACAGGCCAACGCTCGTCGCGCGGGAAGCGCTCGCCGGTGCCCGGCATGTGACCCCACGTGTTCGAGTCGCCGTAGAGGAGGACTGTTCTCATCGCTGCAGGCGGATCGCGTTCAGGTCGCGCTCGCGGAGCTCGTCGGCGCGCGCGAGCAGATCGTCGACGTCGTCGTGCTCGGCGTGGATATACCGTCCGGCGAGCGCGTCGTAGCGGCCCGAGGCGAGCTTCGTGACGAGCGCCGGCGCAAGCTCGGGCGGCGTCCACGGAGCATCGTCGTCGAAGTTCCCCTCGGTCATCGCGGTGCGCACGAGCCCCGGGCTGAACAGGAAAACGGGAATGCGACCGTCCAGCTCGTTGTTCAGCGTCTCGGCGTAGCGGCCGATCGCTGCTTTGGACGCGGGGTACGCGGTCGCGCTCGCGCCCGGCAGGTACGAGGCGCCGCTCCCGGTGATGACGATTCGCCCGCTGCCGCGCTCGAGCATGCCGGGGATCGCGGCCACGCAGCAGTGGTGCACACCGAGCACGTTCACCTCGAAGGTCTTCCACCACTCCTCGGGGGTTTGCTCCCACGTGTGCGCGTGCGTGCCCATGCCCGCGTTGGCGACGAGCAGGTCGATCGGCCCTGCGTCGGCGAATGTCTGCTGGACCGAGCTCCACGACGCGACGTCCAGCTCGAGGGCGCGGCCGCCGATCTCGTTCGCGACCGCGTCGATCTCACCGCGCGATCGCGCAGCCACGACAACCGACCAGCCGTCGGCTGCGAGCGAGCGCGCGATGTTCGCGCCGATGCCACGGCCGCCGCCTGTCACGAGTGCGACGCGATCAGGCAACCGCGGCCACGATCCCTTCGAGGGCCTCGGGGTTCTCGAGCGACGAAAGGTCGCCCGGATCGGTCCCGAGCGCCGTCGCGCGAACGGCGCGGCGCACGATCTTCGCGGAGCGTGTCTTCGGGAGCGCCTCGACGAAGAAGACGCGCTCGGGGGCGAACGCCTTGCCGAGCTCGTTGGCGACGTGCGCCGCGACGTCCGAAGGCGTGGCCTCCGCGCCGGGCAGCAGGCAGCAGAAGATCCACGCAGTCTCGCCCTTCACCTCGTGCGGCACGCCGATCGCCGCCGCTTCGCGCACGGCGGGATGGCCGACCGCCGCCGACTCGAGCTCGGCCGGGCCGATGCGCTTGCCCGCGATGTTCAGCGTGTCGTCGGAGCGGCCGTGCAGGAACCACGCTCCGTCCTCGTCTGCAGATGCCCAGTCGCCGTGCACCCAGACGCCCGGCAGCCGCGACCAGTAGGTCGCGAGGTACCGCTCGGGGTCGCGCCAGAAGCCGCGCGTCATGCCGGGAAACGGCCGCCGGCAGACGAGCTCGCCGACCTCGCCGGTGCCGACGAGCGACGCACCCCTCTCGTCGACTACGTCCATTGCCATACCGAGCGCCGGTCCACCGACGGAGCATGCCTTGATCGAACTGATCGGCGTCGGCGAGAGGAAGCAGGCGCCGACCTCTGTGCCGCCGCTGCAGTTGATCACCGGCACGCGCGAGCCGCCCACCTCTTCGAACAGCCAGCGATACGGATCCGGGTTCCACGGCTCGCCGGTCGTGACGAACGTGCGCAGCGACGAGAGATCGGCGATCGGTGCACCGTACGGAAGGAGCGCGCGCACCAGTGTCGGCGAGAGGCCCAGCGACGTGACGCGCTCCGCCTCCACCGTCTCCCAGATGCGCTGCGGCGTCGGCCAGTCGGGTGCGCCCTCGGCGAAAACGATCGTCGCGCCGAGCGCGCCGACGCCGACCACGGTCCACGGCCCCATGATCCAGCCCATGTCGGTGGCGAAATGCAGCACGTCGCCCTCGTGCACATCCGCTTGGTAGGCGACTTCGCGCGCGATCGAGACGAGGAAGCCGCCCTGCACGTGCACGACGCCCTTCGGTGAGCCGGTGGTGCCGGAGGTGTAGGTGAGGAGATACGGATGCTCGCTGTCGACCTCGAGCGCCGGCAGCGTGCCCGGGTGCGCGTCGAGCTCGAACGGCGCGAGCACGATCGGCGCGTCCGAGCCGGCGAGGCGCTTCGCCTCCTCGAGGATCTCGAGCATCGGCAGGGACTTGCCGCGGCGCGACGAGGTGCGGCACGTGATCACGACCTTCGCCTCGCTCGCCTCGAGTCGCTGCGCGACCGCGGGCGCGGCAAACCCGGAGAAGACCGGCACTTGCACGGCACCGATGTGCGCGATCGCGTTCGAGGCGATCGCGACGTCGGGCGACATCGGCAGGAAGATCGCGACGCGGTCGCCGGGCTCGACGCCGCGGGCCACGAGCTCCTCTGCGAGGCGCGTCACGTCGCGGGAGAGCTCGGCGAACGTGAGAACGGTGCGCGTGCCGTCCTCGGCAAGCCCGACCGCCGCGGCGCGCTCCGGCGCCCGCTCGGCCCAGCGGTGGACGCAGTTGTGAGCGATTGAGAGACGCCCCCCGACGAACCATGTTGCCCACTCGGGCCCTCGCGACTCGTCGACGACCGTGTCCCAGGGCTGCGAGAACTCGAGCCCGAGGTCGTCGACGACGAGCGGCCAGAACCAGTCCAGATCGGTGCAGGAGCGGGCCTGGAGCTCGGCCCAGCTCGCGGCGCCCGACCGGCGAAGCAGCCGCGTCGCGTGCGCGTGCTCGCGCGTCGCCTCGTCGGGCGTCCACACCACGTCGGCCACTAGAGGCTTGGTGCGGATTGGGGTGTGCGCGGGGATGCGCCTGACCAAGCGGCTGGGACGTGGCGGGTGCGGCCCGTAGCGGGTGCTACGGGCAAGACCGACGCGGCACAGACGCGCCGCGTCAGGTGCACCAGCCGTGTATGCCCGCAAATGCGCACCAAGCCTCTCGCTCAACCTACCTTGCGCCTGGTGTTAGCAGCTGCTAACTTAGCGCGCACTAACTTGTCGGAGGGGTGAAGAGATGAAGCAGCGTTTCGTGACGCCGGAGAACAAGAAGTGGTGGACGCTCGCCGCCGTGTCGGTGGGGCTGTTCATGATCATGCTCGACAACACCGTCGTGAACGTCGCGCTGCCGTCGATCCGGCGCTCGCTCGGGATGTCGCTGTCCGGGCTCGAGTGGGTGGTCGCCGGGTACGCGCTGACCTTTGCCGCCTTCATGTTGACGGGTGGGAAGCTCGCCGACTTCATCGGCCGGCGGCTCGTGTTCATGCTCGGCCTCGTCGTCTTCACGGGCGCGAGCCTCGCGTGTGGCCTCGCGCCGAACGGCGGGTTCCTGATCGGCGCCCGCGTGGTGCAGGGGCTCGGCGGAGCGCTGATGAACCCCGCGACGCTGTCGATCATCACCGCAACGTTCCCGCCGCGCGAGCGCGGCAAGGCAATCGGCATCTGGGCGGGCGTCTCCGCGCTGGCGCTCGCGATCGGGCCGCTCGTCGGCGGCCTGCTCACCGAGCACGTCAACTGGAACTGGATCTTCTTCGTCAACGTCCCGGTCGGCATCGCCGGCCTGCTCGGAGCTCGTGTGCTGATCGACGAGACGCGCGACCAGTCGGCTGTGCAGCGGCTCGACGCGCCGGGTCTCGTCGCCTCGGCGGTCGGTCTCTTCTCGCTGACCTACGGGTTCATCGAGGCGAACACGTATGGGTGGACGTCCGCGCGGATCCTGCTCGCTTTCGGGCTCGCCGTTGTCGCGTTGACCGCGTTCGTGCTGCTCGAGCGGAACCAGCGCGTGCCGATGCTCGATCTCTCGCTGTTCAGGAACCGGACGTTCGGAGGCGCGAACGCGGCGATGCTGTTCGTCGGGCTCGCGATGTTCGGGACGTTCTTCTACGTCTCGCTCTACATGCAGAACGTTCTCGGCTATTCGCCGGTCGAGGCGGGCGCGAGCTTCCTGCCGATGACGATCCTGATCATCCTGATCGCGCCACGGGCCGGTGCGCTGACGGACAAGGTCGGGTCGCGTTGGCTCGTCGGCTTCGGGATGGCGCTCCTCGCGGTGATGCTCTTCTACTACACGCTGCTCGGCGCACACGAGAGCTTCTGGGCGATCCTGCCCGGACTGCTGATCGGCGGCGTCGGGATGGGGAGCACGATGACGCCGGTGACGGCAGCGGCGATGAGCGCGGTCGCGGTCGACAAGGCGGGGATCGGCTCGGCGGTACTCAACTCGGCGCGGCAGGTCGGCGGCTCGCTCGGGATCGCCGTCATGGGCGCGATCGTCGCGTCGACGACGGCGTCGTCGCTGAGAAACGGCGACACGCCGCAGCTCGCGTACCTCCACGGGTTCCACGACGCGCTGCGGGTCGGATCGCTCATCTGCCTGGCGGGCGCCGTGATCGCGGTGCTCGCGATTCGCAAGATCGAGGTCGCACACGCGACCGAGCAGCCGTCGGTGCTCGAGGCGGCATGACGCAAACTCCGATGAAGCGCCTCACTGCGGAGGCGAGGCGGCAGGCGGTGCTCGACACCGCCTGCCGTGTGTTCTCGCGGTCGAGCTACCGCGGCGCGACGACCGCGGAGATCGCGCGTGAGGCCGGGATCTCGGAGCCGATCCTGTATCGCCACTTCGGCTCGAAGCGCGAGCTCTACCTCGCGTGCCTGGACGAGGCGTGGGCGAGCTTCCGCGTCATCTGCGAGGAGGCAATCGCCGCCGACCCGGACCAGTGCCTCGGCGCGATTGCGGACGCGTACATGGCGAAGAGCCGGAAGATTCGGGTGATCGACCTGTGGATCCAGGCGCTGAACGAGGTGGCGGACGACAAGGTGATCGCAACCGCCGTGCGGCGGCAGATCCGGGAGGTGCACGACTTCTTCGCGGACGTGATCGAAGACGGCCAGCGGCGCGGCGTCGTCCACGCGGACCGCGACGCGCAGGCCGAGGCCTGGATCTTCGTCGCCGGCGGCCTGCTCGCCACGATCGACAGCCGCCTCGGCGGTCTGCTCGGCGGCGACCTGCAGCGCGTCCGCGCGAGCCGGCAGGCCTGGATGACCCCGTCGTAACCTGGTTGCCGGCGTAGCGCCGTAACCTGGTTGCCGGGCGGAGCCCGGAACCAGGTTGTCCGTCTTACCTGGTCTAGATGCGAAAGACGCACAACTCGGTTCCGCCTTCGGCGGCAACCGAGTTTGGACGCGAAAGACGCACAAAGCGGTCCAGAAAATGGAAAAGCCCCGGCTGCGGCACCCGGGGCTCTTCCTGGTCAGGCGGGGCGCCGGCTGGGCGTGTCCCGAAAGGTGGCTCTGCGGCCCAGCCGCCCGTCGGGGATGTCGCCTCTGGCGCTCCCCCTGCACGCGACCTGGCGTCAAGCCGCGATGCAAGGTGGCCTCACTGTACGAGCCTCGTGCCGTCGTGTCAAGTAGCTCGGTCAAGTGATCCAGGAACTGGCTTGTTGACACAAAAAACCCTGTCTTTATGCCCCTTTTGGGGGACTGTCCCAAAAGGGGGATTGCACCGGAGTGAAGTATTCGGCATGCTGCCCTGACGATGACTCCTCGCGCCGCACGAGCGAGTACGACAAGCCGCCTTTCGCCGTCGCGCGCGCCGCGCCTGGGCGATCGCGTTCGGCAGTTGCGGGTGACGGCGGGCCTGACGCAGACCGATCTGGCCGGCGACCGCTTCTCGAAGGAGTACATCTCGCAGATCGAGCGCGGGAAGACGCGGCCGACGACCGAGACGGTCGAGTGGCTCGCGGGGCGGCTCGGTGTCGACCCCGGGTTCCTCGCCAGCGGCATCTCCGCCGACGACCGCGCGCGCGCCGAGACCTTGCTCGCCCGCGCAGATGCGCTGGGCGAGGAGCACAGCTTCGAAGAGGCGATCGAGGCGTACGGCAAGGCGCAGCCGGCAATCCTCGGGACGGGCGCCACCGAGCTTCGGGTTCGCGCGTTGAACGGCGAAGCGATGGCCCGCGCGCAGCACGGCGATGTCAAGACCGCGCTCGAGCTGCTCGCAGAGTCGCGTGGGCTGGTCGAAAGTGAAGGCTTCTCCGACGTCGACCGCGCGGACGTGCTCTATCGCCTCGGCGTGTGCCGGTACAAGCTCTCGAGCATCTCGACGGCCGTCAGTCTCTTCAACGAGGCGCTCGTGCTGGCCGAGCGCTCGGGCCTTCCCGCCGACGCGCTACGCATGAACGTATTCGCGTGGCGCTCTCGGTGCTACCGCCGCCAACGCGACTTCGAGGCCGCGCGCGAGGACGTCGAGCGCGCACTCGAGCTCGCCGAGGCTCTGCGCGACGCGCGGGCACTCGCTCCCGTGTATTTCCAGGCCTCGGTGCTCGCGGAGCGCGACGGGCACTGGGCGCTCGCGCGCACCTACGCGGAGAAGGCCAAGGCGCACTACGAAGAGGTCGCGGATCGCGCCAATGTCGGGCGCCTGCTTAACAACCTCGGCGGCATGGAGTTTCTGCTGGGCAGGCCGGAGGAGGCAATCGACCGCCTCAAGCAGGCCTACGCGATTGCGCTCGAGGTCGATCGCGACGAAGACGCCGCCGGCGCGGTCACCTCGCTGGCACAGGTTCATCTGCGCACCGGCGACTCGAAGCGCGCCGAGGAGCAGGCACTCCACGCGCTCGAGATCATGGGCGAGCGCGACGACATGCTCGACCAGATCGGCACCGCGCGCCTGGTACTCGGCCGCGCGCTGCTCGAGCAGGATCGACTCGACGAGGCGGACACCGCCTTCGCCGAGTCCGAAGATGCCTTTGCCAAGCTCTCGTCGGCCTCACACCGCGCTGCCGCATGGATTGCCCAGGGGGATCTTGCAACGCGGCGTGGCGACGAGCGTCGGGCGGCGGTTCTGTACCGCCGCGCAGCCGAAGCGCTCCAGGACTTCCGGTTCTAGTGGAAGGAGGTGTTCTCTGTGGCATCGAAGCTTGCCGTCCTCGTGCAGCGTCGTCCCGCGCTTGCGGCCGCGGCGCTCGTAGTGGTTGCAATGCTTGCCGCCCGGATCGGTCATCCGGTCGGCATGTGGGACGGTCCGATCTAGTCCACTAGCTCACACATGTCAGTGGTTTGCGTCTGTCAGCTGGGGAGCCGGCAGCACGCTTCACCACCCGAGGCGCCCCGCAGGTCGTAGCGGCCTGACGCAGCGGTGCCCGACCACACGCAACGCACGATCTCGGCGGCAAGCTCCGTCGCGTCAGTGTGCGCCGTCGCTCGAGCCCATGCGCTCGACGACGACCTGGGGGATGCGCGCGTGCGGCGAAAGGCGGAGGCACATGCGCACGATCTCGGCGCAGTCCTCGGGCCGGATCATCTCGTCGCGTGGAACAGTCGACCACTCGGCCATCGGCGTGTCGACGAAACCCGGGCAGATCGCGATCGAGCGGACGCCTGCGTGATCGAGCTCGACGTTCTGTGAGCGAGTGAGAGCGATCACGGCGGCTTTCGTCGCGCCGTAGACCGTGAGTCCCGGCGTCGGAAGCGTGCCGGCGATCGAGGCGAGGTTGACGATCCAGCCGCGGCGCTCCTTCAGCAGTGGGATCGCCTCGCGGGTGACGAGCAGCAGGCCGCGCAGATTGACCCCGAGCTGCAGGTCGATGTGCTTCGTTTGCAGCGACTCGACGGTGCCGCCGATCCCGAGCGCGGCCGAGTTGACGAGCATGTCGAGGCCGCCGTGTCGTGCGGCGTGCTCGGCGACGACACGGACGCAGTCCTCCTCGCGGCTGAAGTCCGCGGTGACCGCCAGAGCGCCGAGCGCGTCGGCCGCCGCCTCGATCTTCGCCGCGGTCCGCGAGGCGAGCGTCAGGTCGTAGCCCTCGTCGCGGAGCATGCGTGCGATCGCGAGCCCGATGCCCGAGGAGCCGCCGGTCACGAGTGCGCTGGGCATCGCCCGGGACCTTAAAGGACTCACAGCAGTCGGCACGAATGCTGGTCGCGTACGAACGTTTCCTCTCCCCTGACGGCGGCGGCTCTCTGGCCGCCGCTGTCGTAGGACCGGTGTTCGTTAGCGTGAGCGGTCGTGAAGCTGACCGATCTCGCAACTGCCGGCGGCTGCGCCGCGAAGTACTCCGCGGCGCGACTCGAGGAGTTGCTGCGTGGGTTCGTCCCGGCCGAGGCCGAGAACCTGCTGGTCGGGCTCGACCCGGCAGACGACGCGGCGGTGTACCGCCTCGACGACCAGCGCGCCCTGGTCTTCACGATCGACTTCTTCCCGCCGATCGTCGACGACCCGGACGACTTCGGCACGATCGCCGCGACGAATGCGCTGAACGACGTCTTCGCGATGGGCGGGCAACCGCTGCTCGCGTTGTCGGTCGCCGCGTTTCCGGAAGAGCTGCCGATCGAGCTGGTGCGGGCCGTATTCGACGGCGCAGACCGGCAGGTGCGCGCAGCCGGTGCGATTCTCGCGGGTGGACACACGATCCGAGACGCGGAGCCGAAGTACGGTCTCGCCGTCGTCGGCACGGTTTCGCCCGACGGGATCTGGCCGAAAGCGGGCGCCCGCGCGGGCGATGCGCTCTACCTGACGAAGCCGCTCGGAACCGCGCTCGTCCTTGGCGGGGCGAAGCGCGGCCTCACGGACCCGGCCGAAGCAGTGCGCTGGATGCGCACACTGAACCGCGACGCGGCCGACGTGGTGCGCACGATCGGGCCGAACGCCGTCACGGACGTGACCGGGTTCGGCCTCGCAGGGCACGCGCACGAGATGGCGACGCGGAGCGGCGTGCGGATCGTGCTCGACGCAGACGCGCTGCCCGCGCTCGGCGGGGCGCTCGAGGCGGCCCGAAGCGGAGTGTCGACCGCGGGGACGCGCAACAACCGTGCCTTCGCTGCAGTCGAGATCGGCGATGTTGCGCCGGAGCGCGTGGAGCTCGCCTACGACCCCCAGACCGCCGGCGGGCTGCTTGTCTCGTTGCCGAGCGAGAAGGGTATGGCGCTCGAGGCGGAGTTCGCGCGCGCCGAGCTCTTCATCGCACGGATCGGGCTCGTCGAGCCTGGCGTCGGCGTCGCGCTCGTCTAAAGATCGCGTCGCCGGCGAAGGACGCGCTTCCGCCGCTCGACGAGATCGCTCTCGAGCTCTTGCAGCTCCGAAAGCCGGCGCCGCACGAGAGCGATCTGCGTATCGAGATGCGGCAGTGCCTCGTCGAGTAGCGCGCGCTGTTCCTCCGGCGACTCGGTCGCCTCGAAGCGGCGCCGGATGTCTGCGCGCACGTCTTCTGCGACGACCATCGAGCGCAGCTCGTCGAGCGAGAGGCCGAGTAGATCGCGCAACCGCTTCAGCTCGTGCACGCGCTCGACGTCCGCGTCCGTGTAGATGCGGTGCTTGCCGAGCTCGCGTGTGCCACGCGGTAGGAGACCGAGCTCCTCGTAGTAGCGGATCGTGCGCGGCGTGAGGCCGCTGCGCTCCGCGATCTCGCCGATGCGCAACGTCACTGACGTCATGCCGCCTGCGCCTCGTCGAGCTCGGCCGTGGTGACGTGCGGCACGTGTGCCGGGCGCATCATCGAGATGACGGCGCCGAGCAGGGAGATGCCGGTCAGCACCCACAGCGCGAGATGCATGTTCGAGATGAACGGCTGCAGCTGCGAGGACGAGAGACCGGCGCTGACGCCGGAGAAGATCTTGAACAGTGTCGTCTTCGGCACGGCCGAGGTGATGATCGCCATCACGAACGCGATCGAGATCACCGCGCCGGTGTTCTGCACCATCACGCGCGCACCGGCGGCGATGCCGCGTCGGTGCACGGGAACGGCGCCCATCATCGCCGCCGTGTTCGGGCTGTTGAACATGCCCGAGCCGATACCGACGAGCAGCAGCCAGAGCGCGCTCCACACGTACGCAGTGTGCGCTTCCAGCATCGTCATGCCGCCGAGCCCGACTGCCGAGGTCAGCATCCCGAGCGCAGCCAGCTCGCGCGAGCCGCGCCGGTCGGCGTACATGCCGGCGAGCGGCGAAGCGACGAGCATCCCGATCGCCATCGGCGCCAGCTCGAGCCCTGCCATGATCGGCGACTGTCCTTGCGGTCCCTGGAAGTAGAAGACGAACAGGAACATCAGCGCGAAGCGGGACAGACCGTTCAGGAACGCAGCCACGGACGCGGCCGTGAAGAGCCGGTCCTGGAAGAGCGAAAGGTCGAGCATCGGCGAGCGGCCGTGACGCTCGATCAACACGAAGAGGGGAAGGAGCACGACTGCGGCGCCGAGCCCGCCGATCACGAGCCAGTTGCTCCACCCGGAGAGCCCGCCCTTCGAGAGCCCGAGCACGAGCCCGGTGAGGCCGGTGACGAACGTCGCCACGCCGAGCAGATCGAGGCCGCGCTCTTCGCTGCGGCCCGCACGCTCCTCGAGCACGAGGAAGCCCCAGATGCAGCCGGCCAGGCCGAACGGGACGTTGAACCAGAAGACCCACTGCCACGAGATGTCGACGAGTGCGCCACCCAGCACCGGTCCGATGACGAGCCCGATCGCGGCCACCATCGTGTTCGTGCCCATCGCGAGGCCGAGCTCTCGCTTCGGGAAGGCGTCGGTGACGAGCGCGGCGGCGTTCGCGAAGAGGAAGGCGCCGCCGACGCCCTGCAAGACGCGCCAGAGGATCAGCTCGGTGCCGCTGCCCGCGAACCCCGCACCGAGCGAGGCCAGCGAGAAGACCACGAAGCCGAGCACGTACGCGTGCTTGCGGCCGAAGAGGTCCGACAGGCGTCCGGCCGTGAGCACGAGCACGGTCGAGACGATCATGTAGACGAGGATCACCCAGACGAGCTGAAGCAAGGTGGTGTGGAGGCTCCGCTCGAGATCCGGCAGCGCGATGATCAGCGTCCCCGAGTTGACCGTCGCGAGCAGCATCCCCAGGCTCGTGCACGAGAGCACCCACCACTTGTAATGAGGCGACTGCCGGCGTGTCGTCAAGAACCTCATCTTTACGTCAACGTCAGATTAGCAGAAGCGACATACACTGACGCTCTGATGGAAGTCGGCGCTCAGCCGTTCTCACGCCTCGCCGGACTGTCGCTGTCGGCCGCGTGGTTCAGACGGCTCGCCGTCCTGAATGCCGGGATGCTCATCGTGATCGTCGCGACGGGCGCAACGGTCCGGCTGACCGGCTCGGGGCTCGGTTGCGAGCACTGGCCGGGGTGCCAAGTGCACCACTTCGAGCCACGCAGCTATCACGGCACGATCGAGTTCTCGAACCGGGTCGTCGCGTCTCTGACGATCCTGACGACGCTCGTCACCTTTTTCTTCGCGCGCGGTCGCCGGCGGCTCGCCGGCGCCGTCTTCGCCGGCACGCTCTCGCAAGCACCCCTCGGTGCGATCACGATCCACTACCACCTGAACCCGTGGCTGGTGCTCTCGCACTTCCTGCTCTCGTTGGTCGTGCTTGCGCTCGCGGTGGTGCTCGCCGCCGGGGCATGGCCCCGCGAGCACACCCGCCTGCCCTGGTGGGTGACGCGCGCGGGGATCGTGGTCGGCATCGCGGCCTGCGTGCTCGTCGTCAGCGGCACGCTCGCGACGGCGTCCGGCAAATACCCGGGCAGCAGCGGCAGCACCATCGTCCCTCGTGTCTGGAGCTTCCAGTCCGCGGTGTACTGGCATGTGCGCGCGACGGCCGTCTTCGGCATCTCGTTCGCGCTGCTGCTCGTCTGGCTTCTGCGTCACCGTGCGCCGCAGGTGCGCGGCGCGCTCGTCCTGCTGGGTGTGCTCGCCGTGCAGATGACGATCGGCGAAGTGCAGTACCGCACCAGCCTGCCGTGGTGGCTCGTGCTCGCGCATGTGACGACGGCGGCGGTCGTCTGGGCGGCAGCGACTGCGTTCGTCTTCAGCCTCTGGCGTCCGCGTAGACTCACTTGATGGCGGACGAACTGCGGATCGAGTCGCGGCCGAACCTCGAGCGGCCGGTGATGATCGCCGCCTTCCGCGGCTGGAACGACGGCGGTCAAGGCGCGTCGCTCGCTGCGGCCTACCTGGCGCGCGCGTGGGCGGCGCAGGAGTTCGCGTCGATCGATCCGGAGAGCTTCTACGACTTCCAGGCGACGCGTCCGACGGTCTCGCTCGTCGACGGGTACACGCGCCGAATCGAGTGGCCCGAGAACACGTTCATGCATGCACCGCTGCCGGGTGCGCGACGCGACGCGATCATCATGGTCGGCGTCGAGCCGAATCTCCGCTGGCGCACGTTCAGCGAGCTGGTCGCCGGTCTCGCCCGCAGCTTCGAGGTCGAGCTCGTCGTCACGCTCGGCTCGCTGCTCGCCGACGTCCCGCACACACGCCCGGCGCCGGTGACGGGAAGCGCATCAGACCCCGACCTGATCGCCGAGTTGGGCCTGCAGGCATCGCGCTACGAGGGGCCGACAGGCATGGTGGGCGTTTTGCACGACGCGTGTGCGCAGGCGGGGCTCAAGTCCGCGAGCCTCTGGGCGGCCGTGCCGCACTACGTGTCGCTGACGCCGTCGCCCCGCGCGGCGAAGGCGCTAGTCGACCGGCTCGCCGAGCTGCTCGGCGCCGACATCGACACTGCCGAGCTCGACGAAGCGGCCGACTCCTACGCGCAACAGGTCAGCGAAGCCGTTGCGAGCGACGAGGAGACAGCGGCCTACGTGCAGGAGCTCGAGCGCCGCGTCGACGAGCTGGCGGAGCAAGGCGATCTACCGACAGGCGACGCGATCGCTGCCGAGCTCACGCGCTTCCTGCGCGAGCAGGACCAGCAGCGCGGCGACGACGACGTCGCGCGCGGGTAAGACGATCGTCTAGCCGAACGTGAACGAATAGGCCTGCACGCCCGGCGCGAAGCTGAGCTCGAGCAGCCCGTCCTCGGACGTCTTCGACGAGCGCACCGTGTAGAGGCGCTGCGCGTCGACATTGATCGTGCCCGCCGGCTTGCCGTCGATCGTCGCGCGAACGGCCCCGTGCCCGCCCATCACGATGTAGACGTCCTGCGCCTCGAAGCTCAGCCGTAGCCGCGCACCCGGGCCTGCGGTGATGGCCTGCGAGCCGATCTTCCAGCGCCCGTCGTAGGCGACGGTGTTCGCGGGGAGCTGCTTCGGGAACGCGTACGTCGCGTACGCGTTCGGCAACGGGTTGCGGCCGAGGTAATTCGAGAGCCGCGCGTACCCGAGATAGGTCTCGGCGGTCATCACGCCCGTCGGAGTGACGTTCGCCACCGTCTTCGCGTGCGCGCCGTCGACACCGAGCAGACGGCGGATCAACGACTCCGTCTTGTCGTACTCGCCTTCCCCGAAGCTCGTGTGCCTGATGCGTCCGGTCTTGTCGATCAGGTACTCGGCGGGCCAGTACTCGTTCGCGTAGTTGTCCCAGGTCTTGTAATTGTTGTCCTGCACCACGGGGTACGGAATCCCGAGCCGCTTGACGGCGGCCTCGACGTTCGACGTGACGTGCTCGAACGCGAACTCCGGCGTGTGCACGCCGATGATCACGAGCCCTTTCTTGTGGTAGGCGGCGTACCAGGACTTGAGATGAGGCAGCGTGCGCAG
This sequence comes from uncultured Thermoleophilia bacterium, assembly GCA_963774225.1. GTDB lineage: Bacteria > Actinomycetota > Thermoleophilia > Gaiellales > Gaiellaceae > PALSA-600. The sequence goes on from CAVZEA010000007.1 coordinate 662,825, forward strand.
GCAGTTGATGCACGAGTACGTCCAGAAGTCTACGAGCACGACCTTGCCGCGAAGCTCCTTCAACGTCAGCGGCTTGGAGTTGATCCAGGCGCCGCCGGCATGAAGTGGCGGCGCGGGGCCGTAGTCGGGCAGGTCACTCTTCTGCGTCGACTTGCTCGCCGTGAGTGCGGATCGTTCGCCACGCACGGCTGCGAGCTGCTTCGAACCAGAGGACGACGACGCGGCGCTGTTCTCGAGCGAGGTCAGCCCGGGAATGTGCAGCGAGGTCAGGTGGTCGTCGAGATGGAAGACGAGCGCGAGCGCGACCGCGGCGACCAGGACGCCGGAGACGACGCGCACTTGCGCAGCGCGCGCACGGATCCGCGTCGCCGCCTCGCGACCACCGAATGCGATCACGAGCATGGGCACGGCGGCACCGACCGCGTACGCGACCGTGCCGACAATCGTGCGCACACCGAAGTTGTGGTTCGCGGCGGCGGCTGTGATCGCGCCCAGGAACGGGCCGGCACACGGCACGAAGACGAGCCCGAGTGTCACACCGAGGAAGAGGCCGCCGCCGGTGTCAGCCGGTCGCAGCCGCGAGAAGGGCGCGAGCCCGCGCTCGACGAGGAGCGCCGCCCATGGCAGGAGCAGCACGATCGCCATCAGGAACAGAAACGCGATCGCGAGGTTCCGCAGTAGGTCGTCCGGAAGGCCGAGCTTGCCCAGTAGCCAGGTGGCGAACAGCGTGAAGAAACTGAAGCTGACGATCAGCCCTGCGACGATGCGCAGCGGCTTGCGGCCGGACGCGCCACCCGCGAGCAGGATCGGCAGCACGGGCAGCACGCACGGCGACACCGCCGTGACGACGCCGGCGAGGAGCCCGATGCCGACGAGAACGATCATCCGCTACACGGTACGGACGTCGCGACTGGCGCAGATGTTACGCCGCGTCTTCGGCGGCGACGCTCGGAGCGGCCGGCTCCTCGACCGGGCGCGGACGTCGGTCGGCTTGCGGCGCCGGCGCCGGCGCTTCTTCGGGGCCGCTTCGGTGTCCGGCTCCTCCGGGCTCGACGCGACGTCGCCGTCCGACTCGGTCGCCGCCGCCTCGGTCGCGACCGTCTCCGGTGCTGCGCCCGCTCGCCGACCTTCTTCTTGCGGCGCCGCCGCCGGCGGGTGCGCGACGGGCCCGTCTTCGGCTGCGGCAGGTTGTCCGCGATCCAGCCTGCGACCTCGTTGATCGTGCCGAGTCGCTCGCGCGCTGCGTCGATCAGCTGCGTCGCATGCGGCGTGTAGCCCTCGGCGGACGCGAGCAGCGCGGCACCGACTTCGCGGCGGCATCTCGAGCGCCGCGTTGACGAGCTTGCGCCGCGTTCTCCTCGTGGCGGTGGCCACGCGAGTTCGCGAGCGCGCCGAGCAGCCGCTTCGCGTCGGGGTACTCCTGTGACGCCTTGCGGTCGAGTTGCTTGCGCACCGCGCGCGAGAGCCGCCACGTCCAGCGCGCGAGGATCTGCTCCGGCGCGTCGGGCTTGCCTTCGGCGATCGCCCGCAGCAGGATCCGCACGCCGGCGGCGCGGTCCTTCTCCCACGGCGGCGCCTGCGAGACGAGGGTGACGAGGTCGTCGAAGTCGGCGCGCTCGACGCGCATCGACACGCGGTCTGCGAGCGCGATCAGTCGCAGTCGCCTGTTCGGGTTCTGCGCGGCGCACGTCGAGAGGAATGTCTCCATCGCTCGCTTCGAGGCTCCGCGTGCCGTCAGCTTCTCGACGAACGCTGCGCGCTCGTCGAAGCGCAGCTGGCGACCCGCGATCTCGCCCCAGAACTCCTGCTCGTCCTCGTCGAGGAACTTCGGATCGACGCGCTGCCACTCGCGTGCGATCACGACACGGCGACGAAGCACATCTGGCGTCACCGGCACGAGCCAGGCCACCGGCGTCAGCTTGCGGCGCGCGCGGCGCTGCGTGCGCCGGCGCGGAGCCGGCGTGACGCGTGCGCCCTCGCGGTAGAAGTCCGCGTCGAGCAACGAGTGCAGCGAGACGACGCGCTCGTTGTGTGTCGCGGCCTTCGGCGTGAAGTCGACGACGATTCCCGCCTCCTTGCGCGGGTGGATGCGCATGATGCGTCCGATGCGCTGCTGGTAGACGCGCTTCGACGCCGTCGGTGCGAGGTGCATGATCACGGTCGCGCGCGGCGAGTTCCAACCTTCCGCAAGCAGCATCGCGTTGATCAGCACGTCGATCTCGCCGCGTTCGTACGCAGCGAGGATCTCGGCCAGCTTCACAGGTGGCGTGCGCCCCGACACCGCTTCGGCCTTGATGCCCGCCGCGCGGAACGCCATCGCGAGGTTGTACGCGTGGTCGACTCCCGCTGCGTAGACGACGCCCGGCGTGTCGCCGAACCGCTCGCGGTACAGCGTCGCCGCCGCCATGTTGAGCGCCTCGTGATCGAGAGCCTGTGCGAGTGCGCGCTCCTCGAAGTCGCCACCGACGATCGGCACCTGGTTGATCGCCGCGACGGGCGGGACGCGCAGTGAGCGGAGTGGTGCGATCAGCCCGCGGCGCGCGGCATCGGCGAGCGGCAGGTCGTCGACCGACGCCGGGAAGACGTCCGACACCTGCTTCGCGATCAGCTCCTCGGTCGCCGTCATGCCGATGTACACCGGTTCGTCGAGGCGGCGAATCGCCGCGGACGTCTTTTCGCCGAGCGCGGTGTGCGCCTCGTCGCAGATCACGAGCTGGTACGCGTCGCGCGCGATCTCGTCGACGTGGCGCGCGAACCACGCGTAGGTCTGGATGGTGATCGGCGCGAACGACCGTGTTGCGGTGTGTCCTTCGAGGATCGCTTCGGTGAGGCGATCGCGGTAGCCGTGCTCGGTGAGCTCGCGCCGGAACTGATCGACGAGCAACCGCCGGTGGGTGAGGATGAGGACGCCTTCGGTGCGTGCCGCCTCGACGAACCCGGACGCCGCGATCGTCTTGCCGGACGCGGTCGGGTGGCGGAAGCGGTAGCGGCGAACGGCGCCGGGGTCGTCGGCCTCGCGGCTCCTCGTCCTCCGACGTCGTCGCTTTCGGCGTCGAGTTGCAGCTCGTCGTCGGGCTCGTCGTCTTCGTCGGGCGGCTCGTCGGTGTGGCCGTTGCCGTTTCCGTTTCCGTTCTCCGACTTCTGGACGGCCGCGATCAGCTCGGTGAGCATCCCGGCGAGCGCGTCCACCTGATGACGGCGCAGCTCGGTGCCGGAGGCGAGGCGGGGCGGGCGCTCGGAGAGCACGCGCTCGAGCCCGAGCATCAGCGCGTAGCGAACCTTCCACTCGCTCGACGGCGACGCGTTGCGCCGCCGCGATCTCGGCGAGTGCGTCGTCGAGGGCGCGACGGCGGGCCGTGCCCGGGCCGAGGACGACCTCGGGGTCCTCGTCCGGGCGGACGAACGGCTCGCCTGCCCAGGCTTCTGCGCGGAGGGCATCGGCCCGCATGGCCGACGCTGCCTCCGACTCGGTCGGAGATTGCGTAGTGGTTTCTGACAATGCGTGCGGCACGACTGTGGTGCCGACTCCTCAAAGGTTTGCGCCAGCGGGTGTTCGTCCCCGTTCGCGTGGCGCGACCGCAGAATAGCCGATCGGGCGGTCGGACGGAGAGGTGTCGGTCGAGCTAGGCGACTGCGGCGACGAGCGACTCGAGCCGCGAGCCGAGCCAGGGAACTTCGCTGCGCTCGGCCTCGAGCACCTGACGGTCGAACTGGATGAGCACGCCGCCGGACTCGACGAGGTGATCGGCCGCGCCCGCGAGCAGTCGGCGGTAGTGGTCGAGCCCGTCGCCGGTCGAGAAGACCGCGGACGGTGACTCGTCGTCGTACCCGACGCTTCCGGGCTCGAGGTAGGGCAGGTTGGCGACGATCAGGTCGAGGTCACGTGGGATCCCTTCGAGCAGGTCGCCGTGCACGAGGTGGACGCGCGCACCGAGCCGGTCCGCGTTGAGCTCCGCGACCTCGAGAGCGCGCGCGCACGAGTCGGTCGCCCACACCTCGACCGCAGGTGCGCGTAGGGCCAGCGTGATCGCGATCGCGCCCGAGCCGGTGCCCACGTCCGCGACGCGCGCCGGCCGGTCGCCGAGCCGTGCGAGAGCTGCGTCGACGAGCGCCTCGGTCGACACGCGCGGCCGGAAGACCCGGCCCGGGTCGGTGACGAAGGAAAGCCCGTGGAAGCGTGTAGTGGTCATCGGCGTCTCTAGTACAACGTAGCCCGATGAACTGGATTCCCCGTCTCGACGAGCTCGCAGCACGCTTCGAGCTCCAGCACGGTGAGCTCGACGAACGAGGCCTCGTTCGCACGGGCAACGTCGCCTACGCCGCAGGGCTCGCCGCGCTGATGGCCGGCGTCGATGCTGCCCCGTGGTTCCGCCGCGCAGCAGTGTCCTGGCGCGAAAGCTGGGACGCCGGGGCACAAGTGGACGCCTGGGGTCGACCGATCGGGGCCCTGAAGGCGTCGCTGCTCGCGGGCGACGACGCTGGAGCCGAGGAGATCGCGCACTGGACGCTGGCGCTCGGCACCACCACCGCCGAGTCCCCGATCGGCCGCTACGCGGCGACACTCGCGCTGCTTCTGCTGGGACGGTTTCCCGAGGCGCGCCACGTCGCCGAGTCGTTGCGCGAGCGGGATGACTTCCCGCACGACGTTGCGGAGGCGCTCGCAACGATCGCCGCGCACGACGTCGTCGACTATGTCGAGGCAGTCGAGTCGGTTGTGACGTCGTTCGAGCGGCGCGACGACCATCTCGAAGATGTCGCGGTCGCCGACACTGCGCTCGTGCTGGACGAGCTCGCGCGTCGCCGCGGGATCGCGCAGCCGCTGCCGGCCTCGCCCGTGCTTCCTTCGGCCGTCTAGGGCTCGCCCTGCTCGATCGCGGCGTGAAACGCGATCGTGATCGTCTGTAGCTCCTCGTTCGGGTCCTCGAGCTCCGAAAGCTTGTCGACGACCTCGTTCAGGAGCCGGCGCACCGTTTCGACGTCGAGTCGCGTGTGCACCTGCGCGGTGCGGAAGTTGCCGTCGGCCGCGTATGTGTCGAAGCCGCGCTGCAGCTCGCGCAGCTGCGCCGCCTGCAGCTCGGTCGCAAGTCCGGATGCGCGGATCTCCGGCCCGACTCGCAGATGCTTTGCGACCGGGCGGTACGGCTTCTCGCGCCCAGCCGCCTCCGCGAGCTCGATCAGGCCGGCGCGATGGAGCATTCGGACGTGGAAGTGCAGGTGACCGGGGTCGACGGACAGGTGTGCGGCGAGCTCGCGATTCGTCAGCGGCGTGTCGGCCTGGCCGAGCGCCTGCAGCACCTTCAACCGGAGCGGATGCCCGAGCGCCTTCAGCTGTTCGGGCCGATCGAGCTCGAGGACCTCGCGCGGGGCGGGTGATCGTTCCGGGCTGCTCATCCGGGTTGCATTCTCCCTGCTGCGGGGGCGTCGAGGAAGACCTCGACCGCGACCGCTGCCAGCCGGGAGAGGCTCGCCGGCACGGCGGGCGAAGGGTCGTCGCCGAACGCTCGTTCGACGGCCTCGGCCTTGTCGCCGCCGACGACGAGGAAGACGATGCGCTTTGCCGCCTGGATCGTCGGCAGCGTGAACGTCACGCGGTCGACCCACGGCTCGAGGCCGGCCGGCCCCGAGGTCGCGCGGCGGTCGCGTACAGCGAGCTGAGGCGAGCCGGGAAACAGCGAGGCCATGTGGCCGTCGGGGCCGAGGCCGAGCAGCAGGAAGTCGAGCTCGACGCCCGCGAGTGCCTCGTCGAGCTCGTCCGCCGCCAGCTCTGGGGCGAGCTCGCCGCGGATCCGGTGTACCTCGCGCGGTGGCACGGCGAGTCGCGACAAGAGCGTTCGCTCCGCGAGCAGGTAGTTGGAGAGCTCGTCGGTCGGCGGCACGCACCGGTCGTCGCCCCACCAGACGGTCGTGCGGCTCCAGTCGGGCTCGAGCGCTGCGGCGCGCTCGTACGCCGGCCCGGGCGCCGAACCGCCTGTGAGCACGATCGCGCCGCCCCTCGCAGCCTGCTCGGCCAGAAGGTCGCCCACGACGGAGGCCGGGTCGTCGACGACGTGCAGCTGGACGTCAGGCGGCATGACGCAACGGTATGAAACCGCGTGCGAAGCCGGCGAGCAAATAGACGCTCGCAAGCCCGCTCCACTCGCCGTACGGGGCGAGCAGCTCATCGGTCTCCTCGGGCTCTGCCCACCGGCCCCAGAGCGCCGAGGCGAGCTTGGCCAGCCCGAGATCGCGCTGCAGGCCGTGGTCGTAGCGGCCGAGGCCTTCCAGGCAGACGACTCCGAGCGACCACGGCCCGAGGCCGCGCTCGCGCGTCAGCCGCGCGACCACGGCGTCGGTTCGCTGCGATTTCAAGCTTTCGAGGTCGAGGGCCCGACAGAGCCGGACGAGCGCCCCGGCGCGGCGGGCACCGAGCCCGAGACGGGCCAGCTCGGCGGGCGAGAACCGGCCGAGCTCGGCCGCGGTGGGTGCGGCGTGCAAGCCGCCGAGCGCCGGCGCGGCTGCGCGGATGACGCTGCGCTCGATCGCTCGGGCCCGGCTGGCCTGGATCAGCTGGCCGGCAACGGCCCGCAGAAGCGACTGGGCGACGGTGCCGGTGCGCATCGGCCGCAGTCCGCGCAGGCGGAGAATCGGCTCCGCGAGCAGCGGGTCGTCAGCGAACCGCCGCAGAAACTCGGAGTGGTCGTCGGCGAGCCCGAGCGCGAAGCGGACGTGGTCGACGCCCGCCTCGCTCTCGGCGGCGACGACGATCGTGCCGTCGGGCCGTTGCAGCGCGTGCACGCGCTCGAGCGTCTCCCCCGCGCGCACGGTCGCGCGGTAGGTGCCGTCGACGACCACGCGGGTCGCGTCGCTGGCGTGCCGGCCGGACAGCCGGAGCGAGTACGGCCCGGTTGGGCGAAGCTCGGCGCGCACGGGCATCGGCAGAGCAGTCTAGGGTTGGGCGGTGCTGCGCTCGGCTGCGTCGCGCGTCTCGCTGCGGAGCCGCGAACGGAAACTCCGGCTCTTTCTCGAGCTGCTCGGACCGAACCCGTCGTCGACCGTGGTCGACGTCGGAGTCACGAACGCGCCGTTCGGCAGCGGGTCGAGTGACAACTTCTTCGAGGCGCTCTATCCATGGCCGGAGCAGGTGACCGCGGTCGGGCGCACGGAGCTCGACGTCTTCCAGGCTGCATTCCCTCGCGTGCGCGCCGTGCGTGCGGACGGGCGCGAGCTGCCGTTCGCGGACGGTGAGTTCGACTTCGGCTTCTCGAACGCGGTCGTCGAGCACGTCGCCGGCGGTCGCGACGGCCAGCGGCAGTTCGTCCACGAGCTCTGCCGGGTCTCCCGCCGGGTCTTCGTGACGACGCCGAACCGTTGGTTCCCGCTCGAGGTGCACACGCTGCTGCCGTTCGTGCACTGGCTGCCGGCGGAGCGCTCGCGAGCGGTTGATCCCGTTCGACGACGTGCTCGACCCGCTCGGGCCGAAGGAGCTCGCTGCGCTGTTTCCTTACAGCGTCCGTGTACTCAATCGCGGCATGACGCTGATTGCCGTCGGGCCGGTATGAGTTTCCAGCTTGCGCCGTCCTGTCTGGGTCGTCGAGGTGCTGATCGTCGGCCTCGCACTGCACAACCTCGTGATGTCGGAGCTATGGCGTGCCGGTGTGCGGGGCGCGCCACTCACCGTGATCGCCGCGTGGAAGGACGTGCTGCTCGCCGCCGCGCTCTGTGCACTGCTGATCGCGCATCGCGGCCGCCGCTTCACGCCGACGCTTGCCGACTGGCTTGCGCTTGCGTTCGGTGCATTCGTGGTCGTCTACGGCGTGCTGCCGCAGTCGTGGCTCGGGGGACACGCGACGCACAAGGGCGTCCTGTACGCCGCGCGGCACGACCTGCTGCCGGTCGGCGCGTACTTCCTGGGCCGCGGGCTCGCGTTCACCGAGGCGGAGCGCTCGCGGCTCTGCCGTGTCGTGCTCGCGACGGCGGCATTCGTCGCGGTGTTCGGCTTGGTCGACGTGTATGCGGTGCCGCTCTCGTACTGGCGCGGCTCGGCCGGCTGGTTCCAGCACCAGCTCGGTCTCGACTATGGCGCGGGCGTTTCTCATCTCCCGCAGAACTTCGTCTACAACGCGGGAAACGGCGTCGTGTTCAGGCGGCTGACGTCGACGTTCCTCTCGCCGCTCGCGACCGCGTATCTGCTCGTCGTCGCGCTGTTCTTCATCCCGCTGCGGGCACGGTGGGGCAAGGCGCTGGCGCTGCTCCTTTTCGCGGCAATCCTGTGGTCGCACACACGGGCGGCGCTGGTCGCGCTCGTCGCGGCGCTCCTGCTGCTCGCCGCGCTGCGCCGCTCCCCGCGGCTCGTCGGCTTCGCGGCGATCGTCCTCGTCGTCTCGTTCGGGTTCGTGAAGGGCTACGACCACTTCGCGCCGCGCACACACTTCACCGCGTCCGAGCTGAAGGTGCAGGAGCAGACCGCGAAGTCGCACCCGACGGTCTCGAACGATCCGACCGCCGCGGGCGAGTCGTCGACGAGCGAGCACCTGTCGAGCCTGCGCGACGGCGCGAGGACGGTGGCGCACCATCCCTGGGGCTTCGGCCTCGGCAACGCCGGTGTCACGGCTGCGCGCACGCACGTGCAGATCGAGGCGGGGGAGTCGACGTACACGGAGCTTGGCGTCGAGACCGGGATCGCCGGCGGCCTCGTCTTCATCGCGTGGTGCGTCGCGCTGTTACGTGGTGCGCTGCGCCGCCGTCTCTATCTCGCAGCGGCGTTTGCGGCCGTCCTCGTGCTCGGTCTGCAGACGGACGTGATCGGCGTGCCGTGGATCGCCGTCGCCGTGTGGGCGCTCGTCGCCTAGTGCGCGTGGCACTTCGGTAACCCTTCCCAAGCAAGGGTTGCGTCTTCGCGCCAAGTGTGCGCCGACTTTGTGCCACCCCTTGTGGTCGCTCGTCGCGTTCGTACCGTGGATGGAGTGCGCGTGTCGCTCGTTCAGGTCGGTCTCCTAGCGGTCGCGGTCGCGATCGTTGCGACGGCATTGCCACGCTGCTCGGGGTCACGCTCGACCACCGCTCACGTCGTGCGCGCGAGCTGGGCGATCACCCCCGGCGTCCTTAACCCCGACGTGACGCAGGCGACCATCCGCGCGACCATCTGCACGCCGGGTTGGACGCGCACGGTGCGGCCACCGGTCTCCTTCACGAACGCACTGAAGGAGAAGGGCCTCCGCCAGTACGGCCTGCACGGACCACTCTCCGCGTTCCAGGAGGATCACCTGATCAGCCTCGAGCTCGGCGGCAATCCGACCGACCCGCGCAACCTCTGGCCCGAGCCGTACCCGCGCGCAGCTGCGGTCGACAAGATCGAGAACCAGCTCAATGACCTCATCTGCAGTGGGCAGATCTCGCTCGCGGAAGGGCAGCGCCGCGAGTCGGCGCTCAAGCACGCCGATGGGTAGAGCTAGTCGGGAAGCTAGTCGCGGAGCGCGTCGGTCATGCGCTCGAGCAGCGCGAGCAGCTCGCGCCTCTCGTCATTCGAGAGCGCCGCCGAGGCCGGTTCGAACGCGACTGCCGCACGGATGTAGCGGTCGTCGAAGAGCGCCCTGCCCGTCTCTGTCAGCCCGATGCTCAGCGCCCTGCGGTCGGCGGGCGCCGGAGCCCGGTTGGCGAGGCCGAGCTGCTCGAGGGCGTCCACCGCGCGGCTCGCGGTCGGCGCGCTCGTGCCCATGCGGTCGGCGAGGTCGCCCAGGCGGAGCGGGCCGTCCTGTCCGAGCTCGACGAGCGCGATGCGCTGCGATGCCGTCATCGCCGGGCCGTCGTCGGCCCCTCCCGTCCGCCGAGTGAGCTCCCGCAGCAGCCGGCCGAGCCGGTCGAGGATCGCGCGTGTCTCCGAGGGCTTCGTGCTCACGGCTCATATGATTGCACGAAGAAATAGTTTCATGTTGTCTGCTATTGTCCGGAAATGCCTGAGCCGCAGCCCCGCGTCCGCCTGATCTTCGTCGCCCTGATGCTCGTGCTGCTCCTCGCGGCGCTCGACCAGACGATCGTCTCGACCGCGCTCCCGACGATCACGGGCGACCTCGGCGGCATCTCGCATCTCTCGTGGGTCGTCACCGCGTACCTCCTCGCCTCGACCGTCACGGGGCCGCTCTACGGGAAGCTCGGGGACCTCTACGGTCGCAAGAAGGTGCTGCAGTCCGCGATCCTGATCTTCCTCGGCGGCTCGGTGCTGTGCGGCCTCGCGCAGTCGATGACGCAGCTGATCGCGTTCCGTGCGCTGCAGGGGCTCGGAGCGGGCGGGCTGATGGTCGTCACGCTCGCGGTCGTCGGCGACATCATCCCGCCGCGCGACCGCGGCCGCTATCAGGGCTTCTTTGGCGCAGTCTTCGGCGTTGCCACGGTCGATCGGCCCGCTGCTGGGCGGCTTCTTCGTCGACAACCTCTCGTGGCGGTGGATCTTCTACGTCAACGTCCCGATCGGAGCAATCGCGCTGTCGGTGATCGCTGTCGCTTTCCGCACGCGCACGACGACGACGCGTCACACGATCGACTATCTCGGTGCCGCGCTCCTCGGCGGCGTCGCTCTCGGCGGTCGTGCTCTTCACGAGCCTCGGCGGCACGACGTGGGCGTGGAGCTCGACCAAGCTGATCGCGCTGATCGTCCTGAGCGTCGTGTTGCTGCCGCTGTTCCTCGTGGATCGAGTCGCGCGCGTCGGAGCCGATCCTCCCGCTCTCGCTCTTCCGCAACCACACGTTCGTCGGTGACGAGCGCCGTCGGGTTCATCGTCGGCTTCGCGCTGTTCGGCGCGATCACGTACCTGCCGCTCTATCTCCAGGTGACGAAGGGCTCCGACCCGACCGTCTCCGGACTGCAGCTGACGCCGCTGATGGCGGGACTGCTGGTCACGTCGATCCTGAGCGGCCAGCTGATCTCGCGCCTCGGGCGCTACCGCTTCTTCCCGATCTGCGGCACCGCGATCATCGCCGTCGCGATGTTCCTGCTCGTCCCGAGCTCGAGGTGAACACGAGCACGTGGATCGCGGCGCTGTTCGCAGCGATCCTCGGTCTCGGCCTCGGCATGGTCATGCAGGTGCTCGTCCTCGCCGTGCAGAACGCGGTCGACCCGCGTGACATGGGCGTCGCCACGAGCGGCTCGACGCTCTTCCGCCAGATCGGCGGCTCGATCGGCGTCGCACTCTTCGGCGACGATCTTCGCGAGCCGCGAGCACGACGAGCTGGCGCGGAGCGACTGCCAGCCGGCACGCAGATCCCGAAGACGATCAACCCGGCCGGTGATCAAGCAGCTACCGCCCGCGGCACACGCGGCATTCGCCGACGGCGTTCGTCGACCGCGCTGCACCCGGTGTTCCTCGTCGCCGGCGGCGATCTCGCTCGTCGCGTTCGCTCTCACGTTCCTTCTGCGCGAGGTGCCGTTGCGGGCGCCAAGCCGCATGCCGGCGAGGCCGATCGAGCCGCACGCGCGCCGCCGAAGCCGCGCCCGGTAGCGGCGGCTGAAAGGACTTGCCTGCTCTCGTGCGAAGGGATGAGGGCAACTGGCGACGACCGAAGGAGGTCCCGATGCCCCGTAAGACGACCACCGAGGCCGCCGCGACGACGAAGCCGGCAGCCAAGAAGATCCTCACTCGCCGCACGAAGAAGAAGGCGGAGCCGATCGTGCTCAACTGGGAGCACGTCGCGGAGCGTGCGTACTACATCTACCTCGACGAGGGTGGAGAACCGGTCGAGAACTGGCTGCGCGCTGAGCAGGAGCTCATCGCCGCGTAGGCCGCGGCGTCCGTACCCGAACGTTGCGCGGGGCGGTCGACGGACCGCCCCGCAGCTTTCTTAGGATCTCTCAGGCGGCGCTGATTACTCTCGGCGCTCGATGTTCTATCTCCGCTACCTCAGGAACGAGCTCGTCCGTCGCCGGACGCGCACGATCGTCACGCGTCGTCGGCCTCGGCTCGGCGTCGCGCTCGTCGTCGCGATCGCGAGCCTCTCGACAGGGTCTCGACCACGCGCAGAAGAAGACGCTCGATCCGCTCGCCGGCATCGGCACCGATCTCACCGTCACCTATCAGCCGCGCGACGAGCACCGGCAACACCGGCGGAGGGTTCGGCGGCGGCGGGGCTTCGGCGGGGGCGGTGGCTTCGGCGGCGGCGGCGCCGAACCGCGACCTGATCCAGGCGAACCAGTCGGTGATCACCGACCTGTCGAAGCTCGGCAAGCCCGGCACGCATTTCGTGCACGACTTCTTCCTGCCGGGCACGCAGCTGACGTTCAATCAGAGCGCGGCGCAGCAGATCGCGACGCTGAACGGCGTCGCGAAGGTCTCGAGCGGGCTGACACTGCTCGCCGAGCATCAGTCCGGCGTCGTGCCGAAGATCGTCGCGACGCTGAAGACGCAGGCGAAGACGTTCACGGTCACGCGGCGTGTGCGCCCGTCGGCCGCGGACTTCGCGAAGATGCAAGCCTGCCTCGCGAAGGCCGGGGTCAACTTCGGCCAGGGTGGCGGCGAACGGCGGCTTCGGCGGGGTCGGCGGCGGTGGTGGAGGCCTCGGCGGTCAGAGCAGCGGCAGTGCGGCGCGCGACCGCGTCCGCCCTCCAGAAGTGCCTTCCCGGCGTCTGCGCAGCGCTACAACTTCACCTCGCCGAGCCAGACGCTGAAGCAGGTGCTGAACCCGCCGCAGACGAACATCCAGACGACCGCGTACACGATCGGCGGCGTCGATCCGACCGACCCGACGATGGGCACGGTCACGACCGCGCAGCTCGACGAAGGGCGCGTTCCTCTCGCCGACCAGCACGACGCAGGCGCTCGTCGCGTCGAGCTACGCGACGAAGGAGAAGCTGAAGGTCGGCTCGACGCTCGACCTGAACGGGACGAAGTTCACGGTCGTCGGCATCGTCAACCCGCCGCTCGGCGGCCAGAGCGCCGACGTCTATCTACCGCTCGACGCAGCTGCAGAAGCTCGCGAGCGAGAAGCAGCTCGCGAACGTCGTCCTCGTTCGCGCCGAGCTCGAGCAGCGACGTGAGCAAGGTGAAGAGCGAGATCGAGAAGGCGTTCCCGCGAGGCGCAGGTCGCGAGCTCGAAGGACGTCGCCGACCAGATCACCGGCTCGCTCGTCTCGGCCTCCAATCTTTCGCACGACCTCGGCCTCGCGCTCTCCGTGATCGCCGCGGTCGCCGCGTTCCTGCTCGCGGCGCTGCTCGCGCTTCTCGTCGGTCGGCAAGCGCGTCCGCGAGCTCGGCACGCTCAAGGCGCTCGGGTGGACACAGTGGAAGGTCGTCCGCCAGATCGCCGGTGAGTCCCTCAGCGCAGGGAATCCTCGGCGGAATCTTCGGCATCGTTCTCGGCGTCATCGTTGCGTTGGCTATCGATGCGTTCGGCCCGTCGCTCACGGCGAGCTCGACCACCGGTGGCAATCTCCTCGGCCTGGGGGCTAGCACGGCACGCACGGCGTCGAAGACGGTGTCGTTGACGGCACCCGTCGGAATCAGCGTCCTCGCGATCGGCTTTGGCCTTGCGCTCCTTGGCGGGCTGATCGCGGGGACGGCGGGTGCACTCCGCGCCGCACGCCTCCGGCCGGCCGACGCGTTGAGGCAGGTGGAGTAGATGTCGTTGTACTCCCTTCACGACGTGGCGAAGGTCTTCCAGCGCGGCCCGACGATCGTGCGTGCGCTCGACGAGGTCAGCATCGAGTTCGAGCCGGGCGAGTTCGTCGCGCTCGAGGGCCCGAGCGGCTCCGGCAAGACGACGCTCCTGCAGATTCTCGGCGCGCTCGATCGTCCGAGCGCCGGCACGTCGACTTCGAGGGCACCGACCTGTGTCGCGTCCCGACCACGACCTCGCCGAGCTGCGGCTTCGCTCGTTCGGCTTCGTCTTCCAGCAGTTCAACCTGATCCCGACGCTGACGGCGCTCGAGAACGTCGAGGCGAAGCTCTGGTCGCCGGCGGCGACGCGCGAGAAGGCGCTCGAGATGCTCGACGAGGTCGGGCTCGCAAATCGCGCCGACCATCTGCCGGCGCACATGTCGGGCGGCGAGCAGCAGCGTGTCGCGATCGCGCGCGCGCTGTCGGTCGAGCCGCGGGTCGTGCTCGCCGACGAGCCGACGGGCAACCTCGACACGGCGACCGGCGACGAGATCATCGATCTGCTCGCGAGCATCGCCGCCAACCACGGCTCGACGGTGATCGTCGCGACGCACGACGCGTCGCTCGCCCAGCGCGCGCCACGCCGAATCGCGATGCGCGACGGCAAGCTGCGTCCGCCGTCGCGGCCGGACCTTCTTCACGAGTCGAGGCGTACGCTGGCGGCGTGCAGTCGCGTGCGCTGCTTCTCGCTGGGCGTTCTCGTGGCCGCGTCGGCGTGGTGCGTCGCGCTGCTCGTCGCGCGTGTGCGGCTCTACGACTTCGATCCGTACAGCGGGATGGCTCTGGAACCTGTTCGCTTGCGTGGGTGCCGTTCGGGCTCGCGCTGCTCCTGCTCGTCGCGTACCGCCGACGGCCTCACACGTCGAGCTCGTCGCGATCGGCTGCGCGTGGCTCGTCTTCCTGCCGAACGCGCCGTACGTGCTGACCGACTTCGTCCATCTCGGCTACGCACCACCGCGTCTTCGACACGATCGCGCTCGGGTCGTTCGCGTTCACCGCGCTTGCGCTCGGCTTCGCGTCGCTGCTGCTCGTGCAGCTCGTCGTGACCCGAGCCGCCGGCGCGCTCGGCGGGCTGGTGCGTCGCGTCCACCGCGCTCTTCCTTTCGAGCGTCGGCATGTACCTCGGACGTGTGCAGCGTCTGAACAGCTGGGACGTGTTGAACCGGCCGCGGCTGCTCGCGAGCATCGCGCGGACGCGGCTCGACGATCCGTTCGGAAATCGCTATCTGATCGGCTTCGTCGCTGGCGGCTTGCGGCTTCCTGATGCTCGCCTACGTCGCTGTACGGGGTGCAGCTCGCCGCGTCGCTCCGCCGGGACGGCTCAGCGGGCGGGCAGGCTCCCTGGAGCCGAGGCCCCAGTGCTAGGGTCGAAGCCGTACGTGGCGAAGCCGGTCGAGCAGCTCGAATCGGTCGTGATCCGGTTCGCCGGAGACTCCGGCGACGGTATGCAGCTCACCGGTGGCCGGTTCACCTCGGAGACAGCGCTCTCGGGGAACGACCTGGCGACGTATCCCGACTTCCCCGCCGAGATTCGCGCGCCGGCCGGCTCGCTGCCCGGCGTCTCGGGCTTCCAGCTCCACTTCGCCGATCACGACATCCTGACGCCGGGCGACCGCCCTGACGTGCTCGTCGCGATGAACCCGGCGGCGCTGAAGACGAACGTCCCCGACTTGCCCGTCGGCGCGACGCTGATCGTCGACACGGACGCGTTCAACGACCGCAATCTGAAGAAGGCGGGCTACGACGCGAACCCGCTCGAGAACGGCTGCTCTCGAGGCGTATCAGGTGCACGCGGTGCAGCTGACCGTCGATGACGGTCGGCGCGCTGAAGGACATCGAGGGCGTGACGGCACGCGAGGCCGAGCGCGCGAAGAACATGTTCGCGCTCGGGCTGATGTCGTGGCTGTACGGACGCCCGATCGAGTCGACGCACGCGCTACCTGCGAGACGAAGTTCGCGAAGCGTCCGGAGATCGCAGCCGCGAACGTGAAGGCGTTCATCGACCGGCTATGCGTTCGGCGAGACGACCGAGTCGTTCTCGGTGCAGTACGAGGTCAAGCCTGCGAAGCTCGCGCCCGGCCGCTATCGCCAGATCACCGGCAACGACGGCGCTCTCGTGCGGGTTGATCGCGGCGTCGAAGCTGTCCGGCTTGCCGCTCTTCCTCGGCGCGTACCCGATCACGCCGGCGTCGTCGATCCTCGAGGAGCTCGCGAAGCACAAGTCGTTCGGAGTGCGCACGTTCCAGGCGGAGGACGAGATCGCCGCGGTCGGCGCCGCGCTCGGCGCCTCGTTCGGCGGCGGCCTGGGCGTGACGACGTCGGCCGGCCCCGGCGTCGTGCTGAAGTCGGAGACGGTCGGGCTCGCCGTTGACGCTCGAGCTGCCGCTCGTCATCATCGACGTGCAGCGCGCCGGCCCGTCGACGGGCATGCCGACGAAGCCGGAGCAGGGCGATCTGCTGATGGTGCTGTACGGACGCAACTCGGAGTCGCCGGTGCCGGTGCTTGCCGCAGCCACGCCCGGCGACTGCTTCTACGTCGCGATCGAGGCTGCGCGCGTCGCCGTCACCTACCGCACGCCCGTCTATCTGCTCTCGGACGCGTACCTCGCGAACGGGAGCGAGCCGTGGCAGATCCCGGACATCGCGTCGCTCGCTCCGATCGAGGTCGGGTTCGCGCAGCCGAAGGGCGACGTGTTCCTGCCGTACAGTCGCGACCCGGAGACGCTCGCGCGTCCGTGGGCGATCCCCGGCACGCCTGGGCTCGAGCACCGGATCGGCGGGATCGAGAAGGCAGAACGAGACGGGCAACGTCTCGTACGACCCGGAGAACCACGACCTGATGACGCAGCTGCGCGCCGCGAAGGTCGCCGACGTTGAAGTCGCCGACGCAGCAGGTCGATCACCAGGAGGGTGCAGACGTGTTGGTGCGTCTCGTGGGGCGGCAGGTACGGCCCGGTGCACGCGGGCGTGAAGCGCGTGCGCGCGACCGGCGGGAAAGTCGCGCATGCGCACCTGCGCTGGCTGAACCCGTTCCCGGCCAACCTCGGTGACATCTTGAAGAGCTACGACAAGGTCTTGATCCCGGAGATGAACAGCGGCCAGCTGCGGCAGCTCATCCGGGCGAAGTACCTGGTCGACGCGGTCGGCTACAACCGCGTGACCGGCAAGCCGTTCAAGGCCGGCGAGATCGCGGATGCGGTGGAGGCATGCTGTGAGCGGCTGTGACCGAACCAGCAGACGCGCTTCGGTCTGTTGGGTCGCGATCGTGCTCTCGGGATGATCTTCTACGGCTGGGCGTCGTTGCCGATCATCGCGATCTGGGTCATCCTCGTGCCTTCGCGATTCGGAGGAGAACAGTGGACTGAGCTGAAGCTCACGAAGGACTTCAAGTCGGACCAGGAGGTCCGCTGGTGCCCCGGCTGCGGCGACTACGCGATCCTCGCCGCGGTGCAGAGCTTCATGCCGGAGCTCGGCATCGAGCGCGAGAACATCGTCTTCGTCTCGGGCATCGGCTGCGCTGCGCGCTTCCCGTACTACATGCAGACCTACGGCATGCACTCGATCCACGGCCGCGCGCCGGCGATCGCGACGGGCCTTGCTGTCTCGCGGCCCGACCTGTCCGTCTGGGTCGTCTCCGGCGACGGCGACGCGCTGTCGATCGGCGGCAACCACCTGATCCACGCGCTGCGCCGCAACGTGAACCTGAAGATGCTGATGTTCAACAACCGGATCTATGGTCTGACCAAGGGCCAGTACTCGCCGACGAGCGGCCAGGGGAAGGTCACGGGGTCGACGCCGATGGGCAGCATCGACTATCCGTTCAACCCACTCGCATTGGCGCTCGGTGCGGGGGCGACGTTCGTCGCGCGCGCGCTCGACATCGACAAGCCCGGTCTGACCGACGTGCTGCGCCGCGCGGCCGTGCACCGTGGCGCCGCGTTCGTCGAGGTCTTCCAGAACTGCAACATCTACAACGACGGTGAGTTCGACTACATCCGCGAGGACAAGGACGCGCGCACGTATCTCGAGCACGGCAAGCCGTTCGCAAGCACCGGCATCGTCCACGACGAGTCCGACTTCGCAACCGCGTTCGCGCTCGCACAGCTCTCGTGGGAGAACGACGGTGCTGTGCCGCTCGGCGTCTTCCGCGACGTGCAGCGCGACTCGTACGACGAGCTCGTGAACGCGCAACTCGCGAATGCCAAGGGAGACGGCGACCTGCAAGCGCTCGTCGGCTCCGGCGATACCTGGTCGATCAACTGATCGTCTACCAGATCTACCCGCGGTCCTTCGCGGCGGGGCTCGCCGCGACGCGCGCGCGGCTGCCGTATCTCGCGCGCCTCGGCGTCGATGCGATCTGGCTCTCACCGATCCACCCGAGCCCGAACGTCGACTGGGGCTACGACGTCGCCGACTACCGCGATGTCCATACCGACTTTGGCTCGCTGGCCGACTACGACGAGCTCGTCGCCACCGCGCGTACGCACGGCATCGACGTGTGGCTCGACCTCGTTCCGAACCACACGTCCGACAAGCACGACTGGTTCAGCGATCGACCCGAGTTCTACGTCTGGTCGGACGACGTGCCGAACGACTGGCTCTCCATCTTCACCCGCGGCAGCGCGTGGAGCTACGACGCTCGGCGGAAGCGGTACTACCTGCACCAGTTCGCGCCGCAGCAACCCGACCTCGACTGGTGGAACGAGGACGTGCGCGACGAGTTCGACGACATCCTGCGCTTCTGGTTCGATCGCGGCGTTCGCGGGCTGCGCATCGACGTCGCGCACGCGCTCGTCAAGGACCGCGAGCTGCGCGACGGTGTCGAGCACTTGCGCGATCGCCCCGAAGTGCACGAGATCTATGCGCGCTGGCAGCAGATTGCTGCGGCGTACGACCCGAAGCCGACGCTGATGGGGGAGACATTCGTGCCGCTCGGTCGTCTGCCGGCGTACTGGCAGCACCTCGACCTGGCGCAAAACGTCGCGTTCGTCGACGCGGCGTTCACGATCGATGCGCTGCGGCCGATCGTCGAGCTGACAATGGCCGAGCTGCCGAAGAACCGCCAAGCGTGCTGGTTCGGCTCGAACCACGACCATTCGCGGATGGCGACACACTGGGCGGGCGGCGATCCCGTGAAACACCGGGCCGCGCTCTTTCTCCTGCTCACGCTGCCGGGGGTCGCGATCCTGTACCAGGGAGACGAGCTCGGGCTCGAGGACGGCGTCGTCGCGCCGGAGCGCGTGCTCGACGTCGCCGACCCGCCGCGCGACCCGGAGCGGACGCCGTTCCCGTGGACACGGAGTGGCGAGGAGTGGCCTGACCCGTGGCTACCGCTCCTGGACACCACGAGGAACGCCGAAGATCAGGAGGGAGACCCAGGCTCCCTGCTCAACTACACGCGCGACCTCGTGCTCGCGCGCCGTGAGCTGGGCGAGGGCTACGAGACGCTCCCGAGCTCCGCGGGCGTCTGGGCGTACCGGCGCGGCGACAACACCTGCGCGCTCAACATGACCGCCAAGAAACAGAGCTACGAGGGCACGCCGCTTGGGCCGTGGGAGGGAACGATTCTCTAGCGCGGCGGGTGGCCGTGCTCGCGCATCAAGGCGTCGAACCGGTCCCATTCGAGCGACCACGTGCGCTTTGCTCGACCCGGCTTCCAGTCGACCGAGCCGCGGCTGATCCGCAGCTCGCCGAGCCGCTCGCCGTCCTCGTCGACGATCACCTTGATGTCGACGTTGCCGACCGGCAGCTCGTGATCGATCTTGAGCCCCACCGCATGCGCCATCCGGCCATTTTACGCCGCGGCAACGCGGAGGCGGCGGAGCAGGGCGAGCGACGCGGCGTTTCCGTCGTCGACGTCGCCGCGGAAGCGCGTGATGCCTGCAGCCCGGGCATCTGCGGCGAGCCGCTCTACGAGCAGCGTGCCGACGCCGCGCCGCTGCCACTCGTCCGCGACTTCGAACGCGATCTCCGCCGAGTTGCCGTGCCGAACGAGTCGCGCGAGACCCACCGGGCGGTCGCCGGCCCAGGCGACGAGCACATGATGTGACGCGTCGACGCGGGCAAGCGCGTCGAGATCGGCTGCGAGGAGGACGTTCTTGACGCCGCCGAACCGCCGGCGCCGAGACTGCGGGCCGAGTGCGTCGAAGACCGCCTGGACGACCTCCCGGTCGCCGTTGCGCAGCGGCCTGATCGTGATCCCCTTCGTGTACTCGCCGCGCATGGATCGAGCCTGCCTGGCGCGCATGGCCCGGCGCATCGTCTTCACGGGCCATCTTTGTGAAATGGCCCGTCCGGGCCAGTACGCTGCTCATCACCATGGAGCAGGAGATCCGCTACCTCGACTTCGAGGGCAGGCGCCTGGCGTATTCGGTCTACGGCGACGGCCCGCCGATGGTCGTGGGGCCGCGCTGGGTCTCGCACCTCGAGGAGGAGTGGGCGGACGTGAACCAGCGGCCGTTCTACGCCGAGCTCTCCCGCACGCACCAGGTCGTGCGCTTCGACCGGATCGGCTGCGGCCTCAGCTCACGTGAGCTCGACCCAGCGCTGTCGATCGAGTCGGAGAGCCGTCAGCTCGAAGCAGTGATCGACGCGGTCGGCGGTTCGGCGACGATCTTCGCGTCGTCGTGCTGCTGCCTCGCCGCGTCGCTGCTCGCCGTGCGGGACCCGCGGAAGGTGGAGCGCATCGTGTACTTCGCCGGCTACGCGTCTCGCGACGACATCCCGGATGCGACCCGCCGGTCGCTGATCGAGTTCACGCGCACCAACTGGCCGCTCGCGGCGCAGATGTTCGCCGGGCTATTCGACCCGCACGCAAGCGGCGACGAGATCGCGGCGTACACGCGGATGCAACGGCATGCCGCCTCCGCGGAGGCTGCAGCGATCTTCTTGTCGCTCGATCTCGGCGCCGACCTGCGCGACGTGTTGCCGCTTGTCTCCGTGCCCGCGCTCGTCTTGCACCGCCGCGGCGACCGGACCGTGCCGGTCGCGCGCGGCCGCGAGCTCGCCGCTCTACTGCCCGATGCGCGCTTCGTCCCGCTGAGCGGAGACGCGCACGTGCCGTGGCGCGACGACCAGCGCGAGCTCTTCCGCGCACTCGCCGGTTTCGTGCACCGGGAGCAGGCGCCGGAGTCGAGCACGTCCCCGCTCACCTCACGGGAGACCGAGGTGCTCCGGCTGCTGTCGACCGGCATGAGCAATCGCGAAATCGCGTCGACGCTCGTCCTGAGCGAGCACACCGTGCACCGCCACGTGGCGAACATCCTGCGCAAGCTCGCGCAGTCGACGCGCGCGAGCGCAGCAACGCAGGCGCTGCGCCTCGGCCTGATCTAGTCGGGCGCGTCAGCTTCGTCCGGCAGTTCGAGCACCACGCGCTCCGCGGGCAGCCGCGGAAGCTCGCGCTCGACGTATAGACGTACCGCCTCGTCGATCCCGACGTCCTTCCCCGCCTGCTCCGAGAGGAACCACCGGTGCTCCAGCACCTGGTGGAACACCTCGGCCGCGGGGAGCGCGGCCCACAGCTCCTCGGGCACCATCGCGATCGTCGGCTCGAACACCTCTTGCCGCCATTTGGAGGCCACGACCGACTCCGGCAGTGGGCGCTTCTCGCTTCGCTCGAGTGCTTCGCGATAGCGCGCGATGTCGTTGAGCATCCGCCTCGCCTGATTCTCCTGCGCGTCGAGACCGGTCAGGCGGAGCAGGCGGTGCCGATGGTGGCCCGGCTCGACGACGTGTGGGTCGAGCCGGAGCCGGTATCCGCCGGGCGTTGCGTCGAGGCTGATCTCTTCGACGTCGTAGCCGAGCTCATTCAGGCGGTGGAGGCGCTCGTCGAGCTTGAACCGTTCGTTCGGCCCGAACGTCTCCTCGCGTGTCAGCTCGCTCCAGAGTGCGGCGTAGCGGCGGACGACCTCCTCTCCCGTCTCGTCGGGATCGAGGTCGGGGGGCAGCCCGACCTCTGCGTCGACGTCGAGCAGTTCGCCGACGATGTTCAGCTGAGCGATGTCGAGGTCGTAGGTGCGCTGTCCGTCGGACAGCTGGCCATGCAACTCTCCCGTCTCGGCGTCGACCAGGTACGCGGTCAGCGCACCGGCGTCTCGGCGGAAGAGCGCATTCGAGAGCGAGCAATCCCCCCAGAAGAAACCGCGGATGTGGAGTCGCGCGAGCAGCTCCGCCAGCGCGTTCAGGAGATGCGTACGCAGGTCCGGGATCGCAGCGCCCGAGAACAGCGCGCGGTAGGGGAGGGAGTACTCGAGGTGGCGGGTGATCAGGACTGCGTCCAGGTCGCCCTGACGCGCGGTCACGACGCCGACAGCCTCGACGACCGGCAGACCTTGATCGGCGAGGCGCCGGAGCAGCGTCCACTCACGCCGCGCAGGACGCTCCGGGAGCTCTTTCAGTGCGTATAGAGCACCGTCGTACTCGACGAAGCGCACGATGTGACGGCTGATCCCACGGATCAGCGTGACGAGGCGCGCCGACTCCCACTCCTCGAGCGGCACGTCCCACGGGAGGTCGAGGAAGCTCGGATGCCCGGTGCGGGCGACGAGCTTGAAGTTCGCGGGCACTGCCCTTTATCGCTGGATCGTGGACTGGTCGAACGCAGCGACGCCGCCCGGGCTCGCGATCACTGTGTTCTTTTCGACCTGCGCCTCCGCGTAGAAGTACGCCTCGATCGCGACGCCGTGCCGGCTTGGGTTGCTGTCGCCGTCCACCTTCGCCCCGGTAACGGTGTTGTGCTCGATCTCGCACATCGAGTGATCCATGCAGATGATCCCGATCCCGTTCGCGCTCTCGACCACGTTGCCACTCGCGTGGTCCATGGACATCTCGGAGAGCGAGATGCCTCGCACCGAGGTGCCGACGACGTGGTTGTCCATCACGTCCACCATCGAGGAGTGGGTGGAGATCCCTTCGCGGACGCCGACGATCGTGCAGCCCATGACCATGCTCATCGGCCTGCCCATCGAGTACGTGATCAACACCCCGGTCGTGAGTGGTCCTGCCGGTGCCGTGACGGAGCAATCCTTCACCATCACACTGGCGTCGTTGGCGCGCACCGCATCGAGGGTGAAGTGAAGAAGCCGAACGCGGTCGAGCATCACGTGCTGGGCGTGCTCGATGTCCACGCCGTACGTGCCGCCGACGATCGTGACGTTGCGCAGCGTCACGTGATCTGCGCGGATCTGGATCCCACCCTTGACGACGCCGCCGACGAGCGTCTCGGCGTGCCGGATCACGAGCGGTCCTTGCACGGTGCCGTGGAGGTGCAGCGTCGGCGGCTGCACCGCGTAGGCACCGCCGAGCCCGCCGACGACCGTCAACGCAACGGCGGCCGACGTCAGCGCGCCGAAGCGCCCCGGCTCGCCGCCGGCCTCGCCGTATTCGAGCCGGAGGCGGGGAAGGACCGCATGGACGAAGACCTGCGCCGAGAGCCACGCGAGTGCGTACAACTCGAGCGCACCGCGGAGGGGAGCCGCGATCGCGAGCTCGCGCATTGACGCATACACGATTCCGAGCTCGACGAGTCCCAATGGCAGCGCGAGCCAACCGGGTTGATAGGGAAGCGCGCGGTGGTAGACGAGCACGTCGAGCGCGAGCCCGACGACCAGCATCAGCGCGACGAGCTCGATCGCCCACCAGCGGTGGATCGCGAGCGCGACGAGCAGCGCCGGCAGCGCCGAGACGAGTCGCGACTGGATGCGGCCGGTCAGCGTGTACGACATACGCGGCGGAGAAACGCGCGGGCGGCGTACTTGGCGCCCGCGATCGTGTCGGCGGCGGGGAACGCCCACTGGCCGGCAATGCCTGCGATCGAAAGCGTCCGCCGGTCGTCGGTCAGGGGCGCGACGGTCGAGTCGGGCGCGAGCAGGATCCAGCGCTCGTGCGTCTCGAGCTCGTGGCAGGCGACGAGGCCGGCGAGCAGCGGATCCTCGCCGAAGCCCGCCTTGAACCCGGTGGCGGAGATGACTTGCTCCGCCCAGGCCGTGCTCTCGGCGTCGTCCGTCGCGCGTCCGACGACGCGCATCCGACCCTCTTGCAGCGCCCGCTGGATCGGCGCATCCCACTCGGCTCCCGGCGGGTACGACGGTGTCGAGAGCGCGTGCAGGGCGACGGCGCGCTCCGGCCGCGGCAGCTTGTGGAACCCCTCGAGGCCCCGCTTGGAGAAGTACACGCGCGGGAGATTGAGCGGGCGCCGCAGAGGCTCGCGACGGCGGATCGACACCACCTCGGAGCCTGCGGCGAGGGCGTTCCGCCACTCCGTCGCCGCGGCCATGCCGGCGCCGATGATCGCGACGCGCGACGCGTATTCGTGTGGCTCGTAGGCGTGCACGGCACCCGGCACGCGTGCGAGGCCGGGATGGCCGGTCGCGACGAGCACGTGCGCGAACTGTGCGCCGCCGTCGAGCTCGAAGCCGCCGTCGACTGCACGTATTCGCTCGATGCGCCGCTCGACGAAGCTCGAAGCCCAGCCGCTTTGCTCGCGCAGCCGCTCGGCATCGGCGAGAAAGTCGTCGACGGTCGGTCGATAGCGGTTCGCCACCGTCTGGAGCAGCGGCCGCACCGAGATCCGACGCGTCGCCTCGCGGACAGCGAGACCCGGGAACGACGCTGCGGCGAGGTGCCCGTCCGACTCGGAGCGCATGCGGTGCTGTCTGATCGACGCTGCACGTGTCGCCCACACCGCCGTCGGGTCGGTGTGGGTGCCGAAGACGACGATCTCGTCCGGTGCGAGGCCGCCGTGTCGAAGCGTGGTGTACGTCGCAAGCGCGGCGAGGCCGCTACCGACGATCGCGCAGCTCTGCGTGCTGCGCATCCAGCCTCTACTTGACGCTGCCCGCGAGCAGGCCCTGGACGAAATACCGCTGGAACGCGAAGAACACCGCGAGCGGGATCAACAGGGAGATGAACGACGCGGGGGCGATGATGTCGATGCTGGTTCCGAACTCGCGGAGCTGCCCTGCGATCCACACGGTGATCGGTGTTGTGTTCTGGCCGAAGGTCAACGCGACGAGCAGGTCGTTCCAGGTCCACAGGAACTGGAAGATCGCGAGCGACGCGATTGCGGGCAGGCCGAGCGGCAGCATCAAGCGGACGAAGATGCGGAGCTCGGAGGCACCGTCGATGCGAGCCGACTCCATGATGTCCTTCGGGATCCCGACGAAGAAGTTGCGGAGCAGGAAGATCGCGAACGGCAGCCCGAACGCTGCGTGGAAGAGCGCAATGCCGTACCACGTGTCGTACAAGTGGAACGTGTCGTAGAGGCGGAACATCGGGATCAGCGCCATCTGCAGCGGCACGACCAGGAGGCCGATCACGCCGATGAACAACCAGTCGCGGCCCGGGAATTCCAGCCAGGCGAACGCGTAGCCGGCCATCGCGCCGACGAGCACGACGAGCACGGTGTTCCCGACGGCGATGTAGGCAGTCGTCTTGAGGGCCGTCACGAGACCGTTGTTCTGGAAGAGCGCGTGATAGTTCGACCAGGTGGCGATGCTCGGCTTCGTGAAGATCTGCCACCAGCCTTTCGACGCATCCGCCGAGGCCGGGAGGATCGACGTGATGAAGAGCCCGAGGGTCGGGACGAGCCAGAGCACGCCGAGGATCGCGAGCACGATGTTCACAGGGCCGCGTGCCAGGATGCGCAGTGCCTTGGCGGCGGTGCCGTCCCGCGGGTCGGCAATCTCGATGGGCGGCGCTGCGACGGCCATCAGGCGTCCCTCTTGAAGCGTCGGATGTTCAGGGCGAGCACGGGGATGACGAGCAGGAACAGGAACACGGCGATCGCGGAGCCGACGCCGAAGTTCCCTCCGCCCTGGAACGCGGTGAAGTACATCGCGAGCGCGATCACATTCGCCTTCGCGTATTCGGACTCGGGTGCGAGGGCGTACACGATGTCGAACACCTTGAGGACGTTGATGATCATCGTGACGAAGACCACGCTCAGCACGGGTGCGAGCAGGGGCACCGTCACGCGCCGGAATGTCTGCCACTCACTTGCGCCGTCCGTCCGCGCCGCCTCGAGCACGTCTCGCGGCATGGCCGCCAGGCCGGCGCCGATCACGACCATCGCGAACCCCGCCCAGATCCAGATGTACGCGATGAGGAGCGACGGCACGATCAGATTCGGCCCCAGCCACGCGAAGCCGCCGAACGGCTTCGCAAAGGTCTTCGCCGAGACCGCAGCGGTGTACGTCCCCGCGGGAACCTTCGTGAAGGTGAACGAGCCGTCGGAGCCGGTCGAGGTCGACTGAACCGTCTTGCCGGCGCTCGTGCGGAGGTCGACGCTCACGCCCGGCAGACCAAGCTCGCCCTTCTCGACGACGCCCGGCTTGCCGCCGCCCGGCTTGAAGTCCCGCCACACGGTTCCGACGATCTCGCCGCTCTTCGCCGGCGGCGTCACCGCCTGGGCCGAGTTGTGCGGCACCTGGTCGGGGGGGATCGCGGTGAGCCCGAGCAGTGCGACGCCGCCCGGTTGCAGCGGCTTGTGGAGGACGAGCGCACCGCCGGAGGTCGCCTGGAGGCTGGGCGTCGACGGCAGCGCCGACGAGAGCACGCCGGCGGGGCTGACGATGCCCTTGATCGTCTTGCCGAGGGCGTTGACCGCGCCGAGACCGGGATCCTGCTGATACATGATCCGCCACGTGACGCCGGTCGCGAAGGCGGAGATCGCCATCGGCAGGAAGACCGCGGTCTTGAACGCCACCGCCCAGCGGACCCGCTCGGTGAGCACCGCGAAGACGAGACCAACTGCGGTGACGAACGCAGGCACGACGGCGACCCAGATCGCGTTGTTCTTGATCGCCGTCACGAGACTCGACGTCGTGAACAGCGTCTTGTAGTTGTCGATCCCGACCCACGTGCCGAGGAAGCCCTGCGGGCCGAAGAAACTGCGGATGATCGTGTAGACGGCCGGGTAGACCATCCACACGGCGAGCAGGAAGATCGCAGGCGCGAGGAAGAGCGTGCCCGTGAGGTACCGGCCGAGCTTTCCGGGCTCGGAGTCGGGGGGCGGAGCCGCCACGACGGGCGGCTCCGCTGTGATTCCCCCGGCGCTCAACGCGCTACTTCTTGTAGGCCGCCGCCGCGGCTGCTTCGAGCTTCTGCTGGATGCCCGAGACGTCACTCGGGGTCTTCAGGAACGACTGGAACAGTCCCCACTCGCCCTGGCCCGTCGTCGAGCCGAACGCCGGCGGCTGGTTGTCGGACATGTCGAACACGACCGACTTCGCCGTCAGGATCGGCCCCTCGCTGGCACGGGTGATCGCGTCGGGATAGATGCTGGCCGGCACGTTGTGGTTGCCGGTCCCGAAACCGCCCTGTTTCGCCCATGCCTCGGCAGCCGGCGCCGTTGCGAGGAACTTCACGAACGCCTCGATCGCCGGGTTGTCGCGGAACGTGACGAAGAGGTCGCCCGCGATCTCGACCGCGCCCGCATCCGGGCCAGGCGTGATCGTCGGGAACGTGAACGTGTTGAACCCGGTCTTGGCCTTCGCCTTCGTCGAGGAGGTGATCACACCGCCGACGAAGTCGGCCTCGAACACCATCGCCGCCTTCGCGGGCGAGGCGAACGCGTTTGTCACCGAGTCGTTGAACCCGTATTGCAACGCACCCGATGTCCCGCCGTAGATGTTCGACGTGTCACCGACGATCTTTCGCCATCGTTTTCAACGCCGTGGCAACGGACGGATCGGTCCACTTGATCTTGTGCTGGCTCAGCAGGTCGTACTTCGCCGGGCCGAACGTGCGCAGGTAGATGTTCTCGAACAGGTCGGTGAGCGTCCATCCGTCAGCTCCGCCGATCGAGTACGCGGGCGTGCCCGACGCCTTGATCGTCTTTGCATCCGTCAGGAGCTGCGAGAACGTCTTCGGGGCGGTCACACCCGCCGCCTTGAAGGCGGGCACGTTGTACCAGACAAGCGACTTGTTGGCCGCTTTGAAGACGAGTGCGTACAGCTTGTTGTTGAACGTCCCAAGCTGCTTCCACGCCGGCGCGAAGTTCTGGCCGATGACCGACGACGCATACGTGATCGGCTTCAGCTTGCCCTCCGTCGCGAACTGCTTCACCGTCCCGGGCTGCGCGATGTCGGCCATGTCGGGCGGATGCCCGCCGGCCACCGCGGTCGCGAGCACGGTGGGGAGATTGTTCCCGACCGGCTTGTAGTTCACGTGGAC
Source organism: uncultured Thermoleophilia bacterium (assembly GCA_963774225.1). Taxonomy (GTDB): domain Bacteria; phylum Actinomycetota; class Thermoleophilia; order Gaiellales; family Gaiellaceae; genus PALSA-600. The sequence continues at coordinate 690,619 of CAVZEA010000007.1, forward strand.
CTTCGGATAGAGCTTGTTGAACGCCTTGATCACGTCCGCGAACTGCTTCTGGCCCGATGAGGCGGTCCAGATGCCGTCGAAGGTGATCGTGCCGGAGACGGCTTCCCGTCCGGTCTTCGTCGATCTCGAGGCACTCGCGATCTGCGTTGCCGCGAGCACGGCGAGCACGAGGACCGCCAGCGCGGCGGGCACGAGAAGCGTGCGCTTCCTCACGGAGTTGCTCCTTTCGTGGATTGCGTCCCGTCGTAGATGCCTGCTCCCGTCGACGGGTCGAAGAAGTGGAGCGCGCGTGTGTCGACCACTGCTCGAACCTCGTCGTCTTCCTGCACCCGCGAACGTGGGCTGAACCTTCCGACGACCACCGCCTCGTTTTCCTTGACGCCGATCTGCGTGACTTCGTCGGTGCCGGCGTCTTCGGCCAGTTCGCGCATCTCGTCGCTCTCGGCATGCGCTGCCTTGATCGCGAAGTGGGCCATGATCTCGGAGCCGAGCGCCTCACGCAGTTCGAGGCGGCCGGTCAGGATGCGGTCGGCCGGAGCATCCGTCGCGATCGCGGCATCTTCGAGGTCCTCCGGACGAATCCCGATCACGACCCGCTTGCCGGCGTATGCCTTCAATCCGGGCCGCTGGGCGATCGTCTCGGAACCGAGTGCGATCGTCTGCTCACCGATCGTCGCGGTCAGGCCGCCGTTTTGCTGCGCGATCGCCGCGTCCAGCATGTTCATCGACGGGCTGCCGATGAAGCCACCGACGAAGAGATTGACAGGCCGGTCATAGAGCGTCTGCGGCTCGTCGACCTGCTGCAGCTCGCCCTTCCGCATGACGGCGACGCGGTCGCCCATGGTCAGCGCCTCGACTTGGTCGTGTGTGACGTAGATCGTGGTCACGTTCAGGTCGGACTGGAGCTTCGCGATCTCGGCGCGGGTCTGGACGCGCAGCTTCGCATCGAGATTCGAGAGGGGCTCGTCCATCAGGAACGCCGCAGGCTCACGAACGATGGCGCGGCCCATTGCGACGCGCTGGCGCTGCCCGCCGGAAAGCGCGCGCGGCTTCCGCTTCAAGTACTCCTCGAGCCCGAGCAGCTTCGCGGCCCGGTTGACGCGCTCGTCGATCTCGGACTTCGGCATCTTCTTCAGCCGCAGGCCGAAGGCGATGTTCTCGTAGACGCTGAGGTGCGGGTAGAGCGCGTAGCTTTGGAAGACCATCGCGATGTCGCGGTCGCGCGACGGGACGTGATTCACGATCCGGTCGCCGATCGACAGCCGGCCCTCGGAGATCTCCTCGAGGCCGGCGACCATGCGGAGGGCGGTCGTCTTACCGCACCCGGACGGCCCGACAAGAACCATGAACTCGCCGTCGCGAATCTCCAGGTTGACGTCGTTGACCGCGCGCGTCCCGTCCGCGTAGACCTTGCTGACGCCCTCGAACGCGACTTGCGCCATCGCCACCCCTTTCTCCGCAGCGTCGGCAGTCCAAACGAACTGCGCGATCCTACGACATTTGCGCTAGGCCGCGAAGCGTTCTTCGGCTGGTGCGGCGTGGAGGTCGCGCGGTCGCCACCCCGGGGGCTTGATCGCGAGGGCGCCGAGCACCGTCATCGCGATCGCCGAAGCTCCGCCGAGGCCGAACGCGAGCTCGGTGCCGCCCCGGTCGCACAGCCAACCGACGAGCAGGGCCCCGAACGGCGCGAGTCCGTTCCACGCGTAGTAGTAGAGACCGAGGACGCGGCCGCGAATGTGGTCGGGGCTTGCCAGCTGCACTGCGGCGTTCGAGTTCGCGGTGTAGCTCGTGAAGAAGATCCCACAGATGAAGAGCAGGAAGGCGGCGAGGGGTGTCCCGTGCACCGGAGCGATGAAGAGCTCACAGATGCCGAACCCGCCTGCGCCGAGCAGCATGGTTCGCCAACGGGCACGCGCCAACGTCGCGGCCGAGAGCGCGCCGATCAGCGCTCCCGCCCCAAAGGCGGCGGAGATGATGCCGAACGTCCTCGGGCCTGCGTCGAGCGTGTTCTTCGCGAGCAGCGGCAGCAAGATGTTGAAGTTGAAGCAGACGGACGCAAAGACGACCATCATCGCGAGGATGACGAGCACCGTCTTGTTGCGCCGCGCGTACGCGAGCCCCTCGCGCGTGCCGCGCCACATCGTCGGTCTGCGGCGATCCGCAAGCGGGTAGAGCTCGGCGACGCGCATGGCGAGAAGTGCCGAGAGCACGGCGAGGAAGCTGACGGCGTTGACCGCGAAGCACCAGCCGGCGCCGACTGCGGCGATCAAGATCCCAGCGAGCGCGGGACCGAAGATGCGCGCGGTGTTGAAGAGGCTCGAGTTGAGCGCGATCGCGTTTGGCAGCTCGTCACGGCCGACCATCTGGAACGTCAGGTTCTGACGCGACGGCGCATCGAAGACGACCGCGATCCCGGTGAGTGCCGCGATCGCGTAGATCTCCCACAACGATGCTGCTCCGAGCAGCATGAGCACAGCGAGGACCGCCGAGAACACCATCTGCACCGACTGCGTGACGATGACGATTCGGCGGTTGTCGAAGCGATCCGTGACGACGCCTGCGAAGAGACCGAGCACCGTGAACGGCCCGAACCTGCAAACGGAGAGGATTCCAACCGCAAGGCCGCGCGAGTGCGGAGTCAGCTGGATCACGACCCACGCGAGTGCAATGTTCTGCATCCACGTTCCGGCGACGGACGTCAGCTGTCCGGCGAAGAAGAGTCTGTAGTTGTAGTGGTGTCGCAGTGAGGCGAATGTGCGGCGTGAGGCGTGGCGAAGCAGTGTCACTACTTACAGCAGCTTCTCCAGCGCGTCGACCGCGCCCTCGATGCGCTCGCGCTCGTCATCGGTCAGCCGTTCGAGTCGCGACGCGAGCCAGGCGGTTCGCTTCTTCTTGACGGACTTCAACACCTTGTCGCCTTCCGCTGTCAGGAAGAGCTCGATCCGGCGGCGGTCGCTGGCGCGCCGCCGCTCGATCAGAGCCGCGGCTTCGAGGCGCACGAGGTGGCCCGACATGCCGGGAGCCGAGACACGCTCGCGGTCGGCGAGCTCACCCGCGGTGATTCCGGGCTCGTCCTTGATCGCGATCAGGAGCGACACCTGGCCGCCGGTGACGCCGAGCGAGTGGATCTCGCGCCGCAGCTCGCGGCCCAGTCGCAGCACGACCGGCCGAAGCCGGTTCGCCGTCGTGACGGGATCGTTAATCACACGAACCATTAACAGGGTTAACTATACCAGGCCGCCCGGCTCGCCAGAGACGGGCAACCGGTACGGTCAGGCCATGCGCGAATCCCCTGGACTCCCTGAAGGCGCTCGGCGACCAGCTGCGCGCCCAGATCGGGGAGGAGCTCGACCTCGACGTCCTGCGCCGCCAGGAGCCGGCGCGCCCGCTGGAGGAGCTGCTCGCCGAGCTCGACTCGCTGCCCGGCCTCGAGTCGGTCAAGGAGCAGGTGCGCGCGCTCGTCGCCTTCCTGCGCGTGCAGGCGCGGCGCAAGGAGGCGGGGCTCTCCGAGGTGGCGACGATGCAGCACCTCGTCTTCCTCGGCAACCCGGGCACCGGCAAGACGACGGTCGCGCGGCTGCTCGCGCAGATGTACCGCTCGATGGGCCTGCTGAAGCGCGGCCAGCTGGTCGAGGTCGATCGGGCCGGGCTCGTCGGGCAGTACGTCGGCCTGACCGCGGTCAAGACCGAGCGCGTCGTGCGCAAGGCGCTCGACGGCGTGCTGTTCGTCGACGAGGCGTACGCGCTCGCGCGCGACGGCGAGCGGCTCGACTTCGGCGACGAGGCGATCGAGACGCTGCTGAAGCGGATGGAGGACAACCGCCACCGCCTGGTCGTGATCGTCGCCGGCTACCCGCGGCTGATGCGCCGGTTCCTCGAGTCGAACCCCGGTCTGCGCTCACGCTTCTCGCGCGAGATCGACTTCCCGGACTACTCGACCGACGAGCTCGGTCGCGATCTTCGGCCGCTTCGCGGCCGATGCCGAGTACACGCTCGGCGACGGAACGACCGAGGCGCTGCGGTCGATCTTCGGCGGTGCGGAGCGCGACGAGCGTTCGGCAACGCGCGCTTCGCACGCACGCTGTTCGAGCAGTCGCTGAACGCGCAGGCGCTCCGGCTCGGAGCAGGGCAACGTCGAGCAGCTCGGCTATGCACGAGCTGATGCGCCTGACGCCCGACGATCTCGTCGCAGGTGCGCGTGCGCTCGGCGAGGAGCCGGTCGCGCCGCGCGGCGGCTGGTTCGGCCGGCGGCGCTGACAACCTGCAGCCTGCTGAACGTCTGGGACTACGAGCGGCTCGCCGCGGAGCGGCTCGAGCCGGGCGCGCACGGGTACTACGCCGGCGGCGCGGGGGACGAGCTGACGCTGCGCGACAACGTCGCCGCGTTCCAGCGCTGGCAGCTGCGCCCGCGCGTGCTCGTCGACGTCGCGGGCTGCACGACCGACGACGACCGTGCTCGGCCACGAGCTCTCGATGCCGCTCGTCGTCGCGCCCGTCGCGTTCCAGCGTGTCGCTCATCCCGACGGGGAGGTGGGGATGGCGCGCGCCGCGCGCGGCGGCCGGCACGGCATGTCTGCCTCTCGACGATGGCGACGTCGACGTCCGGCCGAGGTCGCCGCGACCGGCGCGCAGCGCTGGTTCCAGCTCTACGTCTTCCGCGACGAGCAGGTGACGCGCCGACCTCGTCGCGCAGGCGCGCGAGGCGGGCTTCACCGCGCTCGTGCTCACCGTCGACACGCCGGTGCTCGGCGCGCCGCGAGCGCGACGACCGCACCGGCTTCACGATCCCGCCCGGAGATCGACCGTTCGCCTCGCTCGGCCAGGGCGGCATCACGCCGGCGCGAGGCGTTCGCGCAGATGTCGGCGTCGGTCTCGTGGCGCGACGTCGAGCGGCTCGCGTCGCGAGTCGGGCCTGCCGGTGCTCGTCAAGGGCGTGCTGACCGCCGAGGACGCGCGGCTCGCCTGCGAGCACGGCGCGGCGGGCGTCGTCGTCTCGAACCACGGCGGGCGGCAGCTCGACGGCGTCTCCGCGACGATCGACGCGCTGCCGGAGGTGGTCGAGGCGGTCGACGGCCGCATCGAGGTGCTGCTCGACGGTGGCGTCCGCCGCGGCGACGGACGTCGTGAAGGCGCTCGCGCTCGGCGCCCGCGCCGTCCTCGCCGGACGCGCGCCGCTCTGGGGGCTGGCGGTCGACGGCGAGGCGGGCGCGCGCGCACGTGCTCGAGCTGCTTGCGCGACGAGATCCTGCTCGCGCTGAAGCTCGTCGGCTGCACGTCGCCCGCGGACGTCACGCGCGACCGCGTGCAACCGCGGGCCGCCCGTCTACCCTGAGCCGGATGAGGGGGCTCGCCGCGCTGCGCTCGCCGCTCGTCGCGCGCGCTGCTCGCGCTCGGGAGCGCGCACGGCGCGCAGACGCTCGCCGCCGGGTGCGGCCTTCCCGTCGACAGGGCCGCTGTGGGTCGACTACGCGGGCCACAACGCGCCGATCGTGCCGAAGCCCGGCCTCGTGCTCGCGCTGTCGTCGGGCACGGACGCTGCCGGCGCAGTTGCGCGCCGCAGGCGCCGCGACGATCTTCTTCGACCTGCACCTGAACGATCGCGTCGGCACGCCGAGCAGCCCCGGCCGACCCGGCGACGATCGCCGCGAAGGCGCAGAAGGAGTTCGACTTCGCCGTGCAGGTGACCGGCTGCAGCGACGCCGCTGATCGCCGAGAACGAGCTCTTCGGCGCGCAGACGCCGACGCCGTGGACCGCCGACGACCGCGCAGTACCGCGCGAACGTGCTCGCGCTGCTGCAGGCGCTGAACGCGCTCGGCGCGACGACGGCGATCACGATCGCGAACCCGCCGTACACCGACGGCGACGCGGCGGACTGGTGGCGCGAGGCCGCGCAGGCGTCGATCCTCGTCCGGCAGGTCTACTTCACCTCGCCGCGGCCCGAAGGGCCTCTACGCGCTCGGCCCCGCGCGCGCGAGCCGCTCGATGCGGCAGGGCATGCGCGGGCTCGTCGCGCACTTCGGCCAGATCGGGATCCCGGCGAGCCGCGTCGCGCTCGAGCTGCAGTTCCAGTCGGCGCCCGGCGACGGCGGCCGCCAGGGCCTCGAGCCGAACCGCGGCCTGGCTCGAGTTCGTGAAGCTCGAGGCGCTCGCGGCGAAGCAGGTGGCGCGCGAGACTGCCGGTGGAGGGGATCTGGTCGTGGGGCTGGCCGTCGTTCTCGGCCGCGGGCGACGACCCCGACAAGCCGGCGGCCGCGTGCGTCTACCTCTGGGCGCGCGACCACGCACTCTGCGACGGGCCCGCGCTCGCCGGGCCGGGCTTCGACACCTCGCTCACCGAAGGGCAGATCGCGCTGCCGGCCGGCGTTCGCTGCACGCTCGGGACAGCGACGGATCCTGAAGAGCGACGTCGGCGCGCACCGCCGCGCGTGACCGGCGACCTCGAGTCGGCGGCGACGGCACTGCTCGCAGCGCGCCGTGCTGCGCGCCGAGGAGCCGGTCGACCCGCAGACGGTGCTCGCCGCCGAGCGCGCGATCGTGCGCGACCGCTTCGGCCGCAGCGTCGCGCGCTACCGCGCCGCGCTCGCGGCGGCCGCGGCTGACGCTCGCCGACGCGCGCGCGATCATCGCCGACCGGCTCGCCCGCGACCGCGTCGAGGAGCGCTTCCGGCCGCAGCCGGCCGACGGCGGCGCAGATCGCCGACTTCCTCGCGACCTATGCGGCGACGCGCGTCCGGCTCGTCTCGGTCGACGCCCGAGGCGCCGTGGCTCGGCGACGCCGTCGCGCGGCTTCGCCGTCGAGACGATCGCGCCGGACGAGGTGTTCGACGCTGCCGCAGGGGACGGCGCTCGCCGATCGACACCGTCGACGGCCGCTTCGCGGTGCGGCCGCTCGGGCCGCCGCTGCCGCTGCTCGGCGCTGCCGCCGGCCGACGCGCGCGAGCGTCGCGCGCGGCGTGCTCGGCCGCTTCGCGCAGGACGACGTCTACGAGCGGTGGCTCGACACGCAGGAGAGCCGCTGCTCGGCAGTCGGCCGTCTGCGCGCGCGACGCGCTGCCCGCCGAAGGGCGACGTCGACCTGACCGCCTGGGCGCCGTTCCTCGGCGACTGAGGCTCAGGCGGGCAGCACGGCCGCCGGGCGTTCGGCGCGGCGGTACTCGACGTCGTAGCCGAGCGAGCGCGGGACGGCGAGGAGCGCCGTCGAGGTCGAGGTCGATCGTCGCGCCCGCCTTCTGGGTGACCTCGTCCTCGATCGGGAGGTCGAAGTCGTCCGCGCCGAAGTCGAGCGCGCGGAACGCGTCCTCGTTGAGCGTCAGCACGGAGGTGCGGACGTGCTTCACGTTGTCGAGGAAGATCCGGCTGAGCGCGATGTGGCGCCAGTACTCGCGCGGCTCGATCTCGCGGCCGCCGAAGGCGGTGCCGTACGGCTTGTACGTCCAGCAGAGGAACGAGAAGAGCCCTTGGTGGCCGTCGGCGAGCGCCGCGTCCTGGAAGTCGCGCGTTCGCTGGAGATGCTCGAGGCGCTCGTCGAGCGTCTCGTCGAACCCGATCACCATCGTCGCCGTGGTGCGCATGCCGACTTTCGACGATCGCGCGCTGCGCGTCGAAGTAGTCCGCGACCGTGTACTTGAACTTGGCGTGTCGCTTGCGGAAGTCCTCGGTGAGAATCTCGCTGCCGCCGCCGGTCACCCAGTGCACGCCTGCATCGCGCAGCCGCGTCGCGGCGTCGGCGTAGGAGAGCCCCGCGCGATCGGCGAGGTACACGAATTCGGCGATCGTGAGCGCGTAGAACTCGATGCTGTCTCCGTACCGCTCGCGAACGGAGGCGAACAGATCGCAGTAGAACTCGAGCGGGAGCTTCGGGTTGAAGCCGCCGTTGAAGGCGACGAGGTCGCCTCCTGCCTCGAGCAGATCGTCGATCTTCGCGAACACGTCGTCGCGCGAGAGGACGTATCCGCCCTCCTGGTTCGGCAGCACGTAGAACGCGCAGTAGTCGCACTGGGCGACGCACACGTTCGTGTAGTTGATGATTCGCATCACCATGTACGTCGCGCGCCGCGGCTCGTGGTAGCGCCCACGCACCGACTGCGCGAGCGACTTCAATGTCTCGTCCGAGGCGTGCCGCCAGAGCATCGCCGCGTCGTCGATGCCGATGCGCCCACCGCGCTCGACCTCGGCGCACACGTCGTGCAAGTTCATGCCGGTACCGCCTCTTCGACGGGAACCTCGTCGGGCGCAAGTGTGTCCATGAACGAGCTGACCGAGAAGACGGCGCGACCGGGGCCGGCGACGCCGTAGCCGGGCGGCGGCTTCGAGGCCGTGCCGCTCGAGCGTCGCGCGGTACGCCTCGAGCAGGCGGATGTGGTACTCGAGCGGCGCGCCGTCCGGGTTGTCGCGGCCGAGCGGCGTCGTCGGCTCCGGGCACCACGTTGTGAAGCGAGGCGTGATGCCGCGGCTCATGAAGTGGTCGAGCCCCTCGGTCGTCGACGCGATTGCCTCGTCGACCGTCGCGAACCCGAACGGCTTCGCCATCTCGACGCCGGCGACGAAGTTGGGGATCACATGGCGCGGGCCGAACACGTCGGCCGCGTCGAAGATCCGACGGTGCCATTCCTCGCGGCCGACGTAGCGCTCCTTGCCGGGCGAGATGATCTCGAACAGGCGCTTGTCCCACACCTCGTAGTTCGGGTGGTAGATCGAGATGCCGTAGTCCTTGTAGCGCTGCACCTCCGCCTTCGGGAGCGCCTGGGCGACGACCTTGCCGATCCATCTGCCGGGGAAGCGCTCTTCGATCGCCTGCGCATAGCGCCCGTAGAAGTCGGCTTCCGCCAGCCCGTCGACCGTGCTCGTGACGGAGCCGCCCGTCAGCGTGTACGCCTTCGAGGTGCGATCCGCGTCGTAGCGGTCGATGATCGCGAGTGCCTCCAGGACGTCGTCGACGGGTTTCACCCCGGTGTACGGCCGCCCCTCGCGCTTGTGCTGACGCCAGTTGTGGTTGATGTCGCAGAAACGGCACTCCTCCTTCGCGCCGAAGTACTGGCAGAGGCGGAGCACCGTGAGGTAGATCAGGTAGCCCCATTGGATCGTGGGCGCCGTCTCCATCACGGTCTTGCCGTTCGCGAGCTCGTGCCGGTAGTACTCGGGCATCGGCGGCAGCATCACGTCGGCGAGCGACCGGCCCTCGAGGGTCATCCGCAATACGCCGTCCTCGTCGCGGGCGACCGCGTAGGGCGAGTCCGGATTGACCCGGACCGAAACGATCGTCCGGCGCAGCGCGTGCGGCCCGCCGGTCAACGCGAGCTCCTCCGGTGGGCGCCGCCTAGCGGCCTCGCCGAGCTCCGAGAGTGGCTTCTGGTCGAAGGAGAAGATGAAGTACGACTTCGGCTTCACCTCGCCGTCGAGGTTATCGGTGAGCGCCGACTCGTCGAACGCCATGCCGGTTCGAAGCAGGTCCTCCTTGAGCACGGCCTCGGGCGGGATATGCGGGAAGCGCGCAATCAGATCCTCGACGAGCGCGGTACGGGTCTCGGTCGCGGCCATCTATGCCATGGTAGTCGGGTGCCCCGCGCCGCCGATCCGGGTATTGCGAACGCGCGTATCCGGGGCATGGGATCGAGGGCGGCAGAAGGCTAGATTCGTGTGATGGCGCGGTACCTGGTTGGCAAGCTCGTTGCGAGCGCGGTGCTCTTCGTGGTGATCACGCTGTTCGCGTTCGTTGCGTTCTATGTCCTACCCACCTCGACCAGCGTCGCCCGCCACGGCGTCGTCAACCCGAACCCGGTGCACGGCTCGCTGGTGAAGGCCTATGCTCATTACTTCTGGCGGCTCGTCGCCCACGGGGACCTTGGGGTCTCGACCTTCACCCGCCAGGACGTGACAGGAATGCTTTGGGAGGCCGCGCCGGTGACGTTGTCGCTCGTCGTCGGCGGCCTGATCGTCGCCCTCGTGATCGCACTGCCGCTCGGCATCGTGTCGGCGCGCTGGCCGCGGTCGCTCGTCGACCGGGCTGCAGGCGTCGCCGTTCTCGTCGGCCTGTCGGTGTTTCCCCTGTGGCTCGCCTTGATCTTCAGCTACTTCTTCGGCTATCGCCTGCACGTCACGCCCATCCAGGGGTACTGCAGCATGAACAACCTCTCGACCGGCTGTGACGGCCTCGGCAATTGGGCGGATCACCTGTTGCTGCCGTGGCTCACCTTCGGTGTGCTGAACGCAGCGCTCTTCGCAGCGATGACGCGCGCGCTGGTGCTCGAGCAGCTCCAGGAGGAGTACCTCCGAACAGCCCGTGCGAAGGGCGTCGGTGAAGCGCGCATCGTGCGCGTCCACCTCTTCAAGAACGTCGCGTTGCCGCTCGTGACGATGATCGGCGTCAACGTGGGGACGGCGCTGACGGGCGTCGTCTTCATCGAGTCGGCGTTCGGCCTGCCCGGTCTCGGCGGGATCCTGCGTCAGGCGGCGGTGCGGCGTGACTTGCCGGTGACTGCGGGGACGATCGTTCTGCTCGCCGTCGTGATCATGATCGTGAACCTGATCGTCGACGTCGCGTACGTCGCGCTGGAGCCGCGTCTGCGCTCGCCGCGGCCGCGCACCGTGTAGCGGCGCCGGTCGGCCGGCTGCACGTCTTACTGCACGAGCACGGCGCGTACGACCGTCGGGCCGCCTCGCGGGCTCGAGAGTGCGAATGTGCCGCCGAGTGCTTCGATCCGGTCGGCGAGCCCTCGGAGCCCGCGCTGAAGCGTGGCGCCGCCACGACCATCATCGGCAATCTCGAGCTCGAGCCGGCCGCCGCCGACACGTAGGCGAATGTCGACGGACGTCGCGCGTGCGTGTCGCGCGACGTTCGTCAGCGACTCCGAGCACATGAACCACACCGCCGCGCGATCGCTCTCGGGCAGCCTCTCGGCATCGCCGTCGATCTCGACGCGCACCGGCAGCTCGAAGCGGGCCGCGAGCTCGCGCAGCGCTGCTCCAAGATCGGCGCGCGCGACAGCCGGCGGATAGAGGCCCCGGCCGAGGGCTAGGAGCTCCGACTGGGCGGCCCAGAGCTCGCTTCGCTGCGCCTCGAACGGACGACGCGCGAGCAGCCGGTCGACCCGCCGGAGTCGCGCAAGGACACGCTCGCTCAGACGTTGCTCGAGCGAGCGACGCTCGCCGTCGACCGCGTCGAGCAGCCGCCGGCGCGATTCCCTCACGTGGAGCGCGTGCAGTCGTACCTCGGCGTCGAGCCGCGCGGCCTCGAGCGAGATCGCCGCGGCGGCTGCGGCCGCGCGCGCGAGCCGCGCATCCTCGGGCGCGTGCCGACCATGGAGCAGCGCAACTTCTCCGCCGCCCGGGGCTGTGACGCGGGTCGTTCGGCGCGCATCGACCGGTGCGGGCACCTCGCGACCCTGCTCGTTCAGCCAGCCGACGTCCGGCACGCAGTACCGCACCTCGAGCTCAGGGTCGGCGAGCGCGCGGGCGAGCCGTGCGGTGAGCGGAAGGCCCGGGCGGCGTGACGGGCCGAGCTCGATCACGAGCGCGCGTTCGGCTTCCCTCGCCCAGATGCCACCCGCCGCTGCGAGCGCGATCGCGACTGCGCCGAGCACCACCGCGTCGCCTACGACGAGCAGTACCGGCCCGTTCGTGACGCCCGCCGCTGCGAGCCCCCAGACGAGAGCAAGCGCGGCGGTGCCGGAGCCGGCGACGAGCAGCGCCTCCCGGGCGCCGGTCGAGGCGTGCGGCGCACGCCGAAACAGCATCGCCGCGACGACCGCTGCAAGCGCCGCGGTCAGCGGGCTTGCAACGCCGAACGGCAGGAATACCGTCAGCCACGCCGCGACGACTGCGACGCGTGCCGCCCGATCACCGCGTCTCTTGCCGGTGTCGAGCAGCAGTTGCATGAGCGGCGCGCGGTACCCGAGCACGCACAGGCTGCCGATCGCGCCGAGAACGTCAGACGTTGCACCGTCGAGCGTGCCGGCAAACCACAGCACTGCGAAGACGAGCGCAAGCGCACGGCTTCGCGCCGTGACGGGAAACAGCAGCGCGCCCGCCATGGCGCCCACGCCGACGAGGAGGTCGAGCAGCGCCCACCCGAACGACGTGCCGCCCGCGACCTCCGCCCCGACGCCGAGAACGGTGACCGCGGCGAGCGGAGCGAGGCGCCTCAGCGGATCTTGCGCCACGGATGTGCGGCGTAGAGCACCCTCGCCGCCGAGTCGGCCACGATCAGGTTCTTCATTGTGAGCTTCCCCTCGAAGAAGCTCCACTGGACGGTCTCCGGAGCGTCAACGCCATTCGGGGGGTGGCCGGGCCGACCGGCGTGCAGCATCACGAAGGTCAGCTGGTCACCGTGCACCGTGTAGGTCCCGCTGAACGGGCCCTGGTCGGGGTAGTTCGGCTTCTGCGTCTGGTACCAGGTGCCGTCCTTGCGGAAGGTCGTCACGTAGGTGATCGCCGTGCGGGACTCTGCGTTGATCACGCCGCCATTTAGCCAGTCGTGGTAGCTGTCCGTCACCGTGTACACGCCCGTCGGGATCGTCGCGCCGCCGCGGTGGACGAACGGCGCGGTTCTCGGCCGATGTGTGCACCGATAGGGGAGTGGCGATGCAAAGACGCGAACGCCGGTCCCGGGCAGACGCAGCAGCTGCGAGAGCAGCTCCTTGCCGCCCGCGCTTGTGACGACGTGCGGCGTCGTCGAGCGCATTGCCACGGCGAGCTGTGCCAGCTGCGCGGGGGTCGGCGTCGCCGGCACCGCCTCCGCTTCACAAAGCTCGATCAGCTCCTGCTGCTCATCGAACGGTTGCGTGTGCACCGCCGAGGTGACCGCGTCGCGTGCCGCTGCGCGAAACGCAGCCTGCTCGGCGGGAGTTAGCGAGTCCCACACGGTGCGGTTCACGACGATCGCCTGGAACTTCGGGAACGGGGAGTACGTCGAGAAGTAGTGCGCAGCCGTTTGGTACTCGTTCCCCAGGATGCTCGTGGCGTTCGACTCGACGCCGTCGAGCTTGTGCGCCTGGAGCTGGGCGGTTGTTCCTCTCGAGGAGAGGCCCTCGACGGGCCGGGCGCCGACCGCTCGCAGGTCGGCGGCGGTCTGGCGGTTGTCGATGATGCGGATCCGGAGTCCGCGCAGCGCCGCCTCTGAGGTCGGCGGCTTGATGGCCAGGATCCTTCGCGCCTCCTGCGGGACGAGCGCGAGCCCGACCACCGAATGCGGCAGCGATTGCAACACCGACCCGGCGAGCGGGCTCTGGGCGAACGCCCGTGACGCCTGCTCGGTGGAGAGCACAAACGGCGCGAGCAGCGCCTCGAAGTCGGGTACACCGGCCGTCGCGAACGCGCGCGCGGGAACGTAGCCCACCGGAACCTTCCCGCTCTCGAGAGCATGGACGAGCCTGAGCTCGTTCGCAGGCAGTGCGCTCGTGTACGGCGAAGCTAAGGTCGTGTCGCACGCGAATCCTGCCGTGCGTGCGCTTCGTGACCTCGTTGATGAAGGCCTGGGCCGGCGGGTCGCTGTCGTCGGGCACCTCGAAGGTGAGCGTGCGCGTCGTGGGGACGTTCGCGCCGACCTTGTTGCCGCTCGTGCTGCCGCAGCCCGTCGCAGTTGCGAGCGCGAGGAGCCCCGTCAGGATCGCGATCTGCCTCATGCCGCGATTCTCCGCACCCACGACCCCCTCTTCATCGACGCAGGCCCGGATCTGCCTGCAGGAACGGTCAGGGTCAACCCTGAACCTGCTGGCGCACGGCTGTCAACGGGTTCAGGATCGTCTCCATGCGACGCGTTCTGCTCATGGTCGCCGCGATTGGCGTCGCAGTGCTTGCGACGGTGGCCGTCGTGCTCGCTCACGCGCGGCCGGACGAAAGCCTCGCGAACGGCTCCGGAGGGACGCTCGCCCTTGAGGCTCTCACCATCGCCGCGCTGATCGCGGCCGGTGCGGCGGTGCGCCCACGCCGGGCCGGCATCCTGCTCCTCGCAACTGCGCTCGCGGTCGAGGCGCAGGTGCTGCCGCTGCCGCGCGCAGGCGGTGCACTCCTCTTCACGTTCGCGCTCACGTGCGGCGGTGCAGCTGCGTCGGTCGCCGGCGCGAGTGCACTCGCGCTCGACGCGCGCGCTTCGCAGGCGATGCGCGTTCTCGCCGCCGCGACGATCGCGGCCTGCACGGTGTGGGTTGGGCTCGTCCCGGCGCTGCTCTTCGATCCCAAGCGCACGGGATGTTTCGGCTGTCCGCAGAACCTCGTGCTCGTCCACGGCTCGGAGCGGCTTCGTTCGGACGCACTGCACTCGGGCCTACGGACGGCGGCGGTGCTCTCCGTGCTCTTTGCAGTCGCCTTGCTCGGCACGAAAGCGCGGCGTCACTGGAGCCAGTGGGCCGCAATCGTCGGCGCGGTGGCTGGGCTCGGCGCCTCGGCGTTCATGTTCTGGCATCAGGCGACCGCGCGCGTCGCGACAATCGACCGACCGATTCGGCTCGGCTGGATCGTCGAGTGCGCAGCTCTCGCGCTGCTTGGAATCGCGCAGCTGGCAGAGATTCTCCGCGCGCGGCTCGAACGAGCGCGGATCGTCGACGCGGTCCTCAGGACGGTGCCGTCCGCGGAAGAGCTGCGCGCTGCACTCGCTGCGAGCGCCGGCGACCGGGCGCTTGCGCTCGTCTTTCCGCACGCAGCCGCCGCCGTCGATGGTGACGGAAGGCCCGTGCCGGCACCCGCGAGCGGAACCGTCACGACCGATGTTGCGCGCGGCGGAATGCTCGTCGCGCAGCTGCGGCACCGTGAACTTGGAGCCCATGCTTCGCGGCGGCTTGCCGACGCAGTTCGAGCGGCGGGCCTCGCGCTCGAGCACACATCGTCACGTGCACGGCTTCGCGCACAGCTCGGCGACCTGACTGCGTCGCGTGCCCGCATCGTCGAGATCGCGGACGGCGAGCGCAAACGGCTCGAGCGCAATTTGCACGACGGAGCACAGCAGCGGCTGATCGCCCTCTCGGTGGCACTCGCGGTGCCGGGCGAGCCTGCCGCAGCCGAGGCGCGCGGTCAGGTACTGGCTGCGCTCGACGAGCTGAGGGAGATTGCGCACGGCATCCATCCCGTTTCACTGAGCGACAGCGGCATCGTCGGCTCGGTGCGTGAGCTCGCGGAGACGAGCGCGATTCCCTTGCGGCTAGAGCTGCGGCGGCTCGACCGGCTGCCTCAGCAGTTCGAGTCGGCGGCGTACCGCGTCGTCGCCGACTGTGTCCAGACCGCCGAGCGATCCGGCGACGGCAGGCCGGTCTCGATCGCGCTCGAGATGACAGACGGTGGGCTCCGCGCGAAGGTTCGGCTGCCGAGCGTCACCCGCGAGTCCGCCGAGCGCGGTCTTGCGCACGCGATCGACCGCGTGACGGCCGCGGGCGGACGCGTGACCGTGTCGCAGGGAGTTGACGAGGCGACCGTGGATCTGAGCCTCTGATGCGAATCGTGATCGCCGAGGACATGGCATTGATGCGCGAAGGCGTCGCGCGGCTGCTGGCCGACCAGGGCTTCGATGTCGTCGGCCAGTCGGAGGACCCCGCGACGCTGCTGCGTCAGGTCTCGCTGACACGTCCCGACGCGGCGATCGTCGACATCAAGCTGCCGCCGACGCACACCGACGAAGGTGTGCAGGCGGCTGTGCAGATCCGCGAGCGTCACCCGGGGACGGCCGTTCTGCTCCTCTCGAGCTACCTCGATGCCCGATTCGCGGCAGATCTGTTCGAAAGCTACCCGGCGGGCACGGGGTACTTGTTGAAGGAGCGTGTCGGCGACGCGGGCGTACTCGGTGACGCGCTTCGCCGGCTGCAACGCGGCGAATGCGTGCTCGATCCGGCGATCGTGAACCGGCTGCTGAACCGTGCGCGCGAGCCGGGCCCGCTGGACGAGCTGTCCGCCCGCGAGCGCGAGATCCTCGGCCTGATGGCCGAGGGCCATTCGAACAAACGGATCTGCGAGCTCTGCTTCCTCAGCCCGAAGACCGTGGAGTCGCACATCCACAGCATCCTCAGGAAGCTCGGCCTGCACGAGTCGCCGGACTCGAGCAGGCGCGTGCTGGCTGTCTTGACGTATCTGCGAGCTTGAACGCGAGAGGGCCCGCGGCTGCGGGCCCTCTCGCTGCGCGTTCAGCAGCCGAAGCAGTCGTCGGGCGCGTTGTGCGCCACGAGACTTGCTTGCAGCGTGACTGGGAAGCCCGGCGTATAGATCCCGCCGCCCTGCAAGGTCACGCCTGCACCACCGCTGAGGCTGTTGCCGGTGACGATCGAGTGGCGCAACGTCAGCGACGAGTCGGGGCCGCCGAAGAGCACGCCACTCCAGAGACCCGCACCCTGCGCGGAGCCGCTGACGCCGTTCGCGATGCCCCGGTTCCCGAGGACGAGCGTGTTCGTCAGCGTGAGCGGGCCGTTGTTCGAGATGCCCGCGCCTTGGATCGACGCGGCGCCGTGCGGCGCGTTCGTGGTCGAGGTGTTGCCGGTGATCCAGCTCCCTGTAATCGACGCGGAGTCGCCGTCGAGGAAGAACGCGATCGCGCCGAGCGTCGCGGCATCACCGTTCGGTGCGGTCACGACGGCCTTGTTGTTCGCGATGACGGTGTTGGAGATCGACGTACTCGAGTCTCCCTCCAGCCCCGTCGGCCCACTCGGCCCTGCGTCGGCGCTCGAGAGTACGTTGACCGTCAACACGTTTCCGATCACCGCGGTGTTCTGGACGGTGAGGTCGGCGCCACCGTCGCACGCGCAGAGTGCGGCATCGGCGCCGTAGGGCTCACCGACCGGGTCGCTGACGTTGACCGCGTTCCCGCTGAGGCTCGAGTTGCTGATCGTCGCCGACGTATCGGCCTCGAGGAACACGCCGCCGCCGACCGCGTTCGACTGGTCGGTGCTCCCGTCGCTCTGCGTCGGGTAGGGGTGCGGGAAGGTGTTCGCCAGGTTTGCGGCGTTCCCGTCGATCGAGCTCCAGTCGACAGTGAGCGTGCCCCCGGTGGCAACGAGGATGCCGCCGCCATCGACGAACCGGCCGGTCGGGGCAACGCCGTTGGCGCTGTTCCCGGTCACGCGTGACCCGTGCAGTGCGAGGCTCGCGTTCGCCTCGTCGACGATCCCACCGCCGTCCGACTGAATCCCGTACGCACTGTTGTTGCTGACCGTGGTGTCGAACAGCGTCATCGTTCCCCAGTTGTCGATGCCGGCGGCGTCACCGAACGACGCACCGCACGGGACGTTGCCCGGGCAGATCGCCCTCACGCTGGTCGTCGAGTGTGCGGGGTTCGCGCGGTTGCCCGTCACGACGCCGTGCGTGATGGTCACGTTCGAGCCGGCGAACGTCTCGATGCCGCCGCCGAGCGCGGTCGAGTCCGCGTAGCCCGGGCCGCACGTCGGCACGTCGGGCCCGCAGGCCGGTGCGTGTGGGTTCGACGTCGCAAGGCCACCGGTGATCGTGAGGCTCGTCAGGTTGACGGTCGGTGAGGTCGTTGCCGACCCGATCGTCACAACGGGCCCACCACCGACGATCTTCGTCGCTGTTGCTGAGACGCCCGTGAGCGTGAGGCTTTTGGTGATGGTGACGCCGCCGGTGAAGCTGCCGGCTCCGATGCGGATCGTGTCGCCCGGCTGAGCTGCGTCGATGGCAGCCTGGATCGTCGCGTAACACCCGGGACCACCGACGCAGAGGGTGTTCGCCTTCAGCGCGGATGCGGCCGTCCCCGCCGCTGCGAGGGCGCAGAACGCGACGAAGACCGCGGTTGAGATCCTCGACATGGTGTGGCTCCTTTCGTCGTCGTCGAGATCGACTCCGACGGTAGGAGCCAGGCCCTCGCTGCACATCGATGCGCGGCCTGAAAGCACGTCAGGGTCAGCCCTGGTCCGCGGCCACCTATGTCCGTGGGTCAGACGCCGAGCGCGTACGCGGACTCGCCGTGCATCGCAGCGTCGAGCCCTTCTTCGGCTTCGTTGCCGACCCGAACAGGCGTGATCAGGTCGATCACCTTCAGCATCGCGTAGGTGAATCCGAACGCGTACGCCGAGCAGCCCACGCCTGCGGCCAGCTGCTTCGCGAAGAACGTCGCCGAGCCGTGGACGAGGCCCTGGGCGCCGGCCGGGTTGATCGCCGTCCCGGCGAAGACACCGAGCAGGACGATGCCGAGCAGCCCGCCCATGCCGTGCACGCCCCAGACGTCGAGTGCGTCGTCCCAGTGAAGCCGGTTCTTGAGCTGGACCGCGTAGTAACAGACGACCCCGGCGGCGATCCCGATCACGACCGACGCGTAGATGGGCACGTAGCCCGCGGCTGGGGTGATCGTGGCCAAGCCTGCGACAGCGCCGGTGAGCAGACCGACGAAGTGAGGTTTTTTCGCGTACCACCACTCGACGAACAGCCACGTGAGGGCGGCGAACGAGGCCGCGATGTCGGTGTTGAGGAACGCCTGCGCTGTGATGTCGTCGACCTTGAGCTCGCTGCCGGCGTTGAACCCGTACCAGCCGAACCAGAGCAGGCCGGTGCCGAGCGCGATGAAGGGGATGTTGTGCGCTGTGTCGACGACCTTGCGCCTGCCGACGTAGAGCACCGACGCCAGGGCAGCCCAGCCGGCGCTCGCGTGGACGACGATTCCGCCCGCAAAGTCGCGCGCGCCCCAGTGCGCAAGCATGCCGCCGCCCCAGAACATGTGCACGAACGGGTAGTAGACGGCGAGCTGCCAGACGACGAGGAAGATCAGGTACGCCTTGAAGGTGACGCGGTTCGTGAACGCGCCCGTGATCAGCGCGGGGGTGATGATCGCGAACATCATCTGGTAGGCGATCAGCACGGTGAGCGGGATTCCCGACGGCGTATACAGCGTGTGCACCCCGACGTGGCGGAGGAACGCCAGGTGGAAGTTGCCGTAAATCCCGTTCGTGCCGCCGTTGAAGCACAGGGAGTAGCCGACGAGCCACCAGAGCGCCGTGGTGACTCCCATCGAGGCGAAGCTCTGGATCATGATCGACAACGTGTTCGAGCGGCCGACGAGCCCGCCGTAGAAGAACGCGAGCCCAGGCGTCATCAACATCACGAGGCTCGCCGCCAGCAGCATGAACCCGGTGTTCGCGCCGTTGAACATGGCGGGCAAGTGTTCGACGTCCGTGAGCGAGTCCCTGCGGTAAACAGGCCGAGCTCGCGTCGGCGTAGACTCGCGCCGTGCGCGTTGTCATTGCTGGGGCGGGATTCGGCGGGCTGGAGCTCGCGACGCTGCTCTCGGAGGGCGCGCCGGATGACATCGATGTCGTCCTGATCGACCGGGCCGACTCGTTCACCTTCGGGTACGCGAAGCTCGACGTCATGTTCGGGAGGACGACTCTCGATGCGATCCGGTTGCCGTACGCGGCGATCGACAAGCCGGGAGTGCGGTTCGTCCGGGAGACGGTCACGGCGATCGACCCCGAGGCGCGTCGCGTCACGACAGACGCCGGTAGCCACGACGGAGACGTGCTCGTCGTCGCGCTCGGTGCGGACTACGACCTCGCGGCGACGCCCGGTCTGGCCGAGTACGGCGACGAGTTCTACTCCGTCGGCGGCGCCGCAAACCTCACCGAGAAGCTGCAGTCCTTCTCCGGCGGCCGCATCGTCATCGGCGTGTGCAAAGCGCCGTACAAGTGCCCGCCGGCACCGAGCGAAACAGCACTGCTCCTGCACGATGCCCTCACGGCGCGCGGGATCCGGGACGAGTGCGAGATCGAGATCGTGATGCCGCTGCCGGCGCCGGTGCCGCCTTCACCCGACACGTCCGCGGCGCTGCTCGCTGCGTTTGCGGAGCGCAGCATCCGCTACACGCCTAGCCACGCGGTGACGTCGCTGCGTGAAGGCGTCGCCGTACTCGATGACGGCAGCGAGCGCCCGTTCGAGCTCTTCCTCGGCGTTCCGGTGCACCGCGCGCCCGACGTCGTGATCGCGAGCGGCATGTCGACCGACGGTTACATTCCGGTCAGTTCGCAGACGCTCGCGACCGAGTGGCCCGGGGTCTACGCGTTTGGCGATGTCGCCACCGTAGGCGTTCCGAAGTCGGGGACGTTCGCGGAAGGCGCAGCGCGCGTCGTAGCGGCGTCTCTGCTCGCCACGATTCACGGCGGTGAGCAGCCACCCCCGTATGACGGACGGGCATCGTGCTGGATCGAGTTCGGCGGCGGTCGCGTGGGCCGTGTCGACATAGACTTCCTCTCCGGCCCGGACAAGACGGGGACATTGCGCGAGCCGTCGACGGCGCTCGTCGCGGAGAAGGAGCAGTTCGGCTCGAGTCGGCGCAGCCGTTGGTTTGGCCTCTGACTTCTTGAGCGGGAGCGACGGGGCTCGAACCCGCGACCTCCGGTCAACCCATCAGCGCCTCGACCTCGCGGATGAGCCGCTCATGGAGCTTCGCATTCGTGCCCGCGACGAGTTGCCGAGCCTCGGCGAGACTCTCTTCCGACTCCTTGGCCCGTCCCTGGGCGGCGAGGAAGCGGGCGTAGCCGACGATTGTCTCAGCACGGTCGAGCCTGTCATCGCTCCCCGCGTACGCTTCGACCGCGCGCCGCCAGATCTCATCGGCCTGAGCGACCCGACCCTGGCTTGCCCGCAACTCGGCGACCTCTGGGTGCGGGTACTGGCTCGGGTCCAGGAGCTCTGCCTCCGCCGCAGCTTCGTCCGTCCGACCCCACGCAAGGAGGATCGCGACGCGCTGAGCGCGCGCCTTACTTTCGAACGCGTCGCCGACCTCGGCGGCGACGTCCAGCGCGCGCTCCAGGCAGTGCCAAGCCTCGCTGAGGCGCCCCAGTTCGATCAACGGCATTGCAAGCGAGATCGTCAGTGAATTGAAGATCCAGAGTCGCTCGCCGAGCCTTTGCGCAAGGCCGAGTCGTTCTTGCCCGTGCGCGACCGACTCGTCGAGTCTGTCCTGGGCGCGTCGCACGAGACCCAGGACTGCGTGCGCACTCTCCAGCGCTCGGAGGCTGCCGGTCTCCGTCCCGAGTCGCATTGCCTCCGTTGCCTGTTGCTCGGACTCGTCAAGCTTCCCCAGGGCGATCAGCGAGACCGCGTTGTAGCCAGCCATGTTCCATGCCGCGCGCGATAGGTCGCCGAGCTCGAGCGCGATCTCGGTCGCCCGTCGACGGCATTCGACCGCGGCGGCGTTTCGCCCCGCCCAGGCCTCCGCCAACCCGACGATGTCGAGCGCCTCGACCTCCACGAACGGCATCTGCAATGACTCCGCAAGTTCGAGCGCGCGTGTTCCCGCCTCCGTCATCGCCGAGACGTCGCCGCGACCTCGCGCGTCCTCGGCGAGCGCAAGGGAGGCGATCGCCTTCGCCTCTGCCGTCGCCGGATTGGCCAGAACCGCTTCGGCAAGCTCGACCGCCTCGACGCTACGTCCGGAACGCGCCAGCACGGCCGAGAGCTGTGCGCGCGCGAGTTGCCCTAGCTCCCGGTTGTCCTCCGCGAGCGACACAGCCCGGCGCAAGAGGTCGATCGATTGGCGAACGCCGGTGTTCGCCGATGTCCATGTGGCTGCCCTGATGAGAGCGTTGGCGGCGGCGTCGGCGAGCTCCGCCGCCGGAGGTTCCCCGACAAAGACCTCGCGGCGGAGCAAAAGCGCCTGTTCGAGGTGGCGAGCGAGCGCGACGAGGAGCGCCTGACGATCCTGCGCGTGCGGTTGGAACCACGCGGCCGCCTGCTCGTGCAGCTCCGAGCGATCGACCTTCGGCAGCGACGCGTACGTCACCTCGCGGATCAGGGCATGGTGGAACCGGAATTGGCGCAAGCCTCGGAACGAGCTCTCCACCTCTTCGTCGATGAACCCACGGGTTTCGAGCAGGCGAAGGGCCGGCGCTGCCGGACTGACCGCGGCAAGATCTGCGGCGGCGCCGTCCCAGAACAGGTCGCCCACGACGGCGGCGGCATGCGCGACCCGTTTCGCGTCGGGCGGAAGCAGGTCGAGGCGCGCTGCGATGAGTGCCCGGAGTGAGTGCGGGACACCGGGGCTGAGGCCGCCTTCGCGCACCATCGACGCCATCTCCTCGAGGAAGAGAGGACTCCCTCCGCCTCGCTGGACGATCTCAGCTCGAACGGTCTCCGCCCAACTTGCTCCGAGGGCGGCAGCGAGGTTCTCCACGAGCGCCGAGGATGTCCCAAGGGAGAGCCCGCCAAGCGAGATCACGTTCGCGTCTTCGATCGAGAGCAGCGTTGTCACACGCTCGCGTAACTCTGGCCGGCCCTGAAGAACGAGGATCAACGGAACGGACGACACCGTTTGCAGCACTTCCCGCACGCCTTGGAGGAGTGCGTCGTCGGCCCAGTGGAGATCGTCCAGGACCACGACGGTGGGGCGGGCGGAGGCAAGCAGCTCCAGGTAGCGACGGAGCGCCCAAAGAAGCTCCTTTTCGGAAGCGACGGGGGCCGGTGCCGCGCCCACGAGTGGGGCGAGCTGAGCAACGACCAGCCGTAGCTCGTCCGAGGAATGTCTCGCTCCGAGCGTCAGCGTCAGCTTCTCTAGGGCCTCGTCGCGGTCGTCCGCATCACCGATGCCAGCGTCCCGCCGGAGAACTTCTTCGAAAGGGTGCCACGTGCTTCCCTCGCCGTAGGGAAGGCAGGCGCCGCGGAAGAGGTCCGCGCGGCCGCTCGCTCGGTCGGCGAACTCCTCGACGAGGCGGGTCTTGCCGATGCCGGGCTCGCCCACGACGAGGACGAGACTCGGTTCGCGCGACGCAATGGCCCGTTCGAGAGTGGCGGCGAGCAACTCGAGCTCTCGCTCTCGGCCGACGAGCGGCGAACGCGCCCGCCTCCTCCGGGAATGCAGGCGCAGCGCCGGCGCCGCGCGTACGCGTTCACCTTTGCCTTTCGCCTCGAACGACAACTCCTCGCCGTACTCGACGGCGCTGGACGTCAGGTGCACCGTCTCGCGACCGACGAGGATCTGGCCCGGCGCGGCTCGTTGTTCCAGCCGCGCGGCTGTGTTCATCACGTCACCCGTGGCGAGGGCGTCGCCGTCCCCGACGACCGCTTCGCCCGTCTGGACGCCGATGCGAAGGTCGATCTCGACCCCGAAGCGGGGGCGCAACGTGTCAGCGAGGCCGAGCAAGGCGCGACGCATCTCGATCGCGCAACGAACGGCGCGCTCGGCATCGTCCTCGTGAAGGACCGGTACGCCGAACACCGCGACGACGGCATCACCCGCAAACTTCTCGACCGTCCCGCCGTGCTGCTCCACCAATGCGCGCATCCGGTCGAAGTAGGCTTGCTGCACGCTCCGCAGCGCCTCCGGGTCAAGCCGCTCTCCAAGCTCCGTTGACCCGACGATGTCGCAGAACAGAGCGGTGACGAGCTTTCGTTCGGTCGCGAAGCTCACCGACGAAGCCAAGCACTCTCCGCCTCAGAGGGCCAGGGCGGACTTGCGAGGCGTCGAAGCGGAGCGGCCCTGCCGCGTCGAAGGTGTAGGGCGCAGACATGATGCTCTCCTCAGGTTTGCGTCGGTCGAATGTGGATACCGACCGAAACCCACGACACGACTCATCGCAAGGCGAGCGTTCGTACTGCCAACGGGCGAGCGTGAACGGGAGCGACGGGACTCGAACCCGCGACCTCCGGCGTGACAGGCCGGCGTTCTAACCAGCTGAACTACGCCCCCGGTTCAGGCGCGGAGTGTAGCGACCTGCGTTCGCACGGGCATCGACGCTCGACCGGCTGCGCGCGACTACGCTCCGGGAGTGACCCGCGCCGACTGGATCGCGCTCGGCGATCGTCGCGCTCTCGGCGCTCGGCGGGCTTCGGCGCGGGCTGATCGCGACGGCGCTCTCGCTCGGCGGGCTCGCGGCCGGCGCGGTGATCGGCGCGCGGCTCGCGCCGCACTTCCTGCACGAACGGCTCGAGCTCGCCGTACACGCCGCTCGCCGGCCTCGTCGGCGCGCTGGTCGGCGCGGCGCTGCTGCAGGGCGTGGCGTCGATCGCCGGCTCGTCTGCGCGCGAGGCGCTCTGATCGTGATCCCGCCGCTGCGCCTGCTCGACTCGATCGGCGGCCTGCTCGCCGGCGCGGCGCTCGGGCTTCGTGCTCGTCTGGGTGGCCGCCGCCGTCGCTGCTGCAGCTGCCCGGGCCAGACGAAGATGCGCGACGAGGTCCTGCAGTCGCTGATCGTCCAGCAGCTGAACACAGATCGTGCCGCCGCGCACGGTGCTGCGCGCGTTCGCGCGCGTCGACCCGTTCCCGTCGATCGCCGGCCCGGCGCCGCCGAAGCACGCCTCCCGACACGCGTGCGCTCGCCTCGGCGACGTGCCGCTCCGCTCGTCCGAGCGTCGTCCGCATCACCGCGCACCGCGTGCGGGCTCGGCGTCGAAGGCTCGGGCTGGGTCGCCCGGCCGCACACTCGTCGTGACGGCGGCCCACGTCGTCGACGGCGCGACGCGGCATCAGGGCGCAGCGGCCACGCCGCGCGCGCGCTCGTCGTCGACCGCAAGCAGGACATCGCCGTCCTGCGCGTCCCCGGGCTGACGGCGCGCGCCGCTGCCGATCGCCGATCCGCACTCGCGGCGACTCCGTCGCGATCCTCGGCTATCCGGAGAACGGTCCGTTCGACGCACGGCCGGGCCGGGTCGGCGCGACCGCCGACGTGCTCGTGAGCGGCTCGCTCCGCGAGGTGACCGCGATCAGCGGGCTCGTCCGCCACGGCAACTCGGGCGGCCCGGCGGTCAACGAGCGCCGGCCAGGTCGAGGCGACCATCTTCGCCGCGCGGATCGGCGCGCGCGGCCGGCTACGGCGTCCCGACCGCGCCGGTCCGTTCGCGATCTCGCGCGGGCGACGCAAGCCGGTCTCGACCGGCTCCTGCGGCTAGAGCGGTCTCGAGCAGGTCGAGCACGCCGAGCGGCCGCCGGAACGGCGCGACGACGTAGACGCCGGCGGCGAGCTCGCGCGCGCCGGCGACGAGCTCGCGCGACGAGCTCGAGCACCGACCTCCGCCGCGTCCGCGCCCGCGGCGCGGTAGCGCTCCTGCACGTGCGTCGGCACGACGATCCCGGGCGTCTCGTTGTGCACGCGCACCGCGAGCTCGAGCGACCGGATCGGCCACACGCCGACGAGCAGCGGGATCGGCGAGCCGCCGATGCGCTCGAGGAACGACTCGAGGTACGACAGGTCGAAGACGATCTGCGTCATCGCGAACCGGGCGCCCGCCGTCGAGCTTGCGCGCGAAACCGCTCGGCCTCGAGCTCGAGGTCGTCGGCGGTCGGGTTGACGGCGACGCCCGGGAAAGAACGACGTCGGCGCGTCGATCGCGCGGCCGTGGAAGTCGGTGCCTTCGTTCAGGCGCGCCATCAGCTCGACGAGCCCGATCGCGTCGACGTCGTAGACCGAGCCCGTGCCCGGGTAGTCGCCCGACTCGGGCGCGTCGCCCGTCACCGCGAGCACGTTCCGCACGCCCTCCGCGTGCGCGCCGAGCAGCATCGACTCGAGCCCGCTCATCGTCGAGTCGCGCGGCGTCAGGTGCGGGATCGACCTCGATCCCGGCTTCGCGCTGGATCGCGACCGACGCCATCAGGCCGCTCATCCGCGCTCGCGCGCGCGGGTTGTCGTTCACGTCGACGAACTGCGCGAGCCCCGACTCGCGGATCCGCGCGCGCCGCGTCGAGCAGCCCGTCGGCGTTCCCGCCGAGCGGCGGGTCGAGCTGCACCGAGACGACGAACTCGCCCGCCGCGAGCAGCCGCGCGAGCTCGGTCGGCTGCTCCCCGGCGGCAGCACGCTCGGCGCCGCTGCTCGCGTGCACGCGGCGCGGCGTCGCGGACGCGCCGGTTCTCGTCGACCGCGGCGCGGATCGCCGCGATCTGGGCGGGCGTCGTGCCGCAGCAGCCGCCGATCAGCTGCGCGCCGAGCGCGCGCGCACGCGCTGCGAAGTCGGCGAAGTACTCCGGCGTCGCATGCGGGAACGCGAGGCGGGCGCCGCGTGAACGTCGCGAGGCCGACGTTCGGCAGCGCGGCGAGCGACCGCGCCGTCGCCCGCCATCTCGGCGAGCGCGTCGAGCGCCGCGGCCGGGCCGCGGCCGTGGTTTGCGCCGAACGCGTCGACGTCGAGCTGCGCGCAGCCGCTCGCCGGCGTCGCGCGCGCGGACGCCGCCGATCGTCACGGCGTCGCTGTCGAAGCTCATCAGCGCGACGATCGGCAGCCTCGACACCGAGCGGACCGCCTCGATCGCGAGCTCGAGCTCGACCAGGTCGTAGAACGTCTCGAGCATGAACGACGTCGGCGCCGCGGCCCTCGAGGATCCGCGCCTGCTCGGCGAACGGCGTCCGCCGTCGTGCTCGCCGACCGGCCCGATCGAGCCGCCGATGAACACCTCGCGGCCGGTGATCTCCCGCGCCTCGCGGGCGAGCTTCACCGCCGCCGAGTTGATCCGCTCGAACTCGTCCTCCAGGAAGTGCTGGGCGAGCTTGCGCCGGTTCGCGCCGAACGTGTTCGTCTCGATCAGCTCGGCGCCGGCGTTGATGAAGCTCACGTGCACCGAGACGACCGCGTCGGGTGCGCGCAGGTTCGCCTCCTCCGGGCAGCGCAGGCCCGGCACGGCGGCCGCGAGCACGAGCACCCCGATGCCGCCGTCGGCGACGACCGGCGGGCCCTCGCGAAGGCGGTCGGCGAACGTCCCGGCCACTGACGGCCGAGCGTAGTCAAGCGAGCGCGGTGAACCACCAATACGGTGATGGATCAAGCGGTCTGGCGTCGCACAGTGCTGCCGATCGTCACCTGCAGGGCCCGATGCGGCGGGGCCTCGAAGCGGAGGCGAACGACAACTCGATCGAGGACGGCGTCGGCGGCGGCGCCGTCTCGCCTTTCTGCGAGTCACCGCAGCCGGAGTCCGGCCGACGTAGATGACGCAGCCCTGGGCTCGCCGGACGCTGACCGTGAGCCCGCCTCCGCGTGTCGCGCGCCACGACATCTCGCGGCCGCTCGCCACCACGGTCATCGGCTCGCCGGCGACCGCTGACGACCGCGTGTCGGGGGCGAACGCGAGCCGCACGTGCACGGTCGCAGCCGCGCGCGGCCGTGGCGGTCTTCGTCGACGCGGCGATCGGGGCACCGCAGTGCGCGCGCCCAGCACCACGACGAGACCGCGAGCGGCACGCGTGCGCGGCCCCGGCGCTCGAACGTTGCGGCGAGGCGGGCCGCAGCGAGCGCGAGCGCAATGCTGCGACGAGGGCGACGACGCATCGGCGCAGGCTAGCGCCGTGAGCGGAAGGAGGACTTTTGCGGTCCGACGAAAAATCCATTCCTCTTCGGCTGAATCCTGATGTAGAGTCCGGCGCGTCAGAGGGTGAGCCGGATGCGAGTCGAGTGCCGGCTCCATGCGTTTCGGTTGTTCCCCCGTCAACCCACGCGTAGCCGGAGGTCGTGCTCAGGTGCTCACTGTCGACATTGCTCTTCCCGACGTCGAAGAACTGCAGAAGCTCGTCGCGTCGGGGCAGGAGAAAGGATTCCTCACCTACGACGAGATCGTCAAGGGCATCGAGGAGATCGAGCTCACCAAGGAGCAGGTCGAGGACTTCACGACGTACCTGATCGACCACGGCGTCGAGCTCGTCGAGGGCGAGGAGCACAAGCGCCTGCCGCACGAGCAGCCGCTCGTCGAGGAAGAGGTCAAGGCGCCGAAGCTCGACCTGACGGTCGAGCCGTCGCTCGACTCGCTGCGGCTCTACCTGCGCGAGATCGGCAAGGTGCCGCTGCTCACCGCCGACCAGGAGGTCTATCTGGCGAAGCGGATCGAGCGCGGCGACATGGGGGCGAAGACCCAGATGATCGAGGCGAACCTCCGTCTCGTCGTCTCGATCGCGAAGGGCTACCTCGGCCGCGGCCTGTCGTTCCTCGACCTGATCCAGGAAGGGTCGCTCGGCCTGATCCGCGCGGTCGAGAAGTTCGACTACCGCAAGGGCTACAAGTTCTCGACGTACGCGACCTGGTGGATCCGCCAGGCGGTCACGCGTGCGATCGCCGACAAGGCGCGCACGATCCGCATCCCGGTGCACATGGTCGAGAAGCTGAACAAGGTCGTGCACATCGAGCGCCAGCTCGTGCAGCGCCTCGGCCGCGAGCCGCGGCCGGAGGAGATCGCCGAGGAGCTCGAGATGACGACCGAGGAGGTGCGCGAGATCCTGCGGATGGCGCAGCACCCGGTGTCGCTCGAGAAGCCGATCGGCGAGGAAGAGGACTCGGAGCTCGGCGACTTCGTCGAGGACGAGAACACCGAGACGCCCGACGAGGCCGCGTCGCTGACGCTGCGCCGCTCCGACATCGAGAACGCGCTCGAACGCGCTACCCGAGCGCGAGCGTCAGGTGATCGAGCTGCGCTTCGGTCTCACCGGCGGCCAGCCGTGCACGCTCGAGGAGGTCGGCAAGGCCTTCGGCGTGACGCGCGAGCGCATCCGGCAGATCGAGAACAACACGCTGAAGAAGCTCGAAGGCCTGCCGGAAGCCCAGGCGCTCCGCGACTGCGTCTAGCTCCGAACTGCGCTCGGCTAAGCGCGCGCCGCCGGCACGAACAGCCGGCAGTGCGGGCACTTGAAGCCGCGATAGCGCTCGGCCGCTGCCGTCGATCAGCTCGCCGTGAACGTCTTCTTGCAGTGCGGGCAGACGACCTCGCGTCGTGCTCGCTCCTCGGCCCTCGGGCCGGCTCTCGCGTCACGTCAGGCGAGCGTGATCGACTCGATGCGAACGTCGTCACGCGGCCGGTCGCCCGGGCCCGTCTCGACCGTTCGAGATCGCGTCGACGACGTCCATGCCCGACGTCACGCGGCCGAAGACCGTGTGCTTGCCGTCGAGCCACGGGCACGCCTCGGCGGTGACGATGAAGAACTGCGAGCCGTTCGTGTTCGGGCCGGCGTTCGCCATGGCGAGGGCGCCGCGCTCGACCCGGTGGTCGTTGAACTCGTCCTCGAACTGGTAGCCGGGACCGCCCGAGCCGGTGCCGGTCGGGTCGCCGCCCTGGATCATGAAGTCCTGGATCACGCGGTGGAAGATGACGCCGTCGTAGAAGCCGTCGCCGGCCAGCTTCGTGAAGTTCTCGACGGTCTTCGGTGCGTCGTCGTCGAAGAGCTCGAGCTCGATCGTCGCCGTGGTTCGTCTTCATCGTGGCATTGGTCATGGCCGTCAGAGTACGGAACACGGTCACCCGCGCCGCTCGTTTCAGCGAACATAAGAGTTCCGACGACGAACCATGTAGGAGGCTTTCTAACATGGCATTGCATATCGGTGACACCGCCCCGGACTTCGAGGCGGAGACGACCGAGGGTCCGATCAGCTTCCACGACTGGATCGGCGATTCGTGGGCGGTTCTCTTCTCGCACCCGAAGGACTTCACGCCGGTCTGCACGACCGAGCTCGGCTACATGGCGTCGATCAAGCCCGAGTTCGACAAGCGCGGCGTCAAGATCATCGGCCTCTCGGTCGACCCGACCGACCGCCACGCAGACTGGGCGAAGGACATCGAGGAGACGCAGGGCACCGCGCCCAACTACCCGCTGATCGGCGACACCGACTTCGCGGTCGTCGAAGGCCTACGGGATGCTCCGGGCCGACGTCTCCGGCGACGCGACCGACCGGACCGCGGCCGACAACCAGACGGTCCGGAACGTGTTCGTCGTCGGCCCGGACAAGAAGGTGAAGCTGATCCTCGTCTACCCGATGACCACCGGGCGCAACTTCGACGAGGTGCTGCGGGTGATCGACTCGCTGCAGCTGACCGCGAACCACAAGGTCTCGACGCCGGCGCAGTGGCAAGCACGGCGACGACGTGATCATCGCCGGCTCGGTCTCCGACGACGACGCGAAGGAGCTCTTCGGCGAGTGGAAGTCGCCGAAGCCCTACATCCGCGTGGTGTCGCAGCCTCGGTAGACGCTCAGAACGAGATGGCGACCGGTACGCCGCCGGTCAGCGTCTGCAGGACGACGCAGTAGCGCGTCGTCAGCTCGAGGAGCTTCGCGAGCTGATCGTCGTCTGCGTCGTGCTCGAGCTCGAACGCCAGCCTGATCGCCTGGAACCCAACGGGGACGGCCTCGTCTTTCGCGACACCCAGCGTGCCGCGGAAGTCGAGGTCGCCCTCGACCTTGACCACGCCGGCGACGGAGATGCCGAGCGCGGTTGCGACCGAGCCCAGCGTCACACCGGCGCACGCGGCGAGCGCTTCGAGCAGCATGTCGCCGGAGCATGCGAGCATGCCGGTCCCGCCCGTCGCGGGGTGGAGGCCCGCCTCGACGAGCGCGCGGCCCGTCGCGACCGAGCAGCTGATCGTCTCGTCGCCGAGCCGGCCCTCGGCGCGGAGCGTCACGAACGCCTCGCGTGGCTCCTCGCGGTAGCGCTCCTTGAGCGGCGACTGCAGCGCGCGGAGCTCGTCGCGATCCATGACCCGAGCCTAGTGCAACCGCCCCCGCTGGCTACGCTCCCGCGCGTGCCCGACGCTCGCCCGCTCGTTCTCGCCTCCGGCGCCGAATCGCGAATCACGGGCGACCTCGGCGCCCGGACGGTCGTCTGCGTGAACGGCGGGCAGAGCGGGGAGGTGGAGGGGACGTGGAGCGCGTCGCTCGAATGGCTCGTCGGCCGGCTCGCGCCCGCCCGCCCCGACCTCGCTTTCGTCGAGGTGCGCTATCGCATCAAGTCGTGGCAGCGGCTGGAGCTCTGCATCGAGGACTGTCGCGCGGCGGTTCGGGCTGCCGGGGCCGAGCGGACGCTGCTCCTCGGCTTCTCGATGGGCGGCGCGGTCGCGATCGCGGCGGCCGACGAGCCGTCCGTCGAGCGCGTCGTCGGGCTTGCGCCGTGGATCCCAGACCGCCTCGGGCTCGACGCACTGAAGGGCCGGCGACTCGACGTGCTGCACGGCTCGCTCGACCGCTGGCTGCCCGGGATCCCGGGTGTCTCGCCTCTCCTCTCGCGCCGCGGCTACGACCGGGCGCGTGCGCTCGGCGTCGAGGGAAGCTACGCGCTGATTCCCGGAGCACTGCACGCGATCGCGCTGCGCGCACCGTCAGGGCGAACCGTGCCGCTTCCACGTGCGAAGGCCTGGGCGGAGCGCGTCGGGGCTCAGCTCGGCGCGTTCTGAAGCCGCCGCCGGTCGAGCTGACCGCGGTCCGGCACGCGCACATTCCACACGAGCCCGAGCCGCTCGAGCCCGCGGATCACCCACCACGACGGATCGATCTGGAAGCGCGACAGCCCGTGGCGCGCCGAGGCGGGGAAGGCGTGGTGGTTGTTGTGCCAGCCCTCGCCGAAGACGAGCACCGCGACGAGCCAGTTGTTGCGCGCTTCGTCGCGTGAGCGGTACTCCTGCCGTCCGAACATGTGGCAGATCGAGTTGACGCTGAAGGTCGCGTGTTGGTACGCGAAGATCCGCACAAGACCGCCCCAGACGAGCCCCTCGACTCCCGCCTGCCACGTGCCGCCGACCGCGTAGCCGATGCCGAACGGGATGCCGAGAGTCAGGACGACCCACAACAGGTATGCGCGGTCGATGAAGCGGATCAGCCGGTCGTCGTACAGGTCCCGGCCGTACTCGCGGCCTTGCTCCATGCCGAGGTTCGAGAACAGCCAGCCGACATGCGCGTGCGCGAAGCCGCGCACTGCGCCGGCGAGACCGTCGCCGTGGCCGACATGCGGCGAGTGCGGGTCGCCCGGCTTGTCGCTCAGGGCATGGTGCTTCCGATGGTCCGTCACCCACTGCGTGATCGGGCCCTGCATCGTCATACAGCCGAGGATCGCGAGGGCCGCCTTCACCGGCGTGCGCGCTTCGAAGCCGCGATGCGTGAAGAAGCGGTGGAACCCGATCGTCGTTCCGAACGCGCAGATCACGTACATCGACACGAGCAGCACGAGGTCGACCCAGTGGAAGGCCACGCCCCAGAGGAGCCCCATCGCGGAGAGGAGCCCAATCGGCGGCACAACGACCGCGATCAGCGTCACGACTTGGCTGATGCGGCTCGTGGCGTGCCGGACGGTGCCGACGCGCGTGTCCGTGGGAAGCTGAGTCGAAGTCAGGTCTACCATTTGTCGAGTATTGCTCCTCGTCTCGTCGCGGCCAACCGGTCTTCGTCGCTTGACGAAGACCGGATCATGAGGATCGCAGTTGTCGGCGGCGGCGCGATCGCCGCCTCGGCGGGCACGCGAACACCGTACTGCACGCGGTCTCGCACTATCGGTTCGCGAAGCGCTAGCTAGCTGGACGTGAGCGTACGGCGGCCATGCCGCTTCCGTTCGTACATGTGCTCGTCTGCGCGTCCCAGCAGCTCGGCCGCGCTTTCGTGCCCGTCCCACTCGGCGACTCCGCCCGGTGCGGCGCAGCCGGCGGGAAGCTGCGCGGCGAGGCGCTCGAGGACAGCTTCGGCGGTGCTCTCGTCGGCGCGATAGAGGAGGATCGCGAACTCGTCACCGCCGATGCGTGCGACGAGGTCGCCGCCGCGCGCTGTGCTCCGCCAGACACGGGCGACGGTCCGCAGCAGCTCGTCGCCGGCTGCGTGGCCCTGCTCGTCGTTTACCTCTTTGAGCCCGTCGACGTCGCAGATCGCAACGCTCAACGGCTCTTCGGCGCGGAGCGCCTGCGACATGGCACGGGCGAGCTGGTCGTCCCAGCTCCGTCGGTTGGGAAGACCGGTCAGCTTGTCGGTGTGTGCGTGATCGGCGAGCATCTCGACCAGCTCCGCGCGGGCGAGGCCCGCGCCGATCACGTTCGCGAGCAGCCCGAGCACCCGTGCCTCGTCTGCGCCGACGGCGCCGGCGACCGAGGAGAAGATCTTCAGCACGCCGGCGGTACGACCGTCGTGGACGAGCGGCACCACGACCATCGAGCGGGCGCCGACGCGACGGCACGCCTCCGCGTCGACGCGAGCGTCGGTGTCGCTGTCCGTGACCACGAGCGTGTTGCCCGTCGCGATGCAGAGCCCCGAGATTGAGCCTTCGCTGGCAAGGCGAACGCCGAGGTGTGACTCGGCAGACCCGGCGACGGAGCGGTACACCATCTCGTCCCCGTCGGGAATCTCGACCACCGCGCCCTGGGCGCCGGTGAGCTCGAGCGCCTCTACCGCCACCGTGGCCATCAGCTGCTCGAGATCCAGCTCGGTCGTCGCGATCGTCCGCTGCGTGCGCAGGATCTGGTCGAGCGCGCGTGCCCGCTCGCGGGCGAGCTTGGCCTGCCGGTGCTGCTCGGCCAGGACGCCGTTTGTGACGAGGCCGACGACGGCAGAAACAACCGTGATCAGCAACGTGCCGCGCAGCCCGGTGGAGGGGTAGTCGGGCGCGCCGATAAAGAGGATCGGGAGCACGAAGAGCGAGGCTGTGCACGCGGTGAGGAACAGGACCGCCCGGCGCCCGAAGGCGAGAGCGGCCCAGACCACCGGCAGGATGGCAAGCGCGCCGTAGCCGGAGGCACTGCCCCCTTGAGCGTGCCGGAGCATCGCGATCACCCCGTCGCACCCGACCGGAAGGACGAGCAGCGCTGCGGGTGGGAACCGGCGCCAGCGGACGATCCGGGCCGCGCCTGCGAGCAGCGCGGTGTACGCCGCTGCCACGAGGACGAGCCGCCAGTCGGTCCCCGCGGCGCTGATGCCGATCGTTGCGAACGCGAGCCCGGAAATGCCCAGCACGGGCAGCGCCGGCGCGCGCAGGAGGCGGCTCGTGCTGCGGCGCGTCATCTGTTCCTTATCGGAGCGTGGGCCCCGGAACATGAGAGTCCCGTCGCCACTCCGCCACCCCTATGTTCGGTGTCCGTAAAGCATGCGCGGAAGCCACTGGACGCGGCTATTATCCGGCCGTGTTCCGTCGCGGAGTGGGGGTCGTTCTCGCGGTCTCGGTTGTTGCCACAGGCTCGGCGCTTGCTGCCGGGCATCCAAACCTGGCCGCAGCCTTGAAGGCGTTCCATCGCCCGCACCACACGTACGACAACCTGCCGCCGCTGTCGTCCAAGATTCCCGGTGTGGTCAGCTCGCGACGGGTCGCGACGGCGGTCGACACGAAGAAGAACAAGTTCTACCTCTACGTCACGCAGATGCAGAACAAAACGGCGTGCGTGATCCTCATTCAGGGCCGGACGCCGTCCTCTCAGTGCCGCCCGGAGACCCTGTTGTTCGACACGGGCCGGCAGACGTCGACGATCGTGAGCGGACTGATCGGTGGAGTGGCCCAGAACACCGTCACGAAGATCGTCTTCACCGGCGGATCGAAGAAGATGACGATTCCGCTGACAACGGACAACGGGTACCTCTACGGCTGTCCGCCGCCCGGCACCTGCGCGCGATGGGTGCGGATGGTCGTCGGCTACGACGCTCACGGGAAGATCGTCTCCCGCGAGCCAGTCCAGTAGCGGCTTCGCGGCTCCCCGCACCGGCGTAGCCGGCTCCCTCCATCTGGCACTCAAGGCGCCGCCGCAGGCTGCCGATAGCCGGGTCCGTGGGACGTCTCACCGCCATCGCCGCCAGCGTGGCCTGCGCCGCCATGGCAGCGACCGGCTCGAGCACGGCATTCGCTGCACCGCGGGCACATGCCTCCAGAGCGGCGACCTCTGCCCGGTCCGAGCTCCGTCTCGCGCGGCTTTCACCGAGCCGGCTCGTGGGCGTCCTGCCCCACCACCTGATCCGTGCGGCCCGCCGGTCGAAGGCGACCCACGTGGCACCGGTGCCCGGGAGCACCGTCTCGGCCAGGCCCACTCCAATCGCGTTCAAGCCTTCTCTGGTTGTGCCGAACGACCCCGGTTGGGGTGACGAGTGGGGGCTCGAGCAGATCGGCGCCCCGCTCGCCTGGGGGCTGCTCACCGGTTCACGCCCCGTCGTGGTGGCGGTCGTCGACAGTGGTGTCGATCCGACCCAGCCCGATCTCCAGGGCGCACTCGTGCCAGGCGTGGATCTTCGCCGACTCGTCCGGTAGCACCGCTGACCAGTTCGGGCACGGCACGATGGTCGCCGGGGTGATCGCGGCCCGCGGAGAACAACGGCCAGGGGATCGCCGGGGTCTGCTGGAGCTGCTCGATCATGCCGGTCAAGGTGCTGGACGCCAAGCGGCGTAGGCACGGCGCGGGCGTCGCCGACGGCATCCGCTGGGCGGTCGATCACGGCGCGAACGTGATCAACATGAGCTTTGTCCTCAGCGGCCCCGACGCAGGGAGTCGCGGACTGCGATCGCCTATGCAGAGTCGCAGGGCGTGCTCGTCGTCGCTGCGGCCGGAAACGGGGGTGCGACGACCCGACCTACCCGGCGTCCTATCCGTTCGTCGTCTCCGTCGCCGGTAACGGACCCGAACGGAAATGCTCTACCCGTGGTCGACTACGGCCCTGGGTGACCGTCGCGCGCCCGGCTGCACGTCTCGACCGCCTCGGCGGCGGCTTCGCCAGTTCTGCGGCACGTCAGCTGCCGCGCCGCTCGTCGCGGGTCTCGCTGCGTCTCGGCTACGAGTCAGGCGCACCGTACGCAGGCGCGCTCGCGGCGCGCTCGAGCGGACGGCGAGCACCGCTTCCCGGCCCGGTCGGGACCGGACGGGTCGATGCGCGGCGCAACTCGTGCGCCAGTTCCTGCCGTGACTCGACCGCCCGAGCGAGATTTCGGAGAGAAACGACGAAGGGCCCGCCGGAGCGGGCCCTTCGGTCTTCGGCTTGCGTACCGGCGTGCCCGTTACGCGATTGCCACACGCACCGTCTTGACCGACGGAGCGAGCTTCAGGTTGGCGACCCGAACCACGTGGTTCGTTGCCACCTTGCGAAGCACGATGTGGCTCGTGCCGTTCTTGCTGACCAGCGTGATGCGCAGCGTGGCGAACTTCGCCGAGCTGTTCACGCGGACGTTCAGGAACCGGCCCGACCGGGTCGAGACAACGCGCGCCGAGACGAGCGTCATCGTGACGTTCTTGGTCGACCGCAGGAACCTTCGCGGGTCTGGATGGTCGGAGCCGCAGCCGTCACGGAGACCGGAGCGCCCGTTCTGCGCGGTGCTTGCCACCACCAGTGCACCAGTACCACCGGTGCACCGGTACCACCTGCCGCGTACCACCGTGGTCGGGCCCGTACCCGTGTTCGAACCGCAGCCGGCACCGGACGTCGGGTTGAAGTCGAAGTCACGCGTGATGCCCGGGTTGCACCCGATGATCCCGGTTGCTCCAGATCGGGTGCCTCGTGCCGATGTTCTCGACCGAGACGTCGATGCAGGCGTCGAGCGACGAGTGGATGTCGATTGCTGCCTGACCCGTGTGCGGGGTGGTCAGAGGTCGACGTACGCACCCTGGGCCCGACACCGCCCGCGACCGACTTGTACTCGCCAGCCTTCGTCGGACCCGACGGGTCATAGCCACCGACCTTGGCGAAGTCGGGCCCCAGCGTTCGAGACGTTGCCGTTCGCCGATGCAAGGTGAACTCGACCTCAGCCTTGATCGGGTTGCCCTCGAAGTCCGTGACGGTCTCGACGCAGTAGGCCTCGTTGGTCGCCCTTCGGGACGCAGTTCAGGACCTTGCTCGGCGTGAAGTCGACGGTCTTCGTGAGGATGTTCGACAGCTTCGGTGCACCGGAGTTCGCACGGATCGGCAGGCTGCTGAGCCGGGTAAACCGACTCGGCCTGGATCGTCGCGGTGCCGACGAGCGAGCCGGTGTAGACGTCGCAGCGACCGTTGCGAATCGGGGGTGAGGTAGATGCCCTCGCCGTCCTGATTCGCCGGGTTGAACTGGACGTATGCCTGGCCGTGCTCGTCGGTGTAGACAGCCACCGAGGTGTTACCGTTCGGCTGGCTGATGGGATTGCCGTCAGCGCCATAGCAGTCGTTGTTGCCCCGTGGCTATCGAGCGGTGAACGTATCCCAGTAGTCGTAGCTGAACAGGTACTGCTCCGTCGTCGGGACGTTGTACGCGCCCGAGGTGAGCCAGTTCCCGTAGTTGCCACCGATCGAGCCCTCGACACCAGAGGTGGTGTTCGTCGTCGATGATCGGCACGACGGCCGGGAGTACGCCTTGTAGAACGGCGCGTACAGCTGATGCGGAGTCACCGAGGTCGGAGTCGTTGCCACCGTACGAGCCGGCGTCGTTGCGGTTGAAGATCGAGCGTCTTGTCGGCCTTCGACAGCGTGCCGACGGAGTGATCTGCACCGACGTTGGTCAGCCCGACGTCGACGCGCAGCGCCGGCATCGGCGCGTCGTTGGCGTCGACCTTGCCGTCGGACAGCAGCGTCTCGAACGACCGGATCGGGTCGAACGGGCCGCAGGCATCGTTTGAGGTGCCGACGAGACCGAAGATCGACGAGAACGGACCGAGGTCCGGATCGTCGGCGAAGAGCCGATGCAGTTGTCGACCGCACTCGATCGCGGTCGATCAGGTCATCGGCAGAAGCTTGAGGGACATGGCCTTCGAGTTGGCCGTGTCGTCGTCGTGGATGTCCCACCGCTGCCAGGTCTCACCCGGGTACGTGCTCGCCAGGGTGTAGTCCTCTGCGAAGTGTTGGCAAGCCACTTCCAGTCGGTCGGCAGCGTGATCGTGCCGTTGTCGAGCGCGGTGCCGGAGAAGTCGTACCCGGCGAAGTCGTTCCCCATCGGGAACGTCCCCGTCACGGTCGCCTCGACGAGGCCCGGCTGGAGGGTCTTGTGGCCACTCGAGTCCGCGATCGGATCGAACGAGCCACTCCCACCCGGATCGCCAACGGCATACGCGCCGACGTCACCGGACTCGGTGAGGGTCGGAACGCTGTCCCACATCCAGATGACGTACAGGTCCTGCTGGAAGATCACGTCCTGACCGAGGATGAAGTTCAGGTACTCGCCGAGGTTCAGCGAGAGCGAGAACTTGATCCGCTCCAGGCCGGCCTTCTCGGACGTGACGTCGGTGGCGAAGCAGATACCGCCGTTCGGGTTCCAGGTACGCCTGGACCTGGCGGGAGGTCTCGTCGCCGGTGCCGATCTGGAAGAACGGCGGCTGATCGGTCGCGCCGCTCCAGTCGGACTTGTCGAACTCTCCCGTGAGCACGGACAGGGGATCAAACCCCTTGTCGTGTGCGAACGAGGCGAGGGTGTCAGTGTCGACCTGGCTGTCGCCGAGGCCGAAGCACCGAGCGACCTTGACCGTCTCGCCGGCCCAGGCAACCCACGGAATGTTCGTGGTCTGCGGGTCGGCTGCGTAGTTGTAGTACGGCTCATATGTCTTCGTGCTCGCAGCGGCGTTGCTCACGCCACCGACGAGGACGCCGATTGCCGCGACTACAACTGCGAGCGTCGCAATGACGCGGAATCGCATCCTTCTCCCCCTTCTCCCTATTCGTGAGACGCATGAACGAGAATCGAGCTGTGGCGCTAGGCCACAGGAGATTTCCGATCGTGCGCACCTCCCTTTTCTCCCAAATCCCGCGGACGGCCTAGGCGCCGGGCGGGTCACGGATGTTGTAGATCCCCGGGCTAGACAAATCAAGGTCCGTGGCGGGTAGGCTTTTGCAGGTTGAAACCTGGTCTCAGCAGGAAGTTTGGGCCGGTTTCGAGCACTTTGCGCAGAGAAGCGGGCCCGAGCTGCCCGGACGGCGAGGTTCACGCTGGAAGATCGCCGCACTACAGTGCTTCACGTGCGCCGCTTCTGGCTCGTTCTGGCCCTCGTGGCCGCGCTCGCTCTCTGGGCCGTCGCCGGCGTCTCCGCCGACCCGACCGACCCCAACGACCCGTTCTGGCCGGACGAGTGGGGTGTGGCCCTCACCCGGGCCTCCGATCTCTGGCAGTACACGACCGGCAACCCGGGCATCGTGATCGCCGTCGTCGACACGGGCTACACGCACCGACCGTGAAGGACATGGACAACGTCCTCCCGGGGTGGGACATCGTCGGCAACGACTCGAACACGGGGACACCTTCGGCCATGGCACCTGGATCTCGACGATCATCGGCGCCCAGGGCAACAACGGGATCGGGATCGCCGGCTACTGCTGGCAGTGCTCGATCATGCCCGTGAAGGTGGCGTCCGGGCACCAAGGCGCGGTCGCCGGGAACATCGCCGCCGGCATCCGCTGGGCGGTCGATCACGGCGCGCGGATCGTGAACGTGAGCCTTGCGAGCAACCAGCCGGATGAGGGTGAGCTCGGCGCGGTCGAGTACGCCCTCGATCACGGCGTGCTCGTGGTCGCCTCCGCCGGGAACGGCGGCAACACCGCGCCGCTGTACCCCGCCAACTTCGGGGCGACGCTACCGAACGTGCTCGCGGTTGCGGGCACGGACCAGAACGACCAGCTCTACAGCTGGGCGACGCGCGGATCGTGGGTCGCGCTGAGCGCGCCCGGCGAAGCCGAGTTCCTCGATCCTTGGATCGGCCCCGCCGACGCCTACGGCTCGTCGTTCGCGCCGGCAGCCGTCTCGGGAATCGCGGGCCTCCTGATGTCACTCGACCCGAGCCTCACGATGTACCAGGTCGTCGGGGCACTCGAGGCGACCGCCGTGCCCGTGAGCGGGATCGGAGACGGCCGGGTCGATGCCTGGGCGGCCGCCCATTACCTGGGCCTCGTCCCCGCGACCCCGCCGCCGCCGCCGGCGCCGCCGCCGCCGCCTCCGTCACCTCAGGTTCTCGTGACCACGGGCTTCATCCGCCGGACGACACTCGTCCGGCTGCCGCTCAGCCCCGGCAGGCTCCAGGTCCAGCTCATCGGGCCTGCCGCCAAGGACTGCACGATGAGCATGCGGGTGAACGGCCAGCTCGTCGTCAGCCTCGCGGCGGAGCGCACCATCTCGTCCCTCACAGCGACCATCCTCAAGGGCGGGAGCTACGGGGTGGGGATCCGGTGCGACTCCGTGAACCGCAAGGCCTACGAGCTGACCGCCACCGCCATCTTCTCGAACTGAACGGTACGGCCGAACGGCCTGCGCGGCCGATGCCGTCACGGGGTCACCGCGACGGCATCGACCTGCGCCCGGGCGCCGGCCGCGAACGGCGCAGCGATGTGCGCGCGAACGCTCCGGTGGAGCTCGGGCCGAACAAGCCCGCGAGTGAACGCCCACTGGCTCGCCTCGACGCGGTTGCGCACGCCGAGCTTCCGGTAGGTGTTCGCGAGGTGGAACTTGACCGTCTGGTCGGTGACCCAGAGCAGCTTGGCCACCTCCCGGTTCGACCGACCCTCGGCGACGAGCCGCAGGATCTCGATCTCACGCCGGGTCAGACGGCACCGGCCGACGCAGTCGTCCTGCTCGTCTGCGGCGCGC
Source organism: uncultured Thermoleophilia bacterium (assembly GCA_963774225.1). GTDB lineage: Bacteria > Actinomycetota > Thermoleophilia > Gaiellales > Gaiellaceae > PALSA-600. The sequence goes on from CAVZEA010000007.1 coordinate 730,747, forward strand.
TGTTCTGCGACCGCTTCGACGGCGAGCCGAGCGAGCTCCTGCGCGCTCGTCGACGCAGCGACGACGGCGAAGGTTCCCGCCGCGAGTGCGGCTTCGACCCGGCCGGGGTCGTCGTTCTCGACCATCGCCACCGTCACCAGGTTCGGGCGCCGCTTGTGGGTCTTGCGGAGCACGCTGTAGACCGTGCCCGCGTCGACGCTCTCGCCGAGCACGATGAACATGGCGTCGCACGCATGCGCTTCCGCCACTTCGGGTGCGCGCTCGACCGCGCCGGTGACTGCCACGACCTCGAGGCCGTGCCGTTGGAGCAACGCCTTCGACCGCTGCTGGCGCAGCGGATGCGGGTCGATAACGACCACGGTCGTTGCGATCTGCTTGCTGTTTCCCCTCATCTCCCCCATCTCCTCACAATTCGTCAGGTCTTATCGAGCCGTGGGACCACGGCTCGAACCGGTTCACCGACGAGGAGGAGTTATCCGGGGCACTCGAGCGAGAGCGCGCGGCGGTAAGCCAGCGGCGTCCCGACGAGTTCCTTGCAGCGTGTGCTGATGCGCGGCCGCACGAGGACGAGCAGTCCTGTGAGTGCGGCGAAGACGAGAACTGCGCCACCGCCGCCACCGCCGAGCAGGCTGCCGAAGACGGAGCTCGGTGAGTTCGGCCCATTCGGCGGCGAGACCGGTGCGCGCGGCGGAACGAAAAGCTTCTTCGGTGACGATGTGCTGTCGCGGCCGGTTGTCGGCTCCGCGGGAGCGACGATGCGCACGTAGTCAGCGGTCTGTGCTGCCGCCGCGGAAAGCACGGTCGTCGACGGCGACACGATTCGCACCTGTGTGTCGTGTACCGGCACGAGCGGAGCGCGTGCCGCGATCCGGGCGCGCGCGGTCAGCGCAGCGCGTAGATGGACGAGACGGTGATGCGCGACGGCCTTGTGCGCAAGCACGCGCACGTGGGGCGTGGCGATCACCGGAACCGACACGGACGCATCCGAATGCGGTGTCTCGTCGGCGGGCGACGTCGCAAGCGGTGTCGGCGTCGTCGGTGCGGTCGTGAGTGTCAGCGTGATCGTCTGGGACGGCGGCGAGCTCGCAGCGACCGTTGCAGGTGCGGGCTGTGTCGTCGACTCAGGTGGTGTGGCAACGACCGGCGGCGTCGAATCGTCCGTCGTCGCGGGCGGCGTCGTGCCGGACGCGTCGGTCGACCCGTCCGTCGAGCCCGTCGAGCTTGCCGGCGCGCAGGCCGTGTCTTCGGTCACGCCCGTCGAGGTTGCGTCGCCCGACGTGGTCGTGCAGTCGGTCGAGGTGGGGTCGCTCGAGGTTCCGGTCGTGCCGGTCGACGTCCCGTCGCCGCTCGACCCGTCGCCCGAGGCCGTCGTGCCCGGGTCCGGCGCGGTGCTCTGAGGGTCGCTTGTGTCGCTGCTGGTCGGATCGGGTGCCGTGGTCGTGTCGGTCGCGCTTGGGTCGGTGCTCGTCGAAGAGGTCGAGCTGGTGTCGGTCGACCCGCTCGTGCTGCTGCCGGTCGAGTCGCTCGTCGTCGCCGGCGCGGTCGTTCCGTCGTCGGCGCGAGCGGCGTGCGTCATCAAGACGGCAGGCGCAAGGGCGACCGCCACGACTACGAAGAGTCGTGCGGCAAACCCCCGTCCACGAAGGCTCTCCCCGAGCCGTTCGGTCACTGCCCTCTCCTCTCCCAACATTCCCCTCTCGAGTCCTACCAGCCGCAGGGCCGTTCGACAAGCCTCTCCCCGTGTCGACACGGCAACGAGCAGAGAATACAGTTCCCGCAGGAAGACGAAGAGGGCGAAAAACCTAGCCTCTCGTCGAGGGGAAATCGGGTGCACTATGTGCCGGGTCGTAGGCGGAGATTTCGGGGTCTACGGGGGCATGAAAACGGGGATAGGGGAGAAGACGTTCATGGGAGTGACGCTCCGGCTCGGCGCACGGCTCGCGTTCGCGAGCGTGCTTGCACTGGCACTGCTGCTCGGATTCGTCGGCCGCGGTGCCGCCAGGAGCACGGATGGCACCCCGTCGACGGTCACGATCGGCAACGGGGCAGCGATCGTCGAAGGGCAGACCGCGAGCTTCACGGTCTCGCTCGACCAGCCGGCGAGCGACGACATCTCGATCGCCTGGAGCGCTTCGAACGGCGCCACCGGTTCCCTCGACGTTCCGAACGGAGGCTCGGGCGGGACGATCCAGGTTCCGACGTCTGACGACGGCGTGCCGATGCCCGACACGACTCTGACGGTCACGCTCGGGCGATCACGACGACCGACAGTGGCGACACCACCGATCCGACGACGGTCGCGGTGCTCGGCTCGCCCTCGTCCGGCACGGCAACCGTGACCGACAACGACTGGCGCATCGGCACGATCGCGACAACGCCTCCGTCCGCGTCGGTGTCCGAGGCGGGCAACAAGACGATCGACTTCCAGGTCTCGCTGACTGACCCGCTGGGGAACCCGGTCAACGCGGCCGGCAGCCGTACGTTCTCCGTCGACTACGTCGTCAGCGACGGGTCGGCCAAGCTCGGCAAGAACTACGCGATCACGAGCCCGTCGAACGGTCACGCGAGCGGCACGCTGACGTTCGCCTCCGGAACGTCGACCGCCGACGTGCAGGTGACGTCGATCGACGACAACGTCTACTCGACAAACCGAAATCTCACCGTCACGTTCCAGAACCCGCAGGGCGCCACCTTCATCGGCGGCGGAGGGAACGAGCAGGCGACGGGCACGATCGTCGAGGCGGATTCCCCGCCCGCGATGGGCATCTCTCGTTGCTCCACGACCGGCAGCGTGAACGGCGGCGCCGTCGCCACCTTCCCGGTCGTGCTCTCCGGAACCGCGAAGACGACGCTCACGGCGTCCGCTGACTTCACCACCGTCGACGACTCGACGGTCGCGGGCGACTACACGCCGGTCTCCGGCACGGCGACGATCCCGGTCGGGCAGCACGAGTACGACATTCAGGTGCAGACCGCGCAAAACCCGCCGTCGGGCACGCGCTCGTTCCACATCCAGCTCTCGAACTCGCAGAACGTGAAGCTCCTCGATAACGGTTTCGCGACGTGCTCGATCGTCAGCACCGCGGGTGGCGGCGGCGGTGGCGGCGGCGGTGGTGGGGATCAGGCTCCGGCGGAGCCGTGACGATCACCGACCCGGCGCCGGTGAACGACCCGGCGAGCGGCTCGACGCCAGATCAGCGTGCCGCTCTCGCTGGCGCTGCCGAACCCGCCTCCGTCGTCGCCCGGGCCCGTGACCGTGCAGTGGCACACGCAGGACGGCACGGCGACCGCGCCGACCGACTACTCGACCGCGTCCGGCACGGTGACCTGGCCCGCCAGCACGAGTGGCCCGAACCCGACCCCGGTGGTCGTGAACGTGAACGCCGACGCGTCGCTGACGCAGCCGGTCACGTTCACCGTCGCGTTCACGTCGACCACCGCGACGTTCATCGGCGGTGCGACGGCCACGGTGACGATCGTCCCGGCCGGGTCGACGACGCCCGTGCTCTCGATCGCCGATGCGTCGGTGCTGAGCAAGAGCCGGCTCGGCTCCCGTCGTCGTGACGATGACGCCCGCCTCGGGCCAGTCGGTGTCGGTCAACTACGCGACTGCCGACGGCACCGACGCGAACGCAGCGAAGGCGGGCGTGAACTACACGGCGAAGAGCGGCACGCTCACGTTCGCCCCCGGCGTGACGACGCAGACGATCAACGTGCCGATCATCCCGAACACGTCGACCCAGCCGAATCGCGACTTCACCGTCGCTCTGTCCGGCGCGACGGCCGGCGGCCTGATCGCGGTCGGCACCGCGACGGTCACGATCGTGAACGACTTCTTGAACGACGACGACGCCGCCGGTATCTCGATTCCGAAGCAGACGCCGATCAACAAGCCGAAGCCGCTACCGCAGCAGCAGAGCCACCGTCGTCGACTCCACGACGCACCTGGTGCTCGTGCAGCTCTACACCGGCACGAGCAAGGTGACCGCCGCAGGGAAGGCGCCCTTCGTGGTCGGGTGCCCGAACGTCACGGTCAAGGTCCTGCACCGGAACGGCCGCGTTCGACGTCGGCGTTCAGCAGAAGAAGAACGGCAAGATGGTCACGAAGACCGTTCGCGTCGCGAACGGCTCGTACTCGATCAAGGTCGGACAGAAGTCCACCTTCGTCGCCAAGCTCACGCCGGCAGGCCTGAAGCTGCTGAAGATCTACCACCGGCTTCGGGTGAAGGCGACGCTGTACGTCGAAGGACGGCTCCGGCGCGATCGGCGTCACCGCGTGGCTCGTTGCGCTGCAGGCGCCGGCGAGCAAGCCGGTCGCGGCCAAGCCGAAGACGAAGACCAAGTCGAAGACCAAGAAAAGTCGAAGTCGAAGTCGAAGTGATCTGAGAGGCGAGTGCGCGGCGCGGGCCTTGTCGGCCGCGCCGCTTCCTACGCCGGCTTGAGGACGAGCGAGAACGAGCCGCGCACGTGAGTTCCGCCGCCTCGCACGATCACGAATCCCTGCGCGACTGCGCCGCGCGCGAGCCGCGCCGGGAGCCGCCATGCGCAGTGGGCTTGCTTGCCGCTGTAGGCGTTCACGACGACGCGTAGATACCGCGAGCCGACACGTGCCGTGCACTTCACGGAGGCTTTCGCCGGCAGCTTCCCGGATGCCGTGACACGCGTCGAGAGTGCGAGCCGCCGGGTCCCGACGGTGATGCTCGCGGACGTCAAGCGAAGCGCTCGGGTCGATGACGTCTTCCCGGATGTCCCGCTCCCGCCCGAGGGCCCGCCGCTCCCACCTTGCGTCGTCGTCGTTGTTGTTGTCGCCGTGGTCGTCGTGCCCGACTTCGGCGTCGTCGTAGTCGTTGCGGTGGTCGTCGTGGGAGGCGGAGCTGACGTCGTCGTGGGCGGCGGCGCGGTCGTCGTGGTCGGCGGCGGAGGCGAGCCCGAGTCGTCGACCTGACCGAAGTCCTGCACCCAGTAGATCTCGCCGTCGCTCCCCTCGGCGACACCGAGGCCGGTCACGACGTACGAGCTGTTCTCGATGTTCGCCTTGTGACCCGGAGAGTTGAGCCACGCGTTCACGACCGACTGCGCGTCCGGGAAGCCCTCGGCGATGTTCTCGCCGCGCGCCGTAGGGGTAGCCGCACGTCTGCAGTCGGTCAGCGAACGTGCGCGCCGGGTGTGGTCGTCGTCGGCGGGCCCGGGTCGTCGTGCGAGAAGTAGCCGAAGTTCGCCATGTGGCGCGCCTTCCACACCGCCGACGCCGTCAGCGTCGGGGACGTTGCCAGCTGCACCTCGCCGAGCCCGGCGCGATGCTGGTTGATCAGGCTCATCACCTGAGAGGCGAGGCTCGAGTTGTTCGCGGGCCACGACGAGCCGGGAGTGCAGTCGCCGGTCTCGATCGCGGCGGCGACCGGCTTCGACGCGAACGTCATGAACGCGACGAGTGCGCCGGCTGCCAGCAATGCCAGGGCGGCGACCGAGGCGCGCGACGAGACGAATGTTCTTTCGGTGGGCGTTGGGGGAGCGCATCGATTGTCGTCGTGCTTAGACCCGGCGCGAGCGACGCGCCGCGGTCCGGAGGGTTCAGACCTTGATCGAGATGGTGGTCGAGTGGGAGAGCGTGCCGCTCGTGCCGATGATCGTGATCGTGAACGGCTGGAGCGAGGGACGCATGCCGAGGGTATTGACCGTCAGCGTGGAGGTCGACCCGGTCGGGTTGGGCGAGAAGGTCGCCGAGGTGACACCGTGCGGGAGCGTGCCGGTCGAGAGGCTGACACTGCCGGTGAAGCCGCCGATCGGGGTGATCGTGACGGTGAACGTCGTGGAGCCGGTCGTCGGAACCGTGGCCGATGCCGGGTTGACGCTGATCGAGAAGTCGCCGCCCGTCTGCGACGGAGCCTGGACGGTGAGCGTGGCGCCGACCGAGTGCACGACCGTGCCGCTCGTGCCTGTGATCGTGAACGCGTAGCTGCCGGATCCGAGCGTTGCGCTGGTCGAGATCGTCAAGGTGCTCGACGATCCGGTCACCGTGCTCGGCGAGAACGAAGGAGAGGCGCCCGAGGGAAGCCCCGAGGCGGAGAAGGTCACGCCGTTGGTGAAGCCGCCGCTTCGCGACAGGCTCACCGTGTAGGTCGTCCCGGCGCCCGCCGACGACCGTCTGGGCGCCGGGCGTCACGCCGAGCGAGAAGTCGGGCGTGGTCGCCGAGCTGGACGACGAGCGAGACCGACGTCGTGTGCGTGAGCGTGCCGCTCGTGCCGGTGATCGTGACCGTGTAGCTGCCCGGCGTGACAGCCGACGTCGTCGTCACCGTGAGGGTCGAGCTCGGCGTCGACGTGCTGATCGAGGTGGGGGTGAAAGCACGCCTGGCACGCCGGCCGGCAGACCGCTCGCCGACAGGCCGACCGTGCCCGAGAAGCCGCCGCTCGTGGCGAGCGAGATCGAGAACGTCGTCGAGCCGCCCGCGGTGACGTTGCCGGTGCCTGGGCTTGCCGAGAGCGAGAAGTCCGGCGTCGGCGGCGGTGAGCTTGTCGAGCCGCCGAAGGCGCCGAGCGCCGTTCGGCGTCCCGAGACCGGTCGGCCCGTCGTAGCCGAGGACCGCCGTGCACAGGTACGTGCCGCAGGAGCCGTTCCGCCCTGACGTCACGTCGTGCAGCGAGCTCTTGTGCGCGTAGATCCCGGAGGCGTCGTTGACGGAGCTCGTGTGTCCTGCGAGCGCATATGCCCCTGCGATGAGCGGCGTCGCGAGGCTCGTGCCGCCGACCTGGAACCAGCCGGTCTGTCCGCTGTACGGAACCGAGTCGAAGACCGCGGCGCCGGTGTTCGGATCGGCGTCGGCCGACACGTCGGCGTCGGTTCGCCGCGTGCAGCCGGTGTCGGTCTGCCAGGCGGGCTTCGAGATGCTACCTCGAACAGCCGGAGCCGGTGCCGCTCCAGGCGGACTCGCTGAGGTACGCGCCGCTCGAGCTGAGCGTGAGGGTCGTGCCGCCGACGGCCGTGACGTAGCGCGACGCCGCCGGGAACCCGACGCCGTAGCCGTTGTCGCCCGTCGACGCGGTGATCGCGACGCCCGGGTGGTGGAAGTACGCCGTCTCGTCCGCGGTCTCGCTCGAGTACTCGCCGCGAGAGCCAGGAGTTCGAGATCACGTTGGCGCCGAGCGCGACCGCCTCGTTCTCGGCCGCGCCGAGATCGGGCGTCTGCCGAGCGTCTGGGCCTCGACGAGCAGGATCTTGCAGTTCTGGCAGATCGCGTGTGCCGTCTCGACGTCGAGGGCGATCTCGAGCGACCAGCCTCCGTCCGTCGGCGGGTAGGTGGTGCCGCCCGTTTCGTTCACCTTGCGGAAGCAGCCGTTGGCCGTGGTGCACGGCGGGCAGGCCGTAGTACTGTCGTTGCCGCCAGGTCGGCCTCGATGTTCGGATCGTCGTAGGCGTCGACGATCGCGATCGTCGTGCGCGGCCGGCGCGGTGGTCGGAAGGTTGTACGCCGAGTGGAACTGCGACGGGGCCGAGCGCGGCTGCCGGCGGCGTCGTGCCCGCGAGCGGTGTGCCGCTCGACGAGGCAACCACGACCGCGCCGCAGTTGCCCCAGCGCGAGAGGGAGGACGTGCAGACGTGCTTCCCGATCTTGATGTGCGGGAGGCCGGAGCTCGAGCTCGCGGAGCCCACGCCGACGGCCAGAAACACAACGATCAATAGGGCCCACGTATGGGCGCCGGCACGCACCTTCTTCAAGTCTCTCCCCCTGAAGCGATCCGGATCACGACCCTAACACAAGGAAATGCCGTCACCCATCGACACGCAAGACCAGCATTTCCAGCCCAAATCCCTCGATCAGGCGATGAGAGAAAGGCGTAGCGCCTTCGCGACGACCTCCGTGCGGCTCTCGGCGCCGAGCTTCCGCATCGCGTTCCGGACGTGTGACTGGACCGTCTCGGGCGAGATCGCGAGCGTGGCTGCGGCCCTCTCGGTCGTGAGGCCGTCTGCGACCAGGCGGACGACCTCGAGCTCTCGGCGCGTGAGGATCGGCGCGCCTGCGACGGGCTCGGCGAGCTCGGCCGCAGCCGATGTGTCGAGATAGGTCGCGCCACCCGCAACCGCGTGCACCGCGCGCGCGACATCGTCGAGCGGGGCACCCTTGTGCAGCGCGCCGCGCGCGCCCGCCTGCACCGCCTGCAGGAACAGCGTCCGGTCGTTCCTACCCGTATAGAGAACAGTGGCGGTCTCCGGCGCGAGCTTGGCGGCGCGCTCGATCAACTCGAGGCCACCGTGGGGGGACATGCCCGCGTCGAGCAGCGCGACGCGGGGCCGGGTCTCTTCGAGCAGACGAAGGGCTTCGGCACCGTCTGCGGCCTCGACCACCTCGATTCCGCGGGAGCGCAGGAAGCGGCCGACGGAGTCGAGCACCGCCGGATGGTCGTCTGCGACCAGGCAGGTAAGTCGCTCGTTGCCGGCCGTCCTCAGCGGCCGCCCGCGAAGCGCCGCGAGCTCGGCGACCGTCGCGACGAGCTCCTTCGGCGAGAACGGTTTCTGCAGGAAGGCGATGTCGGCGGCGAGGTCGAGATCCGGATCGAGCGGTTCCTCCGTGTACCCCGACATGAAGACGACCGGCAACGACGGGTCGCGGGCTCTGATCTCGTCCGCGAGCTCGCGGCCCCCGAGCCCGGGCATGACCAGGTCCGTGACGAGAGCCGCGACTCGGTCGCCGATCTCGTCGTACAACCGCAACGCCTCGGCGCCGTCGGACGCGACGACGACGTCGAACCCCGCGCGATCGAGCACCTCGGCGGTGAACACGCGCACGACCTCTTCGTCTTCCGCGAGCAGGATCGCAGGGCGGGCAGTCTCCGACTCGAGCTCGGCGGCTTGGGCGCTTCCCGCACACGGCAGATGAATGTCGAACGTCGTCCCATGTCCCAAGGCGGTCGTCACGCGGACGAAGCCGCCGCTCTGCGAGACGGTGCCGTAGACACTCGCGAGCCCGAGGCCGGATCCCTCCCCGTACGGCTTGGTGGTGAAGAACGGCTCGAAGATCCGCGCACGCGTCGCGTCGTCCATGCCCGTGCCCGTGTCCCGCACCGAGAGCACCGCGTACGCCCGGGCGCAACACCGTGCTCGCGTGCGAGCGCGGCGTCGACGCTGACGTCGGACGTCGTGATCGTGAGCGAGCCGCCGTCGGGCATGGCGTCGCGCGCGTTGAGCGCGAGGTTGACGAGCACGTGCTCGATCTGGCTGGGATCGACGTGCGCGCGCGCCGGGTGTGCGCCCGGAGCGGCGACGACCGTGACGACTTCGGTGAGGAGGTGGCGCAGGAGGTCGCCGGTCGCGCGGACCACGTCGTTCAGGTCGACCACCTGCGGCTGCAGCGCTTGCTTCCGGCCGAACGCGAGCAGCTGCTGCGGCAGCGTCGCCGCTTGCTCCGCTGCGCGCTTGATCTGCAACGCCTCCTCCCGTCCGGCGCCGGGCTCGAGCCGGTCGACGAGCAGCTCCGCATAGCCGCGGATCGCGGTGAGCATGTTGTTGAAGTCGTGGGCGATACCCCCGGCGAGCCGGCCGACGGCATCGAGTTTCTGTGCGTGATGAAGCTCATCTCGTAGACGGTCGCGCTCGAGCTCGGCTTGCTTGCGTGCAGTGATGTCCTGGATCTGCGAGACGAAGTGAATCGGCTTCCCGTCTCCGTCGGTGATCAGCGAAACGCTCAGCAGGGCCCACACGATCTCGTGGTCGCGACGCGTGTAGCGCTTCTCCATCTGGTACGAGCGAAGCTCGCCGGCGAGCATGCGTCGCACGTAGTCGAGGTCGAGCTCCAGGTCGTCGGGGTGCGTGATGTCCTGAAAGCCGAGCGAGAGCAGCTGCTCGCGTGGATAGTCGACCAGTGTGCACAGCGAGTCGTTCACCTCGAGAAAACGGCCGTCGGGTGCGACGAGCGCAATGCCGATCGCAGCCGACACGAACGAGCGCCGAAAACGTCGCTCGCTCTCGAGCAGTGCCGCTTCCGCCTGCTTGCGCTCCGTGACATCGCGTACGGAGGCGACGACGAGCAGGCCGCTGGCCGTCTCCAGCGGGCTGAGGTTGATGTCGACCGGGAACTCATGCCCGTCCTTGCGCTTCGCGATCAGTTCGAGCCCGCTGCTCAGCTCGCGCATGTGCGCGTCCTCGACAAAGCGCAGCCGATGCCTCGTGTGACCTTCGCTCGATGCTTCGGGCAGCAGCATGTCGACGCTTTGCCCGACGAGCTCCGCGCGGTCGTAGCCGAAAAGCTCCTCGGTTCGAGCGTTGACCAGCACGATCTCGCCCTGACGGTCGACGATCAGGACGCCGTCGGGTGCGGCCTCGAGGAGCGATGCGAAGCGTCGCTCGCTGTGCTCGAGCGCGGTGGCCGCCTGTTGGCGCTCCGTCAAGTCGTGCACGATCCCGAGCACGCCGACCGCGACGCCGTCGGCTCGGAACACGGTCGACGAGACCTCGATCGGGACGTGTAGCCCGTCGCGCGTGACGAGCACGGTTTCGTCGCGATCGGAGACGACGTCGCCGGCAAGCCGGCGCTCGAAGCGGCGCGCGGCGTCTTCGCGGCGCCCGGGTGCGATCAGCGTGGCGGCGGGCCTGCCGAGGAGCTCCGCCGCCGTATACCCGGTGAGCCGCTCGCCCGCCGCGTTCACGGACGTGAAGCGGCCTGCGAGGTCGAGCGTGCACACCATGTTGTCGACGTGGTCGAGGAGGAGCCGCGCTGCCTCGGGGCCCAGCGCCGTGCCGCGTGGCTCATTCACGGAAAACCGGCAGTCCTCATGCGCGCCCGCATCCCATCGAGCGTAGTGACGGCGGGGGACGACGCCGCCCGGATCCCCCGGACGAGGGATGAACGACAAAACGCGTGCGTCCGATCCCCGATTCAGGTGACGGAGATTCCTCGTTTCGGGCGCACGGCGGCCCGCAAAACGGCGAGGCCGTCGATCGCTTCGTCCGAAACGACAGAAGGAGAGAGGATGTTCTGCCAGAAAACCGGGAGGCGGATGCTGCGGCACAGCCTTCCGATGCGCGTTCACGTGCGGCGTAGCCTTGCCGTCGGAGTTGTCGCGCTCGCAGCGGTCGCAGTGCTGCCCGTCGCGACCGAGGCTGCCACCGGCACGGCGACGATCAGCGCGGGCTCGCTCGGCTTCGCCTCGACGCCGCCCAACGTCAGCTTCTCGGCGACCCTGAACGGCACCGACCAGACCGTGACGTCGACGCAGGCACTCGATGTCGCCGACGCCACCGGCTCGGGGGCGGGGTGGAACCTGACCGCCACGTCGACGACATTCACAACGGGCGGCGGCTCCCCGCGTCTGCTCTCGACGTCCGCGACGACGGTCTCTGCGACTCCGGCGATCGCCTGTGATGCAGGCTCGACGTGCACCGCCGCGACGAACAGCGTCACGTATCCCTACACGCTGCCGGCTGCGTCGACCGCCCCGACAGCGACCAAGCTGTTCAATGCGGCGGCCAACACGGGCCTGGGGAACCAGACCGTCACCCCGACGTGGCGGCTTGCGGTCCCGGCGAGCACCTTCGCCGGCACCTACACCTCGACCTGGACGATCTCGCTCGTCAGCGGGCCGTAGTGGTTCGGCGAGCTGCGACGACCTGCCTCATCGCGCTCGCGCTCCTCGCGCCGGCGGCGGCCACCGCCGCCGGCGTAGGAGGATTCAGTATCCGGCCCGGCCACGTCGACGCGGGTAGCCCGGCGAGCCGCGCCTATTTCGATCGCACGGTTGCGCCTGGCGGCTCGTTCTCGGACGACGTCGTCGTCGCGAACACCGGCACGGCATCGATCACGTTGCTCGTGTACGCGGTCGACGGGCTCACGGGGCAGACAACCGGCTCTGTCTACGCAAACCGAGGGCAGCCGATCCGTCGTGCAGGTGCGTGGGTCACTCCTGGCGTCGCGCGTGTCACGGTCGCGGCCGGCACGGAGCTCGATGTTCCGTTCAGCGTGCACGTGCCCGCGACCGCGACCGCGGGCGATCATCTTGCGGGCATCGCGTTCGAGGATGCGACCGCGAACGTCTCCTCGGGAAGCTTCCGGATCCGTCAGGTGATCCGTGAGGTGATCGGCGTGCTCGTTCGCGTTCCGGGTGCTGCAGCACCACGTCTGCGGCTCGGCTCGCTGTCGCTGCAGACGCTGCCCGGCTCCGGACTCGCGGCGGTCGTCGTGCCGCTCGCGAACACGGGCGGCGATCTCTGCAAACCGAAGCTCGACGTGTCGATCGGGTCGCGGCACGCCGACGAGCAACATCTCGCGCCAACTCGACACGGTGCTGCCCCACGACGCGATCGACTACCCGCGTCGTGCTGGAGCACGGCCTTCCGTCGTCGACGTACACGCTGTCTGCGACTGCAACCTGCGCATCGTCGACGGCGCATGCGCGCACCGTGGTGCGACGAACCGTCGCTTGCAGGGGCTCGCCGACGCGGCGACTGTGACCGCGAGCCGGGGTGCGAAGTCGTCGTCCAGGCTTTGGCTCTGACGGTCGCGGCCGCAGCAGCGATGCTGTTCGCGGCCGCGTCGGTGGTGTCGCCGGTCCGAGCTGCCTCGCCGGCGCGCGAAGCGTGACCGGACCGGCCTCCGCTGAGCGCCGCCGCGAAGTTGCGGTTGCGCTCGTCGCGGTGCTTTGCGCGGCGTCGTCGACGTAGGCCGCGACGGGTCGTGGTCACTTCAGACCTCCGGCACGACCAGTGCTCTGAACGGGATGCTTGTCCAATGTCGCCAATTGCCTTGTCGTCGGAGCGGCGGCACGATTCGCGCCACCTCGAACGGGGGCTCGACGTGGCTTCGGCGCAGACGTCCGGAACCTCGAGGGCGCTGAATGCGATCGCTGCGCGAACGCAGCGGAGTGCGTCGTGGTCGGCGGCCGGCGGCATGATTCTCACGACCGCGAACGGCGGCACGAGCTGGACGGTGCGTACCTCGGCAGTGACGACTGCGCTCAACGCCGTCGACTGCGCGAGTGTGAGCGTCTGCGTCGCGGTCGGCGCGAGCGGAGCGATCATGACGACGTCGAACGGCGGCACAACGTGGACTTCGCGGACCTCGGGTGTCTCCGGCGCGTTGAACGGCGTGACGTGCCCGACGACGAGCGCGTGTCTGACGGTGGGCGCGAGCGGCGTTGTGCTGGCAACGGCGAACGCGGGCACGAGCTGGTCTGCGCAGACGTCCGGTACGTCGAAGGCGCTCAACGATGTGACGTGTTTCGACGCCGCGCACTGCTTCGTCGTCGGCAACGCCGGGACGGTGCTCGCCACGTCGAACGGCGGCACCGTCGTGGGCGACGCAAACGACGGGCGTCAGCCAGGCGATCGCCTGGATTGCCTGTCCGACCGCGACTGCGTGTTGGGGCGTCGCCGCAGCGGGCGTGATCGTGGCAACGTCGAACGGTGGCACTGCGTGGGTGACGCAGACGTCGGGAACGTCGTCGGCGCTCGCAAGTGTCTCGTGCCCCGACGTCGCCGACTGCTGGGCCGTGGGCGCAGGCGGAGTGATCGACGCGTACTCCATCCCCTGCGCAGGCGGTAGCCTCGGCCTGTCGGCGCCTTCGTCGATCGCGTTCGCCGCGACCGTGCTCAACGGGCACGACCAGACCAAGACGGCGACCGCCACGCTCACGCCCGACGACGAGACAGGCGCTGGCAGCGGGTGGGCGATCAGCGCGTATGCGACGGCATGGAGCGACGGCCACGGCAACACGCTCCCAGCGCCATGGGTGTCGGCTGCGTCGGTGACTGCTGCCGGTGGCAACTGCTCGCTGCCGACGAGCACAGTGTCGTACCCGACAGCGGCACTGGGGACAAGCGCGGGCACGGCGACGAAGCTCTACAACGCCGCAGTCGGCACGGGGGCTGGCCCCGCGACGCTGAGCGTCACCTTCTCGCAGAACGTCTCTGCGAATGCGCGAATCGGCTCGTCGAGCCCGGACAGCTTCTCGTCCACCTGGACCTTCACGATCTCGTCGGGACCATGAACGCGTACACACGCCTTACGTGCCCTTCACCGAGGGGTCGTACGGTCGTCAGCGATGGCGCGTCTCTCGCTTGTGGCTTCAGCCGTTGCGCTCTTTGCGATCGCGAGCTCCGCGGCGGCCGCCGCGACGTCGTACGAAGACCGGGTGGTCGGCGAAGAGGTGCCGCCGATCAGCTCCACGCGCGGAACGTTCGTCGGCGCCGCACACGGTGAGCTCGCCGGCGCATGGCGGATCACGATCAAGCACGATGAGCTGCGCACCGGGCCGAAGGTGGCGATCACCGGTGGTGCGTTCTCGCTGCGCACGCCATTCGGGCGCCGAATCGTGTCGCAAGTCGTCGGCGGCTCCGTCTCCGTCGTGAGTGCGGGCAGCCGCTGCACGAATCAGGTCTACGCGGTGACGGTTCAGCTCGCCGCGGGCGCGTTCGACGGCACGTTGACGCATCGACGCCGCTCGGTGTTCGGGCACTGCGTGATCTACGCGGCGACGATCGCCGGGCGCGCGACGATCGTCACGCAGTGAGCGCGATCGACGCGTAGACGTTCGTGCGGTTGCGACCACCGCGCTTGGCGGAGTAGAGAGCGGCGTCCGCCTGCTGGAGGAGGTCGGCAATCTCGACAGGCTCAGTCGACGCCGCGACCCCGGCGCTCACCTGCACGACCGGCAGTTCGCTCGTGCTTTCGGCAATCGCGTGCCGAATCCGCTCGGTGAACTCGACGGCGCCGGCAACGGCTGCGCCCGGAAGAAGCACGACGAACTCCTCGCCGCCGATGCGCGCGACGACATCGATCTCTCGCGCGTTGGCGACGAGCACAGCGCCGAGATGAGACAGCACGCGGTCGCCGGTGTCATGACCGAAGCGATCGTTGATCTTCTTGAAGTGATCGAGGTCGAACGATGCGACAGCGAGGGAGATCGCATCGCGCCTGGCGTGCGCGATCTCGACTGCGGCCCGCTCGTCGAACCCGCGGCGATTCAGGAGCCCGGTGAGCGGGTCGGTGCGCGCCTCACCCGCCAACTGGTCGAGCAGCCGGTCGTTGCGCTGCGCGAGCGTTTGCACGACCGCCGCCACGACCGTGACCGATCCCATCACGTCGACCCACCGGTCTGCGTATCCCTCCGGCGACGGCAGAACGTGCAGCGCAACTCCGTGCGCGATCGCCACGCACGCGACGATCCCGATCGCACCCCGGCGGCCGAAGAAGAACGACATCCAGAGCACCGGCCACATGTAGAGCACGGCGCCGTCACCGGCCGCGTGCGTGGTCGCGAGCGCACCGGCGATCAACGCGACCCCGAGCGGCGCGAACAGCGCAATGACGCGGCGCGGCAGGCGCGGGCCGACGGCGACGAGCGCGGCGAACAGACCGAGTGCGGCGATGCCGGGTGCTGCGGCGACGGGCGGTCCACCCGGCGTCAGGCCCTCGATCAAACTGAGCGCGGCTGCGCCGCCGTACATGCCCGCTGCGGTGTACGCCATCAGGCGGTGGTCGTGCCGCAGGCCGTCATAGGACGAGATCACAGGACCGGTATCGGCACGAGACCGCTGTTGCTCAACGAGAATCCGCTCCGAAATCCGAGCAAGAGAGTGGGCCACGTTTGGGAAGTCGCCCAAGAGCTCAAGTGAGACCCATGAGCGACTACACGAAGCAGAACCTGCATGACGTCGAGAACCAATCTCCGAAGTTCGGTATGCCCGCCGGGATCGAAGCGCGGTTTGCTCGGTCCGCACTCGATGGCGAGACGCTCGGCGTCAGCGTGTTGAAGCTCTCGCCTGGGTTTCGCATGCCCTTCGGCCACAAGCACGAGACGCAGGAAGAGGTGTACGTCGTCGTACACGGCTCCGCGCGGGTCAAGGTGGAGGACGAGGTCGTGGAACTCTCCGAATGGGATGCGATCCGAATCGCGAAGGGCTCCATGCGGGCCGTCGAGGCCGGGCCGGACGGCGTCGAGTACCTCGCATTCGGCGCCGGCGATGATCCCCGCGAGGTGGAGATGGTGCAGGGCTGGTGGGACTGACGTTCGACCTGCCGAATCAGCTCGTTGCGAAGAGCTCCTGGAAGGCGGGGTCGTCGCGCAGCGGGTCGAGGTCGGAGTCGTTCTCGGCGTAGCCGCGCACGGCATCCGCCGAGATTGCGAGCGCCTGCCGGAGATGCTCGATCGCGTCCTCCGTGCGGCCCGCGAGGCTCTCGCAACACGCAGTGTTGTACAGCGGCCCCGCATAGGCGGGGTACTCCTCGAGCCGTGACTTCGCCTGGTCGGCGGCTTCGGCGTACTTCCCAGCCTGGTAGAGCGGGTTGATCGGCGCCCACACCTCCCAGCCCTGTGACTGGAACGCCTTGCCGGGTGCTCCTCCGAGCGCGAGCAGAGTCGTTCCCGATTCTTCGGCGAACGCCGTTCTCTTCACGGCGGTCTCGCAGTAGACGAACGTGCCGGCCGGCGCGTCGACGCGCTCGCCGTCGAGCTCGAATGTCGCATGCCCTCGAAGCACCACGTAGAGCTCCTCCTGACCGTCGTCCGACTCGTCGTGCTCGTTGATCAGCCGGTCGCCCTTCGCGGCTGCCGTCCAGGCGTTCGCGCCGAACGACTCGATGCCGAAGTGGAAGCGCACCGGACGGAACGGGCAGCGCCCGTCGTCGATCTCCTCCATCTGGTCGAGCGTGCTGACCCTGTACGCGCTCACGCTGACTCCTCTCTCCGGGGGTCACGATCATGGCAGACGTGCGCGAGCCGAGGTATCGCAGAACCCGATCTCACGTTTGCGCACCTGCCTGCGTTCTAGATTCACGAGATGGCGTGCACAGTTGTCGACACCCCGATCGGCCCGCTCGGACTGATCGCTTCGGCGGACGCGCTCCAAGGTGTCCTCTTCGACGGCGGGAAGCTGCGTCCGGAGGGCAGCTCGCCCGTGCTGACCGAAGCCGAGCGTCAACTCGGCGCATACTTCGCCGGCGAGCTGATCGACTTCGATCTGCCGCTCGACCTCGACGGCACCGCGTTTCAGCGCAACTGCTGGCTCGCGCTGGCGACGATTCCGTACGGCCAGACGGTGAGCTACGGCGAACAGGCGCGCCGACTCGGCTTGGGTCACGACGCTGCGCGCGCTGTCGGCGCTGCGAACGGGCAGAACCCGATCCCGATCGTCCTACCGTGTCATCGCGTGATCGGCGCCGACGGCTCGTTGACCGGCTTCGGGGGCGGCCTCCATGTCAAGCGCTTCCTGCTCGAACACGAAGGAGCGCTGCTGCCTCTCGGCTAGCGCAGCGAGAGCACCGAGCTGCGTCGCCTACTTCCGTCCGAGTGACACCTGCGTATCCGCCCCGTGGCCCCATTCGGCCCAACCACCGTGGTAGACGGCAACATCTTCGTGACCAAGCAGGTGCGTCAGCGCGAACCAGGCCTGCGCTGCGCGGTTGCCGATGGTGCAGTACGTGACGATTCGTCGCTCCGATGTCACTCCGCGCTCGCGTAGCGCGCGCCCCATCTCGTCAGGCGCACGAAACGCTCCGTTCTCGTCGCGAAGCTCGTCGATCGCGAGGTGGACACTCCCGGGAATGTGGCCCGCCCGGCCCGCGTCCTCGGTCGCCCCGGAGGGCCAAAACCGTTCTCCGCTGTACTCGGCGGTAGAGCGAACGTCCAGCACGACCGTGCTGGACTGTTCGGTCGCAGCGAGCACATCGTGGCGCGAGACGAGCAGACGTTCTTCCCCCCGTAGCCGCCGGTAGCTGCGAGCCGGAGTGTCGGTCGGCTCATCCTTGGTCCACGCGCCTGACCCTTCGAGCCACTGCTCCCGGCTGCCGTCGAGCAGCCGGACCTCCGGATGGCCGAAGGCTCGTAGAAGCCAATAACCGAGATGCGCGCCGTAGCCGTAGAAGACAACGGTGGTCTCGCGGCTGACGCCCGACCGCGAGAGCAGCTCGGTGACACCCGTATCGTCGATCGGGACGTAGCCTGCGCCACGGAGGTCGGCGTAGATGTTCCAGAGCACTGCGCCGGGAATGTGGCCCGAGCGGTAGGCGGCGGGGGAGACGTCGATTTCGATCAGACGGACCGATGCGTCGTCGAGATGCTCGGCGATCCAACCCGTGTCCACCAAGGGTTCGTCGACGGCGAACGCGCTCACGACGACGGTGCGATGTTCTGGTTGACGTGGAACAGGTTGGCCGGGTCGTAGGTGCGTTTCACGTGCGCCAGCCGCTCGTAGTTCCCGCGATACGTCGCTCTGATCCGCTCGTCGCCCTCCTCCATCATCATGTTCACGTACGCCCCGCCCATCGAGTGCGGGTGCAGAGCCTCCCAGTACGCAACGGTCCACTCCTTCAGCGCATCGGCGTTCGCAGGGTCGTGGTCGACGCCGACCATCACCTGCGCCCAGCGCGCGTCGCGGTATGCCCAGGCGGTTGCGTCGCTCGCGACGCGCGATGCTGCACCGTCGACGGGGTAGAGGTGCATCGTCGACTGCGGTGTCGGGAGGCGATGGGCGAACTCGACGTGCGCGTCGATCGCCTCGTCCGACAGGCGGTCGAAGAAGTCCGCGCGCCAGTACCACTGGTCGCCTGCCGGATAGAGCGGGTCGAACGCGCCGTTCAGTGCGGCCACCGGCATCGTCATCAGTCCGTCAAGCGCGGGCTTGAGCGCGCGGACGGGGCGGAATGCTTCGTCCGCCCCGTCGGGCGGGCCGCCGTAGCACCAGACGACGGCGCAGACTTTCTGCAGTTGAAGCTCCGGCGGGAACGGCGCGACGGGCGGCACAGTCAGGAACGCGAACCAACCGCCGAGGTCGTCGGGCGCGCTCGGCAGGAAGTCGCGGTACCAGCGTAGGACGTCCGTGGCGCGGTCGAGGGTCCAGAGCGTCACGCCGCCGACGATCGGCGGCACCGGGCTCAGGCGAAACGTGAACGCGGTGACGACGCCGAAGTTGCCGCCTCCGCCGCGGAGCGCCCAGAACAGGTCAGGATGCTCATCGGCGTTTGCATGCACGAACGAGCCGTCGGCGAGGACGACGTCGGCGCTGAGCAGATTGTCGATCGACAGGCCGAGCTTGCGGGTCAGGTTCCCGACGCCGCCACCGAGCGTCAGTCCGCCGACACCGGTGCTCGCGATGATTCCGAACGGAGCCGCGAGGTCGTACGCAGACGTCGCGTGGTCGACGTCACCGGCGAGGCTCCCACCGAGCACACGCGCAGTTCGTGCGTCGGGGTCGACGATCACTCCGCGCATCGCCGAGAGATCGAGCATCAGGCCGTCGTCGATGCTTCCGAGACCCGGCCCGTTGTGACCACCGCCGCGAACCGCGAGGTCGATGCCGCTCTCGGTCGCAAACCGAATGGTTTCGGCGACATCCGCAGCATCGACGCATTGCGCGATCAGTCGCGGTCGCTTGTCGATCATCCCGTTGTAGAGCGCACGCACCCGGTCGTAGTCGGGGTCGGAGGCGTCGAGCACGCGCCCGCGCAGCCGGTCCGTCAGCGCCTCGGTCAGCTCGTCGTGTCTCGTCATCGTCGCCATGCTGGAGCCCTCCTATAAATATTGGTCGGTCGACCGATAAAGAATGAGGTATGGTGCGACCGATGTCAACCTCGGCGAAGCGGCCGGATCTGCGCCGGGCGCGCGGCGAGGACACGCGGCTCCACATCCTCGACGCGGCCCGCGACGCGCTCGCCGAGCACGGCGCGACCGGTACGACAACGCGCGCGATCGCAGATCGCGCGGGAGTTCAGCTGTCGCTCGTCCACTACCACTTCGGCGGCAAGCAGCAGCTGCTCGCCGCCGTTCTCGACGCCGAGAACGACCGCCTGCTCGAGCGGCAGCGGCAGCTCTTTGCCGGGCCGGAGTCGCTCGCGGCGAAATGGCGCGTTGCCTGCGCGTACCTGCTCGACGATCTCCGGTCCGGGTACGTGCGGATCCTCTGGGAGCTCTGGTCGGCCGGGCTCGCGGACGACGAGCTCGCGCAGCGGTGGAGTGCGGCGATCGAGGGGTGGCGGTCGCTACTGACGGACGTCGCCGCAGCGTGGACGAAGGAGCACGGCGTCGAGTTGCCGATCTCGGCGCGTGCGCTCGCGACGCTCGTCGGCGATGCCTTCCTCGGCGCCGAGGCCGAGATCCTCGCCGGCGTGGCCGAAGAGGATGCGCCGCACTACGAGGCGCTCGAGAGTGTCGCGACACTCATCGAGTGGGCCGAGCGGCGCGCAGCAGCCGGCTGATCTGGCGGGTGGCCTGCCCGATCCGCTGCTCGTTCTCGACGAGGGCGAACCGCACGTGCCCTTCGCCACCGTCGCCAAAGCCGACGCCGGGGCTGACGGCAACGTTCGCGTCCCGCGCGAGGCGCAGTGCGAACGCGAGCGACCCCTCGTCGCGGAAGGCTTCCGGCAGCGGCGCCCAGACGAACATCGTTCCGAGCGGCGGCTCGACCGGCCAGCCGGCGCGGCGAAGGCCGTCGCACAGCGTGTCCCGCCTGAGGCGGTAGAGCTCCCGCACATGTTCCGTGTAGGAGTGCGCCTCGCGTAGCGCCACCGTCGCGGCGATCTGGATCGGCTGGAACGTTCCGTAGTCGAGGTACGACTTCAGCTTTGCGAGCGCGGCAACGGTCTCCGCGTTCCCGAGCAGGAACCCGACGCGCCAACCCGCCATCGAGAAGCCCTTCGTCAAGCTGTAGAGCTCGACGGCGCACTCCGTTGCGCCGGAAGCGGCAAGGACCGAGGGCGGGCGATGTCCGTCGAACGCGATGTCGGCGTAGGCAAAGTCGTGCACGAGCAAGAACTGGTGCTCGCGCGCCAGGTCGACGAGGCGCTGCAGATCGTCTGCAGTCGCCGTCACGGTGGTTGGGTTGTGCGGGTACGACACGATCACCGCGCGCGGTCGCGCCGCTTGCACCGCAGCCTCGATTGCAGCGACACCGCCTGTCGCCGAGTAGGTAGCAACCGTGGCTCCTGCGAGGCGCGGCGCCACCTGGTGGATCGGGTAGGCGGGTGTCGGCACGACCACCGTGTCCTCCGTGTCGACGAGCACCCACAGCAGATGTGCGAGCCCCTCCTTCGCGCCGATCGTGCTGACGACCTGTGTCTCCGGATCGAGCTCGACGCCGTAAGCGCGCGCGTAGTGCTCGGTGATCGCCCGGCGCAGTGAGTCGATTCCGCGGCTCGCCGAGTAGCGGTGGTTACGAGTGTTCAGGACCGCCTCCCGCACCTTCTCCACCGCCAGCTCGGGCGACGGGATGTCGGGGTTCCCGAACCCGAGGTCGATCACGTCCTGACCAGAACGGCGCAGCTCGCGCTTCAGCTGGTCGACCGTCGCGAACACGTACGGCGGGAGTGCGTCGATCCGCTTGAAGGTCACGTCCGAACGAACGCTACCTCTTAACTTTACAAAATGAAGTGAAGGCTGTAGATTCACACGGAATGCGCTGCATGGCCTCCTCGATCGCCATGTGTTGCCCGATCCGGCAGATCGCCGGCTAACGGGCGCGCGTCCCACTCACACCTCGACGACGCGATGTCCGACCCGGCACCCAAGGCCACAGACGCCCCTACCCTCGAGCTTGTTCTCAAGCGCAATTCGGTCGAGCGGCTGAAGCGCGAGAAGAGCCCGCTCGGGATGCTCGACGAGCTCCCGGCGCTGATCGCGGCCGGCTACGAGGACGTGCCCGAGGAGGACATCGTGCGGCTGAAGTGGTGGGGCCTCTACCACGACAAGCCGAAGATCGGGACGTTCATGCTGCGCGTCAAGGTTCCCGGCGGGATCCTCACGACGCCGCAGCTGCGAGCGATCGGAGAGATCTCGAACGTGCACGGACGCGGTGAGGGCGAGCTGACGACACGTCAGAACATTCAGCTGCACTACCTGAAGCTGGAGGCTCTTCCCGATGTGTTCGACCGTCTGCATGCCGCAGGCTTGACGTCGGCAGGCGCGTGCGGCGACACGGTGCGCAACATCACCGGCTGCCCCGTCGCGGGGCTCGCGCATGACGAGCTCTTCGATCCGACGCCCGTCGTCGAGGCGGCTGCGGCGCGGTTTTACGGCAATCCCGACTACTCGGACCTGCCGCGGAAGCACAAGATCTCGATCACTGCCTGCGCCGACAGCTGCGCCGCACCGGAGATCAACTGCGTCGGGCTCATCGGTGCTCTTCGAGACGGAGAAGAGGGCTTTGGCGTCCTCGTCGGCGGTGGCCTCTCCTCGGTGCCGCGCATCGCGCGCGAGCTCGGCATCTGGGTGCCGAAGGCGGAGGCGGTCGACGTGCTGGCTGCGATCCTGGACGAGTGGCGCGAAGACCTGCGCTACCGCGTCTCCCGCGTGAAGGCCCGCATCAAGTTCATGATCGACGACATCGGCGCCGAAGGAATGCGCGCACGTGTCGAGGCGCGGCTCGGTCGCGCGTTCGACGACTTCACGCTCCCGCCGTCGCCGGCTCCCGGCAACCACCTCGGCGTGCACGCGCAGCGCGACGGCCGCTCGTATGTCGGGGTCCCTGTGCACCTCGGCCTGATCGGCGGCGACCAGATGGTCGCGCTCGCCGAGCTCGGTCACGAAGTGCGAATCACGCGACAGCAGAATCTCGTGCTGGCGAACGTCGACGACGTCGATTGCGTGACGACGGCGCTCGAGCACATCGGCCTGCCGCTCGATGCGGGCACCTTGCGTGGCAACGCGATCGCGTGCACCGGCGAGCCACATTGCAACTTCTCCGTCACCGAGACGAAGACGCGCATGGACGGCCTCGTGCAGCTCCTCGAGGGGAGATTCTCCGACGGCGAGCTTGCCGGGCTCCGCTTGCATCTCGACGGCTGCCCGCACGCCTGCGCGCAGCACTGGGTGGGAGATCTCGGCTTCCAGGGCACGACCGTGCGCGACGAGGAGGGGCGCCGCCACCAGGCCTACGACATCTACCTGCGCGGCAGCCTCGACCGGCCGGCGGCGATCGCACGACCGGTCTTTCGGCGCGTGCCGACGGACGAGCTTGACGACGCGGTCGTCGGATTGGTCGCCGGGTGGGTGTCGAGCCGACAAGAGGAGGAGAGCTTCCGCTCGTTCTGCGACCGCACAACAGACGACGAGCTCGCGCAGCTCGCGGGAAGGGAGGCAGCACATGTACGGGCGTAGGCTCGACGGAGCCCGTCAAGGAGCGGAGGCGCCGGCATGACGGCGCCGGAGCGGAGTTCCGTCGAGCTGCTTGACGATCTGGAAGCGGGCGAGCTCAGCGTTCAGTTCGAGGGCGAAGGGCCGGAGGCTGTGCTGGAGTGGGCGATCGAGCGGTTCACGCCGCGTATCGCGATCTCGACCGCGTTCCAGACCGACGGCGCCGTGCTGTTGCACATGGCGTACGCGATCGATCCGGGCATCAAACTGTTCAGCGTCGACACGGGCCGGCTGCCGCAGGAAACGTTCGAGCTCGTGGAGCAGATGCGCGACCGCTACCCGGGTCTCGACCTCGACCTGCTGTCGCCCGATGCCGGCTCGGTGCGCTCGCTCGTCGGCAAGCACGGGCCAAATCTGTTCTATCGCTCCGTCGAGAATCGGCTGCTCTGCTGCCAGGTGCGCAAGGTGCTGCCGCTTCAGCGTTATCTCGGTGGTCTCGACGCGTGGATCACGGGGCTACGGCGCGATCAATGGGCGACGCGCAGCGATATCCGCAAGATCGAGATCGACCACGACCATGGCGCGATCGTGAAGCTCAATCCGCTCGCAGAGTGGACCGAGGACGAGGTCTGGGACTACGTCCGAGAGCACGACCTCCCGGTCAACCCTCTGTACGCGAAAGGCTTCACGTCGATCGGCTGCGCGCCGTGCACTCGTCCCACGGGCGAAGGTGAGAGCCTGCGCGCCGGCCGCTGGTGGTGGGAGCAAGGTGCGCCCAAGGAGTGCGGCATCCATTGCGCGATCGAGACGGGCGGGCTCGAGCACGAGTTGCGTGCGCTCGTCGGAGACGACACGTGATCCCGCTTCGCGGCGAGTCGCAGGAGGTTGTCCTCGCGGAAGCGCAGGCGGTCCTCGCGATGGCGCGCGACGACGAGCTTCGCGACCGGCTCGCCTCGCTCGTCTCGCAAGCCGAAGAGGGCGAGGTAGCGGACGACGAGGCCGAGCTGATCGAACAGGTGCTCGAGCTCGGCCTCCAGGCCGGACGCATCCGCGCGCATTATGGGCCCGGCGGGGAGCAGGCCGCCGTGACGACGCTCCGTCGCCTGCCGCGCGGCCGTGCGCGCACGGAGAGCGCACGCGAGGTCTCGAGCGCGCTCGCAGCTCTGCAAGGGACGACGCTCGAACGCGTTTCGATCACAGCAGTCGGGCCGGGCAGCTACACGCTCGCGATCCACGCGGGAGGGCTCGAGGCTTCGATCCGGCTGGACGGCGGCGGTGCACGTCTCGTGAGCATCGGAACATGACCGCGTACTACATGGTGTGCCTCGACCTGAACGGCAAGCGCTGCCTCGTCGTCGGCGGTGGACGAGTAGCGCACGAGAAGGCGACCGGGCTGCTCGACTGCGGCGCGCACGTCACCGTCGTTGCGCCAGACGTCGAGGACGCGCTCGCCGCACTGCCCATTGAGATCGCCCGACGGCCGTTCCGCCGTTCGGATGTGATCGGCGAGTTTCTCGTCATCGCGGCGACGAACGATCGCTTCGTCAACGCAAGTGTCTCTGCGGTGTGCGTCGAGGCCGACGTCCCGTGCAACGTGGCCGACGATCCCGAGCTCTGTAGCTTCATTCTGCCCGCCATCGTTCGACGTGACCCGATCGTCGTCGGCGTGTCCACCGGCGGCGCGTCGCCTGCGCTCGCGCAACGGATTCGCGACGACGTCGACGACCTGCTCACTCCGCAGCACGCAGAGGTGGCAAGGATGCTCCAAGAGCTTCGGCCGTGGGCAAAGCGCGAGCTGCCGACGTACGAGTCACGGCGCGATTTCTTCCGAGAGCTCGTCGCCGAGGCGCTGCCGTGACGGTGGCGATCGTCGGTGCCGGTCCCGGCGACCCAGGCCTCGTCACCGTTCGGGCGCTCGAGCTCGTACGGTCGTGCGAGGTGCTCGTGTACGACCGGCTCGTCGCGCGGGCGCTGATCGACGAGGCGCGAGGCGCCGTGCGTATCGCGCGCGACGGGCTCGCACAGGAGCGTGTCAACGAGCTGCTCGTCCGACACGGTCGCGCAGGCCGTCGCGTCGTCCGGTTGAAAGGCGGCGATCCGTTCATCTTCGGCCGCGGCGGCGAGGAAGTCGCTGCCTTGCGAGCTGCCGGCGTCGCATATGAGGTCGTGCCGGGTGTATCGACGCTGACGGCGGTGCCGGCGCTCGCCGGAATCCCACTCACGTCACGCGACGTCGCTGCCGAACTGACCGTGATCACCGGCACGACAGCCGATGGTGGCGAGCTCGACTATGCGCGTCTCGCCGCCACTCCCGGCACGCTCGTGATCTTCATGGGCAGCAAGCAGCTTGGGCACATTGCGGGCCGACTGATCGACGCCGGCAGGCGTCGCGACGAACCGGCGGCGGTGATCTCGCGCCTGTCGCTGCCGGACGCGGAGGTGCGGACGGCGACGCTCGACACGATCGCGCTGGTCGCGCGAGATCTGCCGCAGCCGGCGGTCGTGGTGATCGGCGACGTCGTCGGCTACGCGCCTGTGTTCGGCATCGTTCGAGCGGCCTAGAGCCCTGTCGGCCCGACGCGTCGCTCATGCTCTGCCCGGGATCGGCCGCCGGCAGCGTGCGCATACGCGTCGACGTCGCGAGAGCCGCGCGCCGCATCGACCACAGCGCGACGGTGTCGCTTCGAGGATTCGAATCGCCTCGTCGACGACGTCCTCCCACTCGACGCACAAGGCCGCAAGACCCGCGTCGGCATCGAGCGATGCCAGATGTTCGTCGCGTGCGCGATCGACCAGCCCGGTGATGCCCAGCTCGCGCGCGACATCCGGTTCGTGCTGTTCCGCGGCGCAGCGGAGCCGCGACTCGAGGAGTCGGCCGGCTGGACGCGGCTGTGCCTCGACGTGTCGAACAACGACCTCGGCCAGCGCGACGACGTGTTTGAGCCGCTTCATCCGTTGCCACCGTTCGGCGCAACCACGATCGTCATCGTCGGCCCTTCGACGCTCTCGCGGCCTTCGAGGTGGCCGACCTCTCGCAGATCGGCGGTGAGCCGCGCGAGCAGCGCCCTCCCGATCTCCGGGCGCTCGCGCTCGCGGCCACGCATACGCACGACGAGCTTCACTTTCGAGCGCGCTCGCAGAAACTCGAGCGCCTGGTTCAGCTTCCAGTCGTAGTCGTGCGGGCCGATGTGCGGACGCAGGCGCACCTCCTTGGGCGCACTCCGCGGCTGGTTCCGGCGTCCGAGGCGCAGGCGGCGCTCCTCGTCGTAGCGCCACCGCCCGTAGTCCGTGACGCGGCAGACAGGTGGCTCGGCGTCGGCGGAAACCTCGACGAGGTCGAGCCCTTTCTCCTCGGCATACGAGAGCGCGGCAGCGCGCGGCATCACGCCGATCTGCGTTCCTTCGTCATCGACGATGCGCACCTCGCGCGCGCCGATCTGGTCGTTCACACGTGCTGTCACCCTCGGGCGAGGGGGCACTGCGGTCTTGCGGCGTGCTTTTCTCAACGAGCGGTCCTTTCACGATGTGACAAGGGCTGAATGCGCCCGCGCCGCGTTCGATGAGGACGTGCTCGGTGGGAGGGCCCGCGCTAGCGGGCGGCCGTGTCGAACGGGAGGGCAGGCGAGTCGAGATCGACAGTCATCGCGGCCCTCCTTTCCGTTGCTGACGAGCCGGCGGCGTGACGCTAGCAGTTCGCCGCGCAGCCCGTGCTACCGTTTCAGCGACTCGAGCGAGTACCGGTTGCGCACGACGCGCTTCCCCTGCCCGTTCTTTCGTGGTGGAGGAGGTGTTTGTATGGCAACCGGAACCGTCAAGTGGTTCAACGATGCGAAGGGGTACGGCTTCATTACCCCGGCTGAGGGTGGCAAGGACGTGTTCGTCCACCATTCCTCGATCGCCGGCGACGGCTTCAAGTCGCTCGCAGAGGGTGCGGAAGTGCAGTTCGATGCAGTCGACGGAGCGAAGGGCCCTGAGGCGAAGAACGTCGTCGCCGCCTAGTTCGCTGCGAAACGGAGGAGCCGATGGAAGGGACGATGATCTGGTTCAACCCGGAGAAGCGGCACGGCTTCATCCGTACAGACGACGGCGAACGGCTGCGCGTCGACGAGTCGGGCTTCCAGCCCGGGCAACTCGTCGGAGACCGCTGCCGCGGGACCAAAGTGCGCTTCGAACGGCTCGACGGTGAGCTGGAGGAGGCTCGGGCGGTGAGCGTCACACTCGTACCGCTCACGCCCGAGCGCCGCGCTCGCTCGAGAGGACGGCGCTAGTTGGCACGGCGGAGCCCGGAGTCGGCCGTCAAGCGCGCACGTGAGCAGGCGATGCGGGAAAAGCGCGAGATGAAGCAGGCAAAGAAGGACGCGCGGGCAGCCGAGCGTCGCGCCGTCGACGCCGGCGAGGCGCCCGAGCCCAGCGAGCAGGACGCGGTCGACGACTGATCCCGCCGGGCGCGCCTTCGCGCCCGCGACAACGTAGGCAGTCGTACCCGCAGATTGCGGCAAAGCGATCGAGACGCATTCGGTCGTGCGTCGAGGCCGCGCTTGACAGGTGACTAATTAGTCACATATCATCCGTGCTCGTGGACGACGACCGGGTCTTCAAGGCGCTCGCCGATCCTTCGCGCCGACATCTGCTCGACCGGCTGTTCGAGCAGGACGGCCGGACGCTCGGGGAGCTCGAAGAAGGCCTCGAGATGACCCGCTTCGGTGTGATGAAGCATCTCCGCGTGCTCGAGGACGCCGGGCTCGTCGTCACCCGCCGGGCCGGCCGTGAGAAGCACCACTTCCTGAACCCGGTCCCGATCCGCGAGCTCCACAACCGCTGGATCGACAAGTACACGGAGCGTCGCGTCAGCGCGCTCCTCGACCTCAAGAACGAACTGGAGGAGATCGCATGACGACTTCGGTCGAGACTGCGCAGACGACGCAGGTGTACCAGCTGTTCATCAAGGCGAGCCCCGAGCGCGTGTGGGAGGCGATCACGCAACCCGAACAGATCGCACGGTATTTCTATGGCGCGACGTTCGACGGCCCGCCGGTTGCCGGCGGACGCTGGCAGGCGTGGAACCCCGATCACTCGCAGTTCTTGAACGACGGCGAAGTGATCGAGGTCGACCCGCCGCGCAGGTTCGTGCACGGCTGGCGCGCGCACTACGACCCGGAGCTCGCTGCCGAAGCGGAGAGCCGCGTCACCTGGGAGATCGAGGAACAGGACGGCGGCTACTCGAAGCTCACCGTCGTGCACGACCGGCTCGAGGGCGCGCCGAAGACGGCGGCGAACGTCGCCGGCGGTTGGATGCTCATCCTCAGCGGGCTGAAGTCGCTGATCGAAACCGGCGACCCGATCATCGACTTCACAGCCATGGGTGGTGAATGACCGAGTCGTATCGGATCGTGCTCTTCCTGCACGTGCTCGCGCTGCTCGTGCTCGTCGGTGCGATCGCGATCGTCGGCCTCAGTTACACACGGCTGCGTTCTGCGCAGTCACGCGAGGACGCACTTCCGTGGGCGACGCTCGCAGGCAGGACCGGTTGGCTGTTCCCGGTTGCGGTGCTCGGGTTGTTCGCGAGCGGCGCCTTTCTCACGAGCGACAGCTGGACGTGGGGCACGCACTGGATCGACGTTTCGATCGTCGGGCTGGTGCTCGTCGCGGCGCAGGGCCCGCTCGTTGCGGGCCCTCGCGCCAAGGCGCTCGATGTCGCATTGCGAGAGAGCTCCACGGGTGAGCTCGGCGAGGACGTACGCCGGCTCGCGCGCGCGCCGGCGCTCTGGTTCGTCGTCTGCGGCAACCCCGCGCTCGTGCTCGCAATCGTGTGGAACATGACGTTCAAGCCGGGCACCGCCGGGGCGGTCGCCGCGCTCGCCGTCGGTTACCTCGTCGCGGCGGTCGCCGCCGTCAGATTGCGCTAGGCGACGGGCGCCGGCTCGGCTTGCGGCGTCCAGCCGATCGCCGGTGCGATCTCGCGGGCAATCGTCTCGAGCATCGTCGCGTTGTAGTCGACCCCGAGCTGGCTCGGCACGGTCAACAGCAGCGTGTCGGCGGCCAGCACCGCAGCATCGCGTGCGAGCTCCTCCGCGATCTGGTCGGGCTCACCCGTGTAGCTGCGGCCGAAGCGGCTCAGCGCACCGTCGAGCCAACCGACCTGGTCCTCGTTCGCGTCGTCGCCGAAGAGACGGCGGTCGAGGTCGGAGGTCACCGGCATCACACTGCGACTCACAGAGATGCGTGGCTCGCGTGCGTGCCCCGCGCTCGTCCACGCCTCCCGGAAGAGCGCAATCTGCTCGGCCTGCAACTCGTCGAAAGGCACCTTCGTGTCCTCGAGGAGCAGCGTCGAGCTCATCAGGTTCAGGCCCTGCTCGGCCGCCCAGACCGCGGTGTCGCGCGAGCCGGAGCCCCACCAGATCCGCTCGGCGAGGCCGGGCGACTGCGGCTGCACCGGCAGGAGCCCGCTACCGGGCCGCCCGCCGACGTCGGCGCGGACGACGCCGGCGCCACCGATCGCCGCTCGGAAGAGCGCCGTCTTCTCGCGTGAGTCGTCCGCGTCGACCGTGTAGCCGAACGCCTCTGCACCGCGCCACGCCGGCTCGGGCGAGCCGCGGCTGACGCCGAGCTGCAGCCGCCCGCCCGCGAGCAGGTCGGCAGCGGCGGCGTCCTCTGCCATGTACAGCGGGTTTTCGTAGCGCATGTCGATCACGCCGGTGCCGATCTCGATCCGGCTCGTCTTGACGCCGATCGCTGCGAGGAGCGGGAACGGCGACGCGAGCTGGCGCGCGAAGTGATGGACGCGGACGAAGGCGCCGTCGATGCCGATCTCCTCGGCGGCCACCGCAAGCTCGACCGTCTGCCGCAGCGCGTCCGCGCCCGACCGTGTCTGACCGCCGCCTGGGTGCCAGGCGCCGAAGGAGAGAAAACCGATGCGTTTGGGATGAGCCATCGCGGGTGCCAACGTTCTTGACTACGCAAGTATTCCAGTCCGCGCCGACCGCTGTGGCTTTCCTACACTGGTGTCATGGACGCAGGGCTCGAGAAGGCGATTCTCGCCGGTGGCTGTTTCTGGGGGATGCAGGACCTGATCCGCAAGCGTCCGGGCGTGGTCTCGACGCGCGTCGGCTACTCGGGCGGCGACGTTCCGAACGCCACGTACCGAAATCACGGCACGCATGCGGAGGCGATCGAGATCGTCTTCGATCCCGCAGAGACCTCGTATCGCGACCTGCTCGAGTTCTTCTTCCAGATTCACGATCCGACGACGTTGAACCGGCAGGGGAACGACCGCGGCATGAGCTACCGATCGGCGATCTTCTACACCGACGACGAACAGCGGCGAATCGCCGAGGACACGATTGCCGATGTCGAGGCATCCGGCCTGTGGCCCGGGCGCGTCGTGACGGAGGTAAGTCCGGCTGGGCCGTTCTGGGAAGCCGAGCCCGAGCACCAGGACTACCTCGAGCGCTACCCGCACGGCTACACGTGCCACTTCCCGCGTGCGGACTGGGTGCTGCCCCGTCGCGCGGGCTCCGTCGGCGCGCACTGACAGTCAGCTTCTCTCGGTACGCGGTTCGTTTTGCGCTCTGATATACTGAACCGAGTGGTTCAGTATACTTCCACCGTCGACCGCGCCTTCGCAGCGCTCGCCGATCCGACTCGCCGCGCTGTCCTGCAACGGCTCGGCACCGGCAGCGCGACGATCAGCGAGTTGGCCGGGCCGTTCGGCATGTCGTTGACCGGCATGAAGAAGCACATCCGGCTCCTCGAGGAGGCGGAGCTCGTGACGACGGAGAAGATCGGCCGCGTTCGCAGGTGCATGTTGGTTCCCTACGCATTCGAGGGCATCAGTACGTGGCTGCAGCGGCTCGACCGTTTCGCGCAGGTCGTCGAACGAACGAAAGGAGCACGATGAGCCCCACAACGAAGAAGGGCAAGCAGGACGGCTTCACCGCCGAGGAAAAGGCGGCGATGCGTGCGAGGGCCAAGGAGCTCAAGTCCGCCGCCGACGGAGAGACCGCGATTCAAGAAGCGCTCAAGGGCATGGCGCCAAAGGACCGCGCGCTCGGCAAGCGCGTGCACGAGCTCGTCAAGCAGTCCGCCCCTGATCTGATGCCGAAGACCTGGTACGGCATGCCTGCGTACGCGAACAAAGACGGCAAGGTCGTTGTCTTCTTCCGTGACGCAGGCAAGTTCAAGGAGCGCTATTCGATGCTCGGCTTCAACGACAAGGCGAGCCTCGACGACGGCTCGATGTGGCCGATCGCCTACGCGCTCACGGAGCTCACTTCTGCCGACGAGCGCAAGATCAGCGCCCTCGTCAAGAAAGCCGTCAAGTGAACGACACGACGGTCACGACGCCGAGCGAGCTCGAGATTCGCGTCGAGCGTGTCTTCGACGCGCCGCGCGAGCACGTGTTCTCGGTGTGGACGGATCCTGCGCTGATTCCCGAGTGGTGGGGTGACGGAACGGTCGTCGAAGAGATGGACGTCCGTCCCGGCGGGAGCTATCGCTTTCGAACCGCCTTCGGCGTCGTCGAGGGCGAGTTCCGTGAGGTCGAGCCGCCGGCCCGGCTCGTGCAGACGTTTCAGAATCATCTCCAGACGCTCGTGTTCGACGACCTCGGCGGGCGGACGAAGCTGACGCAGACGATGCAGTTCGCAACGACGGAAGAGCGAGACACGACGATGCAGTACGGCGTCGAGGAAGGAGCGAAGGGCGGCTTCGCGCGCATCGACGAGGTGTTGCGGCAGATCGGGCGTTAAGAGCGCATCTCCAGGAACGTGAGGACCCGCTCGGTGAGCAACGCTGCGGCGGCGGCGTCATACGCGGGCAGCGACGAATCGGCGAAGAGGTGCTCGTCGCCCGGGTAGAGGAACAGCTCTGCGCGGTCGGTTGAGTCGACGAGAGCACGCGCAGCTTCGAGGTCCTCGAGGAAGAACTCGTCGGACTCCTTTCCGTGCACTTGCACGGGCACGCCGTTCGGCCAGGCGGCTCCGAATTCCGAGACCGGGAGGCACGAGTACATGAGCAGAGCGCCACGGGCTCCCGGCCGAGTCTGTGCGAGTTGCTGCGCAGGCATGACCCCGAAAGAGAAGCCCGCGTAGACGACGTCGTCACGGATGTCGTCGGCGGCGGCGACACCGCGTTCGGCCAGCGCGCCGAAGCCGGCTTCGCGCGCGAAGGCCATTCCTTCGTCGATCGTCTCGAACGTGCGCCCGTCGAACAGGTCGGGCGTGTGCACGGTGTGGCCCGCCCGGCGTAGGTCGTCGGCGAACGACCGGACGCCGTCCGTCAGTCCCTGGACGTGGTGGTACAGCACGATCTCGGTCATCACGGCTCCCTCTCAATAATTGATCCATAAAGTTGGAACATTCGACGATGGTAGTCTATTCACAGATGGCCGGCGGCGTCGCCCCTCCCGACTACGACCTCGCCGACCGCATCGCGCTCAGCGAGCCGTTCCAGGTGAAGGCGATCGGCCATCCCCTGCGCACAACGATCCTGGGCCTGCTCCACGAGCGTGCCGCGACGGTGAACGAGCTCGCGGTCGCCGTCGCGCGGCCGAAGAGCACGGTCGCCCACCACGTGAAGGTGCTCGGCGAAGCCGGGCTGGTGCAGGTCGTACGGACGCGCCGGGTGCGGGCGATCGAGGAGCGTTTCTACGGGCGCACCGCGCGACTCTTCTATGTCGTCGAGCGCAGTGCGGCCGGCGACGAGCTGCCTCGCGACTTCAACGACTTCGAGGTCGCCGCATCCGAGTCGGCGGCGGCCTACCGCGACGGGAAGCTCTGGGGCTTCATCCGTCACGCGCGCATCACGGAGGATCAGGTGTCGGCGTTCTGGGAGCGGATGGCCGAGCTGGTGGAGGAGTTCGACCGGCTACCGCGGTCCGGCGAGACGATGTACGGGTTCGCCGTCGGCGTGTATCCGACCGACCAGCCGACGTTGCCGCGCGACTAGGTCGCTCGCTCTTTGGTCGGTGCGGCCCACCGGCGCTCTTATGCCAGCGTTGCACCAGGTTTCTCGGGCCCCTGACGCGAGTGCCGAGAACCGTACGAGGCGCGGACGATCAGGCCCTGTCCCGGTAGCGCGGATCGACCGAGGTGCACCAGCGTCGTACCGGCCCGGCCATCACGTTGAGGTAGTACAGATCGTGCCGAGGGTCTGCGGCCACCGGGTGGTATCCCCGCGCTACGAGCACCGTGTCGCCGTCTCCCACTGCGACCGTCTCGTCGAGGCCGTCGTCGGTGTAGACGCGTTGGAGCGCGAACCCGTCCGCAGGGCGCAGCCGGTGATAGTAGGTCTCCTCGAGCTGCGTCTCGTTCGGAGGATCGTCGACGTCGTGCTTGTGCGGCGGGTAGCTCGACCAGTGCCCACGGGGCGTGATCACTTCGGTCACGAGGAGCGACTCGGCCGGTTCGTCCTCCATCAGGATGTTCGCGATCCGGCGTTCCTCGATTCCTTCGCCTCGCGTGACGAGCGCGGGCCGATCGAGTAGGCGGGGCGGAATCAAGCCTTGGGCGGGAGCCGTGCAGATCGCGAGCTCCGCCGCACCGTTTGCCGACCACGCAAGCCGTGGTGGCACGTACAGAGCGGTAGGCAGGCCCGAGAAGACGTCTGCGCGGCCGAGCGCGCGTCCGCCGGCGTCGCCCGCCGCAAGGTCGCACGTTCCACTGAGGACGACGATGCAGCTCTCGCGCGCCTCCTCGGTGCGCTCGAGTTGCCCGCGCACCTGCACGACCTCGAACCCGACGTACGACCAGCCGGCCGTTAGCGGCGTCACGCAGACGACACCGTTGTCGCTGCGGACCCGAAGCGTCACTTGACGGCGCCGAGGGTCAAGCCACGCACGAAGTGGCGCTGCACCACCAGCGCGAAAATCACGATTGGAACCGCGCCGACGACTCCGGCCGCCGCCATCGGGCCCCACTCGATCTGGATCTTCCCGATCAGCGTTGACACGCCGACCGGGACCGTCTCCGCAGCCGGGGTGGAGGTCAACGTCAACGCGATGATGAAGTCGTTGTACGTCGCGATCACCGCGAAGATCGCAGTCGCGACCAGCCCCGGCGCGGCGAGCGGGATCACGACCCGTCGCAGCGCCGAGAGGCGTGAGTCGCCGTCGACCATCGCCGCCTCCTCGATGTCGCGCGGGATTTCCTCGAGGAAGCTCTGCATCATCCAGATCACGAAGCTCGTGTTGAGGCCGGCGTAGATGAGGATGAGGCCGAGCCGCGTGTTCAGGAGCCCCCATTTGGCGAGCACGATGTACAGCGGGACGACGAGCAGGATGCCCGGCAGCATCCGCACGAGCAGCACGCCGTAGAGCGCGAGGCGATCGACGCCGAAGCGGAGCCTGAACCGGGCGAGGGCGTACGCGGCGAGTGTCCCGAGCACGAGACTGACGAGGACGGAGGCTGTGACGATGACGATGCTGTTCGTCAGATACGCGCCGAAGTCGTAATTGTGGAACAGCCGGTAGTAGTTGTGGAACGTGAAGTGCTTCGGCCAGAACTCGACGCCGGCGAAGATGTCGACGGGCTGTTTGAGCGACGTGTCGATCATCCACCAGAACGGGAACAGGGTCAGGAAGAGCGCGACCGCAAGGGCCGAGTAGACGAGAGCAGCGGAGATGCGGCGCCGAGTCGGGCTCATGCGGTCGCCCTGGAGTTCCGCCGGATGAGCCGCACCGCGGGCACCATGAGCAGCAGGAGGCAGGCGAGCAGCACGACCAGCATCGCCATCGCCTGACCGTACTGCGTGAACAGGAACGCGGTGTTGTACGAGTAGATGGAGATCAGCTGCGTCGACGTTCCCGGCCCGCCGCCGGTCAGGACGAAGATCTGGTCGAACGTCCCGACCGCGTCGATCGTTCGCAGCGTGACGGCGACGAGCAGGATCGGCATGAGGAGGGGCAGTGTGTGGTGGAAGAACGTCTGTAGCCGGGTGGCCCCGTCCACCTGTGCCGCCTCGATCGGGTCCTGGGGCAGCGAATTGAGGCCCGCGAGGAGGATCAGGAAGAGCAGCGGGGTCCACTCCCAGACGTCGACCGCGACGAGGCCGAAAAACGCGCCGTTGTAGTGCGCGAGCAGGTCGGGAGTCCCGAGCCCGAGACGGTTGAAGAGCGGGTTGACGATCCCGATGTCCGAGGCGTACATCAGCCGCCAGATCACACCGACGACGACAGGGGCAATCGTCATCGGCAGGATGAGCGCGACCCGGATCCAGCTTCCAAACCGAATCTCGCGGGCGACGAGCAGGGCCAGCAAGAGGCCGAGCAGGGTCTCGATCGGGACGGCGATTACCACGAACTTGCCCGTCGTCTTCATCGCCTGCCAGAACACGGGGTCGTGGAAGACGTCCACGTAGTTCTGCTTTCCGGCCGACCCCATGTCGAGGCCGTAGCGGTACTTGTGCAGGCTGGCGCGGACGCCGTAGAAGATCGGGTACAGCGAGACCGCAGCGAGCGCAAGCAGCGCTGGAACGAGCAGCATGTAGGGCGTGGCGGCTGCTCTCAGCCGCCACGCCCTCGTCCCGCCCCGCTCGATCGCAGATGGAACGGACAACGGTCTAGAAGTACCCGCCCTGCTGCTTCAGGTACGCGGTGATCTGACTCGCAGCCGAGCTCAGGTGCTTCTGCGCGATCCCGTGGTAGCCGCTCTTCTTGGAGATCGCCTCGATGAGTGCCTCGTTGAGCGCCGTGCCGAGGATGTCCTCCATCTTCGGTTCGTCCGGCGTGCGCGGCTTCGGGATAGACGTGTTGATCGCGTCCGCGATCGCCGGCAGCCAGCGGTACTTCTTGACGGCCACCGGGTCGTGCAGTGCCGAGCCCGTCACCGCTGCGCTGCCGCCGCGACGCGCGAACTGCTTCTGGATGGGGCTCGAGGTGAACCACTCCAGATACTGGATCGCACCGTGGGTGTTCTTCGCTCCCGAGGCGACGCCGCAGATGAAGGTGCCGATTGCGGGGCCATGACGCTCTTGCTTCGGCGTCGCAGCCGTGTCGATCTTGCCGACGACCTTCGACTGCTTTGGATCGTCGATCACGTGCACGCTGCCGGTGTACTCCGTCAGGGCCGTGCACTTGCCCTGGAGGAGCACGGGAACCTCCTGGCTCGTGTCGAACTCCGCAACGCCCGGCGGCATGAACGGGATGAAGCTGAAGAGCCGCTCGAGTGCCGCCACGCCCGCCGGGCCGGCGAAGCCTGGAGTCCAGTCGGGATTGACGAAGTTCGCCCCGTAGGAGCTCATCAGCGGCAGATAGGTCTGCACGATCGGGTTGCCCTTCACGCCGCGAGCCGACCAGCCGTAGAGCTTGCCCGGCTTGAAGTCCTTCTTGCCGACCTTGTAGATGTCGTCCCACGTCTGCGGCGCGTGGGGGAAGTAGGTCTTGTTGTAGTAGAGGATCTCGACGTCGTCGATGTTGACGATCGCGTAGAGCTCGGGCGTCGCTTTCGCGAACGCCTTCATCTTGGCTCCGCGCTTCGGCGGCCAGAGACCCTGCTCGACGCCCTTCTCGAGAATGTCGGGGTTCACCTTGAAGCCGAGCTTGTCGAGGCTTTGAATGATGCGCCCCGCGGCGAACTCCGGCACCCAGTTGTCATCCATGATGTAGATGTCGTAGGCGCCGGTCTTGTTCAGGCCGTCGTTCTTCGCGTTCTGGTACCACGCGTTGTAGCTCGTCTCGTGGTAGTTGACCTTGATCCCGGTTTCCTTCGTGAAGAGGCCGTTGAAGTAGTCGCGGATCGGGGTCAGCGCAGGGTCTTGAAACGTGCCGATCGTGATCGAGCTCCCTTTCTCGGCCGCCCACACGCGCTTCGGTGCGAACGCGATCGAGCTGCCGAACACAATGGCCGTGCCGACAGCGCCCCGCTTTAGCACTTCGCGCCGGGTCACCGGCCGCTCGAACGAATCTGCGGCCGTGACGGTGGTCTCGCTCATCCGCTCCTCCTTGGAGTCGTTGCTGCCATGGGTGCCTCGGCTGGGCGATCGCTTGGCGGACGGCGGGCGCCGAGGGCGTCGCCCGTCTCCGTGTCGAAGAAGTGCAGATGCGCCGGGTTCGGCTGCACTGCGCAGTGCTCGCCGATCGACGCGGTGAATTCCGCCGCAGCGCGAACGTTGACAACGGTGCCGCCGACGTCCACCGCGACGAGAGTCTCGTTGCCGAGAGGCTCGACCACGTAGATCTGGCCGGCGAACGCTCCGATCGAGCCTGGCTCGACGACGAGCGCGTGCTCCGGTCGGAACCCGAGCTTGACCGGCCCGGAATGGCCGGCGTCGCGGAGCGCCAGAGTGCCGGCCGGGTGCACGAAGGCAAGGTTTGTGACCTCGCCCTCGAGGATGTTCATCGGCGGCGAGCCGCAAAAGCCGGCGACGAACAGGTTGGCGGGTCGTGCATAGAGCTCGGCCGGCGACGCGAGCTGCTGCAGCCGGCCCTTGCTCATCACGGCGACCGTGTCCGCCATGGTCATCGCTTCGACCTGGTCGTGCGTGACGTACAGCGTCGTCGCGCCGAGCTCGCGCTGTAGACGCTTGATCTCGGCGCGCATCTGCAACCGCAGCTGTGCGTCGAGATTCGAAAGCGGCTCGTCCATCAGGAAGGCCTGTGGGCGGCGGATGATTGCGCGTGCGAGCGCGACCCGCTGGCGTTGCCCGCCCGACAGCTCCCGGGGCCTCCGGTCGAGCAGCTCCTCGAGCCCAAGCAGCGCGGCGACCTCGCGCACCTGCCGCTCCTTCTCCGCTTTCTCGACCTTCCGCACCCGCAGCGGATAGGCGATGTTGTCGAACACGCTGAGGTGCGGGTAGAGCGCGTAGCTCTGGAACACCATCGCCACGTCACGGGCGCGCGGCGGGGCGTAGGTGACGTCTCGCGGCCCGATACGGATGCGTCCACTCGTTGGTGTCTCGAGTCCCGCGAGGAGCCTCAGCGCCGTTGTCTTGCCGCAGCCCGACGGCCCGAGCAGTGCCAGGAACGTCCCGTCCTCCACGTGAAGATCGAGCGGCTGGAGCGCCTCGTGCACTCCGAACGACTTCGACACGGCCTGGTAGGTGACGTCCATCGTCAGGACACCACTCCGGCACCGAGCAACTCGAGTGCGCCCTGGAGCCCGGCGAGCGACGCCTCGATCCCCGCCTCGGGCTCGAGGTTCGGGTCCTCGTGCTCGATCGAGACAACCTCGTCGTAGCCCACGGTCCGGAGAGCGTCGAGCAACTGTGCCCACTCCTCGAGCGGGCGGCCCGCCCCGACGGCCGCGAAGTGCCACGGCATCGTCTCCGCATCCGTTGGCCAGCGAAAATCGAGCACACCATGTCGCGCTATCCGGTCCGGATGGAGCAGCGTGTCCTTGCCGTGCGCGAACGCAACCGCATCCCCGAGCTCGCGGAGCGACGTGATCGGGTCGATTCCCTGCCACCAGAAGTGGCTTGGATCGAGGTTGACGCACACGTTGCCGCCGGTGACGGAGCGCAGTAGTCGGAACGACTCGGCGTTGTAGATCGACGTGCCCGGATGCAGCTCGAGGCAGATGACGACCTCGGGCGCCTCGCCGGCCGCCCAGCGCGAGAGCTCGCGCCAGTACGACGCGATGTGCTCCCACTGCTCGTTCCAGAGGCCTTCCATGTCCGGTAGCCACGCCCCGCCTGCGAAGACCGGCCAACTCCCTCCGCCTGGCCCGCCGGGGCACCCGCTCATCGCGACCACCCGGCGCACGCCGAGCGCGTGCGCGAGCCTGATCGCGTCGTGGAGGTCGGCGTCGTGGCGGTCACCGACAGCCCGGTCTGGATGGAGCGGATTGCCCGAGACGTTCAGCGCGGCGAGCTCCAGACCGTGCTCCGCAACGAGTCCCAGCAGCCGGTCGCGGCCGGCAGCGTCAGCAAGCAGCGACAGGCTCGCGTGCGGTGCGGCGGAGTAGCCTCCGACGCCGAGCTCGACGGCTTCGAGTCCCCGTTTTGCGCACCAGTCGAGCGCCTCCGCGAGCGTCAGCCGGTCGAGCGCGTCGGTGAGCAGACCGATCTTCAAAGTGGGGCAGGAGCGAAGTGTTGGAACGCTCCAATCGGGCGACGTTAAACCCGTCTCGCGCACCCTGTCAAGACTTGACGCCCAAGTGCAAACCGCCGTAATCTCCCCATTCTGGAACGTTCCAGAACGAGGAGGCGGGACGGGTGGAACGGCTGAGGACGGGCGTCGTGGGCTGTGGGCTCGTCGCTCAGGTGATGCACCTCCCGTATCTCCTCGAGCTTGCTGATCGCTACTCGGTCGCAGCGCTCTGCGATATCTCGCCGCGCGCGCTCGCTCACGCCGGTGCGCTGTTTCCGGAGGCCAGGAGGCATGCGCGCGTGGAGGACCTGCTGGCGGACGAGCTCGACGCCGTCTTCGTGCTGACGCCGGGCAGTCACGCTCCCGCGGCGATCGCGGCCGCTGAGACCGACCGTCATGTGTTCGTCGAGAAGCCGATGTGCATCAACCCTGGCGAAGGCCGGCAGATGATCGATGCGGCGGCCGCGTCCGGCGTGGTGCTGATGGTCGGCTATATGAAGCGGTACGACCCGGCCTACGAGGAGCTCAGCCGCACGCTCGACCGCAGCTCGCTGAGGTACGCGCGCATCACGACGCTCGAGAGCCCGCTCGATCCCTATGTCGCGCACCTGCCGCTCAGCCGTGGCGAGCCCGATGTCGACCCGGAGCTTCTCCAGTCGCTTGCAGCCGACGACGCGGCGCGTGTCGAGCTCGCGCTGCCGGACCAGGACGAGCTGACACGGCATGTGTTCCGGGCGTTCCTGCTCGACAGCATGATCCACGAGCTGAACGGCGTGCGCGGCCTGCTCGGGGAGCCCAGCGCGCTCCACTTCGCACGCTTCTCGCTCGACGGCGCGTCGGTGACGGCGTCGCTCTCGTTCGGGGACGTTGATTGCACTGCCATGTGGCTCGACCTTCCCGGCATCGCCCGGTACGAACAGGACTGGTCGTTCTACGGCGCGGACGCCCGAGCAAGCCTCCGCTTTCCGTCGCCGTTCCTGCGCAGCGAGCCGACAGAGCTCGTTGTTGAAGGCGGGGAGCTGGGCACCGCGCACGCGTGGCGCGCCGTGCACACCGTGTCGTATGACGAGGCGTTCAAGCGCGAGCTTGTCGAGTTCCATGCTGCGACGCAGGAGGGGCGGCCGCCGCGGACCGACGGTGAGGATGGGCTGCGCGACGTCGTGCTTTGCCAGTCGATCGCGCGCTCCCGTGCCGATGCGGTCGCGATCTTCGAGCCGACGGCGGCCGGGGCGCCCGCATGAATCTGCGGCTCGCGAGCGCACCCGTCACGTGGGGCGTCTGGGAACGGACGATCGACCGTCCCGACCTGATCCCTCCGCAGCGGATGCTCGAGACAGTGCACGAGCTCGGCTACAGCGGCATCGAGCTCGGCCCGCCCGGCTACTTCGGAGACGAGGGCGCGGCCGTGGGCACGGCTCTCTCCCCGTACGGTCTCGAGCTCGTCGGCGGGTTCGCGCCTCTTCATCTGGCGGACGAGGACGCCTACCGCGCCGACCTGCCCGTGTGGCTCGACCCGATCGTGGAGATGCTCGCCGCGACCGGCGGGCGCGGCCCCGTGGTGCTCGCCGACGCGGAGACAGACGAGCGGATCGCCGCGGCGGGACAGCCGGCCGAGCAGGAACGGACGGCGCTCACTCCCGACGCGTTCTCGCGTGCCGTCGAACGCGTGAACGAGGCGGTCGAACGATGCCGAGCCCGCGGCGTCGATGTCGTGTTCCACCACCACGCTGCGACGTACGTCGAGACGGCCGACGAGATCGAGCGGTTTCTCGCGGGCACCGACGTCGCGATCTGCTTCGACACCGGGCACGCTC
This sequence comes from uncultured Thermoleophilia bacterium, assembly GCA_963774225.1. GTDB lineage: Bacteria > Actinomycetota > Thermoleophilia > Gaiellales > Gaiellaceae > PALSA-600. The sequence goes on from CAVZEA010000007.1 coordinate 771,634, forward strand.
TCGTCGGCGGGGTCGACCCGGTGGAGCTCGTGCGCCTCTGCGGCACGCGCATCAGGCACCTGCATCTGAAGGACGTCGACGGCACGTTGCTTGCGCGCGTCGCAGACGGCGAGGTTGGGCTCGAAGACGCCTGGGATCAGGGGCTCTTTTGCGCGTTCGGCGAGGGTGAGGTCGACTTCGCGGCTGTACTCGCAGCGCCGGAGCTCGCGAACTTCGACGGCTGGACCGTGCTCGAACAGGACCGCGTCGCCGTCCGGCTCGGCGACCTCGGCGCCGTGCGCGCCGTCGAGGAGGCGAATCTCGCAGTCGTCGCGGAGGCGGCCCGGTGACTCGCCAACGGCCGACGATCGTCGACGTCGCCGACCGGAGCGGCGTCTCGAAGTCGACGGTGTCGAACGTGATCCGGGGGGCGGCCAACGTCTCCGACGCGACGAGGCAGCGGGTGCTCGCGGTCGCCGACGAGCTCGGCTACCGGCCCAATGGGCTCGCTCGCGAGCTGGTGCAGCAGCGCACCAGCACGATCGGTGTCGTCGTCGGCGATCTCACCAATCCGATCTACAGCGAGCTCGTGAAGCTGCTGGAACGGCATGCGTTGGCGCTCGGGTACACGACGATGGTCTCGAACACGGACGGCCATCCCGAGCGCGAAGCTGCGCGCATCGATGCACTGCTCGAACGTCGCGTCGCCGGCATTGCCATGCTCCAGTTCAGCGGTGGCCGGTCGGTGATCGACGAGCTCCACGAAGACGGCGTCGCTGTCACCGTGATCAGCTGTTTCGAGGAACGCGCGGACTGCGTCACCGTCGACGAGAGCAGAGGGCTCGCGATCGCGGTCAGGCACCTGGCAGAGCTCGGGCACGAGCGACTCGCGTATGTCACCTCGCTGCTCGTCGAGGAGCATACGAACCGCGCGCGCCACGAGAGCTTCCTGCGCGAGTGCAAGCTCGCCGGCTGCAGCGAGACCGCAGTCGTGACGCTCGATGTCGAAGCAGTGCTTGCGCACGATCCCGAGGCGACGCGCGAGCTGGAGCAGCTGCTGGCGTCGAGCCGCCGCCCAACCGGTTTTGCCGCCGCCAACGACATCGTCGCCATCGCGCTGATCGAGGCGGTCGAGCTGCTGGGCGCGTCCGTGCCGCGAGACGTTTCGGTTGTGGGCTTCGACGGCATCACTCTCGGCGGCCTTTCGCGGATCGCTCTCACGACCGTCGCGCAACCGCGCGAACGCATGGCGGAGCTCGGTATGAGGCTTTTGATGGACCGCATCGACGGGCGGACGACTTCGCCACCCCGGCACGTGCTGCTCGAGCCGGAGCTCGTGGTGCGCGCGACGACGTCGGCGCCCGGCTGACACGAACAAAGGAGGAGCGAGATGGCGACGCAGACCGGCGTGAGGAGCCCGCTCCACGAGATGGTGGCGACAACGCCGACCGACTATTGGAACGACTCGTGCTCGATCGAGGAGCTGACCTACGCGATCGCGAACGGCGCCGAGGGCGCAACGTCGAATCCGACGATCGTCGGCGAGGTCCTGCACAAGGAGATCCACCTGTGGCGCGACAGGCTGCAGGCGATCGTCGCCGAGCACCCGACCGCGACCGAGGACGAAGTTACCTGGCAGCTCATCGAGGAGATGGCCGTGAAGGCCTCCGAGCTTCTTCTGCCGGTGTTCGAGCGCGAGCACGGGCGCAAGGGGCGTCTCTCGATCCAGACGAACCCGAAGCTGTACCGGAGCGCCGGCCGGATCATCGAGCAGGCGATTCGCTTCGCCGGCCTCGCGCCGAACATGCAGGTCAAGGCGCCTGCCACACGCGCCGGAATCGAGGCGCTGGAGGAGATGACGGCGGCGGGGATCAGTGTGAACGCCACCGTCTCCTTCACCGTGCCTCAGGCTCTTGCTGTCGGCGAGGCGGTCGAGCGTGGGCTGCGCCGACGCGAGGCAGCGGGGGAGGACGTGACGACGATGTCGCCCGTCTGCACGCTGATGGTCGGCCGGCTCGACGACTGGCTGCAGGTCCACGCTGATCGGCTCGGCGTGCTCCTCACGCCAGGTGTCGTCAACTGGGCGGGGGTTGCCTGCGTGAAGCGCGCCTTCGCGCTCTACCACGAGCGCGGCTACCGCACGCGCCTGCTCGCGGCTGCATATCGCAATCACCTGCACTGGTCGCAGCTGATCGGCGGCGACATCGTTCTCACGATCCCGTACAAGTGGCAGCTCCTCTTCAATGCGTCGGATATCGAGGTCACCCCGCGCTTCGACGACGAGGTCCCGTCTGCCGTCCTGTCCGAGCTCGCGGCGAGGCTGCCGGACTTCCGTCGCGCCTACGAGCCGGACGGGTTGTCGGTCGACGAGTTCGACACGTTCGGCGCGACGAGGCGGACGTTGCGCGGCTTCATCGCGTCCTACCAGGATCTGGTGGCGACCGTTCGCAACGTGATGTTGCCGAACCCGGACAGCGAATGACAGGGGCCGCGACCGTGCGGATCGCTGTGATCGGCGCGGGGCGCATGGGCAGGGTCCACCTGTCGGTGCTCGACGCGCTGCCGGACGTCGAGGTGGCGGCGGTGGTCGATCCGGTCGCACCTGCAGCGACACACGCCGATCTCGACGATCTGCTCGCCGCCGGCCGGCCGGACGGAGCCGTTGTCGCCGCCCCATCCACCCTTCATCTCGATCTCGTCTCGCGGCTGCTCGAGGCGGGCGTGCCGACACTGTGCGAGAAGCCGTGCGGCACGACGCCGGATGAAGCCCGCGCAGCAGTCAGGCGCGCCGACGAGACAGGAACGCCGTTGCAGATCGGCTACTGGCGGCGGTTCGTGCCGGAGCTCGCGGCGTTACGACGCCGGATCGCCGCCGGCGAGCTCGGCGCGGTGCTCCTCGTTCGCAGCGAGCAGTGGGACGAATCGCCGCCGCCCCCCTCGTTCCGCGCCGCGAGTGGTGGGATCCTCGTCGACATGGGTGTGCACGAGCTCGACCAGATCCGCTGGCTCACGTCGGAGGAGCTCGACTGCCGGGCGGTCGTGGCGGCTGCGAAGGGCGTCGACCCGCCGGTGGAGGGCGATCCCGAGAGCGTCGAGGCGGTCTTCGCTCTCTCGGGCGGAGGCCTCGCTGTGGTTTCGCTCGGCCGGCGATTCCCGCCCGGCGACATGTGCCGCGTCTCCGTGCACGGGACACGCGATGTTGCCGTGTGCCGCTTCCTGTGGCCGCCCGATTCCGAGCGCGCGTTCGCAGAGAGCATCGCCGCCCAGGACGCAGCGTTCATCGAGCTCGTCCGCGGTGGGACGCAACAGGGCGCAGGCCCGGCCGACGCCGTCGCGGCGCTCGTCGCCGCCGAGCAGGCAAGGTCGACACTCGAATCGACAAGAGGAGCACCGTGGGCACTGTCCGCCTGACCGCGGCGCAGGCGCTCGTGCGCTTCCTCGCTGTGCAGGACGTTGAGCGCGACGGAATCTCGCAGCGCTTCTTCGGCGGTTGCTTCGGGATCTTCGGGCACGGCAACGTCGCCGGCGTTGGTCAGGCGCTGCTTCAGCATCCGGACCTGCTGCGATACCACCAGGCGCGCAACGAGCAGGCGATGGTGCACACCGCGGCCGCATACGCGCGGATGCGAAACCGCCTCGGCGCGCTCGTGTGCACGAGCTCGATCGGCCCAGGTGCGACCAACATGGTGACGGGCGCCGCGCTTGCGACGATCAACCGGCTGCCCGTGCTGCTCGTGCCGGGAGACGTCTTCGCCGGGCACGGTCCCGATCCAGTCCTGCAGCAACTGGAGGTCCCCTCCGCGGGCGACGTCTCGGTGAACGACGCGTTTCGACCCGTCTCGCGGTACTTCGACCGGATCTCACGCCCCGAGCAGGTGATCCCGGCAGCGCTCGCGGCGATGCGCGTGCTCACGAGCCCCGCGGAGACGGGTGCCGTGACACTTGCGTTCCCGCAGGACGTCCAGGTAGAGGCGTTCGACTACCCAGAAGAACTTCTCGCCCCACGCACATGGCACGTGCCTCGTCAGGCGCCCGACCCGGCCGCGCTCGCGGCGGCGGCCGAGGCGATCCGCGGCGCGCGCCGCCCGCTCGTGATCGCCGGCGGCGGCGTGATCTACGGCGAGGCAACAGAAGAGCTGCGCGCCTTCTGCGACGCAACGGGGATCCCGGTCGGAGAGACGCAAGCAGGGAAGGGGTCGCTGCCGTACGACCATCCTTCGAATCTCGGCGCCGTCGGGGCCACCGGCACGTTCGCGGCGAACCGACTCGCGGCCGCTGCCGATCTCGTGATCGGCATCGGCACACGTTTCAGCGACTTCACGACCGCCTCGAAGACGGCTTTTCAGGATCCGCAGGTTCGCTTCGTCAACATCAACGTGGCGGAGCTCGACAGCGCGAAGCACGGCGGTGTCCGTGTCACCGCAGACGCAAAGGTGACGCTCGAGCTCCTCACCGACGCGCTGCGCGGCCATGCAGTTGAGGGCTCCTACCGCGCGGAAGCAGCGAGGCTGAACGTGGAGTGGGACGCGGAGGTCGGCCGTCTCTATGCACTTGGACACGGCCCGCTCCCGGCGCAGAGCGAAGTGATCGGAGCGGTCAACGACTCGACTGAGCCGACGGACGTGGTGGTCTGCGCGGCGGGTGCGATGCCGGGCGACCTGCACAAGCTGTGGCGAACACGTGATCCGAAGGGCTATCACGTCGAGTACGGCTACTCGTGCATGGGCTACGAGATCGCCGGAGGCATCGGAGTCAAGCTCGCGGCACCTGACCGTGATGTGGTCGTGCTCGTCGGCGACGGTTCCTACCTGATGATGCCCGGCGAGCTCGTCACCGCCGTCCAGGAGTACCTGAAGCTGACGATCGTGCTCGTCGACAATCACGGCTTCAACTCGATCGGCGGTCTCTCGCGCTCGCTGGGGCTCCAGGGCTTCGGCACGCAGTACCGCTACGTGGATGGACAGCGGCCGGTCCTCGACGGCGACGACGATCCGCCGCCGACACTACCGCTCGACCTGGCTGCGAACGCGGCGTCGCTCGGCGCGCGTACCGAGCGCGCCGGCACGATCGACGAGCTGCGCGAGGCACTCGTCCAGGCGCGCGCGCACGACGGGGTGAGTGTGATCGTCGTCGAGGTCGACCGTTACGAGGGCGTGCCGTCATACGAGAGTTGGTGGGATGTGCCGGTTGCCGAGGTTTCCGAGCTCCCGGCCGTGCAGGCCGCGCGGCGAGAGTACGACGCCGCGCGCGCTGCCGAGCGACGCTTTCTGTAGCGCGCGCCTTACCATGCGCCCGTGGCGTCGAAAGTCGTCGATGTCGATCCTTCCGGTGCCGCGGACCTTCGTGTCGCCGTGCTCGCTCCGATCGCGTGGCGTGTGCCGCCGCGGCACTACGGACCGTGGGAGCAGTTCGCCTCGCTCCTGACGGAAGGTCTCGTCTCGCGGGGAGTCGACGTGACGCTCTTCGCAACGGCCGACTCGGTTACACGCGCGAAGCTCGTCGGTACGTCGCCGGTGGGCTACGAAGAGGACGCGACAGTCGATGCGAAGGTGTGGGAAGCGCTGCACATCGCAGCTGTGTTCGAACGGGCGAGTGAGTTCGACCTGATTCACAACGGCTTCGACTTCTTGCCGCTCAGTTTCAGCCGCCTCGTGGACACTCCCGTCGTCACGACGATTCATGGGTTCTCGTCGGAGCAGATCGTGCCGGTGTTCGAGCGTTACAACGATGTCGGGCACTACGTCGCGATCAGCGACGCAGACCGGCACCCGCGACTCGAGTATGCGGCGACGATCCATCACGGCATCGACATGAGCCGCTTTCCCCGCGGGTGCCGGCGACGGCGGCTACCTGTTGTTCTTCGGGCGAATTCATCCCGACAAGGGAGCTGCGGAGGCAATCGATGTGGCCGAGCGTGTCGGGCTGCCGTTGCTGATCGCGGGGATCGTTCAGGACCGCGAGTACTTCGAGCGACTCGTCGAGCCGCGGCTCGACGGTGCGCGCGTCACGTATCTCGGCCCCGTCGGCCGCAGACCGCCGTGCGGCTCTGCTCGGCGGCGCGGTGGCGCTCCTCCACCTGATCTCCTTTGCTGAGCCATTCGGATTCAGCGTGGTGGAGGCGATGGCGTGCGGCACTCCGGTGATCGCTTCCCGGCGCGGCTCGATGATGGAGATCGTCCGACCCGGTGAGAACGGCTTCCTCGTCGACACCGCCGCGGAGGCCGTTGACGCAGTGCGCGCTGCGCAGGCGCTCGAGCGGTCGGTCGTGCGCGCGTCGGTCGAGCGGCGCTTCGACGTCGCGCGGATGATCGACGACTACGTTCGCCTCTACGAAGACATCTTGAGCCGACGGCTCTAGACGGTCGCGGGTGCTGCGAGAACGGCGTCGACGAGCTCCGTCAAACGCGCGGTGGCGAGGCAGATCGAGGTGTCTGCAGCGCCGTAGTACAGCCGCACTTCGTCTGTTCCCGGGTCGTGGACGAGGCCGCACGGGAAGACGACGTTCGGAACGTCGCCTGTTCGCTCATACGACGCGAGCGGTGCGAGCACCCAGGCGGATGACCGGCGCAGAACACGCGTCGGCTCGTTCAGGTCGAGCAAGGCCAGGCCGAGCCGGTAGATCCCGCCGCCAACGGTCTCCTTCACGCCGTGGTAGATCAGCAGCCAGCCGTGTTCAGTCTGAATCGGCGGTGGGCCGATGCCGATTCGCAGTGAGTCCCACCACGCACCCGCGCGGGGAGCGAGGACCTGCTCGGGCGCAGTCCAGCTGGTGAGGTCGGTCGAGCGTGACAGAAGGATCGCGCCGTGTCCGCCGTCGGCTTCGGTCTTCGGGCGATGCAGGAGCACCCACTGCCCGTCGATCCTGTGCGGCAGGAGCGCCGCGTTCTTGTCTTCGGGACGGCGCACCATGCCGTAGCGCTCGACGGCCGTGAAGTCTTCGGTCGTCGCGAGAAAGACACCGGGCCCGGCAGGGCCGTAGGCGGTGCAGGTGATCACCCAGCGCTGAAGCTCGTCGACCCAGACGACGCGTGCGTCCTCGAACCCCCATTGCTCGCTCGCTGTGTCCTCGTCAGGTGCGAGGAGCGGCTCCGGGTCCACCGACCAGCCGTCGACTCCGTTCGCGGATCGCGCGACTGCCAGGTGCGAGATTCCCCGCCGGTCCTCGACGCGCGCGAGGAGCACCGTCTCCCCGTCGACCTCGGCCGCGGCCGGGTTGAACACGGCGTTCACCTGACCCGGCCAGTCGGCCGCTGTCAGGATCGGATTGCCCGCGTGGCGCTCGAACAACTCGAGCTTGTGACTCATACGAGCACCGGCTCTGACACGCGCGTGCCGACATCGGCGCGCACGCCCGCCGCGTCGAGTAGGAGGGCGGCCTGGTGCACGGCGAGCGTCGATTCGGCGCCCTCGTTGTCGTTCACGGACTCGCTCCCGAGCCCGTCGCTGCAGCCACCCGTCGCGAAGTCGTAAAGCGGTCGGCGCAGCCGGTTGCGTCCGAGGAACCATTCGAACGCCATGATCGCTCTGCGTCCGTGCTCCGCATCGCGCGTGATCGCGAAGGCACTCAGCTCCGCTTCGACGAGCGCGGCGGCGTCGAGCGGCTGCTCGTCGCCCTCGCCGGGCGCGACTTGACCTCGTTTTCTTCCGAGATGCCCGGTCAGCCGGAGTGCGTTTCCGTCGAGCCCGCTCTCGTCCCCCAACCACCTGAGCGACTCGAGGCCGAGCTCCACAAGGTCCGCTCTGTCGAGTGCATCGCCGCCGGTCATGAGAGCTTGCGAGAGGCGGGCATTGTCGTAGGTGAGCTCGTCCTCGAACCACGACCAGCCGTCGGAGGCGCAATGCTCGTACGCGGTTGCGAGTTGCTCCACGAGGCGCTCGAGCAGCCTGCGTGCAGGCGGGTCGAGGCGGTCGGAGTCGAGGCGGGAAAGGCCGAGCACTGCGTACGCGGCCGTTCGCAGGTAGACCTCGCCGTCGAGCGACGCGACGAGCTGGTCGAGCAAGTCGCTCGCCGGCCGGACCGCGGCCGGGATCCAGGCAGTCGCGAGGATGTCGCCGAGCGCCCAGATCGACCGCCCGACGTGGTCGCCGCCATGCGGCTCGTCGAGCCAGCGGCGGTCATAGCCCATGAAGTTGCGCATCCCGCCGTCGCCTGACGCGTCACAGAGGAAGGCGAGAGAACGGTAGAGGTTCGCTGTCCAGACCTGCTCGTCGCCTCGACCGGCAAGGGCGAGCGAGACGACGGCGAGACGCGCGGCGTCGTCGACGCAATACCCGCTGTCACGGTTGGGAATGACGCCGTGGGCGTGCTGCACGATCGCGACGTCGTCGACGAGGGTCAGCAGGTGGTCTGTGCGCAGGCTTCCGAGATGCAGGTCGGCGATGCCCGAGGGGCGCCGCCGCGGTGCCAGCTTTACCGCTTCCCGGAGAACCGAGGCGGTGGCCTTTGCAACTGCGGGCCAGCCGAACGTTGCGCCGAGTCGTCGCGCCTCGGTGCGTGCGTCGGCGAGCACGTCCGGTTGCTCGAGGTAGTCGCAGACCGCTTGGGCGATGGCGTCCGAGTCGCCGAATGGCACGAGCTGCCCGGCGCCCGACCCGAGCATGTCGCGCGCGTACCAATACGGAGTCGAGATGACGGCACAGCCGGCGGCAAGTGCAAACGTCAGCGCGCCCGACGAGATCTGCTCCCGGCTCGCGTACGGCGTGAGGAAGATGTCGGTCTGCGCGAGGAGATCCGAGAGGTCGTCCGCAGAGAGGAACCGATCGTCCAGGATGACGTGATCCGCGAGGCCGAGCTCGAGGGCACGGCGCTCGAGCATCAGTCGGTATCGCTCACCTTCGCGCCTCGCGACATCGGGATGCGTACGACCCGCGATCGTGTACACGACTTCCGGATGCCTTTCCAGGATCGCCGGCAATGCCTCGATCACCGTCTCGATCCCCTTGCCCGACGAGATGAGACCGAACGTGGAGAGGTGGAAGCTGTCGCTGTCCGGCATCGGTCGTCTCGACCGCTGTTCGACTGCGCGGGTGGCGCGGACATTGAGCCGGGCAGGCGCTCCGTGAGGGACGACGCGAACCTTTTCTTCCGGGCACGTGCCCGAGTCGGCGAGCAGCCGGCGCGCTGTATCAGTCATGACGATCACGAGGGCGGCTTCTTCGCAGAGCTCTCTGAGGACGGCTTCTTGATGCGGCGTGGGCTCGGAAAGAACCGTGTGCAGAGTCACGACAAGCGGCTGCGCTAGCTCGCGCGCGAACGAGAGCACGTACTCGCCGTCGCGCCCGCCGAAGATGCCGAACTCGTGTTGGAGAAGCACGACATCGATGTCGCGGCGACCGAGCATCCGCGCCGCGCGGACGTAGTCGCCCCGCACCGCCTGCGCAATCGTCGCGAGAACACCGCGCCTTTGCGGGCTCGACGGCTCGTGCACGACCGCAATCAGCTCCGCTACATCGACAGAGTCGGCACCGACCAGCGCCGATCGCAGGTCTGCCGCGAAGGCTCCGACGCCGCAGGCGCGGGGCGGAAACGTGGAGACGATTGCGGTGCGCACGAAGCTCCTACGCGTGAAGGACCGCGCGAGAGACGGTCGGCTCGGGGGTGATGTCGGTTCCCCCGACCAATGTGAGAATCGGCGGTGCGCTGTCGAGCTCGGCATCCTCGTACGGCGCTGCGTCGTCCTTCAACAGGCGTAGGCGATTGGTCCGGCGTGGATCGTGTGGCCCGTGCTTGCGGGACTGCTCGATGCGTTTCGACATGCCGATCCTTCGATCCGCGGCGGCTGCCGCATTAGTGGAGGCGTGAAAATGAACTCGCGACGTCCGGGCTCAAACACTCGGACGCTTCACGTCGCTCCCGCCATGGAGTCTAGCGAGCATCGGCTCGTAGCCCGTTGTGGCCCAGCGGCGCGCTGCCTATCCCATCTCGAGCTCGGCGCGGACGCCCGCCTCGCCGAGGCGCCGCAGGTGCCGCATGTGGGAGCGGAGCGCCGTGCGCAACGTGGGTTGAACGGTGTAGCGGATCCCGTGACGTCGGCATGCGTCTCTGACGATCGGGGCGATCGCCGGATACAGCGTGTGCGGCAGTCGGGGGAAGAGGTGATGCTCGATCTGGTAGTTGAGCCCGCCGAGCGCCCACGTCAGCAGCTTGTTGTCCGGACAAAAGTCGACCGTCGATTCGACCTCGTGGACGGCCCAGAGCCGCGGGTTCGCGGTCAGGTCGGCGGCCGACGAGAAATCAGCTTCCTCGACACAGTGCGCAAGCTGAAACGTGACGGCCATGACGATGCTCGTGGCCATCGCGATCCCGACGTACACCGTGATGACGAGCCACCAGGGATAGATGAGGGCGGGAATGATCAGCGCCCAGGTGACGAACAGCGTCTTTCCGGCAACGATGCCCACGAGCGCCCAGCCTCTCGGGAAACGGAGCGTGCTCTTCCCGATCGAGCCTGCGCGGAGGCTGCTGACGTCGCCCAGGATCTGCCAGCGCAGTCCCATCAGCGAGTAGAGGGCCCAGATGTAGAGATGCTGGAAGCGGTAGTGGCTTCGTGTCGGCTGGCTGGGCGCGAGTCGGAGAAACGGTGACTGGTCGATGTCTGAGTCGTAGCCGTCGACGTTCGTATACGTGTGATGGGCGACGTTGTGCTTGACGCGCCACGCGTAGCTGCTGAAGCCGAGGCAGATGTCTGACGTCCAGCCGACGAGGTGATTGAAACGTCTGCTCGTGGAGTAGGCGCCGTGGTTCGCGTCGTGCTGCACGCAGAACGCGATCAGGGTCGCGCCGGTTGCCAGGCCGAGGATGCAGAGGCCCGCCGCCGCTCCGTGCGGTCGCGCGACGAGCAGCACGAGCCACGAGAGCGCAAGGACGCCGACCGCGATCGGCGCCTTCAGATAGAGCGACCACGCTGCTCGCCGCCGATTCGCCGTGAGCCGCTCGACCTCGACGCGAATCTCGCGCAGAAACTCGCCGCCACTTCCGAACGTCGCCTTGCTCAGCTGCTCGTCGGTCGCGCGGAGGTGCGGCGACATCGGACGCGCAGCTCTTGTCGGAAGAACAGGTGCCTCTGCGATGTTCCCCGAACCTCCTACGCGACTCGACGTTCACGACGGCGGCCGGAGGGCTGGGGCCACACTCTGCTTCCCACGCTGCGGTGGGAAAAGAGTCAGTGTACTCCTCGCTTCCCGCAGCTGTGGTGGAGCCAAACCGCGTTTGCGGCTCCCGTTGGACCACGGCAGTGAGCAGGCCGAGTGGCGCGTGCTGTGGCTCCCAGATTTACTTGAGAGCGTGTCGCTCCCTGAGTCGATCGAGCTCGCGACCATTCTCGTGACCGATCTCGTCGGCTCGACGCGGCTCGCGACGTCGGTCGGCCCGGCGCGGGCCGATGAGCTGCGTGACGATCACTTCGCGTTACTCCGGGAGGCGATCGGCGCGACGGGCGGGCTCGAGGTCAAGAACACCGGGGACGGGCTGTTGGTCGCTTTCAAGTCGGCGTCGGCTGCCGTGGAGTGCGCGGTGTCGATGCAGCAGTTGTTCGAGCGCCGCTACCGGCGGGCCGATGAGCAGCTGCACGTGCGGATCGGTCTCGGGGCCGGCGAGTCGACTGTTCGGGACGGGGACTACTTCGGGATGCCGTCGATCGAGGCGGCGCGGCTCTGCGACAAGGCGCCGGCGGACGGAATCCTCGTGTCGCCGACGGTGCGAATGCTCGCCTCACGGCTCGAGAACCTCCGCTTCGAGTCGGTCGGCGAGCTCGAGCTGAAGGGATTCGCCGAGGCCATGGAGGCTTTTGCGGTTCCGTGGGCGAAACTCGCAACCGAGACGGCTGGAGTCGGTGGCTGGCCGCTGCCCGTGCTTCTGCGAACGGCACCGAGCGCGACCTTCGTCGGTCGCGAAGAGGAGCGCTTGTCCATGGAACGCCTGCGCACCCGAGCGCATGCGGGCGCTCGCCAGGTCGTGCTGGTCTCGGGCGAGCCCGGGATCGGCAAAAGCCGCCTCGCATCGTTCTCGGCGCACGGTGCGCACGGCGAGGGGTTCGCCGTTCTGTGGGGCGCATGCTCCGAGGAGCTGACTGTCCCCTACGAGCCGTGGATCTCGGCGTGCTCGCAGCTCGTCGAGCACGCGCCGCCCGCGGTGCTCGAGCGGCACGTCGCCCGGCACGGCGGCGAGCTCGGGCGCTTGACGCGCGAGCTCGCGCGGAGGTTGCCCGCGGTGGCCGCGCCCGAGAGCTCGGACCCCGAGACCGAGCGGTTCCTACTCTTCTCGGCCGTGACGGGTGCGCTCGTCGAGCTCGCGGCATCGACACCGGTCTGCCTCGTCCTCGACGACTTCCACTGGGCGGACGGCGCATCGGTCGCGCTGCTCAAACACGTTGTCTCGTCGGTCGACGCCTCTGCGCTGCAGGTGATCGTCACCTTCCGCGACTCCGATCTTGCCAAGGACCATCCACTGACCTCGGTCCTTGCCGACCTACGGCGGATCGAAGGCGTCGAGCGGATCGCCCTGACAGGGTTCGTGGCCGCCGAGGTGTCCGAGGTGATGGCCGCAGCCGCCGGGCACGAGCTGGACGCCGACGGACTGGTGCTCGCGGAAGAGATCGCGAACGAGACCGACGGCAATCCGTTCTTCGTCGGCGAGGTGCTTCGCAGCCTTGTCGAGTCGGGCCGGCTGCTGTACGACGCAACGACGGAGCGGTGGAGCGTCGATCGTTCGGCGCCCCTTGGCTTGCCCGAGAGCGTCCGCGACGTGATCGGACGCCGTGTCGACCGCCTCGGAGACGAGGTGCGTGGAGTCTTGACGCTTGCGGCGGTTGTGGGCCGGTCGTTCGAGCTCGAGCTCCTCGCGCGATTGACCGACGCGACGGAGAGCGAACTGCTCGATCGATTGGAGGCTGCTGTCGCGGCCTCGCTCGTCGACGAGTCGACCGAGCGGGTCGGTCGCTTTCGCTTCGCACACTCGCTGATCAATCAGACCTTGTACGAAAGCCTCGGCGCGACTCGGCGCTCGAGCACGCATCATCAAGTCGCGCGCGCGCTCGAGGAGCTGTACGGGTTCGAACCGGGCGAGCACGATGCGGCGCTCGCGTTGCACTGGCGACTCGCTGCGGTCGATACGTCGAAAGCGGCCCACTATGCGGCGCGTGCGGGTCAGCGCGCGCTCGCGAGCCTCGCCCCTGCCGAGGCTGCGAGGCTCTTCGCCGAAGCGCTGGACCTGCTCGCCCCCGAGTCTGAGACCGAACGGTGCCGCGCGTTGATCGGGCTGGGTGAGGCGCAGCAGCTGACGGGCGACCGCACCTACCGCCGGACGCTCTTGCAGGCAGCCCAGATCGCGTCATCGCTCGGCGAAGCCGATCTTGCTACTGCGGCGGCGCTTGCCAACACTCGCGGCTTCTCGAGCCTCATCGGGCACCTCGACGACGAGCGCGTTCACGCGATCTCGCGCGCGCTCGAGCTCGACAACGGCGTCGATGCGAGACGGCGTGCACAGTTGCTTGCACTCGAGTCCCAGGAGCTGCTCTACGAGCACGATCGGGCCCGGCGCCAGGCGCTCGCGAAGGAGGGAATGGAGCTGGCGCGGGACGTCAGCGACCCCAGGATCAGAGCGCGTGTGTTGCAGCACGCATTCCACGGCCTGTGGGGCCCGGACATGCTCTCGGTGCGAGCGGACATGGCGAGAGACATGCTCGCCGCGGCACAGCAAGCGGAAGATCGCGCGCTCGAGTTCTGGGCCAACTTCCTCCTGCTGAACGTCAGCTTCGAGACCGGAGACTTCGCTCTGATGCGGGCCGTTCGCGATCGCCAGCACGAGCTCGCGGCGGCGCTCGCGCAACCCACGCTGACCTGGATCGCTCAGGTGGCGATCGCCGCCTGGGCGGTGCTCGAAGGAGATCTGGTCGTCGGAGAGCAGCTCGCGAGGCAGGCGCGCGACCTCGGGGAGCTTGCGGGCCAACCGGACGCGACTCAGGTCTTCGGCGAGTGTCGTGCGCTGATCCGTACCTACCAAGGCCGGGGCGACCAGCAGCTGATCGAGCTGAGCCTGCGGGCCGCCGAGGCGCATCCGCAGATGGCCATCTGGTCGGCGTCGACTGCACTGTACGAAGCGCTCTTCGGGAACCGGGAGACGGCGCACGCACTCCTGCGCGAGGCCGTCGAGAGCCGGCTCGAGTCCGTCGGCTGGGACCTGCTGCGGCTCGTCACACTCGCGTTCTACATCGAGACGGCCTCACGTTTGGACGCGGTCGACGCCGCGGGGCTGGCCTACGAGCTGATGGAGCCGTGGCGGGATCAGTTCGTCTGGAGCGGTGCGTCTGCATATGGCCACGCGCGCCTTTGGCTCGGGGTGGCTGCAGCGACGTGTCGGCGGAGCGCGGAGGCAGACGACCACTTCGAGTTTGCGTGCCGCTTCCACGACGAGAACGGCCTGCGCCTGTGGTCGGCACGATCGCATCTGGGTTGGGCGCAGTCGCTTGCAGAGAGAGGTGACCGCGCGCGGGCGCAAGAGCACGCGGCGTGTGCGCTCGAGCTCGCCCGCACGTATGGCTACGGCCTGATCGAACAAGACGCTGCGCCAATCGCCGTTGCCGGCGCAGTTGCACTCGACTGATCCGATCGTGGAGAATCGCGACGCAATGTCAGATACGCCAACAGGCGCACCGCAGACGGTCTACCCGATCGCGCCTCCCTCGACGGACTACGTCGCAAAGCTTCCGATCCAGCAGTGGAACTTTCACGATTGCCCTGCGATCCCGTACTGGGCGGATGCGGTCGGAGATCCCGATCTCGCCCAGATCGAAAACACGGTCGCGCTCCTCAAGCAGCGCGCTGGGCAGGGCGAGCCCGGGTACTGCGGGCTCGACACCATGTACACGATCGACGGCCAGAAGTACTCCGCCTACACGTTCATGTACGGCACCGCGATGCCGGCGGACTGCAACTCCACCGCCCCAGCGCCGCCCGCCGGGACGATGATCCCGCCCCTGCCGCTCGACGACCTGAGTCAGTTCACGCTCTCGTGGACCACCTACCAGGACGTGTACAAGGACTCCCAGGACCTCGTCGCGCCGTTCGTGAAGACGTTGACGGACAAGAAGGCGGCGAGCGAGGCCTTCTGGCAGGAGCTCTCGGAGTTCGGGCTGCCGTTCAACCTGCTCGTCCTCGAGAAACTCGACTCCGACAGCCTGGGCGCGCTCACGACCAGGTTCGGAGACGACATCGACGACGAGACTCAGGGCCTGCTCGCTGCCGGGCTTGTCTACGCGATCGATATGACGATCCTCGAGACGATCCCGCCGTTCAATGCGCCGGACGGAACCGTGCGCTTCGCGCCTGCCACGTACACGGTGCTCAGGCAGGATCCGACGTCGAAAGCCCTCACGCCGTTCTTGATCCAGGCGTGGACGGCGAACGTCTCGCCGGTCTCCTATGCGCCAGGCGACAACGCGTGGCTGTGGGCGCTCCAGGCGGCGAAAGCATCGATCGGCCTGTGGGGCATCTGGCTGGGCCACGTCTACCACTGGCACACCGTGACGGCTGCGATGCAGATGACGATGCACAAGAGCCTGTCGGCCACGCATCCGCTCTGGTCGTTGCTGCGACCGCAGTCGCAGTCGCTGATCAACTTCAACTACGTCTTGCTGACGCTCTTGTTCGGGGCGATCTCGCCGCCGACGCCGGTCGACAACTACATGACGCTCCTCGGGCTGCTCGACGGGTTCGCGAAGAACCGCTCGTTCTTCGACGACGATCCGCTCGAGGAGCTGAAGGTACGCAAGCTCGACGTCAAGGACTTCACGAAGAAGCAGCAGTCTGGGAAGCAACGGGACTGGGACGCGTACCCGGTGGTCGGTTACATGCTCGAGATCTGGGACTACACGAACCAATTCGTGACGGTTGTCGTCAACGAGACCTATAAGGACGACGAGGCTGTTCGGAAGGACTCCGAGCTGAAGGACTGGATGACCACGAGCGGCAGCTCGTCCGGCGGCAACATCAAGGGACTGCCGGACTTGCAGACGCGCGCCGACCTGATCAAGGTTTTGACGAGCCTCCTGTACCGCGTCAACGTGCACGGCGCCGCCACCCTGAAGCCCTCGGTCAACCCGGTGCTTTCGTTCGTGGCGAACCTGCCTCCTTGTCTTCAGAGCGCCGACATCCCCGCGAAGACCGTCGCGCCCAACCTGGTGGACGTCCTCCCGCACACGTGGGCGATCGGCGCGATGACGACGTTCGTCTTCACGTTTGCCTACTCGCCGCCGTACGCGTCGCTGCTCCCCGGTGGTGCCGTGAACGTCGATCCGTGGTTCCCGCCCGCTCAGCCGAAGAGCAACGCCGCGCTGGTCACGTTCAGAGAGCAGATACGCGGGTTCATCGACGAGTACACGACGGACTGGAACGAGGCGCTGGCCCGGCTACGCGGTCTCCCGGCCGGTCCGATCCCGGCCTACGCGACGGATCAGTACAGCCAGTGGCCGAGCAGCATCGAGATCTGACGACCGGGCGAGCAACACCGCGACCAGGACCTACGTGCTTGCTGTGCGCGCGGCTTGCGGCGCGTGTCGGCGGACGAATGAGATGACGAACGAGCCGGCGTAGATGAGCGCCGCGACGCCGAGGATCGCGGTGCTCGGTGGCAGCGACGAGATCACGTAGGCGCCGACGACGCCGAGCCAGACCGAGGCCAGCGAGAACAGGCACGAGAGCGCGAGCGCGAGATACGGCTGGGCGGTGAGCTTGATCGCGGCGCCGGCGGGCGCGGCGATCAGGCCGAGCAGGAGCAGCGCGCCGACCGCCTGGGTCGCCTCGGCCGCGTCGATGCCGAGCAGGATGAGGAGCGCGGCGCCGAGCAGCGCGACGGGCACGCCGCGGGCCGCCGCCACCTGTGGATCGACGGTGGCGTAGAGGAGCGGCCGCGCGATCGCCAGCACGGCCAGGACGACGCAGATGCCGATCAGGGCGGCGAGTCGCGCCTGGCTCGCGGTGAGCGCGAAGATCGATCCGAAGAGCGTGCGGGAGGCGACGATGCCGTTGCCGCCGTTGACGCCGCGGTTGAAGAGGTCGAGGAAGAAGACGCCGAGGCCGAGCACCCAGACGAAGACGATGCCGATCGTGACGTCGTCGATGCGTGTGCGTTCTCCGATCGCCGCCAGGAGCGCTGCGACGAACACGGTGGCGGCGAACAGCCCGAGGCGCAGGTCGACGCCGGCCGCGGCGGCGGCGAGCGCGCCGGTGAAGGCGACGTGGCTGAACGCGTCGCCGGCGAACACCTGGCTGCGCAAGACGACGAAGTAGCCGACGGCGCCGCAGGCGAGCGCGATCGGCGTGCCCGCGAGCAGCGCGTTGCGGATGAAGTCGTGCGCGAACAAGGGTTACGCGATCCCGGGCGCGGCGGTCGCGCGCCGGCCGATCCGCTCGACCGCCGTCCGGCTCACCCGGCAGGCGAGGTAGAGGACGAAGGCGATCGTGGCGACGTAGAAGCCGACGGAGTAGACGCTGAAGTAGGCGAGCGTCAGCCCGATCCAGATGATCGCGAGCGCGAAGAGCACGGTCAGGCCGAGGCTGAGCGCGATCCGCGCGGTCAGCTGCTGTGCTGCCGCGGCGGGAGCGACGAGCAGCGCGAAGACGAGCAGCACGCCGGTGATCTGGGCGGTCGCTCCGACCGCCAGCCCGAGCACGACGAGGAACCCGACCTGAAGCAGTCGGACGGGGACGCCGCGGGCGGCGGCTGCGAGCTCGTCGACCGAGCTGTAGAGCAGCGGACGGCCGGCGACGAGGAAGAAGACGAGCACGCCGATCGTGATCGCTGCGAGCGTCTGCACCTGCGTCGTCGTGATCCCGAGGAACGATCCGAAGAGCAGCTCCTCGAGGTTCTCGAGGATGCCGCCGTAGAGGCTGAGGAAGAGGAAGCCGAGCGCGAGTCGCGGCCGCCTGCACGGTGCCGATGACGGCCGACTCCTGCCCGAGGTTGCGCCGGCCCGCCGTGCGTGAGCCGGCGGCGATCGCCAGCGCACCGGCGACGCAGAAGGAGAAGTAGCCGAGCGAGAGCGACACGCCGGCGAGCGCGGCGGCGCTCGCGCCGGGGAACGACATCACCGACAGCGTGTGCCCGGCGAACGTCTGCCGCCGCAGGACCATGAACCAGCCGACGATGGACGCCATCACCGCGACGATCGTGCCCGCCTCGAGCGCGTTGACCATGAACGGGTAGACGACGAGCTGGTGGTAGTCCGTCAGCGGGTTGAGGGAGAGGTGCGGATTCACGGATGCGCGTGCCGGTCGGAGTGATGGTGCGGCGCCTCCGGCTGTCCGACGACGACGAGGCGCCCGTCCGAGGTCCGCAATACCTCGACCGGCGACCCGTAGAGCTCGCTCAGCGTCTCGCTCCTGATCACCTGCTCGGGCGGGCCGGAGAGGATCCGCCCCGCGGCGACGTAGACGACCCGGTCGACGTGCGCGAGCAGCGGGTTGACGTCGTGGGCGACGAGCAGGACGGTCATCGCCTCCGCGCGGCAGATCCGGTTGAGCAGCGCGGCCACGGCCGCCTGGTTCGGCAGGTCGAGGCTGTCGAGCGGCTCGTCGAGGAACAGCATCCGCGGCCGCGAAACGAGCGCCGCCGCGATCAGCAGCCGCTGCTGCTCCCCGCCCGAGCACTCGCCGATCGGCCGCCGCGCATAGCCGGCGGCGCCGACGAGCCCGATCGCCTCCTCGACGCGGCGCCGCTCGGCCGAGCGGCCGGGGAGCGGCAGCCCCCAGCGAGCCCCGTCGAGGCCGAGCCGGACGAGGTCGATGCCGCGGATCCGCGTCGTCTCGTCGAAGGCGTGCCGCTGCGGCAGGTAGCCGATCTCCCGCTTGGCCGTCCGAGGCGCGCTGCCGAGCACCGACACCGTCCCCGTCGCCAGGGCCTGCTGTCCGAGCAGGACGCGCAGAAGCGTCGACTTGCCGGCGCCGTTGGGGCCGAGCACGGCGACGAACTCGCCCGGCTCGATCGCGAGTGTCGCCTCGCTCCAGATCGTGCGGCCACCGAGGCTGACCGCGGCGCCGCGCAACTCGATCGCCGCGGTCGCGGCCGGGTCGAGCCGGGCGGGCTCGCGACGATTCACGTCAGCGACCGTCACCGAGCTAGCGTCCGGTCGCCTGATGCAGGGCCTTGATCAGGCCGCGCAGCTCTGCCACCTGCCACTGCTCGAAGTTCAGCGTGGCCGGGGAGAGCGTCTCGGTGACGGTCGCGATCGGGATGTGCTGCTGCTTGGCGATCGTGTTGATCCGTTGGATGTCGGGCGTCGCGTTCTGGCTGTTGTACACCCACACCTTGATCAGACGATGCTGCGCCTGGTTGTCGACGGTCTGCTTGTCCTTGGCGCTGATCTCCGTCCCCTCGGCGACCGCCTTCGCGAAGCTGTACGGCGTCAGCAGCTTCAGCCCCATGCTCTGGCCGAGCGGCTGGAAGATGCTCTCGCTGTAGCCGACCGGGACGCCGGCGAAGCGCTTCCGGATCTGCGCGCGCAGCTGGTTGTAGGTCTTCAGCGACACCGTCTCGAAGTGCTTCTTCTGCGCCGCGAAGTACGACTTGTCGGCCGGGTCGATCTTGTCGTAGGCGGCGGTGATCGCGTTGATCACCTTCTGCACCGAGGCGGGGTTGTACCACTGGTGCGGGTTGTCGCCCTCCTTCAGTCCCAGCAGGTCGCCGACGTCGAGCACCGTGCGGCCGGAGACAGGATTCGCCGCCAGCAGCTGCGAGGCCCACTTGTCGTAGCCGATCCCGTTCACGATCGCGAACTTCGCGCCCGCCATCGTGCGCGCGTCACCGGCGCTCGGCTGATAGGAGTGCGGATCGGTGTCCGGGTTGACGATGATGCTCGTCACCGACACCTTCGAGCCGCCGAGCTGCTGCGGCGATGCTGCCCCAGAAGTTCTCCGCAGCGACGACCTGCAGCTTGCCGCCGGCGGCCGATCCGCGCTCGCCCGACGCGACCGCCGCGCCCAGCGCCGCGCACGCAACAACGACGCCCACGACCGAGACCAACCTGCGCATCCCGTCACACCTCCGCCAGTCGACAGACGACACCGGGCTTAACTCTAGCGAGAATCATTCTCTCTAGCAAATGGTGATGGGAGGCGCTATCGTTAACGCCATGGACCGCTCGCCCAGCCGCGAGTGGTCGGAGCAGACGCTCGCCTCGCTCCGAACCCGAGGACACCGCGACGGCGGCGCCCGCCGCGCCGTCATCCAGCTGCTCGGCGAGCAGTCCTGCTGCCTCACCGCGCAGGAGATCTTCGACCAGCTCCGCGCGCACGGCCGCCATGTCGGCATCGCCAGCATCTACCGCGCACTCGAACAACTCAGCCGCGACGGCTACGTCCAGCGGATCGAGATCGGCGCCGACAGCGCCCGCTTCGAGCCCATCCACCCCGACGGCGAACACCACCATCACCTCGTCTGCGACGACTGCGGCAAGATCGAAGCCTTCGCCGACGACGAACTCGAACGAGCCCTCGCCAAGCTCGAACGACGAACCGGCTACGCGGTCGAAGGACACGACGTCATCCTCCACGGCGCCTGCAGCGACTGCGCGCCGACCCGCACGAACTAAACCGTCCGGTGCGCTGCGGAGGTAGCCGATCGATGAAGCATCTGCTCCGGCTTCCAGTCGGTAGCGCAGCCGTGTGTCTACTGGCGGGAGTGGCTTTCCTAACGCTTGTGCTGTCGTCCTCGGTGAGCGCGCATGGCGGTGGTCTACCGCTGTCGGGGAAGATCGTCGCGATCGACCCGGGCCACAACCCGAACAACTGGAAGCACCTCGACGAGATCGGCAAGCTCGTGCCCGCCGGCGGCTTTCGCAAGGCGTGCGATACGACCGGCACCGAAAGCGCAGACGGTTACACCGAAGCCGCCTTCAACTTCGACGTCGCGACCCGACTCGCGCGCATCCTCAAAACGGCCGGCGCGACGGTCGTCCTCACCCGCACCGCGCACACACCGTGGGGGCCGTGCATCAACCAGCGGGCAGCGATCGGCAACCGAGCACACGCCGACGCCGCCATCTCGATCCACGCCGACGGCGGCCCGCAAGACGGACGCGGCTTCGACGTGATCTACCCACCCAACACCGGCATCACCCGACGGATCGCCAGCCGCCTCGAAACGGCTCGCCGTCGACGTCCGCAACGCCTACGCGGCCGGTACGGCAATGCCGCCGCGCTACCTACGTCGGCCACGACGGACTCGACGTCCGCACCGACCTCGGCGGCCTCAACCTGTCCACCGTGCCGAAGGTGTTCATCGAGACCGGCAACATGCACAACTCCACCGACGCCGCCCTGCTCGAGAGCCCTGCGTTTCGCCAGCGAGCCGCCAATGCCCTCGCCCACGGACTCGAACTGTTCCTGCTCACCTAAAGGTCGACCTCCGCTCGCGCGTAGAGGTCAGTTGAAACGGGCGTCTCGCTGTCCGCCAACGCTGGTTGCGGCAATTGCTCACAAGCGAGCGCAGCGATCAGACGGGTTGGGGCCGCGTGCGCCGCTTTTGAGTAAGCCCTCTAACGGACTCGAACCGTTGACCCCCTCCTTACCATGGAGAGGCCAGCGCTGATCCCCTCTGCTCAACCAAGCCATTTTCCCTCAACCAAGCGCTTCTCGCGTCCGTGTCGATCCGCCTCCGTTCCTATGCGTCCAGGGAAATCTTCCAACGACCTTCCAACAATCCCCGACTGCGGCACAGCCCATTTGGGCCGGTAGCGCTGGCAGCCGTATAGCCACCAGGAACGTCAGCCAGTTGAGAGGCTCCGCGCGACCCCTAGGAGCGGGCGCGGTTCGAGGGCTGGCCGGAGAAGGAGAGCTCGGAGGCTACACCGAGTACTTCGCCTACATCCTGGCGAGCCGGGTTAGTCGAGGGACTTACGCGCGTAGCGGGTTGACGTGGAAACTCGGCGGTGAAAGACTCGTCTTGTCGAAGCCCGTAGCCCAGCAGCTCTTCGGAGCCAAGGGTCGCGGGCTTCGGCATTTCTTGGGTACCGGAGAGCCAGAACTCTCCCGTGGGCCAATGTTCGTGATGCCTCCCAGCTTCGTGACGGCGCTATTGTCTGTAGCCCGATGCCTGCTCGACAGTTCGTTTGTGCCTCCTGCGGCGCCCATGTCGAACTCCCGAGCGCGTTCGCCGAGGGCGAGCCGCCTATTTGCTGCGGCGTTGAGATGGAGGAGCTGCTGCCCCAGCAGCGCGCGCATCCGCCAGGCGGGTTGACCAGGCCGCCGCGTCTACCGCGCGAGGTCACACGCCAGGTGCGGTGTCCGCGCTGCGGCGCCGGGCCAGCGCGCCAAGTGTCGCCGCGACGGTGGTTCGGAACGTGAGGCCAGCCATGTGGAGCGGGTGCGCGAGGCCGCCGCGACCCGTTCGCACTAGCTGACGCCCTGAACCGCCGCCCTGTCACCCGTTTTCATGTTCGTAGCTGTCGAAGGGGATGCTGCCCGACTTCGTCGCGGGCTGCCTCGGGGCAGAGCTCTGGCTCTTCCAACAGTTCGGGCGCTCCCAACCGAACTCGACGGGAACGAGTCATGTTTTTCGACCCGCCGCGTGTCGAATGTCCTCGTCTTCGCCAGCCGCGCGTGCGCCTAGCCATTCCTCGAAGGTCGGGCCGGCGAGGATGGCGTGCGGGCTGGGCAGCAGAGCACCCGCCTC